>CAZDQL010000005.1:0-885 GCA_964507325.1 uncultured Planctomycetaceae bacterium | reverse complement strand
GGCAGGTTGCAGAAGTGACCGTTGCGCTCTCGGTCGAGGGTGCATCGTGTGTGTGAGATGCCCATCCGCGCAAGCGACCACCGACACCAGCACCGACACACTCCGCGAAACGGCCAGAAACCGGCCCTAGCGACCCCGTGCGGCAGGGGAGTCGCCTGCTTTTCATCCTGGCGACAGGGGTTCAAATCCCCTGGGGGTCACCATCTTCCCCTTCGCGCTCTCCCACGCGCGTAAGCGGCTGAACAGGGGGGAGGTTACGGCGGTTCCAAACGACTCGCCGTCGAAGGGCACGCCTTCGGGGAAGAGGAACCGCTGGAGCACGGTGCGGGCCTCGCCCCGAGCCTCTCTCCAGAGCCCTGCCGGATCGGTCAGCACGCGCTCGGCCACCGGGATCAAGCTCTCCACGTCAGGGATGGGGCGGCCCAGCTCGGCCTCCTTCTGGGCGAGGCTCTCGTCCTCGGCCCGGTTGCGATCGAGCTGCTCCCGAGAGGTCTGCGGGTCGATGGCCTCGGCGATCGCGGCCTTCGTGATGGCGGCACGTTCGTCGATCAGCTCGCGCCGTCTTCGTGCGATGCGCTGCCGCGTGGTCTCCAGATCCCGGTGACGATGGCGAAGCGAATCCCGCATGATCTCCGCGAAGAGGCTCACGAGCCCCTTGGGGGCGGTGAGGTTGCCGAGGTACTTCGAGAACGTCGCCTCCATCTCCACCTTCGGCACGTTCACTCGGCCATCGCCGTCACCGTCGCATGATCGGTTCCGGCAACGGTAGTAGCGGTGCACGGCGACCGTGCCGTCCGCCAGCTTCTTCCTCGTCGCGCTTCCGGTCATCGGCGTGTCGCACCATGCGCAGCGCACGAACCGCCGTAGGGGCAGCTCCGGGTCGTC
>CAZDQL010000004.1:58090-122132 GCA_964507325.1 uncultured Planctomycetaceae bacterium | reverse complement strand
ACGCGAGCGCGAGGTCAGACGCGAGCGCGAGGTCAGACGCGAGCGCGAGGTCAGACGCGAGCGCGAAGTCGAGCGCAAGCGAGAGGCCGAGCGGGAGCGTACCGACCTCGATGAGCTCGAATTCCGAATCGGGATCCTGCAGCACGCGCATCACGCCTACGCCGAGGCCGGCGACGAGAAGCACGTCCAGTACTTGGGTCGAGTGCTACACGCCGCGAAGCTGCAGATGAAGGACACCAGCGAAGAGCAGATGGCGCAGGCCATGGAGGGTATCTCCATGGGCAACGTGATCGAGCTGCTGGCGCACGCCTCGAACATCTGGGAGGAGTTCGGCAACCAGGACAGGGCGGAGCTGTGCGCCGAGTTGGCCGAGTACTACGCCCGCCAGCTACGCGCCGAGAGGGAGGAAGGCACTGAGGAGCGCGAGGCCAGGCCTGAACGCGCTGTCGAGCACAAGCGGGAGGGCGAGCGCGAGCGCGAGCGTGCCCCCCGAGACATCGAAGAGCTCGCGCATCGCATCAACATCCTTCGCATGGCCCGCAATGCCTGTGCCGAGGCCGGAAAGAGGGATGGAGCGCACATCCTGGGGCGCTTCATCCAGGTGGCCGAGTTGCAGCAGGGCGGCGCCGGAGGCGAGGCGATCACCGAGGCCATGGAGGGCATCGACCTGGCGACGGTGCTCGAGCTGCTCCGGAGTGCGTCCGGCCTCTACCGGGAGTGGGGAAACGTCGACCGGGCGGAGGCCTGTGGAGCCCTGGCGGAGTTCTACGGCGATCGCTGGTCCGTGCGCACGGTGACCACCAGTCGCAGGGGAGTGGAGAAGGATGAGCAGGCTGCGCGGCGCGAGCGAGAGGAGATGATCCACAAGCTCGCGGATCGGGTGGCGCAACTCGAGGCGGAGCTGAAGGAGGTCAAGCAGGCGCTGCGACGCCTGATGTCCGAGCGGCGGTAGGAGGCGAGATCAGGCCCCGGTCCTGAGCCCGCAGGGTCCGACGAGTCGACCGACCCGCAACTCCTTGTCTCGGCGGAGGTTGCGGCATGGTGATCATGGGCGGATGACGGCCGACCTCCACCCGATCCAGCTCGTCCTGCAGTGCTGCCCCGGAATCCGCTCTGAGAGGGCCGCGACGATCGATGGACCAGTCCACCGTTCGAGACCCTGCGCGTCCGCACGTCCCCGGGCGTTGAGGTACCATGCCCGCCCCATCCCAACCCCAAGAGACTGATCATGAAGAGAATCACCGCCGCCCTCGCCCTCTGCCCGCTGCTCTTCCTCGGGTGCTCCTCCGAGGAGACGCCGGTCACCGACGACGGGACTCCCGCGGATCAGTCCCCGGGGACCACGGCCGTGGTCTACGACGCCAAATGCGGTTGCTCCATCGAGGGCATCGGGAAATGCGGCAACTACGTCGAGATCGACGGCGACTACGTCGTCATCGAGCACCAGTCGTTCGGCGTGATGGAGTGGTGCAGGGACAAGGAACAGGGCGCCCAGATCAAGGTCACCGGTGCCATGACCGACGGCAAGTACGTCGCCACGTCCTACGAGCGCGTCGACTGAGTTCTCGCGCCCTACGGCACCAGCGCCGGATCCCCGTACCAGTTGTAGTCGAAGATGTTCTGGTGCTCGTAGACGTGGTCCTTGCCGTGGTTGGCGTGCACGTGCCACTTGGCCTCGAAGGTGGCCTCGCCCGCGGGCCTTCCGAGCTCGATCATCTGGCGATTGAACTCGTAGGCGAAGCCTTCCGCGCCCCAGGGGTCCGCGTCGAAGTCGACGGAGATCGCGGCGGGGCGGCTGGCGCTCAGGATGCCGGCGGCGGCTCCGAAGCCGGGCTTCGTCAGGAGGTCCACACCGAGGTTGCCGTGGCCGGTGATCTCGGGATAGCCGACGTGGCAGGAGATGGCGAACACGATCGAGGGGTGGTCGTCGTCGAGGCTCGAGGAGCCCGACACGAACGGTAGCCAGGTGGTGCCGTCCGAGCCGTCCGACTCGAATACCCCGTCGCCGTCGTCCCAGTCCCAGATCGCGCGCCAGGCGCCGTTCGGGGAGCCGTGGCCGGACCAGTTGACGTAGCCGTACTGGCCGGAGACCCACGAGCCGATGAAGTTGCCCTCGGTCAGGGCCGGCCAGAGCCACGGGGAGGTGACGATGCCCGCTTGCTCGCTGTAGTGGGTGATCGTCATCCCGCTCATCAGGTCGTTCTCGATGGCCGCGAGGCAGCGACACCCGCAGATGAAGGGCACACCGCCGTAGTCCTGGTTCTCGAAGAAGAGGATCGCGCCGCCGTGAAGGACTTGGTCCTTCCAGGTGCCCGTGTCCTGCTCGAAGGCCACCAGCTTGTCGAGGGCCTGCGTGATACGGTTCGCGTTGCTGGTCGGAATCCGACCCACGTACACCTCCGCCAAGAAGTCGGGATCGTCCTCGCCATACTCGCCGCAGTACCCGTCGCCATCCGAGTCCCAACCCGCGCTCTCCGGATCGGAGAGGTCCGCGTAGTAGTGGTCCGTGGGCACGGCGCCGCCGTACGAGTTCGGGTTCCACCAGGTGTTGGCGTGGTTGCTCGGATCCGGGAAGCAGTAGCGCATGGGAACATCGCTGACTCCCCCGACGAGCAACACGTACTCCACACCCCACGGCCCGTAGACCTTGCGCAGGAACTGACGGATCTTCTGAGAGAGGAACGGGCCGGGCTGGTTCGTGATGATCGGGTCCGACGTGGTGACCAGCCGCAGGCTGTAGCCGAGAGAGTCCTTCCAGGCCGGGAAACCGCTCGCGAGGATCGAATCGACGAGCAGATCGTCGGTGATGATCAAGTAGTTGCTCTGGAACGACGAGATGGGCGTACACGGAGGTGCGGGGCCGTAGGTACCCAAGGCCGTGGGATTGGAGAAGATGCCCAGCGCCCGCTCGTGCGCGGACCGGTCGAACACGTTCAGCAGCGCCTGATGGCGCGCCTCGGCGCTGCCCGGCCTGGGCAGGCGGTAGTGCACCGCGATCCGCACCGTCTCGTTGTGGACCAGTCGACCCGAGACCGGCTGGTACGTGAAGGGATGGATCGCGATCTTCGCGTAGGCGTACTTGCGCAGTGATCCCGTGCCGGTGAGCTCGCAGATCGATGCGGGGAAGGCCCGATCGGTCGAGTACACGGCGTCGCGATTGCGTGTCCACTCCCGCGACATGCGCTCCTGCTCGAGCCGCTGCTGCGGAGGGTCGACGAGGAGGACGGGCGAGGGTGTGGGCGGGATGCGGTGTACGCCGGGGAGGAGCGTGCCATCCACCGCTACGACCGACACCGATGTAGCGCGCGCACCCGGAGGAAGCGCCAAGGTGACCGTTTTCGCTGGCAAGGCCGGCGTGCCCGGAGTCTGGAGCGAGCCGCCTCCCTCCAGCTCGATGCGCGTTGCGCCGTCTACGGGCACGAGACGGTAGGCGGGTGCATGGAAGGTCCACTCGAGGACGCCTTCCGGATCTCCCGTCGCCCCGTGCGCCGCCGGCGCGAAGAGGCTCCCGAGGGGGGTGAGGGTGAGAACGACGAGTGCAGTCGAAGCACAGCGACTCATGGCGACCTCCTTGGTTCCAGTGGAAACCAGGATAGACGCCGCCGCCGATTTCGGCCATGAGCTGGATGCCGGCTCGGTCGCACCCGCCGGGCAGAGCCCGGTTCGCGGTTGGCTGACTACTCGGACCCTGCGGAGACGGCAGGCAGAGCCCCGCGGTCAGGATTCGAGGACTTCGTCCGAGTGGATCAGGGTGTCCGAGCTCATCTGGAGCTTGAGGCGCGCCTTGCGGAACTTCTTGCCGAAGAGAACCTCGCGCAGGCGCAAGAACACCTTGATCGTCGTCCGCCAGCACCAGTCGATCGGTGCCCACGACAGAATGCGGTTCTTGCCTGTCGCCTTCGCCCACTGCTGGTTCTGCTCGCTGACCAGGTACTCCGTCCAGAGCGCGTAGATGACCAGGTACAGCGGCCGCAGGAAGTGCAGCCGCAGGAGGAAGGGCACCATCGGGTACAGGAACTTGAACCGCACGACGAACGGGAAGAGCTTGTGGAGGTTCTCCACTTCCTTCTGGTGCTCGTGGTGCACCGTCGTCGTCCGGTTGAACTTCTCGGGGAACTCGTCCCACTTGTCCACCGCGATACCGATGTCCTTGGTGTACTCGTTGATGTCGGTCATCGCGTAGGGCTGAAGCAGGCTGACCCACGGGTGGTCCACCCGGCAGTCGATATTGAGCTTCAGCGTGTCGAGCTCGTCCTGCAACGTCCCGCCCGGAGCTCCGAGCAGCTGCAGGGACGTCAGGCGGATGCCCGCCTGCTTGACGTGCCTCGAGGAGCTCTTGATGTCCTCCAGGGTGACGCTCTTGCGGTACACGACGTTGCGGATGTGGTCGTTGGCGGCCTCGAACGCCAGGCGCGCGGAGATGCAACCGACCTTCTTCAGGTCCTCCATCTGCCGCGCCGTGGTGAGGTTCGTGCGCAGGATCACGTCGAACGGCAGGTCGACCTCGCGCGGCCACTTGGTGCAGAACTCGTCCAGCCAGCGGTCGCTGATGTTGAAGATGTCGTCGAGGAAGTGCACGAAGCGCAGCGGGTAAGCGTCGCGAACCCGGTTGATCTCCTCGATCACGTGGTCGACGGACCGCTTGCGCACGTACTGCTTGACCGTGGCCCCGTAGACCTTGTCTCGCCAGGCGTGGTGGAAGCAGTACGAGCAGCTATTCGGGCAGCCGCGCGCCGTGATGAAGATCTTGCGCTCGATGTCGCGGTAGCAGTCACCGTGATCGTAGATCACGCTGCGATCGGGGAAGCCCAGGTCCTCCAGGTTCGTGGCCAGGGGGCGCACCGGGTTCTTGTGGACCACACCGTTCTCACGGATCCAGAAGTTCTGGGTGTCGCTGATGTCCTCGCCCTGCTCCAGGCGGGTGCACAGCTCGGCGAGGGCCATTTCCCCCTCGCCCCGGCAGATCGCGTCGACGCCCTCCTCCTCGATCATCTCGGGGACGAAGGTGGGGTGGGAGTTGCCGAAGACCGAGAAGGCGCCGGTGAGCTCCTTGAGCTGGCGGTTGAGCTCCAGGTAGTAGACGTGGTCGCCGGTGGTCATGGAGTAGGCCAGGACCTGCGGCTGGTACTCCTTGATCTTCTCCAGCCAGTCCTTCTCGGGGAGGAACTGGGTGCGGACCTCGTGGCCCGCCTTCTTGAGCCACGTCGACAGGTACATGATCCCGATCATCTCTGCCGGGAGGTACTTCTGGACGAACAGAACTCTCATCTCACCTCACGTCCTTCATCGATCCGGAGCGCGGGAATCTGTAGCCGCAGTGCCTGCCGGCACCGGGTCAGCCAGCGGCGGCTTGCCGGACGAGGTGCCGGGCCCGTTCCAGCCGCTGCTGCCTGGATTCCGAGATGTCTGGGTTCCCCCCTTTGCTCCGCGCGACGCCATTCTGGGGGGAAGATACACTACGGGCACGCATTCGGCGGCGAAGACACCGAACAAGAAGGGGCACGCGGAGACCCTCCTCACTGCGTAGTGGAGATCCGCGGGTGACCCATCGATCGCGACGTGTCGGACACCCGGTAGGGCCACCCTCTGCCCCGCATCCTCATGGCGACAGAACGAGACATCCTGCGACAGATCACCGCGGGCTCCACGGAGGGGCTCGCCGGACTGCTCGAGCGACACGGCGCGCTCTTCCGGGAGGGGTTGATGCGCTTCTACGGCGATGCGGGTGCCGACCGCGCCCCGACCCTGACCCGACTGATGCAGGGCCTGATCGCGGAGCTGCGGGCGGATCGTTTCGACGACCTGCACGAGACCTTCTACGACTGGGTGTTCCGCTCGGTGTGGACGCTGCTCATCGCGATGCGCATCGAGGAGGCGGGAGGGGAGCACGCCGATCCCGACGTGCTCTTCCAGCTCACCGACCCTCACAACGAGGCCGCGCTGAACCCGGACGTGCGAACGAGCGCCCGGTCGCACCTCGAGGCGTGTGAGCTCTGCCGCCAGCTCCTCGATCGCGCGCGCGACGTACCGGTCGACGTGCGTCACGCGGGCGCACCCTGCCCCCAGGAATTCCGAGACGTGGTCGAGCGCGCGCTGGAGCTCATCCCGGCCAGCTGAGGGAGACAGCTCCCACGTGCGGCGCTAAACTCCCACGATCATGAGGTATCGACGCCTGGGCAAGTCAGGGTTGAAGGTGAGCGAGCTCTCCTTCGGCTCGTGGGTCACGTTCCACTCCCAGATCGAGGACGGCGAGGCGACGCGGATGATGCAGCTCGCCTACGAGTCGGGAGTGAACTTCTTCGACAACGCCGAGGTCTACGCGAGCGGCGAGTCGGAGCTGATGATGGGGCGCGTCCTGAAGCAGCTCAGCTGGGGACGGGACACCTACTGCGTCTCCTCGAAGGTCTTCTGGGGCGGTGAGAAGCCGACCCAGCGGGGGCTCTCGAGGAAGCACGTCCACGACGCGTGCCACGCCGCGCTGCAGCGGCTGCAGGTCGACTACCTCGACCTCTTCTTCTGCCACCGCCCGGATTTCGACACGCCGATCGAGGAGACGGTGCGCGCGATGAGCGACCTGGTGTCCCAGGGCAAGGTCCTCTACTGGGGCACCTCCGAGTGGAGCGCGGACCAGATCACCAACGCGCACGGAATCGCGCGCGAGCTGGGCCTGGTGCCTCCGACGATGGAGCAACCGCAGTACCACATGCTCGCGCGGGAGCGGGTCGAGCGGGAGTACGCCCAGCTCTACGAGACTCTCGGCCTGGGCACGACGATCTGGTCACCGCTGGCCTCGGGGATCCTCACCGGCAAGTACCGCGACGGCATCCCGCAGGGCACGCGCATCGGCCTGGACGGCTACGGCTGGCTCCGCGAGCAGTTCGAGAGCGACGAGGGGCGGGCGAAGATCCAGAAGGCGATCGAGCTCGAGCCCCTCGCCCGCGACCTCGGCGCGTCCCTCGCCACCCTCGCGATCGCCTGGTGCCTGGTGAACCCGAACGTCAGCACGGTCATCCTCGGCGCCTCGCGCCGCGAGCAGCTCGAGGAGAACCTGGGTGCGCATGAGGTCGTCCCGAAGCTCACCCCCGAGGTGCTGGAACGGATCGACGGGATCCTGGGGAACAAGCCGGTCCAGGCGCAGCGGTTCTAGATGACCCAGGCGTCCGGGCAGGGTTCGAGGCCCTGGCACGTCCTGGGTGACATCGTCGCGCAGGCGATCACGGACCCGTAGGGCCCAGCTACGATCACGCTCACATCGACGACAGGAATGACGCATGCACACGAGCGAAGCATTGATCGAACTGCACGAACGTGCCCACGGCTGCCTGAAGGAGCTGTTGACGCACTGCCGTCAGCTCAGCAGCGATGAGCTGAATCGCGAACTGGAGGGCTTCGGCTACGCCAGCGTTCGGCTGCAGCTACACCACGAGATCGGTGCGCAGAAGTACTGGATCGGTGTGCTGAAGGGACGCATCGACGCCGAGGAGGACGATCCTGACTACCCCACGATCGCATCCCTCGAGGACTACCGCCAGGAGGTCGACTCGGCGACCTTGGAGTACCTGCGCGCGTCCTCGGAGGAGGAGCTGAACACGCCTCGCCCCATGCAGACCTGGGGGGGGAGTGAACGCGTACTGATACCCGCCCAGGTCTTCATGCGCACGCTGACACACTTCTTCCATCACCAGGGCCAGATCGCCGCGATGTGCAGGCTGCTGGGGAAGCCGGTCTCCGGGCTGGATTACCCTCACGGCTAGGCCCCTGTGCCGGCAGCACCTAGGGCCGCCCTGTTGACGGTTTGCCCGGTCCGTACCCTCAGTCGGTATCACCGGTGAGCACCCAGCCGGCCCACGCCGAGACGGGATGGCCTTGCTCGCGCATCATTCTCTTGGCCTCCCAGAGAGCCTCCGACATCCCGAGGCCCTTGGACCAGATCCCCTCGTAGAAGGCGGTCATCAGCTCCATGGTGAACACGTCGGGCACCCGCCACAGCGAGGTGATCGCCGACCTCGCCCCGGCGGCGTGCAGCGCCGACTGCAGGGAGAGGATCCCCTGTCCCGCGCGGGCGATGCCGACGTTCGTCTGGCAGGCGCTGAGCACCGCCAGCCGGCATGCGGACAGGTCGAACGCGCACAGCTCCTCGGCTGTCAGGAGCCCGGGCACACGGCCCAGCGCGTCGTGTCCCTGATTGGCGCCGGCCAGGCAGAGGCCGCAGAGGGTCATCGGGGCGAAGCCCTCGACCGTCTCCCGCACCCGAGACCGGGAGGCTCCCGCTGCCCGTTGTGCCTCGTCAGCCACCGAGAACACCGTCTCCGGCGCGAACCAGCCGTGCGTCGCCAGGTGCAGGAAGCGCTTGCCCCGCACCCCGTCGAAGAGCGCGGCCTTGGTGGCCTTCTCGCGCGAGAGGAGCTGCGGCGCCGCCTCGGAGCTCTCCTGATAGAGCATCGAGAGCAGCGCCACCTCTCCCTTGGTTCCCAGCAGCCGGGGCCAGCTCCCGAGGATCGGCCCCCGAGCCTGGCTGCGCGTCGGCGCGGCCGGCGCGTGCAGGCCTTCCGGCACCATGTCGGGAACCAGCTGTGCGTCGAACGCGACGTCTCCCACGAGCAGCATTCCCTCACCCTCGGCGGCGGGGCGGGGCGAGACCAGCCTCGCAAAGCTGATCTCGTTCTGCACTCGGTAGCGATCCCCGACGCGTTGCCCATCCTCGTCCAGTGGCAAGGCATCGAGCGGAACCAGGTGCAGGAGATCGTCGAGACAGACGTGGAGCCTGCCTCCCTCCGGGAGTCCTCCCACCTGCTTCAGGATCGGATCGAAGAGGGTCGCTCGCAGCTCACGTCCCTGTTCCTCCTCCCCCGCCTCGGCGGACTCGGGGAGGATCCCGCGCTCCAGCGGCTTTCCAGTCGCCGCTCGCCAGGCTCGGACGAGCTCCTCGATCGCTTCCACCGGCCCCAGCTCGACGCGCCGGACCGCGCCGTCCGAGCTCACCACCAGCGCCAGCAGGTGGTCGCCGTCGGCGACGGGACAGCGCGCCTCGTCGAGGTCCCGGTGCTCGTACCGGTGGTATCCGATCGCCAGGGCGCCCGGGGCCAGGGCCCGGGCCACCGCGTCCGCGTGGATCACCACCTCCGCGTCGCCGACGTCACCCAGTGCGTCGCGCAGCGCGAATTCGAGCCGATTGCGCTCCAGGGAGACACGGGCGATGGTCCCGCGCCAGTCCTCCATCGCCTCTTCCTCGGCTGGACCGGCGAGCACCAGCTCGCTGAGCTCAGCGCGGCACCGGGAGAGCCGGGCGCGGAGATCGCGCAGCTTCTCGTCACTCGCCTCCCGCGCGGTGGGGGTGTACGTCACCAGGTGACGGCGTGTCTCCAGGAGCGCGAAGATCCGTTCCTCGTCCCGCTCGGCCGGATCCGCCGTTCGGTTCAGGTACAGGATCAGGGACAGGCGGGAAATGAGGTCTTCCGAGATCACCCGGGCCTCCCGCGGCGGACTGAGGAAGGCGGACCGCAGGTGGATCAGGAGATCGCTGTGCTGCGCTGCGATCAGCTCCCTCGCCCGGCCGGCTTCGTCGAACCTCACGTGGAGGCGGGCGAGCAAGTGTCTGAGATCGAGGCGATCGGGGTGGCCTTCGGGCAGGATTCGCTCGCGCACCTTCAACGCCAGCTCGTACTGATCCCTGGCACGCTCCAGCTCTCCATTCTGCTCGAGCCGCCAGCCCAGCGACTGACGGGCCTGAAGGACGAGGGGATGATCGGCCGGAAGCCTGCCGGCGATGACCTCGACCAACTCCTCGTACAGCTGCGCGGCACGCTGGGGACTCTCCTGGTCGGCCTCGAGCGCGGCGAGTTTCACACGGGTCTGCAGGACATCCAGGTGATCCTCCGGCCGCGTCCGCTCGTAGGCCGCGACCACTGCCTCGTACAGTTCCCTGGCGCCCTCGTGTTCGCCGAGGTTGCGCAGACACCCGGCCAGGGACTCCCGCGCCAGGATCAGGAAGGTGTGGTCGTCGTCGAGTCGACCCTCGAAGTCCTCGAGCACGGCCTCGTAGACCTCCCTGGCGCCCTGGAAGTCCCCCATCTTGACCAGGACCCCCCCGAAGTTGACTCGATGGGCCAGGACCTCGTGGTGGTCCAAGCCCAAGGTCCGACTGATGGTCGCGAGGACCTCCTCCCTCATCCTGCGCGATCCCTCGAGGTCTCCCAGCTCGCCCCGGATCACGGCCAGGTTGCCCTTGACCCGCAGGATCTCGCGATCGTCCTCGGGCAGGGTACGCTCGAGGTCCTCGAGGACGGCGCTGACAATCGTGTGTGCGCTACCGAGATCGCCCAGCTCGCGCAGGACCAGGGCGAGCGTGTCCCGGGCATGCAGGAGCTCCGGATCGTCCGCGGGTAGGACCCGCTGCATGGCATCGCGAACCTCCTGGAGGAGCGCTTTGGCGCTCTCGAGCTCGCCTTGGGTGGCGAGAATCACCCCGAGTTTCTTCCGCGCTGCCAGGGTCTCGACATGCTGCTCCGGCAGCGTGCGCTCCAGGATCTCGACCGTCTCCTCCTGCAGCACCCGGGCTCGTTCGAGGTCACCCAGCTCGATGAGCGTCGCGGCCAGGTTCTGTCGAGCTTGGCGGAGGTACTCGTGCCTCTCGGGGAGTGCACGCTCGCAGGAGGCGACCGCGAGCTCCAGTTGCTCACGCGCCTCCGAGAGCTCGCCCAGGTGGAGCAGCGTGTAGCCCAGATTGCTGTGAGCTCGGATCAACGTGCGGTGATCCTCGGGCAGAACACGCTGGAAGTACTCCAGCGAACGTCGCCAGGCGGCCGAGGCGAGCGAGACCTCATCCAGCTTGAAGGCGGTGAAGCCGATCGACCAACAGGCCTCGCCGACCTCGCCCGAGAGCTCGCCCCCCGGCACGCGGGACAGCTCCTCCCAGGTCCTGGTCAGCAGCGAGCGCGCGGCCTCGAGCTCTTGCGTCTCGATCAGGCGCTCCAGCTCCTCGTCCCGGGAGAGCGCCTCCTCCGCCGCGGCACGGGTCTCCTCGGTCTCCGGCACGGGGACCGTGCGCAGCTCGAGGAATCCCGTCCCGCCGGCGGGCGAGCTCGCTGCGGTGATGCGTAGCTCTGTCCCCTCCCGTACGGGGATCCTCAGCAACGGCGAGTTGCCCGGCCCGGAGTTGTCGTTCTCTCCGAGCAGCGTGTCGTCCGCCGCGGTGATGCGGAGGAAGGGATCCACCTCGTCCGACACCGCCCAGACGAAGAGCATTCCCTCGAAGTCGCTCGTGCAATGGAAGACCCGGCAAGGGCCGTGCCCCTCGAGCGTCGGCCCGTCGCCGGTGAGCTCCACGACGATCGAGTCGTCGACGGAGACCTCGGGCGGTTCCTCCTGTGCGAGCCCCGTCGAGCCGGCGAGGACTGTCGCGATCGCAGTCGAAAGGAAGACTCTCATACCTTCTCCCGGTCCCCGCGCCCACCGCGAGCCGATGGGCCTCGGGCGCTCACCCTGCTCGCCAGGCGATCCACCGGCGGCTCGGCCACTCGACGGCCTCGTCGACTCCCCCGGGAGATCGTCCAGCCCGGGATTGTATCCAGTCTCGCCGTGCCCGACACGGATTCGACTGACCTGCGGCTCACCAGAAGACCACGTAGTGCGTCGCCGCGGAGCCGATCCCGAAGGGCCCGACTACTCGGCCCCCCCCATGCGTCATGACCCGGCGTTCGCCTTGATCCAGTCGGCGAGGTCCCGCAGCACTCCCTCATCGATGTCGGCGTGGCCCAGCGCAGGATAGACCCGGTACTCGAACCGGTGGTGGCCGACCGATCTCATCCCGTCGATGCGGCGCACCGAGAGCGCGACGGGGATGCTCTGGTCGCGTCCGCCGAACAACCACAGGCCGGGAATCGAGAGCCTCGAGAGGCTGTCGCGAGGATCGAAGTCGTCGGGCCGGCTGCGCACCGAGCGCATGTGCGCGTCCACATCAGCTTGCGTGTGATGCTCCCAGAAGTCGGGCACGTCTTCGGCGAGGTCGCTGAAGTGCAGCTCCTCGCTGGCGGTGCAGATGGGGCCGGCCCAGTACGTCATGAACACGACCTCGGGGGCGCGCACGGCAGCCAGCGGTCCGATCCACCCCCCTTGACTGAGGCCGAGCAAACCCACCGGAAGCCCCGACGTCTGCGGATGCCGCGCGACGAGGGCCGCGGCGGCCGCGGCATCGTCGGCCAGCACGCTCAGATTGACGGGGCTGATCTCCGCCGCCATGCCGTGCGTGCCGCCGAAAGTCCCGCCCGAGTCGCCGACACCGCGCTTGTCGTAGGTGAACACCGCCACTCCACCCCGAGCGAGTGCAGCGGCCAGAGGCAGCAGGCGCTTCTGCCTCCCCGAGCCGTGGATCACGACCAGCACCGCAACGGGCTCCGTGTCGCCCGGGAGCACGAGCGTGCCAGCCAACGTCACGTCCCGACTCACGAACCGTACGTCTTCGGAATCGAGCCCACGGAGCAGGAGCGCATCCCGGAACAACCACGCAGTGATCAACCACGTGACGCCTGCCACGATCGACAGGCCCAGGGCTATCCACAGGATTGCGCGGAGGCAACCCCTCTCGCTCGGGTCAGTCATTTGCGCTACTGGTGAGCATTCCACCAACTCCTTGCCAGTGCAATGGACCGAACACCCGCGACAGCTACGCGAGGAGCCTATCCTCGAGCCCAGACACGTCTCGTGGACCCTACGCCCCGAGGCTCCAATCTTCTTGGAGCTCCGAGTATGGTGCTCAGCATGCGCAACTTCCCCCAGACGGTCTGCCTCTCCTTGCTGCTGGTGAGCACTGCCGCCTCGCTGCCTCTCGAAGAACAGCGGCCCGAGCCCAGGCCGCCCAACGTGGTCTTCTTCCTCGTGGACGATCTCGGCTGGGCCGATCTCGGCTGCTATGGAAGCGGCTTCTACGACACGCCCAACGTCGATCGCCTCGCAGCGAGCGGTCAGCGCTTCACCGATGCCTATGCGGCTTGCCCGGTCTGCTCCCCGACGCGGGCCAGCATCCTGACCGGGAAGTACCCGGCACGGCTGGCGACCACGGACTACTTCGGGGCCCGGCAGCCGGAACGGTGGCAACGCAACACACGGCTGCTCCCGGCGGCGTACGAGGACCGGCTCGCCCATGAGGAGGTGACTCTCGCGGAGGCCCTCGAGGAGGCGGGCTACGCCACCTTCTTCGCCGGCAAGTGGCACCTCGGTCCGGAGGGTCATTGGCCCGAGGACCAGGGCTTCGACGTCAACAGAGGTGGAATAACCCGAGGTGGCCCCTACGGCGGTGACAAGTACTTCTCGCCCTACGGCAATCCGCGCCTCGAGGACGGTCCCGCCGGCGAGCACCTGCCCGATCGCCTCGCGACGGAGACCGTGCGCTTCATCGAGGAGCAGAAGGAAGCGCCCTTCTTCGCCTACCTCTCCTTCTACTCGGTCCATACGCCGCTGATGTGCCCGCAGGATCTTCAGGAGAAGTACCGCCAGCGCAAGTCGGAGCGCGGTCTCGAAGCCGAGTGGGGGCAGGAACACCGTCGCAAGGTGCGCCACGTCCAGGAGCATGCCGTGTACGCGGGCATGGTCGAGTCGATGGACCGCGCCGTCGGCAAGGTGCTCGCCGCCATCGAGCGCCTCGGGATCGCCGACGATACGATCGTGATCTTCATGTCCGACAACGGCGGTCTCTCCACCTCCGAAGGGCACCCGACCTCGAACCTCCCCCTGCGCGCGGGCAAGGGTTGGATCTACGAGGGCGGCATCCGCGAGCCGATGATCATCCGTTGGCCCGGTATGACGGAGCCGAACGGCGTCTGCTCCGTACCGGTCACGAGCACGGACTTCTACCCGACGATCCTCGAAATGGTGGGTGTACCAGGGCGGCCTGGGCAACGCGGCGACGGCGTGAGCCTCGTGCCGCTGCTCAGCGGGAAGCAGGAGCTGGAACGCGACGCGATCTTCTGGCACTACCCGCACTACGGCAACCAGGGGGGCGCCCCGGCCGGCGCCATCCGCGCCGGGAACTGGAAGCTGATCGAGTGGTACGAGGACGGCCAGCTCGAGCTCTTCGACCTCGCCACGGACCTCGGTGAGCGGCGTGACGTTGCCGCCGAGCACCCCGATCTCGTCGCCGACCTTCACGCCCGCCTGGTCGCCTGGCGCGCGGACACCGGGGCTCGCATGCCCCAGAAGAACCCGGGCTTCGATCCGGAGCGCCCGGAGGGGCGTTGAGGGGCGCTCCGTGCTCGGCCTCGCTCTCCACCTCGTAGGGGCACCGCTCCTGGCCGCCACCCAGTCGCTGGATCTTCGCAGCCCGGACGGAGAGCTGGTGGTGGAGCTGCAGCTGGTCGACGGCGTGCCCACTTGGCAGATGGACTGGCTGGGGGAGCCGCTTCTCGATCCGGGCCACCTGGGGTTCCGGCCGGAGCGAGGGGAGCTCGGCGCCTTGGAGACGATCGGGACGGTCCGGTCGAGCGTCCGCGAGAGCGTTCCGACCGCTTGGGGCAAATGCGCCGAGTACGCCGACCACTACAACGGACTCCGCTGGGAGCTGCGCGAGGTCGACGGCGAGCGCAGGAAGCTGGTGGTCGAGTTGCGTGCCTACGACGCCGGCGTCGGTCTGCGCTACGTGTTGCCACACGACGGCGGCTGGGGGAAGGCGGTCGACCTGGCGGACGACTGTACCGAGTTCTGCTTCGCGGGGGACTACACCGGCTGGAGCTACGCCGGTGAGCACGATCCGCTCGGCCCGCAGCCCCTGAGTGCATTCCGGAGCGGCCAGGGGCGAGGCGCGCGTCTGCCACTGACTCTGCGCACCCCCGGCGGTACCCATGCGGCCGTGCTCGAGGCGGCGGTCTTCGACCACGCACCCTTCGCGCTCGTGCCGAGCGAGGCTGGCCCCTTCGCCTTCCGAGCGACCTTCCCCGCCTCGAGCCTGCCCAGTGGCGCGGCCACCTCCTGGCGCGTCGTCCTCGTGGGCCGTGAGGCCGGCGACCTGCTCGTCTCGCCGGTCACCTACTGCCTGAACCCGCCCTGCGCGCTCGAGGACAGCAGTTGGATCGAGCCGGGGTTGGCGATGTGGGACTGGCGGGCCTGGGGAGCGACAACGGACGACGGCTTCACCTACGGGCTGGACATGCCCAGCTGGCGCAGACAGGTGAGCTTCGCTGCGCAGCACGGCATCCGCTACCTCGTCCTCGACGCGGGATGGTACGGCCTCGAATTCGACGAGGCTTCGGACCCCAGGACCTGTCGCGACTACCTGCTCGTGCAGCCCGACCCCCAGCATCCCCAGCTCGTTCCGCAAGCCCCGCCGGAGGACTGGGACGACCCGATCGACGTGCCCGAGCTGATTCGCTACGGCCGAGAGCGAGGCGTGGGCATCATCCTCTACTTCAACGACATCGCCCGTCGCAAGTTCCCCTTCGAAGAGACGCTCGCCCTGTACGAGCGCTGGGGCGCGGCCGGCATCAAGTACGGATTCATGGCGGGAGGCGGCCAACAGAAGGTGCTCGAGACGCGCGAGATCATCGAACTCTGCGCCCAGCACCGCTTGCTCTGCGACTTCCACGACGGCCCCGTCGTTCCCTCGGGCGACCGCCGTACCTGGCCCAACTGCGTCGCACGCGAGTTCTGCCACTCCCAGTCCGACGCCCTGCGCGCCTTCAGCCCCAGCGGATTCTGCGAGCAGGTGTTCGTCAACATGCTCGCTGGGCCGCTCGACATGTGCAACGGGCTGTACACCCTGGAGGAGGTGGTTGCGCAGCGCCCCAAGGTCTTCACCGAAGTGCCCTCGACGATCGTCGCCGAGACCGCTCGAGTGATGATCACCTTCTCCGGGCTGGCCATCCTCCCGGACTGCCCCGAGGCCTACGAGGCCCGCGCCGACCTCTTCGAGTTCCTGAGCGCCTTGCCCATGACCTGGGCCGAGACGCGCATCCTGCAGGGCGCGATCGGCGAGTTCATCGTCACCGCACGTCGGCACGGCAGTGAGTGGTTCGTGGCTTCGGCCACCAATGAAGAGGCGCGCACACTGCGCATTCCCCTGGACTTCTTGGGGCCTGGACGCCCCTACAGCGCCACCCTCTACGAGGATGCCCCCGACGCGCACTATCTCGAGAACCGCGAAGCCTATCGGGTACGCCGGCTCGAGGTGACCGGCGAGGACACGCTCGACGTGACCCTCGCACCTGGTGGTGGCCACTGCATGCGCTTCTCGCCCCGGTAGCAAAGCTCTCGTCAAGAGGGTGAACGGGTCCACGGCCCTCGCAGGCTCTGCCGCTCGAGACGCCTTGGCGGTGCGTAAGGTCTGTGCACGCCCTCGCTGAAGATCCGCTGCGCCGCTACGCTGCGAAGTACGGACGACATGTCTCGACGACTCATACTCATCGTCGCGCTCGCCCTGGCGCTTTCCGTCGCGTTCGTCGTCGCCCACATGGCGAGCGTGCTCGATGCACCGGGCCTGCAGGCGAGGCCGCTGGTCGGAGCGGTGGCGGAGGCCGACGGCGTTGCCGGGCGCGAGGACCTCGCGATCGTACAGAGCGCAGAGTCCTCCCCGGAGCGCGAAGCGCAGAGAAGCGCGGTCGCGGCCACGGCCGATTCCGCCTGGGCCCAATGGGACGGTCGCGTCGAGGACGCGCTCAGCGGAGCTCCCCTCGCGAACGCGGTCGTGCGCCTTCAGCGCGACGGGGAGAGGGTGGAGGCGATCACCGGCGACGCAGGCGAGTTTTCGATCTGGGCGTCTCGAGACCCCGACCTCACGCTGCTGGTCGCGCACGACTCGTACGTCGACCTGCGCGAAGCACGCCCGGACCTCTCCCCCGGACGCGTCCTGCGGCTCGATCCGAGCGGTTCGATACGCGGAGCCTTGCGGGGGCCGGGTGCGGCGGCGGGAGATTCCCAGGTCGCGCTCTGGTCCAGCTCGAGCCGCGAATTCGACGATGAGCCCTTGGCGCGCACGACGCCGGATGGCGAGCTCGCGTTCGGATTCGACGACCTTGCTCCAGGCCTGTACGGCATCGGCGTCGTCGGCGGTCACGGACCGCTCGTCTTCAAGGAGGGCGTGCTCGTGCGACCTCCTACCACGACCATCGTGACCCTCGAAGTGCCCTCTGGACTCGGCTTGAGCGGCCAAGTGGTCGAAGGCGACGCGCGCCGCCCGGTCGCGCGTGCCCGTGTGTCGGTCCAATGCGAGATCCAGGGTATCGATGACGGCGTCGAGCGGCTCTCCAATCGCGACGCCGAGACGGATGACGAGGGCCGCTTCACCGTCGCCGGTCTGGCGGAAGGGACGGCCGAGCTCGACGTTCGCTCGCCGTGGGGGGCGCGCCGCCGACTGAACGAAAGCGTGTCGTCGCTCGGACCACAGGACGAGGTGCTCGTCGTCTTTCCCGAACCCGCGCGCATTGCGGGTATCGTGCGTACGTCGCTCGGTGCGCCCGCGACGGCGATCGTCGGCGTGCTCACCGACCGGGACCGCAACCTCCGGCGTGGCCTGTTCGAGGACGTGCGCAGAAGGGGGCTCGAGGCGCTCGACGAGACGGTTCACGCTTGGACGGGTGCGGACGGGAGATTCGTGCTCGACCGCGTTCCGTCGACCGAGCGGTTGTATCTCTTCGCCCTGCCCGATCCCGAGGACGCGGAGCCCGAGGGTCCAGCTTCCCTGCGCCTCGATCGGCTCGCTCCAGGTCAGAGCGTCGAGGACGTGGAGCTGGCGCTGGTCGCGAGCACAGCGGTGACCGGACGGGTCACCGACGAAGAGGGTGCGCCGATTCCCGGCGCGCGCGTCGAACTCGTGCGCGAACTCCTCTCGGAGTGGCAGACGATCGACGAGGTCGAGACGGGCGAGAGCGGGTCGTTCGTACTGCACGGCGCGGTGCGCGGGCAGGGGAGCGTCGTCGCGTCCCACCATGACTACGACCGCAGGCGCGTGCGCCTGAACGAGCGCTCATTGGAGGAGCCCCTGGAGCTGCGTCTGTCCACCTCGCCGACTGCGCACGGTCGAGTCGTCGACGAGGCCGGGCGCGCCGTGGCCGACGTCGTCGTCCGGCTGCGACTGCAGCGGAACCGGCGCAGCTCCCGCTCCGATCGGACGGACGAGTTCGGCCGTTTCCGCCTCGAGCGGCTCGCTCCGGGGACGTACCAGGTCGAGCTGCGCGACGCCGAGTGGCGTCTCTCCGCTCCCGATGAGGAGCAGCTGGTCGAGATCCCGAGTCGGGAGGAGCTCGTCCTCGTGGCGCATTGCGGCCCCCTCGAGCTCCCTGCCAGCGTGGGCGGGGAGGTTCTCGACGCTGCGACCGGCGCCGCGATTCCGAACCTGCGCATCGACGGAGCACGCGGCGGCGTCCTGCTCATGCAGGGTCGCCGATTCGACTTGCAGGGCATGCGACCAGGCGAGGCCAGCCTCGAACTGGAGGCTTCGGGGTACGAGACGATCCGAACCGAAGCGCGCATCTACACGCCGGGTAGCCACGCAGAGCTCGGGACCTTCGCCCTGTGGCGCGCCGGCGACCTTCGCGTGAGCGTCGTCGACCCCGACGGCAACCCCCTGCGTGGAGCTACGGTCGTACTGCATGCGCTCCCGCTCTCCGAGGGCGGTGCCGGCGCGGAGCGGGGACCGCTGCCGATCCCGGAGGAGCGCCGCTGGCGGCGAGGCCGCGGCCGCAGTCGCGATCGCGGGGGGGCGTACGCGCGTGATGACGTCCCGCTGCGCGCCTACGACCTCACAGTGCGGCGCGACGGCTTCAGGTTGCATCGCACGAGAATCGAGCTCCGCGAACGTCGAACCGAGCTGCGCGTGGAGCTGACGCGCAGGCGCTAGTCGGGCTGGGTGCGGATTCGATAGCGCTCACCCTTGGCGGAACTCGAGCCGGCGTCAGTGCACGAACCCGGGAGCTCGACATGGCCTTCGCACCTGGTGGCGGACACTGCATGCGCTTCTCGCCCGGTAGGCGCTGCGTTGCCAGATTCCGAGCTGTGGGGTATGAAGGAGCGTGAGCGGCGGCAGCCGCACACGACAACACCCTCGTCCAGGTACCAGGAAGGGTACACGATGATTGGACTGGTACTGCCTGCCTGCGTGGTCTCGATCTTCTTGGCTGTGGGCATCGCACCGGCCCGAGCGCAGGGACTGGTCACCGGCACCTACCGCGGGACCATCGTCGAGATCATCGACGATTACTCCGTGGCTCCTCCCGTCACCCTGGGCATGCCCGTGAGCGGGTCGTTCTTCTACAGCGCCTGTCCCGAAGCGTCCAGCGATCTTGGGTCCCAGTACTGCTTCTCCTTCGGCACGGGCGCGCTACGCAACACGGTCACGAGCGGTACGTTCAAATGGGACATAGAGGCCAACGCCGGATCGTTGGCGAGTGACGTGGTGGTCGAATGCGCACCGACTGTGCAGAGCTGCCGGGTGCACACCGCCGTTGCCGATGACGACTACATCGAATTCTCCGGCGCCCTCACCCCTGGTTCCGGTCCGGTCGTGAACGAGATCAAGGTGACCCTCGAGGATGACTCGGCTCCGCTCGCGCTGCTGAACGGGCTCTACCTGCCCACCGGAGCCGCCGATCTGGATCCGACTGCGGCGACCTCCCTCGAGGTGAGGATCAAGTCCCTGGACGTGACCATGGACGACGAGTGGACCATCGTAGTGGGCATCACCCAGTTCTCATTCTCCGGCCCGGACAGCGTGAGCAACTACTGCATCAGCGCGCCGAACTCAGTTGGGCCAGGCGCGCTGATCTCCATGCAGGGCTCGACCGCCGTCTCCGATCAGGATCTGACCCTGCTGGCGACCGGCTGCGTACCGGATCAGTACGGCCTGTTCTTTTACGGCCCCGCCACCGCCTCCACGCCGCTCGGCGCGGGCTACCTCTGCGTCGACGGCGGAGGTCTGGGTCTCTTCCGCCTGGTACCCGCGACCAAGAGTGATGCCTCGGGAGTCGCGGCGAAGACGATCGACTGGAATGCTCCGCCGGTCGGTTCCGGCCCAGGAGTGATCAGCGCGGGAGCGACCTGGAACTTCCAGTACTGGTATCGGGACCCTGCTTCTGCCTTCAATCTCTCCAATGGGCTGAGCATCACCTTCTGCCCCTGACAGGGATACTCCTCTGTTCTCGCCTGAATCTCGGGCAGCCGAAGCTGGGTCGAGTGTGCTCGAGAGGTCCCGGAATCCGCCCTGAGAAGGCTCGGAAGATCGGTGGAGCCGGTCACCTGCCTGTACACTCCTCTCCAACCGGTGGAGGAGTGATGATCCGAGCCAAGCTGGAGCAAGCGGTAGCGATTCTGAACGAGCTGGATGTCGACCTGTGGATGATCTTCACACGGGAGTCATCGGCGGTCCACGACCCCTGCATCGACCTCATCGTCGGTGGAGACGTCGTCTGGAACGCCGCGTTCCTGATCTCTCGGACCGGTGAGCGGATCGCCATCATGGGTTCGCTCGACTCGGGGCCCCACGAGACGATGGGTCACTTCGACGAGATCATCGGCTACGTCGAGGGGATCACCGCTCCCTTGCACGAGCAGCTGCGCCGCCTGGCCCCGCGCAGCATCGCGATCGACTACTCGCTCGAGGACGAGATGTCGGACGGCCTGACTCACGGTCAGTACCTCCTTCTGAGGAGGATCCTGGGGGAGACTCCCTTCGGGGAGCGGCTGATCTCGGCCGAGCCGGTCATCTCTCGCCTGCGCGGCCGGAAGATCGCGGCCGAGGTGGAGCGGATCGCCCGCGCTTGCGAGGAGACGGTCGACCTCTTCGAGCAGCTGCACGCACGCCTGCACGTCGGGCTGAGCGAGCAAGAGATCGCCGCCATCATGACCGAGATCCGCGTGGGCAAGGGTCTCGCGTGCGCCTGGGGCGAGGAGATGTGCCCGGCGGTCTTCACCGGCCCCGAGGCGGTACGCGGACACAACGGCCCCTCCGAGCGCGTGATGGAGCCGGGGCACCTGATAAGCGTCGACTTCGGCATGCGCTGGCAGGAGTACTGCTCCGACCTGCAGCGCACCTGGTATTGCCTGCGCCCCGACGAGCAGACCCCGCCGGAGCTGGTGCTCGAGGCCTTCGCGACCGAGCGTGACGCGATCCAGCGCGCCGCGGAGTACCTGCGCCCGGGTGTGATCGGCAAGGACGTCGACGCCGTGGCGCGCGACTACATCCGCTCCAACGGTTTCGACGACTACGCCCACGCTCTGGGCCACCAGATCGGCCGGCTGGCGCACGACGGGGCTGGGCTGTTGTGTCCGGAGTGGGAACGCTACGGTGATCGCGCACACGCCGTGGTGGAGGAGGGGCAGTGCTTCACCCTCGAGCCCAGTGTCAACGTACCGGGTTACGGGGTGGCGACGATGGAAGAGGTGGTCGTCATCGAAGCCGACGGCGCGCGCTTCCTGTCGCAGCCGCAGAAGGAGCTTCTGCTGGTGAGGAGCTAGTCCGCAGGCCCCGGCGATCCGCAGCCTACCGGATGGTGAAGCGCCACTCCCGCGCCTCTCTTCGGATGCCACCTTCTCCGCCTGCGCCTTCCATTCGGATCACGCGCTCGGTAGTGGCACGGTGAGGAACGAGGGTGCGGGGATCGGTCACGAGGACCACCCGAGTCGCGCTGGTAAACGACATCCCGGCGAGGTCGGCCTCCGGTGGCGCCGGCACGTCCATCGGCTTGGCCAGCCCTTTCAGGAGGTCGAGCAACTGACCCGATTGGAACCCCATGGTGATCTCCGCCGAGAGCAGCACGTGACCCGGCGGCTCCTCGACGTAGCCGTGGACGCGCAGGCAGCAAGCGACGTCCGAGTCGATGCCCGGCGCGACCTCCATGGGCTCTACGAAGGTCTTCTCCTCCCCGGGACCGATCTCCAACTCGAGCCACGTCTCGACCCAGCAGCGCCAGGCGTCGCCGGACTTCTGTTCGACCAGGCCGCGAAACTGTGGCAGGCGTGACGTGGCCACGATCTGATTCGTCATCCGCCTGTCGACCCCCAGCTTCGACAGGGTCTGTGGCAAGGACGCAACGTAGCCCTCGAAGTCGACCAGGCCGCCGTGAGTGCCATCGGCGAGTACTGCGAGACCGGGATACTGCAGGCCTCCGAGCATGCTGGAGCGGACGTTCTCCGGCAGGATGAAGAACGGAGTGCCGTTCACTGCGTCGATGTGGAGATCGCGCCTCTTCAGAATCCACAGGTCGACGTCCTCCTCCAGGTGCAAGCCGTACCCGAATTCCACGCACACGGACGGCTTGTCGGGCATCTCCTTCCAGGAGATCTCCTCGACCTGGAGCGCGGAGGAGGGCCAGTCGAGCGTGAAGCGAATCGGATCGGCTGGCTGTTTCTGGTGCAGTGGAGTCCGCAACAGGTCGGAGAGCGCCGGGGTGAGCGGTGGGCCCGAGGAGGGCTCTGGGCCACCGCCGTCCCCGCCACAGGCCGCGAGGGCGAACAGGCCGAGCGAACAGAGGAGTCGTGTGCGACCGCTCATGTCCGCCATCGTACGCTCAACCCCCGGCGTCTCCCAGGCACTTCCACATCGCACCGAAGAGCTCGTCGGGGCGCAGGGGCTTCGGCACGTAGTCGTTCATCCCAGCCGCCAGGCAGTGCTCCCGGTCCCCCTTCATAGCGCTCGCGGTCACCGCGATGATGGGGATGGCGTGATCCCGAACGTCCGTGCTCAGGTCGCGGATCGCGCGGCTCGTCGCGTACCCGTCCAGCTCCGGCATCTGGCAGTCCATCAGGATCAGGTCGTAGTCCACGCGCGTCAGGAGCTCGAGGACCTCCAGACCATTGGCGACGGCATCGGCCTGGCAGCCCATCTTGTCGAGCATGCGCAGGGCCACCTTCTGGTTGATGGCGTTGTCCTCGGCCACCAGGATGCGCAGATGACGCTCGCTGAGCCCCTGCAGGTCGTCCCAAGCGACGTGCTCCCGCCGGGGGACCGGCCGGCGGGGCAGGGATCCCGACTTGACGATCTGCAGGCAGTCGTAGAGGTCGGACTGCCGCACCGGCTTGGTGAGGTGCGCGACCGCACCCAAATCCTGGGCCTCGGAGGAGTCCTCGCGTTCCTCGGCCCCGAACATCAGCACCAGGGCCGGACCTCCGGACCCGACGCCGTTCCGCAGCTCCCGCACCCGATCCTGGGCCTCATCGTCCAGGAGCCGGCGATCGAGGATCACCAGGCCGTACCGCTCCCCAGCGCCCCCAGCTTGCCGCAGACAGGCCAGGGCCTCGGCCACGGACGTCGCCTCGTCGACGCGGCAGCCCCACGTGGCCAGGTAGCTCGTGAGAATATGGCGATTCGTCGTGTGTCCATCGACGACCAGCACGCGCGCGGTCTCGACGCCCAGGGGGCCGGCAGCATCCGACGGGGAGTCCGAGGTCCGCGTTTCGAACGTGGCCGTGAGCCGGAACGTCGAACCCTCGCCCGGGGTGCTCTCCACCTCGATGTCGCCCCCGAGGAGCCTCGCGATCCGGCGGGAGATCGCCAGCCCGAGCCCGGTGCCGCCGAAGTGGCGCGTGGTGGAGGCGTCGACCTGGGTGAACGGATGGAACAGCTGGTCCACCCGGTCGGCGGGAATGCCGATACCGGTATCGCGGATCGAGAAACGCAACTTCGCCCTGCCCTCGTCGATCCTCTCGGGCGCGACGCGCACTGCGACCTCGCCCTCGGAGGTGAACTTGATGGCGTTGCCGATGAGGTTGATGAGCACCTGACGCAGCCGGCCGGCGTCGCCACGCAGCAGAACGGGGGACTCCGGATCGATGTAGACCGAGAGCTCGATCCCCTTCTCGGCGGCCCCGCTGACGAGGATGTCGATGACGTCGTCGACAGCGGAGCGCAGGTCGAAGTCGAGAGTCTCGATCTCCAGCTTCCCCGCCTCGATCTTGGAGAAGTCCAGGATGTCGTTGATGAGGGTCAGCAGCGCCTCGCCGCACGTGCGCACCGTCTCGGCACAGGAGACCTGATCCTGATCCAGCTCGCTCTCGAGCAGGAAGCCGGTCATTCCGATGATCCCGTTGAGCGGGGTCCGGATCTCGTGGCTCACGTTGGCCAGGAATTCGCTCTTGGACTGGTTGGCGCGATCGGCCGCGGCCTTCGCCGCGATGAGCTGCTCGTTCGAATGGGACAGCTCGGCCGTGCGCTCCTCGACGCGCCGCTCCAGGTCGTCCCGGGCCGCCTGCAGCTCGCGCAGCGTGCGCTCGAGGTTGCACGACTGCTCGAGCACGGTCTGCTCCTGCACGTCCAGGAGTTGATGCAGCGCGGCCAGCTCCGACTCCAGCTGAGTGATGCGCTTGTTCGTTCCGTCGCTCACGGCATCAAACCTCCCGCCGGCAGGGCGAGAGAATCAGTTCAGGCGAATACGGAAGCACCATCGTGCTGGAGCAGCGCAATCTTCACGCTCAGCGTGAGGGGGCGGAACAGATCGGCCACCTTCGCCCCCACCGGGACCTTGGAGAACATGATGGTCGCGAACAGGTCCCCCGACGGCAGGATGCCCCCGAAGCCGAGCACGGAGCGGATGCCGTAGGGGACCACGAAATCCTCCTGCGCCGGGATGTAGGCGCTACCCCGCGCCTCCGGCACGTGGAACACGTTGTAGGTGCGCTCCTCTAGATCCCGGAGACAGGTGGGATCCGGATTCAGCACCGTGTTGGGCTCCAGTCCGAACTGCTTCACGAGGTTCGAGATCATGGGGAACTTCTGGATGAGCTCCTCGCTGGGCAGCGGAATCGCCTTGTGCCCCGCCGAGGTCGTCCGCGACTGCCAGTCGGGCTCCTGCCCCGCCGACGCGAGGAGGACGAGGCATCTCATATCGGGCGGCACGGGCTCGCCCTTCAGGATCCCGTCGGCGGATTCCCGCAGCTCGGGCTCGAGGTCGTCGTAGCGGTGGGTCTTGAAGAGGCGGACCAGGGCCAAGGCCGGCTCTCCGGTGCGCTCGTCGATGATGCTCTCGTACAGGTGGTGGACGATCTTGTTCGCCACCTCCTCCATGGAGCTCGTGGACGACGACAGCTTCCGCAGCGACATGCCGCACTCGGTCATGTCGCTCATCGAGAACGATGCGATGTCATACACAGCCTGCACCTCAGGGAACCGAGTTGCTCGAGACGGGGGCGCGCAGGGTTCCCGTGGATGCGCGGGATCCAGACACCCAACAGCACTCTCGGCAGATCGGCGCATCCTCCACGCTGTTGCCCCGGCCGATCCACCCCGGAAACACACCCAGTCCCAGAGTTGCAACACCCGCCGCCGCGGACCCCCCGGGCGGACCGGGCGGTCGTCTCCTCGGGGGATGGGCGTTCCTGGCCTCTAGTCCACCGGCACCACGAGCTCGGGCTCGAGGTGCTCAGCGAAGAACTCGCGCTGGGCCCGCATGACGTAGGCGCCCCCCACCTGCATGGCGTGGTCCGCTCCGGGGATGACGACGAGGTCGTGCTGCTTGCCCGCCTCGATCAGGGCCGAGGTCATCTTCATGGTCGCCGAGAAGGCGGCGTTCACGTCGGCCGTGCCGTGGATCAGGAGGAGGTGCCCCTCGAGCTTCTCGGCCAGCTTCAGGCTGGAGGCCTCCTCGTAGGCCTCGGGGTTGTTCTGGGGAGTCCCCATGTAACCCTCGATCGGCGTGGCGTGGTGGTCGTACAGATCGTAGACCGGCGCGGAGGCCACCCCCGCGCTGTACACCTCGGGCGCGAGCAGCATCGCGCGCACGGTCATGTACCCGCCCCATGAACCGCCGAAGATGCCCACGCGATCGAGATCCATGTAGGGGCGCTCGGCTGCCAGGGCGCGCAGGGCGGAGACGTGGTCGGGGATCTCGTTCTTTCCGAAGCTCAGATACACCACGTCCTGGAAGGCCTTCCCGCGTCCGATGGTGCCGCGTCCGTCGACGATCATCACCAGGAAGCCCGCCTCGGTCAGGGCGCCGGCCTGGAGGGCGCGTGGATCGCCGTAGACCTGCGGGACCCAGATGGTGAAGGGTCCGTTGTAGATGTAGTCCAGCACGGGGTACTTGCGCGAGGGGTCGAAGCCCCGGGGCTTGTAGAGCAGGCCGTGCAGTTCGGTCGCGCCGTCCGCGGCGGGAACGACGAACTTCTCCGGCAGCGCGGCGGTGTCGGCCACGGGATCCGCCTCGGCGACGGTGAGGAGGAGCTCTCCGTCGGCCCGGCGGTACACGGTCCGCGGGGGATCCAGGGGAGAGGAGAAGGTGTCGACGAAGGTCGCCCTCCTCGGGCCGAAGGAGACCTCGTGCGTGCCCGGGCCCTCGGTGAGGCGCTCGAAGTCCTCGCCGTCGAGCCCGCAGCGGTAGAGCTGTGTCTCGTAGGGATCCTCCTCCGCGTGGCCCAGGAACCAGATCAGCTCCTGGTCGGGATCCACCGCGACGACCTTCTCCACCGGAAACTCGCCCTGCGTGATCGGCCCCAGCAGGCGTCCGTCGAAGTCGTACAGGTAGAGGTGCCGCCACCCGCTGCGGTCGGACATCCACACGAAGCGCTCCCCGTCGCCGACGCCGTGCAGCAGGTCCCGCCACATGATCATCAGCTCCAGCCCGCCGAGGAAGGTCTCGCTGGTCTCGCTGAGGATCGTGCGCGACTTCCCGGTCAGCGGGTCGGCGGCGAGGAGGTCGAGCCGCTTGTACTCCCGATCGAGGCGCCCGACCAGCAGCTCGGAGCCGTCTGCGCGCCACCCCCAGACCACCGTGTACTCGTCGGGTCGGCCGGTGCCCTCCACCGCGACGCGCTCGCCGCTCGCCACGTCGATGACGTGGACTGCCATGAGGGGCATCGTCTGGCCCGCGCGGGGGAAGGCGAAGAACTCGACCTGCTCGGATTCCTGCAGCCAGTCGACGACGGCGATGCGGGGCACCTGGCGGGCGTCCACCCGCTGCACGGCGACGCGGCTCCCGTCGGGGGACCAGCAGCCCTCATCGGCGGCCCAGCTCCAGTACTTCTCCCCGTCCTCGGTCAGGGGAGCAGTCTCTTCGGACTCTGCACGGCGCAGTGAGAGGTTGTCGTCCTCCGCGCGCACCATGAGCTCCCCGTCGGGAGAGGGACGCTCCACGATCGGATCGGAGCCCACTGTGAAGCCCGCTTCGATCCTCTTCGGCGTGCGGCGCTTCTCCAGCTCGGCCTCCTCCTCCGGCACCTGCTCCAGCTCGTAGTCGTCGAGACGCAGGTCCCACAGGTCGCCCCGGTACTTGAAGCGGACGAGGTCCCCGTCTCGGAGCTCGACGTTCGAGAAGGGCAGGCCCTCATTCCGGACCCTCTTCCCCGTGGCCTCGGCGAGGAGCGTCCGCACCCGTCCCACGTCGAGCAGCGGGCTGGGCGGCGCCCCATCGGGCCGGGCGACCAGGATCACGCGGTCCTTCAGGGGGCCGGCCGCGTACCAGAAGCTCACCCCGTCCGGCATCCAGTGCGGCGTGATCCTGCCCGCCGCCGCACGCGCGGCGAGGCTCGCCCGTGGCGGCAGCCCCAGGCCGTAGGGATCTGGAGCCGGCTGCGGCGCGGTGGCGGCTTGCGCGCCGAAGAGGGCCGGGAGAATGGCGAGCAGGACGCTGGCGATCGACTGCATCGAGGAGCTCCGCGCTGTTGGGAGAGAGTCTTCGGGACAGCCGCAATGATAGGGCGGCCGTTGGTCCGGCTCTTGCGCGAGCGGTAAGAGTTGATGCGTGGAGAAGGTTCAGGAGGAGTCGCGCATAGGTGTGCAGCTACTCCTCGATGGTGCCGGTGAGGACCAGGGTCTGCTCCTCGCCCGACTCCGCGGTGCGGCGGATCTCCACCTCCAGGCGGTCTCCGACCTTCAGGGCACTCAGCGCTGGCCGGATGTCCTTGCGACCCGTGATGGAGTGCTCGCCGATCCGGACGATGCGGTCCTTCTTCGAGAAGCCCATGCGCTCCGCGAGTGAGTCCTCCTCGACCTTGCGCACCTCGGCCCATTCCCCCGAGGAGCGCAGCGACACGTAGAGCCCGATCGTGCGCTCGCTGCGCGAAGGGCCGGAGGAGCGGCCGCCGAAGAGCCCGCCTCCCCGCTGCGACTGAGTGAAGGCGGGTTTCTCGCTCGTGTTCGCGGCGCGCAGTGCGACGTCGAGGGCGACGTGCGCGGCTCGGGCCGCCTTGTCCGCATCGATCTTCTCAGGGTCGTCACCCGACCCGTGCAGGTCGGAGTGCATGCCCGTGTTCAGGAAGATGGTGGGGATCTTCTTGCCCACGAAGGGGCTGGAGTCGCTCATGTGGAGCAACATGCCCCCTTTGACATCGGGCTGGAAACCGTGCTGCGCGGCCGCTTCCTTGCCCCAGCCGGCCAGAGTGTCGCTGGCGCAGATGAGATCGAGATCGGCCGGATCGTTGCGGCTGATCATGTCGAGGTTGACGTAGGCAACGATCCTCTCGTGCGGGATGGGGGGCTGCTCGATGAACGCACGCGCGCCTACGAGCCCGACCTCCTCCGCGCCCCAGGCCGCGAAGAGGATCGAGCGCCGCGGCCGGATCTCGCCGTAGGCCACCGCCTCCGCGATCTCCATCACTCCGGCCGTGCCGGATGCGTTGTCGTCCGCGCCGTTCATCACCGAGCCCTTCCTGCTGATGCCGACGTGGTCGTAGTGAGCGCCTACCACGACGTACTCATCCGCGAGCTCGGGATCCGTGCCCGGTATGAGCCCCAGCACGTTGGCGGAAGAAGCGCGACCCGCGCGCTCGACCTCGAGCGTCACCGGCTCGCCCTGCTCGGCCGCCTCGCGCAGCACGTCGCCGAGGGAGCGGCTCACCAGGAGGACGGGGATCGAGAGGCGCGAGGAGCCGCCGCCGAATCCGAAGCCGCCGCTCGGAGAGCCCATGACCACATTTCCGCCGCCGATGTCATCGAAGTCCTCCTCGATCATGTCGGTCGATGTGACCACCCGGATTTGGACGCCCTCGAGCGCCACGTCTTCGAGTCCCATCTCCTCGAGCTGGTGCATGACCTGGTCCTGGACCTCCGGCGGCAGGTCGCCGATCGAGCCCATCTCCCCATCGAGCTCGTCGAGGGACTCGGGCGGGGTGGGAGCGCTCGTGCTCCGCTCGCGCCGCGCGCTGCCGGAGGACAGGTCGATCCAAGGCCGCTCGCTCACGAAGAGGACGGCGGCGGCGCCCGCATTCGCCAGGTCCTCGGCCTGCTTGCGCATCTCCCTGCGACCGTCGACGCCCCCGACGAGAATCGCCTTCCCCTCCAGCGCGTCCGCGCCGCTCGAGGCGAGCACGGCCTGGACCCTTCCGGAGCCCGAGTTGCTCTGCACCTGAACCAGACTGGCCCCTTCATAGCGGTTTCCGCCCAGCGAGATCACCGCCGTGGCCGCGCCCGAGGCGCTATGCAAGTCGAACTCCGACGTCCAGCTCTCGCCGATGCGGGTGAGCCCCATGGCCTCGAACTGCGCCGCGACGTACTGCGCCGCGATCTCGCTTCCTCGCTTGCCGGCACTGCGTCCCTCGAGCAGATCCGAGGCGAGGAAGCTCACGTGGGCCTGCATCTCCGCGGCGGAGATCGCGGCGTTGTCGAGACGGTGCGCCGCCTCTACGTCGCGAGGAGAGATGGCCTCCTGGGGCGCGAAGGCCAATGCCAAGAGGGAGAGAGTGAGCATGGTCGTGGGATTCATGGGGCTACCGTGTGGATCCACTTCGAAGAGCGACTGCACCTGCCTGTCGTCGAGCTGAGGTTGGCGGTCTGACGACGCTGCACCGGCGCATGGACGCGTCTCCAAGCGACCGCCAGCTCAACGCCACGTCTACGAGGTCACTCTACCTTTGTGTGGACCGCGGGCTGTTGGAGTTGGGTTGATGGGCTCAGAATGTCCCGCAATCCGGCCCGAGAGGGCCGCGAAGAGCGCTGAACCCATTCACTTGGGAGGCAACCACTCGTGGGCCCCGACGTCCGAGCGCCCCCCGGCGGTCAGCGAACCTCCGTAGAAGTCCCGTCTCCCCGGGTCGATACCGAAGAGCGCTCTCAGGGGCAGCCCCTCGTCGATCAGGGGCGAGTGGGACAGCAGCCGGTACGCGCGGAGCAGGTGGAGGCGCGTCGGGTCGCCGATGGTGCCGCCTCCTCCAGGGCTCGCCAGGATGGGATCCGCGTCCGTGCCCACGTCGATTCCGAAGAGCACCTCCTGGCCCGTAGTCTTGCGCCAGAGCTTCAGCTTGCCGAAGGTCGCGGCGCCCCAGTGGATGAGGAAGGGATCACCGCTCGAGAAGTAGTCGTTTCCCAGGAAGGCCAGGCCGCCCGTCTCCTCGACCTCGAGCAGCGCCCGCCCGCCCGTCGTGACGAGGATGTTGTTCAGGAAGCGGACGTCGGTCACCTGGGCTCCCTCTTGTCGCACCGCCGAGGCGTTGGAGCCTGCGCCGACGAACACAGTGTTGTGATAGACGTCGACCTGGCGAACCGGGTTACCCGCGTCAGACCAGATGCTGATCGCTCCGTCGCGCAGCCAGGCGTCGTTCTGACTGATGTTGTAGCGAACGGTGTTGCCGTGGAAGGGTCGCGCCCAGGAGCCGCTCATCAGGGCGAAGCCCGGGCCCTCGTTGTCGTGCGAGTAGTTGTACTGAATGACGGAGTTCGTCACGCCGCCGTCGAGATCGAAGCCGCCCCCGTCTCGTGTACCACCACTGCCATTGTGGTGCGACTCGTTGAACTGGATGGTGATGTCGTTGGATTGCAGGGCCCAGATCCCGAACGGACCTCCACCGCCGACCAGCCCGCCCAGGGAGCCGTTGCCGTACACCTCGCAGAACTCGATCACCCCGCCGTCGACGTCCTTGAGGAACAAGCCGTTCCCGGTGTTCTGCCCGGGAATGCCGCTGTTCTCGTAGAACTCGCAGTACCCGACGTAGACGTCCTCGTGGGCGTACTCGGCCCCCGGCAGCGTCGTGTACTCACCCCAGGTGAAGAGCCCGTCCCGGCGATTGTGGTGGATCTTCGCCTTCGTGATGCGCACATCGCGGTAGCCGCTGTGGCCGGTGCCGTTCGATCCGAGGTAGAGGCCCACTCCGCCGAAGCCGCTGATTTCCACGTCGTCCACTCGGATGTGCTCCAGCTTGACTCCGCCGTCGAGGTCCATCCAAATCGCCACGCCCGGCGACGTGTCCGCGGGGGATGCGAAGGCGCAAAAGGCGAGATTGCGAATCTCGAAGCCGGCGCAGTTGTAGGCTTCGAGCGCCGCGTCGTCCCTGGGGCAGATCGTGGCCCGCTCTCCTCCGTAGGAGGTGAGGACGACCGGCTGGTCCGCCGTGCCCGCGTCTTGAGCGTCCAGCAGGAGCTTCCCCGAAAACCACCCCGGACCCTCGAACAGGACGCGGTCCCCCGGCGAGAGGGCGACCGTGTTCACCTTGGCGACAGTCTTCCAGGGCTGCTGGAAGGTGCCGGGATTCGAGTCGTCGCCGTGCGGGCTGACGAAATAGTCGGTCGCCCCGACGTCGCCGGCGAACAGCAGGAACGCGGTCGTGGTGAGGGTCCAGGAGCGGGCGGTGAGAGGCATCGGGAGTAGGTGGGCCCGCAGGGTGGTGTCCAGCTGAACTCCACTCTATGCCCACCCTGCAATCCCGGCAATATGAACGGATCCATCGATCTTCGCGGGCCTCTCAGGGCCAATGTCGGGGCGATTCGGGCCGTTGGAGCTGGTTTGAATGTGTTCGACATGACTTGGCAACAGTTCAGGCAGCCCATTGGAGAGGGCCCCCGAGACGGGCAGACCAGTGGCTCCTCGAACCCGGGTATGACCTGCCGACGCAACCGCAGGCTTGGAGGCTGCTGGACCACCAAACCGACCTGATCGAGTCCGCAGGTCTCTGACCGAAGCGCGTCCCCCCCCCTCCCCACCCGACCACCCACCACGGCACGCGGGAAGCAAGCGATCGCTGGACGCTGGTCAGAGTCGGGGCTAGCCCTCCTCTGTCTCGTCCTCCTTGGGATTCTTGAAGAGCAGCGCGAAAGCGACCAGCACGATCGCGGCCATGGCTCCCGGCCACAGCCAGATGCGGCTCCAGTCCGGTACGTACTTCTGATCGAGGCTGCTCATGTTGAGGCCGAGGAAGCGCTTCTGGCGCGCTTCGAAGTCGGCGTCGGATTCACCCTCCTTCTGGGCGTTGACTCCGACGTAGCCGCCGTTCAGCGGTTCGAACAGCTCGACCTTGAGCGCCGGATCGGCGGGGGAGGGCAGAGAATCGCCCTCCACGGCCTCGTTCTCTTCCGGGGCGAACTGCTCCAAGTCGGTCGCAACCACGGCGATGCGGCCGAACTGCTCGCCGCCCTCCTTCCAGCTCACATAGTCGCCGGGCCCGACGTTCCAGAGCGTCACCTCGACCTGGTTGCCGTCCTCGTCCTCCTGCATCTCCTGCTTGGACTCGACGGCGAAGCCAAGTGTCTGCGTGCCGACGGCGGGCACGTCGTAGGCATCCTTGACCCAGCCCGAAGCCTTGGCGCCGATCAACATGCCCAACCCCAGCGTCACCAGGACCAGGAAACCCTGAGCAGCGGCGCGGATCTCCTTGCTGGCCGTCTTGTCGGTGTAGATCTGCCCAGTGACGAAGAAGAAGTCGTAGCAGATGCCGTGTAGGATTATCCCTGATATCAGCATCCAGACGACGGGTTGTGGTGCACCGAACGCAAACAGAGCGTACCTGGCCGCCCAGGCCAGCATGCCGACGAGGAGCATCTTCTTGACACCCAAGCGGGCGAAGAAGAACGGCATGACCAGCATGAAGAAGATCTCGGAAACCTGTCCCAGGGTCATCTTGGCCACGATGTTGGTCAGACCGACATGGCCTATGCAGGTGGCGGCCCAGGTGTAGTAGAAGGAGAGCGGAATGCAGATTAGGAATGAGCTGATCATGAACACCGCAAAGGAACGGTTCTTCATCAGCTGCAGTGCATCCAGGCACAGCACATCTCTCATGGTCACCTGCTTGCCGGCCGAGGGCGGTGGCGTGTGCGGCAAGGTGAGGCAGTAGAATCCCATGACGATCCCGGTGATCCCGCCGATCTGCAACGGCAGCACCTCCTTGTCGGCGCCGAGCACCCAGCTCACCAACCAGCCGGCGATGATCCACCCGATCGTCCCGAACACGCGGACCCCGGGGAACTCCTTGTCCGGGCTGGTCATCTGGTGGAACGAGAGGGAGTTGGTCAGCCCCAGGGTCGGCATGTAGAAGAGGAAATGCACCAGGAGCATGCCGTTGAAGGCGGTGGCGGACGGGTTCTCCCCCATGGTGAAGCCGGCCGCCACCCACAGCGACACTCCGGCGAGGATGTGCAGCAGCGCCAGCACCTTCTGCGTGGCGAAGAAGCGGTCGGCGATCATGCCCACCAGGAACGGCGAGATGATCGCCGCCAGAGGCGCCACAGCGTAGGTCGAGCCGATCTGGGCCCCCGTGAAGCCCACCTTGTCCAGGTAGGGGCCAGCGCTCACGTACCAGACTCCCCAGAAGAAGTACTGGATGAACATCATGACCGACAGCTGCGACCGTGTCTTCGGCAACATAGGACTCACCCTCTTGGTCTGTTCTTCGGGTCCGCCGGGGTAGCTCAGGAACCCCGCGGCGAAATCGAGCCGGAGTGGTTCCCGCTGGAACCGCGGCAACTTCGGCCGCCACGGCCGATGTTCATGGGCTGTTCGGACTGCTACGCGGGGCGAGACATCCTAGGTTCCGTGGCAGCCGGTCCGATAGCGTTTTCTCGCCTCTAGCATGCTGGTCCATCGAGCTGCGCGTGCCCTGAAGCCAGATGAACGCCGCTCGGAGTCGCTCCTCCGGGATCCGCGAGCAGGCTGAGGCCGACCCGGAGTTGGACTGCTGCCCAGGCTGCCCCATGCGCAGCCGCAGTGCTGGCCCTCCCGCTGGTGGGTATCCTACATGGGCACCTGTGCTCTCGCCCGCGCTGGTGATTGCTACCGCCCCGCGGACAGATCACCGAACACGGGACGGGGAGAGACGTGCCCACCCGCGGAGACATCGGCCATGAGGACTCTCACAACCACCCTGCTCACCGCCACCCTCGCCGCATGCGGCGCGGCCTGCGCACGCGTCGAGCCCACACCCGCCGAATGGAAAGGCAACAAGATCGTCTCCCGCGTCCTGCCCTACCCCGACTTCAACAGTCTCTTCATCCGCCTCCCCATCGCCCACTGCGCGGCCATCGGGCGCGGTGTGAACGTAGCCGTCCTGAGCCTCGGCGATGCCACCGAGGCCAAGGCCATCGTCGAACGGGTAGCGCCAGGCGCTTCCGTGAGGACCTACGACGTTCGGGAGCACCGTGACGACCTGATCGAGCAGCTCGCCGCAAGGAAGACCCGCATCGCCCTCATCCCCATGCTGGAGCGCTGGGATCCCGAAAAGGCGCTGGAGCTCGGCCGCGAAGCGATGCTGAGTGGGCTCCTCCTGGTCGTGGCCTCGGACCTCTCCACGGAAGACGCGCAGATCGACGCCGTCAATCAACTCCACGGCGCAGGCGCCCTGACCGTGGGACGGGTTGACCGCCAGGCCACCCTCTGTGAACCAGGCGGCGACGACAACGACGCCTTCAACCCCGCCATTGGGCGGATCAAGACCAGCCTCTTCTCCACGGTGGGGCTCGAAGGAGGCACCCCAGAGCGCCCCGCCGCGACAGCCGCCGGCGTCGCCGCCCTGGTCCTCGAGAAGTGGCCGGAGTCGACTCCCTCCGAAGTGCGCCAGCGCCTCATTGATGGCGCTCGTCCCGCCTGGCAAGCCACCTCCATCGAGACCGGCCGCTGGAATTCCCAGGGTATCACCGTGGACCCGGTCACCACCGAGTACCGCGTAAGCCTCGAGCGCGAGGAAGATCTGTTCCGCTTCCGCGTTCTCGACGCCCCTGGCGCCCTCGGCGTGGACACCGACAATCCCTGGTTTCTCAACATGCTCAACATGCGAGAAGCCTGGACCATCACCAAGGGAGAAGGAGCCGTCGTACTCGTCAGCGACCAAGGCTTCCACGTCGATCACCCCACCCTGAAACCCAGCATTGTCTCCAAACGCCAATTCGGACCGCTGGGCTTCGACAGCCCCGGGCAGAACTTCCACGGCACCGAAATGGCCCGCATCCTCCTCGCCCTCGCGCCCGAGGCCAAGATCATCCCCGCGCTGTGCAGTTCACAGGGCGGAAACATGGACGAACTCGCCGCCAATATCGCAGCCTCCTTCCGCGCCGCCAAAGACGAAGACGCCAGTGTTCTCAGCGCCAGTTGGTCCGCCCGGTTCACCGCAATGGGAGACGTGATGGACGCGGTTCGCGAGACCGCCGATAGCGGCATCGTGGTCTCGTGGTTCCATGCCGAGTCTCATCCCGGGGTGCTGCGGAGCGCCTTCACCTATAGCGGCCGCTCCGCCGACGCGCGTCCAGGCTTCTCTGACCGCTTCCTCACCGACCCGCCAGGCTTTCGCCCCGCGGAGATTGAGGCCGGTCTCTCAGGCACCGCCCCCCAAGCAGCAGGCATCGCGGCGCTGGTGCGCTGCGTGAACGCCGAACTCACCCCCCCCGAAATACAGGCGCTGATCCACAAGTACGGCGACGACATTGGCGGCGGTGCCCGAATCCCCAACGTCCACCGGATACTCCTCGCCGCACGCGCTGCTGCAGCAGACGCGCAATGAACCCTGTTGGGTCCAACGACTCGGCTACCCCGCAGCTCCTCGTTTCGTCGGAGGCTGGGGCATGGTGATCTCAGGCGCATGGGGGCAGTCGTGCCCACGCAGCGCCTGGTCGGCCTTCGGCAACTCTCTGGACCACCACACCCAGGAGTTGGCGGCGGGGCGCCGCTAGGCGCCTCGTAGCCGCTGGAGCCAGCGGTGCCACTTGCGGCGGGCCGCGGTCATGTTGCGCTCGAGGGTCAGCCGCAGCCGGAGGCTCGGCTCGAGCGCGAGCGGAATCGCTTCGGTCAGTGCGTCTCCGCCATCGTCCAGGCTCGCCACCGCCGCGCGGAAGGAGGCGTGGAAGCGCCGCTTGAGGGGCTCGCGCGCGGTGCGCACGGGGTCCACTTCATCTCCCGGCGTGCGCCGCCGACCGGGACGCGGACCCACCGTCGGGTTGGTGTTGATCTCCCATACCTGCAGGCGGCCGTCCGCCACGCCGTAGTCGATGCGGCCGTATTCGATCCCGGCCAGCTCGAACAGCTCCCACAGCCGACCCGCGTGGGGATTCGTCTCCAGGAAGCGCGCCTCCTCGGCGATCGTCGCCTCGTCGTGGAAGGCGGCGTGGTGCTTGACCATCCAGTGCCGCGCGTGCTCCACGTAGCGCGGCAACAGCCGCTCGCCGACGCGGAAGGCCGAGTACTTGCGGTAGACACCCTGGGAGTCGGCCGTGTCGCAGAACTCCACCACCAAGAGCTCCCGCCCGCGGTAGGGCGAGAGCGGTCTGCGCAGCCGGACCAGGGCCGCGTCGAGCTCGGTCCGCGTGTGCAGTAGCTCGGTCAGGTTGCCGGAGTGCTCGCGCTCCTCGCGCACCCAGACCGGGTAGCGCAGGTCGTCGAGGGGCTCGCTGGCGCGCACGGCCCGGAAGTCGTTCCAGCCGCGCTCGTGAAGGGTGCGGAGTAGCGGGTAGCGCGTCAGCACGCGCGCGGGGTGGTTCAGCAAGCGCGGCCGGGGGGTGGCCGCCTCCAGCGCTCCACGAACGCGCAGGGCCAGCTTCCGCTCGAGGTGGGTCAACCGCTCGATGTCGGAGAACACGTAGGTGGCCGCGGGCAGGGCGTGCGCACCGGCCAGGTCGCGGTAGGGGACGATGCGGACGCGGTGGGCCACGTCCTCCGAGCGGCGAGACTCCAGCCAGCCGCGCATCGTGAAGGCGTGGGTGGCGTGCACCAGGTAGAGGATCACGCCGGCGCCTCCCGCGGAGCGGCGTCGCTGCCCGCCTGCTGCTCCCACATGCGCCGGTAGGTGGCGCAGCGCGTGAGCAGTTCGTCATGGGTTCCGACGTCGATGCAGCGCCCGGCCTCGAGCACGTAGAGGCGCGCCGCGCGCCGTACGGTGGCCAGGCGGTGCGCCACGATGACCGTGGTGCGACCCTCCTGCAGGCGCTCCAGGGCCTGTTGCACGCGCGCCTCGGCCAGCGGGTCGAGGTTGGCGGTGGGCTCGTCCAGGAGCACGATGGGGGCGTCCTTGAGGAGCGCCCGGGCCACGCACAGCCGCTGGCCCTGGCCGGCGGAGAGCCCGCGCCCGCCGCGGCCGACGACGGTGTCGTAGCCCTGCGGCAGGGCGCACAGCTCCTCGTACACCGCCGCCAGGCGCGCGGCCCGCTCGACCTCGGCATCCGTCGCCGTGGGGCGGCCGCAGCGGATGTTGTCCCCCACCGAGGTCGCGAACAGGAAGGGCTCCTGGGTGACCAGCGCCAGCGCGCGGTGGTGGTCGATGACCAGGTGTTCGCGCAGGTCGCGGCCGTCCACCAGCACGCGCCCCTCGTCGGGGTCGTAGAAGCGCGCCAGCAGGTTGAGTAGTGTGGTCTTGCCGGCCCCCGAGGGTCCCACCACGCCGACCGTCTCGCCCGCGCGCACCTCGAGGTCCACGCCGTGGAGCACGGGGCCTTCCCCGTAGCCGAAGCGCACGCCCTCCAGGCGTAGGCTCTGCGGTGCGGCGGGGTAGGGTGCGGGGCGCTCGGGGTCACGCACGTCCGGGCGTTGGGCCAGGAGCTCGAGCACGCGCTCGACCGAGGCGGCGTTGCGCTGCACGGTGACGAGCTTCGTGCCCAGCATGTTGAGCGGCCGGTGGAGCGCGACCACGGCCATTAGGAAGGCCAGGAGCGAGGGCCAGCCGAGCTGACCGTCGAGCACCTGGAACCCGCCCACCACCACCACGCACACCAGGCTGATGCCAGCGAAGGACTCCAGCACCACCTGCGCCAGGGACTGCACGCGCACGATCTCCACGGCGTCGTCGAAGTGCTCGCGGGCCCGGTCGACCGCGCGCTGGGCCTCGGCCTCCTCGCCCCGGTAGACCTTGATCACGCGCAGCCCCTCCAGGAGCTGCAGCACCACGTCGTACAGGACGGCGCTCGAGCGGCGCACGCGGTGCGACTGCATGCGCGTGCGCTTGGAGATGGCGTACACCGGGAAGGCCGCGCCCAAGAGCACCAGGGTGACGAGCAGCGTCCAGGGGCTGATCCAGAGCGCCGCCACGAACAGCCCCGCCGCCAGCATGCCCTCCACCAGCATGGAGAGCAGGGCCATCACGGTGGTACGCGTCTGCGCGACGTCGCGGCGCAGGGCGTGCATCAGGTCGCCCTGGCGGTGGCGGTCGTAGAAGGACAGCGAGAGGCCGAGCAGGCGGCGCAGCAGGCGCTCCATCAGGCCCAGCTCGACGCGTCGCAAGAGTCGCTGCTCGACGACCAGGTTGTCGTACTTGAAGAGGGCCGCCCCGACGCAGCTGGCGACGAGCAGGCCGGCCACGATCCAGAGCGCCGTGCGCGGGCCTACGCCCTGGGCCAGCTCCGCCGCGGGGCCGCTGCCGCCCCCCAGCACGCCCGCCAGGAACTCGCGCACGAGCAGGATGCTCGCCATGGCCAGGGCCGTACGGCCCACGGACGTCGCGCCGTAGCGCACGAGCGCCCGGCCGCAGCCGGCCAGCAGGGGGAGCAGCACCCGGGGGGAGGTCATTCGCGGACCGGGGCGGGGGTGGCCACCGGCGCGCTGGCGCGGGCCGGGGAGAGGCGGGCGACGATCGCGGACGAGCTCAGGTAGCCGGTGGAGTTCGTGACCGTCTTGAAGATGTCGGGGATCACGTCCACGGCCTCGACCAGCACCAGGCCCTCGATCGGGATGCCGACCGCCACGTAGGCCGGCAGCGTGCGGAAGGCCCCGCCGCCCCCGGGGATGCCCACCGCGCTGAAGCTCAGGATCATCACCGTGACCACGAAGGCCAGGATCTGAAGGGGCGTGAGCGGGAGGTCGTAGACGTGGCACAGGAAGAGCAGCTTCGCCGTGCTCGAAACGGTGCGGTTGACCTTGAAGGTGGCGGCTGAGAAGGGCAGGACGAAGCCCAGGGCGCCGCGCCCGATGCCGAGCCGGCGGCCGCCCTCGAAGAGCGCGGGCACGGTGGCCAGCGACGAGCGCGTACTCACCGCCACGATCTGCGCGGGGTAGAGGGCGCGCGCCAGGCGCCTCAGCCCGACGCCGCCAGCCAGGGCGGTCAGGGGGTAGAGCAGGAGTGTGAAGGCGACCAACAGGCCCGAGACAACGAGCACGAACTGCAGGAGCATCTCGGCCGCGCCCAGCCCGGCCGCGCGCGCGAAGCCCAGGGTCAGGGCGAACACACCCGCCGGGGTGAGCCACAACACCCAGCGCACCATCACGAAGACCGCGTCACTGAGCGCCTCGAACAGCTCCTCCAGGCGTCGTCGCCGCTCAGGGGCCAGGCGCGTGACGGCCAACCCGAAGAGCACCGTGGCGAGCAGCACCTGCAGGAGCTCCCCGTCCACCACCGCCTGCAGCAGATTGGCCGGCAGCAGCCGCCCGAACCAGCCTGCGAGCCCAATGTCCTGCGCCGCGCGCTCGGCGGCCAGGCGCGCCGTTTCGGGGATCTCGGGCTGCAGCGCCGCCACGGCTGCCCGGTCCACTGGCAAGCTGTCGATGACGAGCGGCCCCAGGCCGGCGGTGAAGAGCCCCCCCGCGGCCAAGAGCGCCACGAACACCCCGAGCGAGGTGAGCCCCAAACGGCCCACGCCCCCGCGGCGCGCGGTCACGATCGTCACCAGGAGGTTGGTCACGACCAGCGGTACGACGGTCATCTGCAGCGCGCGCATCCAGAGCTGGCCCAAGGGCTCGACGGTGGCGAACGCCGCGCGCGCCAAGGGGTGCTCGACCTCGCGCAGCGCCGCCCCGAGGAGCAGGCCGCCGGCCAGCGCGCCGAGCGATGCGCGCGTCGAGGTGATGCGGGTGGGTCGGGTCGAGGATTCCATGGAACTCGGCGTGCTCCCCTCGCACGGACCGTAGCCGCTAACGCCCGAGGGGTCGAGGTGGTCCCTCTGCGGAGGTCTGGGAGCTCCGCACTCAGAGCCGGGGCCGAGGCCTGGACGCCGGTCCGGCGACCCGCACGGTCGACCCATCGGACCGTACGCCCCGCGGGTCAGCGCCCCTCAGGTGTGGCCGGGAACCGCTTGCGTGCGTCGCTGTCGACGGGCTTGCCCGTCCGCGTGCTCCACCACTCCGCGGCCCGCTCGGGTTCGTAGCCGGGATTGGGTAGCGGCATGCGCGCCAGCGTGTCAGCGCGCCAGCGTTCCAGTCTGGCCGTCATCTCCGCCACGCGCTCCGCGTGCTCGTCGGCGAGATTGCGCTCCTCGCCCAGGTCCGCCGACAGGTGGAACAGCTCCACGTCATCCGTGCCATCCAGGTACTGGATCAGCTTCCAGTCGCGTTCACGAATGGCGCTCGCCGGTCGGTCGTGGTGGTAGTGGGGATAGTGCCAGAACAGTGCACTGCGCGGCAGCCGGGCAGCGGGCCGGGACAGGAGCGGGGTGAGGCTGACTCCGTCGATCGTCTGGTTCTCCGGTAGCGACCCTCCCGCGAGTTCCACGAAGGTGGGGTAGAGGTCGTGGCTGATCACGGGTTCCGCGCAGACGGTCCCGGGCCGCGTCAGGGCCGGGTACTTCACGACCAGCGGTACCCGGAGGCCACCCTCGTGGAGCGACCCCTTCTCACCGCGCAGGGGCGCGAGGCTGGAGACGACGTCGTCGGCGTGCGCCCGGTAGTCGTAACGCCGCTGGAGCCCCCCGTTGTCGGAGGTCAGGACGACCAGGGTGCGGTCGGTCAGGCCCAGCTCCTCGAGCGCATCGAGGATGCGCCCCACCATGTCGTCGCAGTGCTCGATCATCGCCGCGTACACCGGATGCGGCAGATCGCGATCGCGCTGCGCAGCACGCTGTCGGTACTTCTGGACCTTGTCCGTCATGGCCGCCAGCGGGATGTGCACCGCGTAGGGTGACAGCATCAGGAAGAAGGGCTCCTCCCTGTGGGCCCGGATGAAGTCGATGCACAGGTCCGCCTCGAAATCGGTGCGGTACTGCTCCGGTCCGGGCTTCAGGTCGGCCCGCCCCTGCACGCGGTAGCGACCGGGCAGGTGTGGTCCGGTCACGACGGCCGCGAAGTCGTAGCCCTGCCGGTGCGGCCCGAAGCGGGTCTCATTGCCGAGGTGCCACTTTCCCACGTAGCCGGTGGCGTAGTCCCTGACCGCCAGGGCCTCGGCGATGGTGACGATCTCCAGGGGCAGCGCCCTGGTCGGGCGCGGAGTGATGACGCGTTCGAACGGCCTCCAGTGCCCGGGGATGTAGTCGGTGACCCCGATGCGCACCTGGTTCTGTCCCGACTGCAACGCGCAGCGCGTCGGCGAGCAGACCGCCCCGGCCGCGTACGCATCCGTGAAACGCACGCCCTCCGCCGCCAGCCGGTCGATGCGGGGCGTATCCACGAAGTCGTTGCCGTAGCAGCCGAGATCCCCCCAGCCGAGATCATCGATGAGGATCAGGATGACGTTGGGCTGATCTGACCTGTCCGCGAATGCGAGCGCCCCGGTGCAGACGATGGTCAAAACAGGAAGAAGGGACCCAATCCACATGGTGGTAGGCACGGGGGCCGCGCGGTGACCGCAGGACCGACTCTACCGGCGGTTCCTGCAGAGGCCAAGCCTCGGAGGCCCCTCAACGTCCTATCCCGGCCTCTGCCATTGCCAAGCAGAGAGGCGCGACGTATCAAGGGCGAGTTGGTGAACCCGATGCGTCACAGCGTAATCGCCCGCTTGCTCCTCGCCGGGGGCATCCTCTCGACGGGGAATCCGTTCGGTGTCGCGGCGTCGAGCAGCGCGACCCCGAAGCTCGACCCGACCCGGCCGAACGTCCTCTTCATCGCCCTCGACGACCTGAACGACTGGACCGGCATTCTCGGCGGACATCCGCAGGTCCGCACGCCGAACCTCGATCGCTTCGCGGCGTCCGGCATCCTGTTCACGAACGCGCACTGCCCCGCCCCCGCGTGCAATCCGTCGCGCACCGCGATCTTCACGGGCCGCTCGCCGCACCGCTCCGGTCTGTACGACAACCGACAGCAGATGCGCGAAGTCCTGCCGGACGCGGAGATCATCCCGAAGAGCTTCTCCCGGCACGGCTATCGGTCCGCGGGCTCGGGGAAACTGCTGCACTACTTCATCGACGCGCCGTCGTGGGACGACTACTTCCCCGACAAGGAGAGCGAGAATCCCTTCCCGCGCACCCTCTATCCGGAGCAGCGCCCGCTCAGCCTGCCGCGCGGCGGCCCCTGGCAATACGTCGAGACCGACTGGGGCCCGCTCGACGCCACGGACGAGGAGTTCGGCGGCGACTTCCTCGTCGCCCGCTGGATCTCTGAGCAGCTCGCGCAGGAATGGGAGCAACCCTTCTTCCTGGCCTGTGGGCTCTATCGCCCCCACGAACCGTGGTTTGTCCCGAAGAAGTACTTCGAGCCCTTCCCGCTCGACTCGATCCAGCTGCCCCCCGGTTACCGGGAGGATGACCTCGACGACCTGCCCCCGGCCGGTCAGCAGTTGGGTCCGAACCGTTACTTCGCTCACATTCGCAGCCAGGGGCAGTGGAAGCAGGGGATCCAGGGCTACCTCGCTTCGATCTACTTCGCGGACGCCATGTTGGGACGCGTGCTCGACGCGCTCGCCGCGAGCCCGCACGCGGACAACACGATCGTCGTCCTCTGGTCCGATCACGGCTGGCACCTCGGCGAGAAGCAACACTGGCAGAAGTACACCGCCTGGCGTGCCTGCACGCGCGTTCCGCTGATCATCCGCGTTCCGCCGGGGGCGCCGGGTCTTCCCGCCGGCACGGGTGCCGGAGCCTGCAACCGGCCGGTGAACCTCCTCAGCCTCTTCCCGACTCTCCTGGAGCTCTGCGGGCTGCCCGCGCAGCCGCATCACGACGGTCCTTCCCTCGTTCCGCTCCTCGCGGATCCGGCAGCCGACTGGCCCCACGTCGCGGTGACCCATCTCGGCCAGCCGGGCAGCTTCGGGCTCAGCACCGAGCGTTGGCGCTACATCCACTACGCGAACGGCGACGAGGAGCTCTACGACATCGAGGCCGACCCGTACGAGTGGACGAATCTCGCGACGCTCGAGGAACATGCGAGTCGACTCACCGACCTGCGCCTGCGTTCCCCGACGACCTTCGCGGAGAAGCCCCGCCCCAGCGATGGGTCGCTGCCCGCACTCGCCTGGCACCCCGCCGGCGAGGCTCCTCCCCCCGCTTCGAAGCCGGAAGGCGGTCCATTCGAAGTCGTCTTCATCAACGAGTCGAGCCGAACCGTCCAACTCCACTGGCTCGACCGCCAGGGCAGTCCGAAGCTCTACGGAGAGATCCCCTCGGGTGGGCGCCGACGCCAGCAGACACGTCCGGGCGCGGCCTGGCTGATCACGGACAGCGAGGGAGAGGCGCTCGGCCACTTCGTCGTCGGGGACCGGGGTGCGCGCGCCGTGGTCCCCAGGGAATAGCGGGCTAGAACGCCCTGACGACGCCTCACCCGGCAGGCGGTCGTCCGGTGGCGAGCGCGGGGCCTCGTACCTCTCGAGGGCGTGGTTGCGTCAGTCCTTGGCCAGCTCGATGAACTCGCTCTCGCACGCCTGCCACAGCTCGGCCATCTGCTCGACTCTCTCCCGATGCTCGCCCGCGAGGTCGTCGGTCTCCGCGCGGTCCGCCCTCATGTCGAACAGCTCCCAGTCATCGCCACGGGCGGCGACGAGCTTCCAGTGGCCGACCCGCAAGGCCCGGTTTCCCTCGTGGGACCACCACAGGTGGTCTCGCTCGATCTGGACATCGCCAGCGAAGGCCGGGACCAGGCTGCGGCCGGGGGCGGGGGGAACAGGCGCGCCCTCCAGCTCCGTCGCTGCTCGCACGCCGGCCAGATCCAGCAGGGTGGGCACGACATCGATGACGTGCCCGCTGGTCCCGCGCTGCTCTCCGCGAGCGGCGATCCCTCGAGGCCAGTGGGCGATCATGGGAGTGGCGATGCCCCCCTCGTGCACCCAGGTCTTGTGTCGTCGAAAGGGCGTGTTGGCGACGTTCGACCAACCGGGTCCCAGACAGAGGTAGGAAGCCGCCGATCCCGGCGCGGCCTCCCGGTCGTGCCCATCCCCACGCACCATGATCTCGGCGCTGGCACCGTTGTCCGACAGGAACAGGATCAACGTGTCGTCGAAGGCGCCCATCTCCTGCAGCTGTCGCAGCACCCTCTCGATGTCCCGGTCCATGCGGTCGACCATCGCCGCGTGGATCGCCATCTTGGTGGCCTGGAAGCGCTGCTGCTCGGGGGTCAGGTCCTTCCACGGCAGCGGTCGGTTCACCTCTCCCGCACCGAGGACCTCCAGGGCCTCCGGGAAGTGGTAGGGCGGGCCGACGTCCCGTTCGACCTCCGACAGGCGCGCGTCGAGCAGCCTGGACTGCTTCTGACGGGCGAAGCGTTCCGCGCGCACTGCCTGCCAGTCCCGGAGGTAGGCCTCCTCGTAGCGAGCGATGTCCTCCGGGAGAGCGTGCAGGGGAAAGTGTGGAGTGGTGAAGGCGAGGAAGAGAAAGAACGGCTGATCCGCGGACTCTGCCGCGTGATCCTCGAGACAGCGGATCGCGTGATCGGCGATCGCACTGGTCGTGTAGAAGCCGGTGCCCGGCTCGACCGGAGGCAAACCCGCATCGTCCTCGCTGTGCTTGCGAGGGTGGAAGAAGCGATCGAAATCGTCCATCCGGTAGGACCGATCGAAGCCGCTCTGCAGCGGCGCGCCATCGATGTGCCACTTGCCCGAGTGATAGGTGCGATACCCCGCGGGCCGCAACAGCTCCGGCAGCAGACGCGCCCAGCTCGGACGCACTCCACGTCCCCCGGAAACCACTCCCGGTAACTTGTCGCGGCGAACCTGCTGGGCGTAGTACCCCGTCAGCAGGGACGCGCGGGTCGGCCAGCAGCGCCCCGAGTTGTAGAACTGCGTGAAGCTCAGCCCCCCCTGCGCCAGAGCATCCAGACAGGGAGTCTCGATCTCTCCTCCGTAGCAGCCCAGGTCGGAGAAGCCGAGGTCGTCGGCCAGGATGATGAGGAAGTTCGGTGGCCGATCGGCCGCAGAAGGCTCGTCGTCGGCCTGAGCGTTCCACGCCCCCAGTGCGCATGACGCGCCGAGCAGGGCGAGTAGCATCGTCAACCGGTTCATGGCCCTAGCTTAGCGGCCGAGGCTGGGAGCCGACCGAATCCTCGGACGCCACGCCCACGCCTGGCTGGAGGCTATCTTCGACGCGTGGTCAGATGCTCCCCGCGTAGGCGCTTCGAGAGGTAGAGATCGGGGTACCTCTGCGCCAGGTGCTCGATCCTGCGCGCGTCCACCGCAATCACGCCCAGGAGTAGCGCCCACACGAGACTGGCCACCCAGGTTCCGTCCTCGACGTACTCCCAGACCGCGAAGACGAGGTGCAAGCTGGCCATCACCAGGACCAGGGTGAACGGACGGCGATCGAGCGAGCGCAGGGCCCACTAGGCCAGGCCGAGGTTGAGGATGCACAGGGCGATCATCAGCGGGGGCGGAGCGTGCATGGCCTCCGGAATCCAGATCGTGTAGATCGCCACCAGCACGACCAAGAAGACACTGGCCCAGAAGTTGAGGGCCAGCCAGGCGCGCAGCTTCTGCAGGCGCCGGAAGGCGACCCTCATCTCTCTCGCGGCGAAGCGCTCTTCCTCGCTGTACCTGGACCGACGCTCCTGGGGCGCCGTGGACGGGCCTTCCTGGGGCATGAGTGCGCGTCCCTACGCCGCCGAAAGGGACCAAATTCACCTCGATCCGACGTGGTCGGCGCCGATTCCAGTCGTTGCTCGCGCCTTCAGCCGCCCTGGATCGACTCGAGCGCGACCTGGGCCGCCGCGCGAACGTCCTCATCCGGATCGGCGAGGGCTTTCTGGAGCGCGGGAACGGCGCTCTTCGCGTCCGGTCCGAGCAGTCCCAGCGAACGGGCCGCGAAGCGGCGCACCCTGGAGTTGTCGTCCTGCAGCGCTTCGATCAGCTGGGGCACGGCGACGCTGGCGCCGATCATGCCGAGGGCGAAGGCGGCGGAGGTGCGCACGGGGGCCTCGGGGTCATTCAGGGCCAGGATCAGCTCCTCGGTCGCGGGACGCGACGCCGGTCCGATCAACCCCAGGGCCTCGGCGCTGAAGTTCCTCACGCCCCCCGCGGCATCCCGCAGTGCCGCGGTCAGCGCGGGAATCGCGGCGGCGGCCTCCGGTCCGATGCGACCCAGGCAGTAGGCGGCCCACCGGCGGACCGCAGCGCTCTCGTCGCCCATGAGCGTGATCAACGCCCCCGTGGCGCTGGCGTCGGGAATCCCGATCACGTCGAGCGCACTGCCGGCCGCCGAGCGGACTCCCGCGTTGTCGTTCTTCAGGCACAGTATGAGGGCTGGGACCGACTCGCGGGCCCCACGACCGAACAGCTCCAGCGCTCCGCAGGCTCGCCAGCGGACGTACTGCTCTCGATCGCGCAGCGCTCTGACCAGGGCAGGTATCGCGCGCGCCGCGTGCTCCTGCTGGCCCCCCAGGCGGAAGGCCGCCTCCTGGCGAACCTGCCACGCCTCGTCCTGTTCGAGGGCGGTGACGAGGGACGCGACCACCGCTTCGGTCGTCGGCCGGATCAGTCCGAGCACGTCGACCGCGTTCTCGCGCACCGCGACCTCCTCGCTCTTCAAGGCCTCCATCAAGAAGGGCACCGCGGGAGCTCCGATCTTTCGTAGAGCGTTGCGGGTCACGGATGCAAGCTCCCCGTTCCCGAGGCCCTGCATCATCGAGGGAATGGCCGCGGCAGCCGCCGGCCCGAGGTTTCCGAGGGCCTTGATCGAAGCGGCGCGCACATCCTCGCTCACATCACCCGTCAGCCGCATCAACCGGGGCACGGCCTCGGTGAATCGAATGTGGCCGAGTGCTCCGGCGGCCGCCCAACGGACGCGCTCGTGCTGATCGTCGAGGGCCCTCATGAGAGCGGGACCGGCCACCCGGGCCGTGGGTCCGATCCTCGCGATGGCCCGTGCCGTGCGGGCCCGGAACTCCGCGGAGGGATCGCTCAGGGCGGCGATCAGGGCGGGGACCGCGGCCTGCGCACCGGGGCCGATCTCTCCCAGCGCGTAGAGGGCGTCGTCACGGGCGGCCTCATCGCCGAGAACCTCGATCAGGGCGTCGACCGCGGCGACCGCCTTCGGGCCGTACTCCGCGAGGGTCGAGGCCGCAGCCGAGGCCACCCCCGGTGCGTCGCTCCTCAGCTTCGAGATCACGACCGGAACCGCTTCCGGACCGGTCGCGAAGATGGCCTCTTGCAGGTAGTACTCGAGCTTCCCCTCGCTCAGGGCCCTCATCCTGGCGATGGCGTCGATCAACGCGGGAACGGCGACCAGCGCCGCCGGACCCGCATCTTCGAGAGCCTGGGCTGCGTCGTAGACCGTCTCCTGGTTCTGGAGCTGCTCGATCCAGTGGCTGATGGGTTTCTTCTCCCCGCCTTCGTCCTGAGCGTAGGCGGCGGAGCAGAGCAGAAGGGCGATCAGGATGTTCTTCATCGGACTGTCCCCGGAGTGAAGGCTGGTGTGCTCTCGAGTCGTTTCTGGGAGTTCGGGACGGGAATGCGGTTACCGGTAGCTGGTGAGGCTGACCTCGGTGGTCATGTTGGTCCGCGTGCGGGCGTAGGTGTCGGTCTTCGACAACCCGACCAGCATTCCGCTACGGGCGTCGTAGACGAACGAGTGGCGGTCGATCTGCGCGGTCTCGGTCAGTACGACGACCGAGCGGCCGCGCGCGTCGCGTCCAACCCGGGTGACGACCACGCGGCCACCGGTGATCGGATCGCTGTCGATGACCTGCCCCGGGCGCAAGTTGCTCAGCGCGGAGGGCGAGATCCAGAGCCCGCCGATCTGATTGGCACCGGACACGCGCACGAGCGTGGCGGTCTGGGGCGGGATGTTGGGGTACGGGCCCTGGATCGAGATGGTCTGGTCCGCCTCGATCCAGTCCGAACCACGGCGCTTGATGCGCAGCGTGGAGCCCGCCTTCATCTGCAGGGGCCTCAGCATCGACGGCGCGTGGGTCGTCAGATGGCCCTCGTACTGGAACTCGTCAATCTCGCGCACCCAGCGCGGAGGCTGCTGGCCCGCCCACGGCACGTTGACGGTGCGGGATCCGACGAAGCGATGAACGACGATGTTCTTGCCGCTTCCTCCGCTGGTCACGGTCCCGCTGTTCCAGTCGTCCTGGTTGAACATCAGATCGTCCCGGGCGCTGGTGGCGGAGCTCGTGTGGCCGAGGAGGATGCCGGTGTTCTCGTCGTAGGCGTAGGAGGTGTAGCCGCTGCCCATCAGCGTGTGGATGTAGATCGCCGGGTACAGGCGGCCGTTCAGGTCGTAGGAGACCCGCTGAACGGTGACGCCACCGGCGCGCGTGCCGACGTAGCGCTTGAGCAGTTCGGGATTGACCCACCACTCGCAGCCGGACGGGTGGACCACGTCGGACCAGTAGAAGGCGAGCTTGGTCGGACCCTCTCCGTGGTTCGTGATCAGGAAGAAGCGCAGGTCGAGAACCACGACCCCGTCGCTCATCGAGACCACGTCGATCTGGGTGTACCCCGCTCCGGCGGAGCCGAGGCCAACGGAGGACTCGGAGTAGCGGTTGCCGGCCGAGTCGACCCATTTTCCGCCCGGATCGGACACGAGCGAGCTCCCACCCGCGGAGCTGTTGGTGGCGGCGCTGGCCGAGTACAGGGTGATCCGCGCCCCGGGGCGGACCCATTCCGGGGCCGGGGCATCCGCCGCCCCGGGAACGCCCGTGAAGAGCGGGTGCAAGCGCGTCGCGGGGCGCTGGCCCTGGGCGGGTTGGAGCGACTGCGGCGCCGGCGCTGCCGCCAGGGCCCTGGATTGAGCGAGCCCCGCCACCACCATGGCGGCGGCGAGGAGGGCGATTCTGGGTCGGGCCGGCTGTTTGGTGGTCATGGCTGTCGCTCCCTGGGAGGATCGGATGGTGCTCGGTACGCCAGTCACTGCGAGAGTGGGGCTGGGGAGGGGCCATCGAGATCTCTGAATCTCCCTGAACTGCCTCCCATCAGTGTGCTTCCGCGGGGGCCTGTCGCCGTAACCCCGCTACCACCAAGGACTTCGAGCATCTTCCTACCGGAGCAGGCCCTCCTGACCTCCAGGGGCTCTGGGCAGCCGGCCTGAGAGGTGTAGAGGCCAGCGGAGCGCGGGCCCGGGGCGCCGGGTGCCCACTGAAGGGAGGCAGTTCAGGCTCTCCTCGAGGGGGGGCACCCGAGCGAAGCGGTCCGGCACCCACAGCCAGGAGCTGACTGCAGGTGCCGCACCGCCTCTCCCAGCTCCCGCCGGCGCATGGCCCCAGGAGCCTCTCCAACCGCTACCAGCCCCCTACGGCCGGGCTCGTGCGCCGGACCGCGAAGGTGCCCCAGCCCTCGAGATCGGAGCCCGCCCGGCCGACCAGCTCGCCGTTCCGGAGCTCGGCGATCAGGGTGTCGGGGTTGGCCTGCTGGAACCCTCCCGTCTCGAGGATCGAATACGTCTTCGAGGACCCACGCATCCGGAGCTGCCCGCCGGAGAAACTGCCCTGGAAGGTCTCCCGGATCACGACCGTGTAGGGCATGCCCCATTCGTTCGTGAGTCGCAGAGTGCAGGTGGCCTGGGCCACGAGGTCGCCGCCGCCGGACCCGGTGATCGTCAGCTCGATCGGGTAGCTCATCGTCGTCCCGTCCGGCAGGGTGGAGGTCGCGCTTCCGGACCACGTTCCCCCGAGCTGGGGGCCGGTCTGGGGCGTCGGGTCGAAGCCGGGGTTGGTCGGACGGAAGGGGGCATTCGGACCCTGCTGGGCCACGGCCGCCGCCCTGATTCCCCACTGGTCGAGGATGTTGGCCGGGACCTCGGCCAGCTCGGGATTCGAGACCCCCCAGGTCCAGAGCTGCTCGACGTCGATGATGATGAAGCGGCCGTCCTCCGCGGCGCTCTGCATCGAGCCCATCGCGTGCTGGACCACCTGGTCGAAGGGGCTGGCGCCGCCGCGCAGCCCGCCGGCCACTCCGGTGGTCTCGATCGGGAAGATGTTCCCGCTCGGGAGCTGGATGGCGGGGAAGGCGTGGCCCGGGATCAACACGATGTACGGCTTGAGCCCCACCGCGTGCGCCATCGCCGCGTACAGCCCCGTCAGCTCGATGCAGGTGCCGGACCGGTCGCGGATGACGTCTCGCGGGAACTTGATCGACTGCACGATCTTGGCGTCGAAGTTGCTCGTGTCGTCGGTGATCGACTTCGGACCCTGATAGGTGAAATCGTTGGCCAGCATCAGGTCGTAGCAGGCGCTGAGCACCGCGATCGCGGCCTCGTCGCTGTAGGGAGCCCCCTCCCCGCCTGCGAGCTTGTTCGCCATGGCCGCGAAGCGGGCCACGACCGGATCGTCGCGCGAAACCCACGCGGCCAGGAAGGGAGCGTTGCTGTTGAAGTCGAACCAGGCCCCGGTCGACTCCTCCTCGGTCAGGTTCGAGAAGATGAACTCGTGGACGCCGAGGATGGCGATCCGTTCGCCGTCGGAGTCCTGGTGGGTGTTCCCGGCGGCGTCCTGGTAGCTCCACTCCACGTGCACGTTCGCCGGCGTCGTCGAGTGGAGCTCGGCGATCTCCCGGGAGAGCACCGGATGGAAGCTGCTGGACACGGTCTGCCCCGGCAGCACCTCGGGGTACTTGTCCCACAGACTCCATTCCGAGTAGCCCGAGACGCGATACCGGATCCTCAAGTTCGTGAGCGGTCCGTCGCCCGTGTTCTTGACGACCATCTTCGCGACCCACTGCGCGGCGAACTTCGTCTTCAGGCCGTAGACCTTGTAGAGCGCCGACATCAGTCGATCGCGAGCGTCGAAGCGGACGTCCAGCCGCCCTTCTCCGTGCGGCCCGGTGTACTCCAGTTCGTAGACCAGCCTGCGGTCGCGCGCGTCGTAGGCGGGGTCGCGGGAGCCGGTGGGCAGGGTGTACACGACCGGACCCAGGAGCTTCACGCCGTCCGGCGTGTGGCCGTCCATGCGGAAGGAGGCCAGCAGCCGGCCGCCCTCGCTCCGGCCGAACTCGACCAGGTTCATCCCCTCGTCGAGCTCCAGCGACCACTTTCCGCGCCCCTCGTTCCGCACCGCCCCGTACTGGCGCAGGTTCATCAGCAACGAGTGGCTGGCGTCGTCGTAGGTGCAGGTCGACTCCGGTGCCAGCTCCCAGTCGGCCCGGCCGGGACGCATGTCGCGAATGAAGACATGGGCGTCCGGCATGAGCCGCTTCGCCTGGGCGTAGCGGTCCTCGGTCATCCCCAGCACGATGCGGGCCGTCGCGTCGCCGTTGGCGAGCAGCTCGATGGCGCTGTCGAGGTTCAGGACGAGTGGCTGGACCGCCTCCTGCGGGGCCTCCGCCGGGACATCCACAGGAACATCCACCGGTGCCGGTCCCGGCAGCGGCTCGCTCTGGGACAGTCCCGGTTGAATCCAGAGGACCATGGACAGGGCGGTCGCGACGGTCACTCGGGCCAGCTTCTGGAGGTTGCTCGGACTCATGGCTGTTCTCCTGGGCAGGTAGCGGGGTGCTCGCCAGTTCCTGCGAGAGCCGGGCCCGGGCGGGGCCATGGGAATCGCAGGAATCGCGGCCTGGTTCGCCGCGCCGGATGAGAAACTCGGTGATCTCAGCCCTCCCGGCCGGGCGGTCACCGACATGAGTGATGAACGATCCATCCAGGTGACGGAGATCCTCGCCGCCATCGGCGGTGGTGACCGGCGGGCGTCCGACGCCCTGCTGCCGATCCTCTACCAGGAGCTGCGCGAGCTCGCCCGCGCCCGCATGCGCCGCGAGCCCGCGGGCCACACGCTGCAGGCGACGGCCCTGGTCCATGAGGCCTACCTGCGACTGATGTCGGACCAGGACGCGCAGTGGCATGACCGGGGGCACTTCTTCGGCGCGGCGGCCGAAGCGATGCGCCGCATCCTGATCGAACGCGCGCGCCGCGTGGCGGGCCCGCAGCGCGGCGGCGGAAGGCAGCGCGTCCCGCTCGACGACCTCGACCCGACGAGTGAGTCCTCTTCCGACTCTCTCCTGGCCCTCGACGAGGCGCTCGGCCTGCTCGAGCAGCACGATCCGAGGATGGCGCAGATCGTGAAGCTGCGCTACTTCGCGGGCCTGAGTGTCGCCGACACCGCCGCCGCTCTCGACCTCTCACCGCGCACCATCAAGCGCGAATGGGCCGTGGCCCGTGTATGGCTGCACCGAAAGATGGGCGGGGAAGACGACCCGGAGACCCCCGGATCGGATGTCCGATGACTAGGCCGTCCGCCGAGTGGGATCGCGTCAAGGAGATCTTCGCCGACGCGCTGGAGCTCGACCCGGCCGAGCAGGCCGACTTCGTCGAGCGTGCCTGTGGGGATGACGCCGGCCTGCTGGCGCAGGTCCGGGCACTCCTGGACACCTCCACCGCCGCCGCCGGCGGCATCCTGGACCGGCCTCTCGAGCCGGGGCTGGGCCAGATCGCCGGCGACGCGGGATGCACCCTGGTGGGAACCACCGTCGGCAGGTATCGCGTGCTGCGTCTCATCGCCGAGGGCGGCATGGGAGTCGTCTACGAAGCCCAGCAGGAACAGCCGAGTCGGCGGGTGGCGCTGAAGCTGATGCGGGCGGCCTTCCTGTCGGCCTCGGCCGGTCGCAGGTTCCAGCACGAGGTGGAGATCCTCGGCCGCTTGCGGCACCCCGCGGTGGCGCAGATCTTCGAGGCGGACATCCACGCCGACGCCTCCGGTTCCGCCCTCCCCTACTTCGCCATGGAGTACGTCGAGGGGTGCTCGCTGACCGAGCACGCGCAGAGGAACCGGCTCTCGAGAAGGGAACGGCTGGAGCTTGTCGCCGAGGTCTGCGACGGGGTGCAGGACGCGCACCAGCAGGGCATCATCCACCGCGATCTCAAGCCGAGCAACGTGCTGGTCGACGCAGCGGGGCGGCCGAAGATCCTCGACTTCGGCATCGCCCGGACGACCGGCCCCGACGCCCAGCTCACGGCGCAGACCTCGGCCGGGGAGGTGCTCGGAACGCTGGCCTACATGAGCCCGGAGCAGGTGCGCGGCGACCCGGCGGCGATCGACACGCGGACGGACGTGTACGCACTCGGGGTGATCCTCTACCAGCTCCTCACCGGGCGCCAACCCCTGAGCCTCGGGAGCAAGTCGATGGTCGAGAGCATGCGGACGATCGAAGAGGTCGATCCCGAGCCGCTCGGCTCCATCGACGCGTCACTGAAGGGTGACCTCGAGGCGATCGTCGGCACGGCACTCGCGAAGGAGAAGGGGCGGCGGTACGCGTCGGCGTCCGAACTGGCGGCCGACCTCAGGCGCCACCTCCGCGATGAGCCGATCAGCGCCCGGCAACCGACCACCTTCTATCAGATCAAGCTGTTCACCAAGAGGCACCGGGGGCTGGTGACCGCGCTCTCCGCGGTCATCCTGGCGCTGGTGGCAGGGGTCATCGTCTCGTCGACCGGATTCATGCGCGCCGCGAAGGAGCGGGATCGCGCGCGTGCGATCAACGACTACCTGCGCGACCTGGTCAGCGCCAGCTCTCCCGGTGTTCTCGACCGCGAAGCAAATGCGGACGAGTTCCTCGACTACTACAGCCGCGACATCGACACCACCTTCGCCGAGGACCCGCTGACGCGCGCGGGGCTGCATTCGGTCTTCGGCTGGACCTACTACGGGCGGGGAAACCTCGGTCAGGCGGAGTCCCATCTGCGCTCGGCGCTGTCCCTCAACGAGCAGGAACTGGGGGCGGACTCGGTCGAGGCGACCGACGATCGCACCCGGCTGGCCACCGTGCTCGTCAGCCGCGACCGGATCGACGAGGCGGAGGCGCTGACGCAGCGCTCCCTGACCGTGGCCGCGAAGCGGCTCGGGGAGGAGCACGAGAGCGTGCTCGCGGCCCGCAAGGTGCAGGCGAGCCTGACTCACATCCGCGGCGATCTGGAGCTGGCCGAGCGCCAGCTCCGCGAGCTGGTCGAGCTGGACCGCAAGGTGCTCGGCGAGGAAGCGGACCAGACCCTCGGGACGATGGGCGACCTGGGCGTGCTGCTACTCGACGAGCGCAAGTACGACGAGGCGCTGTCCTTGATCGACGAGGCCCTAGCCATCTGCCGACGTTCGCTGCAGCCAAACCACCCCCGCATCCTCACGCTGAAGACCAACCGCGCCCTGGCACTCGAGGGGCTCGGCCGCCTGGAGGAGGCGCACGCACTGCTGGTCGAGGTGATCGCGGTCGGCGAGCGCGTCTGGGGGCCGGGGCATCAGGCCCTGCTCACCGTCGAATCGGACCGTGCGCAGCTGCTCGTGTCACTCGGCCGTTTCGACGAGGCGCTGCCGCTCAGCGAGCAGGTCCTCGCGAAGCGCACCCGGCATCTCGGGGCCGCCCACGAGGACACGATCTCCGCGCTCAACAACCACTGCGGCCTGCTCCTCCGGCTCGGCCGTGCCGAGGAAGCGGTGCCGTACGGCCGGCGCGCGGTCGACCTGCTCGAGCAGCACCGCGGCGCGGATCATCCGCACACCTGGACGGCCAAGCTGAACCTCGCCTCCGCCCTGCACGCCGTGGAACGCCTCGACGAAGCGCTCGCGCTGATGCAGGACGTCGCCCGCCGCCGCCGCGAGGCCCTGGGGGACGATCATCCCTCGACGCTCATCCTGGAGAACAACCTCGGCATGCTGCTGCTCGACCTCGGACGCGCTCAGGAGGCCGCCGACCTGCTGCGCCACGTCCTCGAGTGCACCCTGGTGAGCGGCGTCGAGAGCGGCCGGCCGCTCGTGCTGTTCCACCGCAACCTCGGCCGGTGCTACCTCGCCCTCGGCGAGTACGAGGATGCCGAGGAACTGCTCCTCGAATCCCACCGCCTCGCCGGCCTGGAAGCGGGCAACGTCGAAGCGCTGCAGCAGCGCACCGCCGAGCTCTTGGTCGAGCTCTACGAGGAATGGGAGCGGCCCGAGGAAGCGGACCAGTGGCGGTGAGGGGCAGCGCTGAACCACCGGCGGCGTGCGCCGAGCCCCGGGAGGGGTCGCTCTTCGACCTGCTGGGCATCTGACCGGTCCCGCGGCGGTCTCGCCCTCCCCTGTGCTACAACCGGCAGAGAAAAGGCGATTCGAGCGTGGGATGGCGAGGCCTCGCGGGTCTCGAGGGCTGAGGAGCGATCGAAGTGCCAGCGGAAGACGATTGGATCGAGCTCTACCGGCGAACGGTGCGGCCCCTGTACGCCTGGATCAGCCGGCGAGCGGGGGGTGACCGGGAGCTGGCCGAGGACGTCACCCAGGAGGCCTGGCTGCGGGCGCTCGCGGCCTGGCGGAGGCGGGGCCTTCCGGCCGCGCCGCTCGCCTGGCTCGAGACCACGGCGGGCAATCTCATCCGCAATCACTACCGCGGCATCCGGCCTGCACGGCTGGGTGTGGCGGAGATCGCCTCCCTCGTGGACGAGCCGCGACCGACCACACCGGACGCGGCCGTGCTGCTGCACCGGGGGCTCGCTCGACTGCGGGCCGCCCAGCGCCGCCTGATCGAGGCCCACCATCTCGACGGGCAGAGCATCGCGGCCATCGCCGGCGAGACCGGCCTCAGCGAGAGGGCGGTGGAGGGTCGGCTGCGCCGCTCGCGCCTGGCCCTGAAGCGCAAGTTGGTCGCCCTCGCGGGGGGGACCGCAGCCGGAGAGATCTCATGAGTGATGCCCACGAACCCAGTCCCGAATTCCTCGACCACCTCGAATGGCAGCTCGAGACCGAGCTGCGCCGCAAGGGCCGCTTCGAGGAGCCGCGCCCCGCCCGCGGATGGCGGGGCCTGCGCGTGGCCGCCCTGGTGGCCTTCTCCATCACCTTCGGCGCGGCCGGGGTGATCGCCGCCGAGCGCATCCAGGAGTCGGGCCGCAGGGACCTCCTGCTGCAGCGCGTACAGGTCCGGCTGAGCGCCGCCGAGGATTGCATGCAGTTCCTCGAGGAGGAGGCCACCCGCGTCGACCTGCTCGTCGACACCGGCCGGGCGCATCAGGACGAGGCCGAGACGGCGCGCGGTCGGGTCGAAGCCGTGGCCCTGGAGGGAGCGCGACTGCGGCTGGACCTCGAGGAGATCCGGATCTCCGGCCGCGAGCCGAGCGACGCGCTCTCCGCGCCGCGTCTCGGCGGTCGCGATTTCGTCGGCGAGCGCCTCGAGCTCGAGCTCTCCGCGGCGAAGGTCCGCCTGTCGCGGGAACGGGAGCGGGCGGAGCGAGCGCAATTGATGGTGGAGCGGGGCGTCGCCCACCACTCGCATTTCGCGCAGGCCGCTCTCGGCGTTCGCCGCGAGGAGCTCCTCGTCGCCGAGCTCGAGAACCGGCGCCGCCTGCGGGCCGAGTTCCTGGCCGGAAAGATCGACGCGCGCGACGTCGAGCTGGCGGCGATGCGCGAAGCCGCCGTGCGCGGGTTCGCGGAGGCCCAGAGCCGGCTGGAGCACGCGCAGCAGATGCTCGAGCGCGCGCAGGCGCTGGCCTCCGCCGGCGTGGTCTCCTCCACCGAGCTGCGCCGGGCGGAGATCGAGCACCGGGAGGCCCAGGGCGAGCTGGAGCTCTCCCGGATCGAGCTGGCGCTGGTCGAGGAGGGCCCCGGCGACTGAGCCCGTCCCCCCCGCGCGCTCCTCAGGCCCCGTTCAGCCCTCGTGCGTCAGTCGTTTTCTCCCAGCCGGTCCAGGATGCGCTGCATGCGGGTCTCGACATCACCAGCGATGGGCTGCACCGCGTCATTGTCCACCAGCTCGAAGGCCGCCGTGGGCTTGAAGGCGGCCACCACGGAGCCGCCTCCGTGGCGCTCCATGACCACGACGTTGCAGGGGAGTAGCAGGCCGATCAGAGGCTCGGCGCTCAGAGCTCGGTGCGCCAGGGGGGGATTGCAGGCCCCCAGAATCACATAGCGACGGTGATCCACATCGAGCTTCTTCTTGAGCGTGGCCTTCACATCGATGGTCGTCAGCACACCGAAACCCTCCTCCGCGAGCAGCTCGGTTGTGCGGGCGACCGCCTGATCGTAGTCCAGGCTGGGAAGCTCTTTCGTCAGACCGTATCGAACGTCAGGTGTTTTCACTGGCCCACCTCCAATCCCAGCTCAGCACGAACGCCCCCGACGTCGAAGACAGCCCGTTCCCGTGCTCCATGCGGTTCCTGTTTAGCATGTCGAGCTGAACTGGACCAGCGATCTTCGGGCCGGGCAGCAGAGCCGGGATGGTGGGGGACGTGTGCCTGACGTCGGCCATCGTGAGGCCTGCATCCTGGCCGTCGCTCACTTGCCGAACCGAGGTTGGCATCGGCTGAGTGCCTGCAACCTCCGCGGGCGCCGACGGCCAGTCAGCTGGATGCTCGCTCGTCCCCCGGCCCGAATCTCCTCATCGCGGAAGGCGCCGCCGCTCAGCGGCCCTTCTTCGGTCGGCAGGTCTTGCCGCAAGGGGTAGGCGGACACCGCCCCGCAAGGGCCGCGAAAGTCGAAGGACAAGTTCTGCCGAGTGCTCGGACTCCTCGGAGGTGATCACGCTGGGACGCTGCTGCGTCTGCACGGGACCTGGCTGCTAATGCGTGCGCCTCCATACCTCCGACGGCTGGTTCGTGTCCCACAGGTCGCGGAAGCCCGTCACCTCGCCGGCTTCGTTCCGGAGAAACTGGATGCGCCAGTAGAAGACGGCCTCGACGAGGAAGAGATCGTCCCCGGCGGGCTGCAAGGCCGATCGTCCTCGCCGCGGGTGCACGATGTGGAGCGTTGCCTCTTTGATCCGAATCTCGGAGCCTCCCTCATAGGCACCCGCGTAGACCTCCAGCTCCTCGGCACTCAGTTGCGGTGGCTGCAGGCGAGCGACGAGTCCGACGCGGGCCCAGTCGATCTGGTACGCGCGCTGGGGATCGGACTCCTCCTCGAGGAGTCGTTCCAGGGCCAACAGGTAGGCGGTGTCGAGCGCCAGGTCCGCCTCGACTGCCACGTGCGGCTTCACGCCGGTGCCCTCCCAGTCCTTGCCTGTCTTCGGATCGGTGCTGGCGCCGTGGGGGATGGCGATGGTGATCCCCAGCTCCTCGAAGTTGTGCAGGTGCATGCTGTGCGCCGCGCCGAAGGTCGTCGCGCCGACCAGGGTGGCACGCTCGAAGTTGCGCAGCACGAACGCCAGCTCCTCCGCACCCGACGCGGTCCGCCGGCTGGTGAGCAGGTAGAGGGGAACGTCCGGTCGGCGCTTGCCGGGAACGTGTGAGAGGGTCCACCACTGGCGCTGGACGCCCTTCTCGCGGTTGTCGTAGTTCGCATAGTGCACCGGGTCTCCCCCGAAGATGTAGCTCAGGAGAATCTGAAGCAGCTCGGGACGACCTCCGCTGTTCTCACGCAGGTCGATGATCATCGCGTCCGTGTAGGCGAGGAATCGCATCGCCGCGTGCAGGGTCTCGGCCGCGCTCTCGGCGTGGTCGAACTCGTCGATCTTCAAGTAGCCGACGTTCCCCGTTAGCCGCTCGACTTTGGTCAGGCCGAAGTTGCGGTAGCGCACCTCTCGCAGGTGCAACTCCCACAGGTTCTCCTCGTCCCCTCCCCGGCTCCGGAAGCTCTCGCGGAACTCGACCACGGCCAGGTGTGGGTCACGGCGCACCGAGTGCAGGTCGGCGGTCAAGCGGCGCGCGAGCTCGCCGACGGTCGAGAGGGAATCGTATTCGCCCTCTCGATGCCGGGTGCGCAGGCGCTGCGCCATCTCGGCGCCGTCCTGGGGGTACAGGTAGCGGTCGGCGACCTCGGAGGCGACCTTCTCGACGATGGCGCTACGACGGGTCGTATCGAGGTCCTTCTGCTTCGGCGCAGGCTCCTGGGTCGAAGCCCCGAGGGCGATCGACCCGACCGACAGCAGTCCGAGAAGTCCTAGGAGATGCAAAGGGGCAGCGGGGCCCGCGCTGGGCCCATGAAGGGGCCTCCGGTTGGTCATCATCGTGATTCTCCTCTTGTCAGGGTGATTCCAGATCCAGTCGCATGACGATGCGGCGCCGCCGGTACACGGCCGGTATGGGGCTCTTCGGGATGCGCTCGAATCCCAGTCCTTCGTACAGGCGTCGCGCCGCCGTGAAGCTGGGGTGGGTCTCCAGGTACAGCTCGCGCGCTCCCAAGGACCGTGCACGCTCGGCAACCGCCAGGGTCAAACGGGTCCCGACCAGGCGACGGCGCGCGTCCTCATCGACTGCCATCTTGGTGAGCTCGAACAGCTCCGGTTCGTGGCGGATGAGAGCGCAGGTGCCGACGATGCGGCCGTTGACTCGCGCGAACAAGACCGCCCCACCAGTCTTGACGATGCGGCCGTTCGGATCGTCGAGCAGCTCGCGATCGGCGGCCTCGACCTCCAGCGTCTGGGTCAGCCAGCTCTCGTTGAGCCCTCGGAAGTGCCGCTTCCAGGCGGGTCGGTAGTCGAGAACCTCGATCGCCTCGAGCATTCGCGGTCGCAGGCGTTCACGCAGCCGCGGATACAGCTCGCGCAGGTCGAGCCGATCTTCGAGTCGATCCAAGTCGGCGAGCACGTCCACCTCGGCCTCCGTCCAGACGCCCTGCATGACCGCCACCAGGTCATCCAGGACGGGGGTCAGACGTTGCAGCATGACCCGCCCCTTGCCGGTGATGCGCAGCAGCCGGCTGCGGCGGTCGACCCGACTCCGCTCGGAGGTGACCAGGCCGCCTCGGGTCATCTCGCGTGCCAGCTTGACCACCGCGGGGTGGGTGAGGCCAAGCGCCTCGGAGGCGCCGGTGACGCTGCTCGAGCCGTGGTCGTCGAGCAGTCGCAAGAGCGCGAACCAGCGCGGCTCGAAGTCGAGCCCGACGTCGCGGTAGATGCTCGCCGCTCCGCGCATCAGTCGATCGCTGAGCCGCCGCAGGCGCGTGGCGAAGGCGAGCGCACCGAGCTCGCGTAGGAAGTCGGGGGGAGGGCTCATCGGGCGGCTACATGCTTCGAGTGGGGCCTGCGGCTCGCGCGCCGAATATTGCGTAATAGGTTACATAAATTCTGGGCAGTCGAGTGCGGCGCGTTCCCTCCCAGAGAGGTCCACGAGGTCGGGGCGTTGATGCCTGGTTCGCGGCCGTGACACGTCCCGGCGGCATCACCACGCGTTGAACCGGATGAACGTGCTGATGCGGCCCACCTCCTACCCGTCGGTGCGTGAGCTGACCTGGGGTGGGGGAGATGCGCGTTCAGCCGGATGCATGCACCAACGCCCGCACACGCCGGCCCGACGCGCTTCGGCCTTGTAAGAATCCGCCGGTCGGGGCCCGCTCGGCTTCCTCCCGGGAAACCGGATCGAGCGAGCTGGTGTACCGTGGAGTGACACCACAACAGCAGGGGCCGCGAAATCGTGTCGGTCCGCCGCTGCCGCTGGGCGCGAAAGCCATCGGCGTGACAAAACGGGACGAGCCCGGCCATCTCGGCAGGGACCGCCAGGCTGCTTTCTCAAGGCACCAGACGACCTGTCGGACTGCACCCCCGCCACGTGCGGGATCGAGGGCCAAGTCATGATCGGAAGCAAGCTCCTCGCGATCTCCGTCCCCGTCGCCGGAATCCTGTGCCTCCAGACTGGAGTCACCGCCCAGTCGAGCCTCCTGGTCGATGCCGTCGCGCATCCCGGATGCGTGGAAGTCACGGTCGCGGTGCCGCCTCCGGAGCTCGCCCGCACGAGGTGGGGTGACGAGCTGTTCGTCCCCGGGTTCGGGCGCTTCGGGGAGCCCGGCGCGCCAGAGCTGCCAGGTCGGATCTTCTCCATCGCCGTGCCTCCCGGGGCGTGGGTGACGGACGTGACGGTCACTCCGCTCGCAACGACTTCGCTGCCGGGACGCTACGACATCCCGGTCACGCCGCTTCCACGCCTGATCGGCGCACAACAGGGCCAGGTGGCCCCGGGTGCCGCGGCGGGATACCAGGCAAACCTCGAGAGGATCTACGGGGCGGATGACCCCTATCCGTCCACCGCGGGACACTTCGTCGGTACCGCCGGCTATCGCAAGTACGACCTCGTCGACGTCTACCTCACCCCGGTGAGCTATCGACCTCGCTCGCGCAGCGCGGTCCATCACTCCCGGATCGCGATCCGGGTCGACCATTCGGTGCCAGCCGACGCTGCCTTCCGGCCGGACGATCTCGCGGGTCCCGAACGGACGGCTCGAGGGATCGTGCTCAACTACGAACAGGCCCAGCTGTGGTACTCCGGTCGGGGAGGCGTCGCGGAGCGTGGTCTCCACGACTTCGTCATCATCGCGCTGGACTCCCTCGTCCCGGCGGTTCAGCCCCTCGTCGACTGGGAGACCTGGAAGGGGCGCAACGTGAAGGTCGTCACGACCACCTGGATTAACCGCCACGTCCGCGGCTACGACCTGGCGGAGAGGATGCGCAACTTCCTGCGCGCCAGGTACCCGTCGAGCGTCTGGGGGATCGAGGACGTCCTGCTCGTCGGCCACTACGACGACCTGCCGATACGGCAAACGGAGCAGGACACGGGCTACGGCAAGCCGGCGACGGACTACTACTACGCAGAGCTCTCCAAGCCGGACGATCTGTCCTGGGACAAGGACGGGGATCACAAGTGGGGGGAGCACTCCGACCCCGTCGACTTCTACAACGAGGTCATCGTCGGGCGCATTCCCTGGAGCGAGCCCGAGATCGTCCGCAACGTGTGCGAGCGCTCGGTGGCCTTCGAGAACACGAACGATCCTGCCTACAAGCAGAGCATCCTCCTGCTCGGCGCCTTTCTTTGGCCGACCACGGACACCGCCGTGATGATGGAGGCGAAGGTAGCCCACCGCTGGATGGCGGACTGGTCCGTGACGCGCATGTACGAAGAGGGCCATTCGGTCTACCCGTGTGACCTCGACCTCGACTTCAACAACCTGTGGGCGACCTGGTCCACCGGCGAATACGCCTTCGTCAACTGGGCCGGCCACGGCTGGCCAACGGTCGCCCGGCTCTACTACGGCTACGGGCATCACATGGAGCCCTTCGTCAACTGCTTCACCAGCAGGCTGACCGCTGACGACCACCCCTCGATCGTCTTCGCGCTCGCTTGCAGCAACGCGGACAGCGACTACGACAACATCGCGCGGGAAATGCTCGGGCGGAGTTGCGTCGGGTTCTGCGGGGCCAACAAGCCGGCCTGGGCGCGGCCGAAGTGGGATGCTCCGAACGACGGCGGCAGCGCGACCCTGGACTACCTGTTCACCAAGTACGTGACTTCGGCCGACCACACCCAGGGAGAGGCGCACGCCAGGGCGATGACGGAGATGTACACCCACGGCTGGTGGATGTACCCGAAGTACGATCGCTACGTGTGGTGGGGGCTCATGGGCAACCCCGACCTGGGCCTGGAACCGGTGGCGCCGATCACCATCGAGCTCCCCGACGGACTGCCCGAGGGGTGCCTGCGCCCCGGTCCGGCGACACCCCTGACCCTCGAGATCCACGACGGTGTGGAGTACTACGTCCCGGGCTCGGGACTCCTGCACTACCGCATCGATCCCAGCGCGCCCTTCTCGTCGGTGGCGGTGACCTCGCTCGGTGGCGACCGGTACGAGGCGACGCTGCCTCCCACGCGCGGTGGCGACCAGCCGGAGTTCTACTTCGAGGCCAGGAGTGATGGCGGGGTGACGGTTCGCTCTCCGCTCGACGCTCCGGCGCGCGTCCATTCCTTCGACGTCGGCTTCGTCGAGCTCCTGCTGCGGGACGACTTCGAGGAGGACACGGGTTGGAGGGTGGAGAGCGAGAACAGCGGCAGCGGTGCCTGGGAACGCGTCGACCCGGCGGGGACCGTCGCCCAGCCCGAGGACGACCACACGCGAATGGGCTCGCTCTGCTACGTCACCGGTGGAGGCGGTGGGGTCCCCGGGGCGGACGACGTGGATGGGCCCGCGACGCGGCTGATCTCACCGACGATCGACCTCTCCGCGGCTGACGCGACCCTGAGCTTCCAGCTCTGGTTCTTTCACGGCAAGCAGGCCGTCAGCGATCCCCTGTTCGTCCACCTGTCGAACGACGACGGCGCCAGCTGGACCGAGATCGATCAGGTGGTGGAGAGCCAGGGGTGGACGCGGATGGACTACACCGTCTCCGATCACCTCGCTCCGACCTCCACCGTGAGGATCCGTCTCACGGCGAGCGACGACCACGATGACGGCGTGGTCGAGGCGGCCGTCGACGACTTCGAGATCGAGCGCTACGAGTACGATCCCTCCCTGTGGGCCGACGCCTACGCGATTCCGGCCGCCACGGGCGGCGCCGTCGATCTGACCCTGGCCGCGGGAGCTGCCCACCGGGGCCTGCCCTACGTGGTGCTCGGGTCGCTGTCCGGCACCTCGCCAGGTTTTGACTTCAATGGTGTCCACGTCCCCCTGAACTGGGACTGGTTCACGTTCTTGACCCTCTCGCTGGCCGGGTCACCTTGGTTCGTCGACTTCCAGGGGAGGCTGGATTCCTCGGGTGAAGCCGTCGCGACCTTCGACACTCAGGGGCCGGTCGAGTCGGATCTCGTCGGGCTGGGTGCGAGCTTCGCCTACGTCACCCTCTCCCCGGAGGGTTTCGCGTCGAACGCCGTTACGGTCCAGCTCGAAGAGTGACCCTGGGATCACCGTCCGCAGCTCGAAACGAAGGTCCGGCCGGACGTCCTCCCGCCTCCGAACAGCGACCCCCGGTCCCGGAGAGCGGTGGTTCGGCGGCGGACGCCTTTGTCAGAAGTCTTGCGAGACAAGGTCAATATCTCGCCCGGCGCTGCGTCAGGCAGCTCCAGCCCCGTGCAAACTCCGGATTCCAGGAGCCAGACCATGAAACACCACCACTTCGTCGCCGCGACCCTGCTCTCACTCCTCGTGGCTGCGGCCTCTCCCGCGGACAGCTCCCCTCCCGGCGACGAGGACCACGATGCCATCCGGCGCGCGGCCCTCGACTACGTGGACGGCTACTACTCCGGAGACGTCGAGCGCGTGGAGCGCGGTGTGCACCCCAGCCTGCAGAAGGTGCTCGTCCAGAGGATGCC
>CAZDQL010000004.1:26370-57990 GCA_964507325.1 uncultured Planctomycetaceae bacterium | reverse complement strand
AAGATCGACGGCGAGTGGAAGATCGTCAACGTCCTCTGGGCTCCCAAACGGAAGTAGATCCCGTCTCCAGCCTTCTGTGACAGCCCGCCACTGCGGCCCCCGAGGCGTGCGCAGGGTCTCGGGGCGGGAGAGGTCGTAGAATGCCGCCAGCGTGTTCGAGTCCCCTGCCCGGGAGCAAAGCCCATGACACTATCGAGACGAGCGGCCCTGGCCGGGATTCTCCCGCTGGCGGCGGCTGGAAGCCTCCGGGCCACTCGCGGATCGGCCCAAGAGGCGGACGAGTCCTACCGGCTGTATCCCGTGGGGCGCATCGAGAAGACCGACGAGTCGGTCAGGATCCGGATCTTCGAGCAGTACGCCGGCGCCCTGTTGGGTCTCGAGCAGTGGTCGCACATCAACGTGCTCTACTGGTTCGACAAGAACGACACCCCGCAGAAGCGAGGGATTCTGCGGGTCCATCCGCGAGGGAAGAGGGAGAATCCGCTCACGGGCGTCTTCGCCTGCCGGGCTCCTGTGCGGCCGAACCTGATCGCCCTCAGCGTGTGCAGGGTGCTCTCCGTCGAAGAGGGCGTCGTCACCATCGACGCGATCGACGCCTTCGATGCGACGCCCGTCCTGGACATCAAGCCCCTCATCCGCGGCGATGAACCGCGGGAGGACCTCCGGTCTCCGGCCTGGGCGAGCAAGAAGAGCTAGCGGGAAGGGAACGACCCTTGCACTCGAAGAACGAGTCCGAGACGAAACTGGCCGGGAAGGTCGCCCTCGTGACGGGAGCCTCGCGCGGGATCGGTCGAGCCGTCGCCGAGAGGCTGGCCGCCTCCGGCGCCCAGGTGGCCGTGCACTACAACACCGGCCGTGTCGCGGCGGAAGACGTTCGGAGCGCGCTGCCCGGCACGCGCCACATCCTCGTCCAGGCGGACGTCGCGCATCCCGGCCAGGTCAGGCAAATGGTCGCCGCCGTTCAGGAGCAACTGGGCGGCATCGACATCCTGGTCAACAACGCCGGGATCTACGTGGAGCACTCACCGACCGAGGTCGACTACGAGACGTGGCAACGCGTGTGGCGGGAGACCCTCGACATCAACCTCGTCGGCGCGGCCAACGCAGCGTACTGCGCAGCTCGCAGCATGATCGAGCGTGGCGGCGGGAGCATCATCAACGTGGGGTCGAGAGGCGCGTACCGCGGCGAGCCGACCGGACCCGCCTACGGTGCCAGCAAGGCGGGGATGCACGCGATGAGCCAATCGCTCGCCGCGGCCTTCGGACCCCACGGGATCCGAGTGACAGCGGTTGCGCCGGGCTGGGTCGAGACGGACATGACGCAGGAGACGCTGCGCAGCGCGCGGGGCGAGGCGATTCGCGATCAGAGTCCCCTCGGAAGGGTCGCCACGCCGGAAGAGATCGCGAACGTCGTGCTCTTCCTGGCCGAACCGGGATCGGAGTGGGTCACTGGCAGCGTGATCGACGCGAACGGGGCCTCACACCTGCGCTGATGGACAGCGACCTCCGTCGAGTGCGCGTCGACGAACCGTCTACCGGATGACCGAACTGGGGCGACCGACTTCCTACTCGATCGGTGGGTGAACAGCCTGGGGTGGGGGAGAGGCGCGCTCAGTCGGCTCCTGCTCCAAGGCCGTTCAAAACGAGACCAGCACCTCGTTGTCCTGCCTCTGGTTGGATTGAATACTCCCCGAGTCGAGGCGCAGGAAGTCGTCGACGCGACGTCCTTCCCCCCCATACACAGCCGAAACCCCCTGAGGCACTCATGTTCGCCGTCGAGATCGATTCGGTCAGCAAGAGCTTCGGCTCCCACAAGGCCGTGGACCGAGTCTCCTTGAGCGTACCGCAGGGCAGCATCTACGGCTTCATCGGTCCGAACGGATCGGGGAAGACCACCACGATGCGCATGATCATGAACATCTTGCTGCCCGACGAAGGTCGCATCCGAGTGCTGGGAGAACCCCTGCGGGGCGACGCGACCGATCGCGTCGGCTACATGCCGGAGGAACGCGGCCTCTACCGGAAGATGAAGGTGCGGGAACTCTTGGAGTTCCACGGCAGCCTGAAGAACGGCAAGGACCTGAAAGGCGAGGCAACCCGCTGGCTGGAGAGGCTGGGGTTGGCCGAGTGGGCGGAAAACGTGTCGAGGCCCTCAGCAAGGGCATGTCGCAGAAGATCCAGTTCATCGCGACCGTCATCTCCCGGCCGCAGCTGGTGATCCTCGACGAGCCGTTCACGGGCTTGGATCCGGTCAACGCGGTGGTCATTCGCGAGGCGATGCTCGACCTGAACAAGAACGGGACGAGCATCATCCTCAGCACGCACGACATGTCGATCGCCGAGAGGATGTGCGACTTCATCTTCATGATCTTCGAGGGACGCAAGGTCCTCGACGGCACGCTGGCCGAGATTCAGGACCAGTACGGCGCCGATGTGGTTCGCCTGCGCATGGAGGAGAACGGGATCGATCTCGAGGCGCTCGACGGGGTCATGGGCGTGACCGACTTCGGGCAAGTCAAGGAGCTGAGGACCTCGGGTACCCGCGATGCCCAGGAGATCGTCCAGGAGATCATGCGACACGGCCGCGTGGTCTCCTTCGAGATCGCCAGACCCTCCCTGCACGACATCTTCGTGCGCATAGCCGGTCCAGCCGCAGAGGCAGCCACCGGGGAGGCCGGCGAGGAGGTCAGCGATGCGTAGGGCTCTCACGATCGCCAAGCGCGAGTACAAGGCCACCATCCGCACCAAGGGCTTCATCATCGGCCTCATCCTGGCGCCCTTCCTGATGGGGGGGAGCGGCTTGGCCTTCGCGCTCCTCAAGGACCGCGTCGATACGACCGACAGGCGGGTCGTCATCCTCGATCACTCCTCCAGGCTTGCGGAGGGCCTGCTCGCCGCGGCTTCCGAGCGCAACGCCGAGCACACCCACGACGAGGAGAGCGGCAGGAAGCTGGCGCCGCTCTACCTGCTCGAAGCCGTGCCGCCTGACGCATCCGACCCCCTCGGACAACGGCTCGAGCTGTCGGAGAGGATTCGGAGCAACGACCTGCACGCCTTCCTGGAGTTGGGCGAGAGCATCGTGCACCCCGGCGAGAATCCCGAGGGCGCGTGGATCTCCTTCTACGCCCGGAATCCGGCGATCGACGAGGTCCGCGGCTGGCTCTCCTCCACCGTCAACGGCGAGCTGCGCCGCCTGCGCCTCGAGGACGCGGGCGTCGAGGAGGTGCCCGACCTCTTCCACTGGATCACGGTCGACGGCCTCGGTCTGGTCTCCAGAGCGGCGGAGAGCGGAGAGATCAAGGAACCGGAGAGGAAGAGTCGCATCCAGGCGCTCCTGGTGCCAATCGTGCTGCCGCTCATGCTCTTCATGATGCTCTTGATGGGGGCCGTTCCTCTGATCGGCGCCGTCGTCGAGGAGAAGGTGCAGCGCATCGCCGAGGTCGTGCTCGGATCGATGCGCCCCTTCGATTTCATGCTCGGGAAGCTGATCGGAGGGTGCTGCGTGTCCCTCACCGCGGCCGCGGTCTACGTCGCCGTCGCGGTGGCGGTCATCAACTACCTGGAGCTCGGGCAGTACATCCCCTATCACCTCCTGCCGTGGTTCTTCGTCTACGCGATCCTCTCCATCTTCATGTACGGCGCGCTCTTCTCGGCGCTCGGCGCGTCGTGCAGCGAGCAATCGGAGGTGCAGTCGATCACGCTGCCCGCCATGCTGCCGGTGATGATCCCGATGTTCATCCTGATGCCGGTGGCCACGCAGCCGTTGTCGACCTTTGCCACCACCCTCTCGCTCTTGCCGCCGTTCACGCCGATGTTGATGCTGCTGCGGATGGGCACGGCCGGCGGAGTCCCCGCCTGGCAACCGTGGGTCGGGCTGCTCGGGATCCTGCTCTTGACGCTGGGATTGATCTGGGCTGGAGCGCGCATCTTCCGCATCGGGATCTTGATGCAGGGCATGCCCTTCCACCTCGGAACCGTCGTGCGCTGGGCGGCCCGCGGCTGAGCGCTGCCGAGTGGCTCGAGATGTCCTATCCTGCTGGTGATCTGCTTCCCCTCCGACGGAGTGTGATCCGATGCTAATCCCCATCCTGATTCTCCTGACCACCGTCGCGGTTCCCCAGGAGCCTGGCCAGAGCGCGTCCACCGGGGCGGCGCAGGTTGCCGCGCAGTGCCGGATCGGCTGCAACATCTATCTGTGGGGACGCTGTCCCACACCGGAGCAGGAGGACGCCTACCGCGACCGCTTCGCCGGCGTATTCGACTTCGCCACGTTGCCCTTCTACTGGTGGTCCTACGAGCGCGAACAGGGCCACACCGAAGCAGAGCGAATCAGCAAGATCGCGGCGTGGTGCGAGGCCCAGGGAATCGCGACCAAGGGACACCCCCTGCTCTGGAACTACGCCGATCCTCCCTGGCTGCCTGCGGACGTGGAGCAGATCAGGGAGCTCTCCCTGCAGCGCGCGGAGGACTGCCCACGCGAGTTCGCCGGCCGCATCGATACCTGGGACGTCGTCAACGAGGCGACGCACTTCGATCGAGAGGGGCTGAGGGGCGTGAAGCAGACTCGGATGTGGAAGGAGGCGGGTACCGTGCCCTTGCTGCGCGCCGCATTTGCCCGGGCGCGAGCGGCCAACCCCGGAGCCACGCTCCTGATCAACGACTACCGCACCGACGAGGCGTACGCCCAGCTGATCGATTCTCTACGCGACGAGGAGGGAGGCTTCCCCTTCGACGTCATCGGCATTCAGTCCCACATGCACGGTGGGGTCTGGTCCGACGAGCGCATCGACCAGGTTTGCAGGCGCTTTGCCCGCTTCGGCCTGCCCCTGCACTTCACCGAGGTCACCATCGTCTCCGGTCCCCGGCCCAAGCCAGGTGGAGCTTGGGAATCGACCCCGGAGGGGGAGCAGAGACAAGCCGCAGAACTCGAACGCTTCTACCGGCGTCTCCTCGCCCACCCAGAGGTTGCTGCCATCACCTGGTGGGATCTCAGCGATCACGGGGCCTGGCAGAACGCCCCGGCCGGACTCCTGCGCAAGGACATGTCGCCCAAGCCCGCCTACCACACCCTCGCTCGCCTGGTGCAGGAGCTAGCGGAGCGACGAGAGCGCTAGCCCAGCCCGACCAGGGGTGCTGTCGTCCTGGTTGGGTCCAACGACTCGGCCGACCTACAACCTCCTGTTGGAGCGCAGGTCGGTGGACCCGTTCACCCTACGGACCCCGTCCGGGTCCTCTACTCGGACCGCATGTCGGTCCGGTCCCTTTTCGGGGGGATCCCCACCTCGACGTACTCCCCACCGCCGTCTTCGGCGAGCTGTTTGAGCAAGGCGGACTTCCGACCCACGGAGACGCTGAAGATCTGGATGCGCCGCTGGCGATTGCGGTGGCGGACCTCCATGCGGATCTCCTCGGGATCCGTGATCGATCCGGCGCTGGGTTGACCATCGGAGAGGACGTAGATCGTGTCGACCAGGGGGTCCCGGAACGCCAAGGCGAGCCCGTCGAAGAGATTCGTGCCACCCACCGCTCTCTGCCGGGTGACGAACTCCATGGCCTCGGCCCTGACTTCCTGGTCCAGCGGGACGACGCCCTTCTTCCACTTCCGGATCCGGGAGTCGAAGAAGATCACGTTGCATCGATGTCCGTCGGGAATCCGCTTCAGGAGCCCGCGGAGCTGATCGAGGGCGACCAGGATGCGTGTCGGTCCACTCTTGTCCGAGACCGTGCGTCCGCTCATGTGGGCGGGCTGATCCATCGATCCGCTCTTGTCGACGACGAAGCACACGCGATCCGAGAGGACGGGCAGGCCGTAGAAGGTCGCCGAGCGCAAGCCCTCGGACTTGCGGGCTGCGCGCTTCGCGTTGAGCGCCTCGACCTCCTCGAGCGGAGGCAGCTCGAAGGCAGCTCCCTCGGCGTCCCACCACTCCTGCCAGGTCACGCTGCGCCGCCCGAGGTCGAGCCCCGTCAGGATCTGCAGCCCCTTGCGCACCTCGGCGTGCAGGCGACCGCTCTCATCGTCCAGACGGGGGATCAGATGGGGGAGGGCGTCCAGGCGGCGCAGGGCCACTGCTCCTCGAACCGAAGCCGAGCGGACGCGCCAGTCGGGATCGGTGATGAGACCGTAGAGAGCCTCGATCGCCTCGAACGTGCGCAGTTCCAGCAAGGCGTCCGTCGCGCCGAGCCGGTTGAGCGCGTCCTGGCTCCGGGACAGCTTGAACACGCGCCGCGCCAGCGCGCGGTCGTCCAGGCCGAGGCGCCCCAGCGCGGCGATGGCTGCCAGGCGGAGGTCGGCTTCCTTCGAGCGCAGGAGCCCCTCGATCGCCTTGGTCGCGCGCTGCTCCTCGCCGCGCACGTGCAGAGCCTCGAGGGCGTGGAGCTGGAGCCCAGGCGGGCCCTGCCGCAGAGCTCCGAGGATGGCCTTCGTCACCTGGTCGGAACGGTCCGAGACGAGCCCATCGAGCAGCACGATCCGGAGCGCTTCGGGATACCGGCTGCGCTTCAGCCGGGAGATGAACACCTCCCTCGCCTCCGGGGTTCCGTACAGCTCGATCCGCGCCGCCGCCCGGAGCTTCGAGGCGGAGGTGGGCAGGATGTTGTCGAGGACGCGCTCGAGGAGATCGAGGTCTGGCGATCGCGCCAGTCGCGAGATGACGCCCTCGGCGGCGAGCCCTCGTACTTCGGGATCACGGCTCTTGCGCAGCAAGACCTCGAGCGCGGCGGCGCCGGTCTGCCCGAAGGACCACAGGGTGCGAGCCGCTGCGCAGCGGACCTCGAGCTTGGATTGCTTCAGCGCCTCGGTGCGCAGGAAATCGACGGCGGGGCCCTTCAGCTCGTCCACCTGTCGGAAGGCGGAGGAGCTCCAGTAGGCCCGCCTCAGCGCCCGCGGCTCCTCGAGCCAGCCCACGACCTTCTGGAACGCCTCCAGGGCTTCCGCGTTGGCATGACTCGCCAGCTCGAGGAGCGTGTCGTAGGAGACCTTGTCGCGTGCTGCACGAATCTCCGCCAGCAGCTCTGGGATGCTACGAGGCTGCTTCTGCTCGTCGGGCTGCTGGGCGTGGAGCGCCGGCGCAAGGGCGACGAGCGCGAGCAGCGAGGCGAAGACCGATGCCAGGATCCTGTGAAGCTCGATATGCACGCTTTCCAGTGTCTACTCCGAGCGGCGAAAGTGTCAACGCGATGCAGCCTGGCAGCCCCCCAGTCGGCTCGGGGATCTGGTGAGCGCTAGCGTTTGTGCAAGGTTCGAAGCCCCGCTCCCCCCCCGGAATCCGCCCGGAGAAGGCCGCGAAGAGCGCTGGATCAGTGCAGCTCCACCGTCCGCTACTGGCTCAGGTAGGCGGCGAGGAGATCCACCGCGGTCCGCACATCGTCCCTGTGGACGGTCTCGTTGACGCTGTGCACGTAGCGCGTGGGCACCGAAAGCGTGACCGCGCGCACGGAAGGGCCCGTGCGCTGCATGGCTCCGGCGTCGGTGCCTCCGCGCGGGAGCACTTCCAGCTGATAGGGGATCTCGTTCGCCTCGGCGGTCGCGCGCAGTTCCTTGACGAGTTGGCGGTCGGAGATGACGGCCCCATTCATCAGCGAGATCGTGACGCCTTGCCCCAGACGGGAGACCTGAACGTGCGGTTCGGCACCGGGGGTGTCGGCAGCCAGCGTGACGTCGAGGGCTATGCCGATGTCCGGCTGGATCTCGAGTGAGGCCGTTGTCGCCCCGCGCAGGCCGACCTCCTCCTGGCAGGTGCCGACGGCGTAGATGTCCGCCGAGTTCCCCTTGGTCTTGCGCAGCGCCTCGATCATGACGTACACGCCGACGCGATCATCCATCGACTTGCAGTTCACGAGCTTGCCGAATGCCGAGAAGTCGCGGCGCCAAGCGATCGGGTCGCCGATCTCGACCTTGCGCAGCACTTCCTTGCCCGACAATCCCAGATCGATGAAGAAGTCAGCGAGATCGAGGGTGTGATCGCGCTCCTTGGGGGTCTGGATGTGAATCGGCTTGCCGGCGACGTTCAGCAAACCGGGCAAGCGGTGCTTGCCCTTGCCCAGCACCATCACCTTCTGACACATCAGCGTCTTGGGATCGAAGCCGCCCAGGGGAGAGAAGCGCACCCAGCCCGAGTCCTTGTCGACATGGGTCACGACGAAGCCGATCTCGTCCATGTGCCCGGCGAGCATGATCTTCTTGCGGGTAGCGACCCTGCCCTTGCCGCGCTTGAGCCCGATCACGCTGCCCATCGTGTTCGTCCACACCTTGCTGCAGAGCGGCTTCAGCTCGGCGGCGACGATGCTCCGCGTCTCATCCTCGAATCCCGAGGGGCCAAAGGACTCCGTCAGCCTCTTGAGGAGTTTCATGCCCGCAGAATACCCGCTCGGGCCCGCGCGTTCAGCGCCGCTGCACCCGGGTTGCCCACGCGGAAGCACCGATGAAGTCAGCTCCTGCCCGGCAGGAGGCGGAGCTACCAAAGCGAGTACTCTGCTGTCCGGCGATCGAGGTCTCGTTGGATGTGGCAGTTGGTAACTGTCGTCAAGCCCTGCTCCGGGTCGAACGAGGACGAGGCGCAATGGGCGGAGGAGGGGAGAGCGACTTCTCGGATGGGGCGAGGAGGGAGCCGTAGTGCCCTTGTCCTGCGGTTGTCGGCGCCTTATGTTCGCCAGCCGTGGGACACACCGCCGGCAAGGACGTCTTCCGCAAGCTGGGCGCGAAGATCGACGGCTTGCCCGGACGAGCGCCCTGGAGCGAAGAGCTGCGCGCGATCCTGAAGGAGCTCTATTCGGTCGAAGAGGCAGAGCTCGTGATCCGGATGGGTGTAGGTCTCGCGACCCTGGAGGAGGTCGCGCGGGCCACCGGCTTCGCACCGGATGAGCTACGGCCACGGCTCGAGGCGTTGGCCGACAAGGGACTGGTCATCGATCTTCTGATCGAAGGGGACTACTACTACCAGCCCTCTCCCATGGTGATCGGCATCTTCGAGTTCACCATGATGCGCACGCGCGGGGCGCTGCGGTCGAAGCAGTGGGCCGAGCTATTCAGTGCGTACATCGACGGCGGCGACGTCTTCTGGAAAGCGAACCGGGGTGCCGTCCAGGTCATGCGATCGCTACCCCATGAGAAGGCGGTCATTCCGGGCGAGTACACCGAGGTCCTCGACCACGAGAAGGCCGTGGCGATCGTCGAGCAGCAGGATCGGTGGGCTGTTGGCATCTGCTCCTGCCGGCACGAGAAGCACCACCTGGGAGAGAAGGAGTGCGACGTCTCCCTGGAGAGCTGCACGTCGTTCGGCCATGCGGCGGACTACCTGGTGCGGCACGGATTCGCCAGGGACGTGAGCAAGCAGGAGATGCTTGATCGCGTACAGCAGTCCTGGGAGTCGGGACTGGTGATGAACGCGGACAACGTGAAGCATCAGCCGAGCTTCATCTGTCACTGCTGCGCCTGCTGCTGCCACGCGCTCCATGGCATCTCGAAGCACGGCTTCCCCGGGACGCTGGTGACGTCGAACTACATCGCTCGCACCCGTTGGGACGAATGCAACGGCTGTGGTGTCTGTGCCAAGGACTGCCCGATCGACGCCATCGCGATGACCCCCTCTCCGGAGAGGAAGTTCAGGAAATTCGGCAAGCCGGTGATCGATGAGAAGATCTGTCTGGGATGCGGAGTCTGCACCCGTCGCTGCAAGAGCAAGTCCCTCAAGCTGACCCACCGCGAGCAACGTGTATTGCACCCTGAGACGACCTTCGAGCGCGTGATCTTGCAGTGCCTGGAAAGGGGTACCCTGCAGAACCAGCTCTTCGATGATCCGCGGAGCAAGTCGCAGGCCTTCCTGCGCGGAGTGGTCGGCGGCTTCCTCCGCCTCCCCCCGGTCAAGAAAGCGCTGATGAGCAACGCACTGCGCTCACGGTTCCTGAGCGGAATGAAGAAGGGAGTCAGCAGGCAGGGGAAGGGCTGGATCCTCGAGCTGTAGGACGCCCATCGCTGCAGGTGCAGCCTACCGGCTCAGTCGAGCGAGACGCCGTCATCGGCGTAGAGCGCTGGTCCAACACCTCGTCTCACCCCCAACTCCTTGTCTCGGGGGAGGTGGCGGCATGGCGATCGTGGGGAGGTAGGGAGGGTGGCTCCTACGCAGCGTTTGGCAGGCAAACTGGGCTACTGCCACTGGGCAGGCTGAGTCCGGGCCTGGCAGCGAAATACGAGGATGGTGGGGGGCGTGTGCCCGAAGTCGGCCACCGTGAGACTTGCGTCTTGGCCGAAGCCCACCTGCCGTACCAACGTTGGGAGCGGCTGAGTTCTTGCACCCCAAGGGGTCCCACGGTGATGGAGCGATGCGCCCTCAGAACGGCCCCATTGCGGCGTTCTTACCATTCTCCTCAACCGACGCACCTCGACTCTCTCCGTGCGTGTCATCCTCGTACCCTCCTCTTCCAGGCTCTTCTCCTCGGGATGTCCCGCCGCTGCGAACAGATCCCCCACATGTTGCGCGCTGTCCTTCGGCCCCTACTCGCCGTTCTTCTCTGCGCTCCGGTATTCTCGCAAGAGAGCGAAGGCTACCGACTGCCCGAGCTCGGCCTGGACTTCCGACGACCTGGAGACGCGTGGACGAGGATCGGCGCCGCCGCCGCCTCCTCCGGCGGCCGGGAGTACGAGTTCCGCATCGACGGCGACGAAGAGCGCTCGATCAGCCTGATCGTCTGGCAGCTCCAGAGGCATCCCGGTCTCGCCGACCTGTGCGCCTCCGAGGAGAGCCAGATGGCGGAACGCGGCACGGTCGAGCGATTGGCCCAGGTCGAGAGGACGATCGCGGCCTGCGATGGCCGCTCCACCCGGTACAGGCTCGTACGCGGAGCAGACCAAGCTCCCCTCGTCATCGACGCCACGTACTTTGCCACGGACCAGTTCCTCGCCCGGCTCGCCGTGACACTCGCCGCGGAGGAACACGACGAGATCGACGCTGTCGTGCAGGCTGCATCGAGCGCGCTGTGCCGATTCGAGCCCTACATCCCACCCGTAGAGATTCGTGAGCCGCTCCCGGGAAATGTCCTGACCGTCGTTCGCGCCTCCAGCCAGGAGGACCTTCCCTTTCTCTACCTCGAAGCCCTACCGGGCGCGGCCAGAGCCAACAGTGGTCTGCCCGTGGTACTCGCGGTCGGTCCCTCCCTCGAAGAGGCGGCCAGAGCGTTCGTGGAGAAGTACCGGCCGAGTGTGATGCGCAGCATCGGCGCCCCACCCTCCGAGCTTCCCCAGGCCCGAGAAGTGCAGGAGGCTTGGCCCACCGGGGGGGTCGTCGTCGTCAGTGATCGGACTCTGGAGGCGGCCGTTCCGGCAGCTTGCCTGGCGGTACGCTTGCGTGCCCCGTTGCTGGTCGAGACGGAGAACCTGAGGACCCGGCTGCGTGGGCTCGCGCCGTCACAGGTGTGGATGCTGGGGGACGTGGACCTGGAGGGCGTCGACGTCCCCGTGGAGCGCCTGCGCACACCCGCGGACGTCGCCCGAGCCGCCGGTGGAGCGGACTACGTCGCGCTCTGCAATGTCGCCCCAGGCACCGGGCAAGGCTCATCCGTCCTGGCGGCGGCGCTGGCCGCCACGAGAGGTGGAGTGGTCCTGCCCGTCGACATGTCGATGGTGCGCCACCGGATCCCACTGCGCGTGACGGAAGAATGTCCTCCAGGCCTCGAGGAGGTCGACGGCGTAGGCCGGTACCTGGTCGCAGAGATCGAGACCGAAGACGACGAGGTTCTCGCCGGCGCGGCTCAGACCGCCGTGGTGCGCGTAGCCAGCAATGACTCTCCGCGCTATGGGCGACTGCGAATCGACCTGGATGGCGACGGTCGGCTCGAGCCGGAGGAGGAGCCGCGCATCGGATCTCGCGTGGAGATCGGTCGCGGGTCCTACCATCTTTCGTACACCTATCGTCACGACTTCGTGCCGTATCTCGGTGACACCGTCTACCTCGACGAGTTCGATCCCGAGGCGATCCGTAGTGACGTACGCGAGCTGGCCGAGGAGCTCGGTACCGTGGAGTACCTGGCCATCGTGGGCACGCCCGACCGCGTTCCATTCTGCTATGGCGAGGCGGCCGGCTACTTCGAGACGTATGACATCAAGCAGGAGCTCCCCACCGATGCCGCCTACGCGAATCTGGACGATGATTCGTACCTGGAGCTGGCCGTGGGGCGCCTGCCCGTCCGCGACCTGACCGCAGGTTCCGCGATCATCGCGACGACGATCGCCTATCCCCGCCTGGAGGGAGACTGGGTCGACCGGGGCACGCTCATCCAGCCCGGGTTTCACTCCATGGAAGGGGCGCTGCCCTGGGTTCTCCCCAACGCCGAAGCGCTCATTCGCGGCATCGAGGGCGATCTCCAGGCTGCAGGCATCGATACCGACGGGTTCTACCGCAGCGATGTGGAGATCGACGCGGTCCTCGAGTCGCTGGCGCACTCGGCATGGATCGCCTACTTCAACCACTCGGGACCCGGATCCTGGGGCATTCACCCGGGGGCTTCGATCGTCACCCGGCTGGGGCAGCGCGCCGAGGATCGAGAGCTGCCGCCGCTGCAAGGTGCGCCGATCGTCTTCGGTGGAGGATGTTCCTCCGCCGCGCTCGACGTTGGTGGATCCCGTGGACTGACATTCTCCGAACGCTTCTTCCAGCTCGGAGCCGTGGCGTACCTCGGAAACACGCGAGTCGCGTACGCCAGGTCAGAGCACCTGGTACAGCTCTTCTTCGCTCGACTCGCCGCGGGCGAATGCACGGTCGGCCAGGCGTATCGCGATGGCCGCAACTACCTCGCCCATCTGCTCGAGGGCGGCCACGTGCTGGGTCCCCTCCACGAGGGGATCGAGCAGGGAGTCCGCGACTTCCTCTGGGCGCAGCACCAGATACTGAACCTGTGCGGGGATCCGGCTCTCGTTCCCCTGAGGCCCTCGGCCACCGCAAGCCCGATCGACATCTCCCTGACGGAGACCGATCGACCCGACTTGCTGCGCTTGACCGTGGCCAATCGCGGTGCTGAGCGCTGCGATCCCGTTCAGATGATGGCCGCATCCGGTCAGGGCACGCCGCGGGAATTCTACGTGCGTACTGGCCCTGGAATGACGTCCAGCCACCTGCCGGGTCACTTCGCGAGGGACGGCCTGTCCCCCATCCGCACAGTACCGGAGGTCCTGCCCGGTGCCTGGGTCGATGTGGAGCTCCCCCCCGGAGCGCATGACGTGGCAGTGACTCTGGTCGAGGGGCCGGAGTGGTCCGACCGTGGCTTCACGGTGCGCACCGGTCCGCGGGGCGAACCGAGACTCCTGATGTACGTACCTCTGGTGCGCTCGACTCTCGAAGTCGGAGAGGGAAGCGCTGCCAGCCGCGTCGTCTTCGCCGTGGATTGCCCGATCTCCGCGGAGGCAGCGGGTGAGGAGCAGTGCGAGCCTCGCGTTCGAGCGGAGCCTCGTTGGACGCACCAACCGAGCGGCGAGGCGCGCGTAACGAGAGCCGCAGAGGAGCTCATCGGTCGCATCCGCGCTCGCCACGGCCGGCCAGCGATGCTAGCCCCACGCGACTGGTCGATGGCGAATCCGCAGCCACGCCTCTACGGCGAGCTGGCGTCCTTCCGCGGCTCTTGGGACAGCGCAGGACGTGCGACCATCGAAGCGCAGGATCTGCCGGCGCAACTCGTGCCGCGTCGCGAGCAGATCGAGGCGGCGATCCGCGCTGTTGCGGACCTGCCCTTCACGGATCCCATTCCTCCGCTGGCGGGCATGGACGTGGACGTGGGATCGAACGACGTCCTCGTCTGCACGTCTCGAACGGACGACGAAGAACGGACACAGATCGAAATACACACCGCTCCCGACGGCAGCGTGGAGCGGAGAGTACGCAGGCAGCTCGGACTGGTGGAGGAGACGCACTACGCATGGCGCAAGGTCGACGCTGGCCTGGTGCTGGAACGTCGCCTTCGATTGGATCCCGTGCGTCCCGAAGACCAGATCGTCCACGAGGTTCATTGGGCCGGCCACGGCATCGACCTGCGACCAGAGAGCGTCACGCTGCGTTTGCCTGGAAAACTGCCGCACGGCGCAGACTTCGTGTTCACCTACGACGGCCACTCCGAACGAGGCCAGCACGTCCGGTAGTGTGCAGCGGGGAACGCCGGAGGTCGGTACGGGTGTCCGTACCGGTCCAGCGCTTGCCGGGCCGCGTGTGCTGATCCACCGAGCTGCGCCTGCCCGGATGGGATCTAGCCCGGAGGGTGATCCCGCTCGGGCCGGATGGTGACGTGCCCGCCCTGCAAGAAGCGCAGCAGAGCCTTCGCCTGGACCTTCGGCGGCCCGCTCAGGATCTCGAAGGCGGCCTCGGTGTCGGCGGGCGGGATCTCATCGCCGGCGGCGGCGCGGCGCAGGAGAGCGAGGGTGTTCTCCTCGCCGAAGGCCTTGCCCTGCAGGGGGACCTCGGTGTCGGAGACGCTGGCCAGGCCGGCGGAGGAGCAGCGGGCGATCTCGCGGGCGTCCTTGCCGTCGATGCTCTGACCCAGCGGCAGGAAGTAGGCCAGCGACTCCCACGGCATGGGGTGCGTCGAGGCGCGGCAGAGGGTGGGCTCCGGGTGCTTGGTGCCTTGGGGGCGCCAACCACCGGCTACGGCGACATCGAGGATGCAGAGCCATAGGTCGGTGTCGACCAGGGTGGTGGCTCCGTCGGGGCGGTAGAGGCGGTGTCGGATGGCTTGCTCCGGTGGGGCGGAGGGAGTGGACGCCGTTCGCGACACCGGCTGTGTCAGCCGGGGGAGCAGACGGCGTCCCTGGATCAGGCGAGGACTACCAGCGGTCGCCGCCGCGGCCTCCGCCGCGGCCTCCGCCGCCGTAGCCACCACGCCCGCCGCCGGAGCGAGGCTTGCGCTCCTCGGCTTCGTTCACCCGGAGCTGGCGACCGTCGAGGTCCTTCCCATTGAGGTCGGCGATGGCGGACTGCGCATCGGCCTGGCTGCCGAATTCAGCGAAGGCGAAGCCACGGGGCCGACCGGTGTCGCGGTCGGTGACGATGTGCAGTTCCTTGACGGTGCGCCCTCCCTCGGAGAGCAAGGCCATCAGGGTGTCCTCGGTGGTGTCCCAGGACATGTTGCCGATGTAGAGGCGAGTTCCCATTCGTGTTGAGTCCTTTTCGTCGTCTGCGCTCAGCTACCTGTCCAGATCAACGGAAGGCTCGAGATCGCGGATCATCAGTGTCAGTGGTTGCATGAGCTACCCGGAGTGGGCGGCTCGGACGCGACGCTCCTCCGTTCGGGCAAGAAGTGCCCGGGAGAGGAGCATTGCTCGGATGCTGGGGCTGGGGCCTGCGCAAGGGACTATGCAGCGAGACCGCACGAAGGTGGGACCAAATCGGCACAACTCATCGGCACCTACGATCGCGCATATGCTGCGGAGTGTCCAAGTGTGGCCCCTGCAAAGGTTTGGGTGGAGCAGGCGATGGGATTCGAACCGACGACATTCAGCTCGGGAACCTGGCAATCTGGCGGGCACGGTGCCCCTGCATGCCCGCCATTGTCCGCTCGAGTCCCCTCATGTCCATCGGGAGGCCTGGAATCGGATGGTCATGAGGGGACATGAGACCTGGCCCAGGACGACAACAGGGTCCGGGACCGCCAGCGTGGCAGAGGCCTGGGGGGGATCGACGCCTGGCGCTTCGACCGCGTTCCCGGACCCCACGGGTGGGTTCCCAGGCCGGGGTCGGGGCATTGGCACCGAGATCGGGTGCCGGATCCCAGGCTGGATCGACTCACGCCCAGCGTCTTGGTAGTGGGTGGAGCGTGCTGCTGCCCGGGGCTGGCCCGTGGTCTCCCGCCGCTGACGGCCTCCCGCAGGGCCTCGGTTGGCCGTCAGCGGCCGGAGACCACCGGTCCGCCCCGGGCGTGGAAGAAGATGCGCTCGCGCTTCAGGGTGTCGCCCAGGACGCGCGTCGCGGGCTCCTCGATCTCCCGCAGGTTCTCACCTGCCAGCACGCTCGCAGCCCGCTCCAAGTCGTCGCGCAGCTTCTCGTCCGCGCAGCCTTCGATCGCCTGCGCGAGGTCGGGCCTGAAGGACGGTCGCCGCGAGAGGGCCATGGCACAGGCGGCGGCCAGGCGGTCCTCGGGCAGCGCCGCGCCGCGGAGCTCCTCGCGCAGCCGCGCGTCCACGTCCGGGTGCGGCAGGAGATAGCCCAGGGCGAAGAGCGCATTGCGCCGCTGGAGATCGTCCGCCTCCTTCTGGACGGTCTTCAGCAGGCTCTTGCGCGTGCTCTTGTCCTTCCAGCCACAAGCGCCGAGGGCCCGCAGCCAGTTCTTGCGCACGAGCGGGTCCTTCTCCTTGGACAGGGCCGCCTTGACGACCTTGAGGGCTCTGCGCTCTCCGAGCTGCTCGAGTGCCACTGCCGTCTCGTTGCGCACGCTCGGTTTGGCCTCCCGGGTGAAGCCGGCGATGACCTCCCAGTATTCAGCGGGGGAGAGCACGCCCATCGTGTGCACGGCCCGCTCGAGCATCTGCGTCCCACCCCACGAGAGCAGCGCGGAGCCCAGCTCCATGCGCGCGTAGTCCACAGCCTCCTCCTCGTCGGTGAAGAGCAGCCGCAGCATGCGACCGATCCGTCCCCCGCCGAGCATGGAGCCCTTGAGCTCCTTGACGTTCTCCTCGACCTCCACGGTCGTCAGGCCCCGGCCGAGCGGGTCCACGGGACCGGGGGCGTAGAGCTCGCCGACGAGCAGCCGCCGTGGCGGACGCGCGTCTTCGGGGGACGGTCCCGCTCGCTCCTCGTCGACGCGCGCTCTCGCCAGCCAGAAGCACCAGCGCAGCTCGTCCAGGTCCAGCTCGTAGGGAACCGAGAGCAGCACTTCGCCCTCCGGGTCGAGCCACACGTGCTGCGGGGTCGCGACGACGCCGGAAGCCGACGCCGCGAGCAGCTCCTCGCGGAGCTCGACCTCCAGGCGCATGTGGTCGCGGCAGCTCACGCCGGAGTAGACCGGGCACTGCTTGCCATCCCTGTGGATGTCGGCGCAGGCGATCAGGAAGCTCGCGCCTCCCGCCGCGGTCACGGCATCGCGCTCGTCCCAGACCTCCTTCCGCAGGCGGGCCGTGCGCCCCTCGCCCCGCATGCCGACGGCGACGTAGACGACGCCGCCCCGCTCCGCCGCCCCCTCGAGCGCAGCGGAGAGGTTGGTCTCCCACTCGACCCCGCCGGAGGGCGGCTGCAGCGAGAGGACGAGGAGCGGCAGGGCCAGCAGGGGCTTCGAGGGGCTCATGATCGGATCCGGAGGGGATGGCGGGTCTCCGGGATCATACGCAAGGGCGGTACGGACCTTCCCGAGGCTCTCAGGGGCGTTGGTGCAGGGCTCGAGTGGCGGGATCGCAGGCCCGATCCAAGTCCCCGTAGATGGGATGAGAGACGCTGATTCCGCGCTCCCAGTGAACCTCTCACTGCTCGAGGGCGTACTTCGCGATCGGCCGCGGCAAGCCCTCGGCGAGTGCGCCCGCCACCTGGCCAGCGTCCGCGAACAGCGCGTCGAGCTCGCGCCGCAGGGAGTCCTCAACCGGGTTCGGGAAGGCCGCGCGGGCCAGGTCGGCGAAGGCCTCGGGCAGCACCATGCGCACGAGCCGCTGCGCGTCCCCGCCCTCGACCGCGCTCGCGGCTTCCGGCCGGGCCAAGCGCCAGGCGGCCGCGGCAACGAGCAACGCCGCGGCCGCGACGGCCAGGAGCCGGAGGCGGGCGGGCCGGCGAGTCCGCCTCGCTTCCCCCTGGGCGTCGATCGCGTCCATTACGCGCCGGGTGAAGCCAGGCGCGGGGGGTCGACGGCGCTGGAGGGCATCGGCCCGCAGGCGCTCGGCGAGGGGATCAGGGGGGATCACGGGTGGGCCTCCTGGGCGAGGGGCAGAGGGGCGTCGGCCTTCAGGGGGGGCTCGAGGTGGCGCGCCAGGCGCTGGCGGGCACGGCAGAGCATCACTCGCACGGTGGTCTCGCGTCTTGCGAGCACGGCGGCGATCGAGGCGCAGTCCTGCCTCTCGACGTAGTGCAGCCAGAGGGCGGTGCGCTGATCGCCGGAGAGCACCGCGGCGGCCAGGGCCCACAGGTTCTCGCGCTCCTCGGCCTGGCTCGCGTGGCTGGCGGGGTCTTCGAAAACGACGCGTTCGGGCAGCTCTTCCCCCATCGGGATGGGATCTGACCGGCGGTAGCGCGACCGGAGCAGGCGGGAACCGATCGTGAACAGCCAGGTCGAGAAGCGCCAGCGCGGGTCGTAGCGCTCGAGTCGCTGCCAGGCGCGCAGGAAGGTCTCCTGAGCCAGCTCCTCGGCGTCGGCACGCGAGTGCGCGCGCAGGTCGAGGAATGACAGGAGCGGCTCCTGGAACCGTTCGACGAGCGCGGCGAAGGCCGCGCGCGAACCCCGTCGAGCCGCCAGGGCCAGCTCCCTGGCCGTGGCGTCCTTCGAGACGGGGTCGTGCGCGGCGCCCTCGGACAATCAGATGCCCTCTTCGGCCAGGTTCGCCAGCTCCTCGACGAGCTGCCTGCTGTCGATCTCGAGCTCGAGACGCACCTGGCTGCCGAGTACGGAGACGTCGATCGAGTCGAGCACGTCGAGGGCGAAGGGCGGGATCTCCTCTCCGCCGGCGAGCCGCGCCAGGGACAGGATGCCGGTCACGACGTTGCCCAGGTTCTGGGCGTTCTCGGCGTCGGACGACTCCACTTCGGCGTGCAGGAAGGTGTTGCCCTCACTCTCTCCGACCTGCACGGTGAGGCGCTTGGCGAGCTTGCCGATCTGGGAGGCGGGCGTCTCCCCGATCAGCTCGCGGATGGCGCTGCCAACCTCCAGGTACAGGAAACTCGATTCCAGGGGCGTGGCGAGCAGGCCCGTCTTGGAGCCCTGCGCCAGACTGCGGGCTTCTCCACGCAGGACGGCAGCGGCCTTCAGGATCAGGACCTGCTCCTTGTGGCCCGAGAGCAGAATCAGCCGTTGATCGCCGTCGGAGTGGACGTAGGCGCTCACCTCGTCGAAGGTGTGCAGGACGAGGCCCTCGACCTTCCGGCGGCTGTACTCATCGTTCTGAGAGAGGACCTCGATCAGCCCGTCGACGGCGGAACTCGCGCGCACCAGGGCCACGCTGTCCTTGGGGAGACCGGTGGAGGAGAAGAGCGTGACCGACTCGATGTCGCGCAGGGGATCGATGCCGTACTCCCGCTGCAGCTCCTCGAGCTCGAAGTCCTCCATGCCCAGGACGGCTTGCACCGCCATCTGACCCAGGGTGCTGTCGAGTAGACCCCGGACGTCCAGGTGGACCAGGAAGGGCGTGTCCGAGGGCACCAGGGACTTGTCGAGTCTGTCCGCCTGGAGCGGTGAGGTGAGGGCCAGGGTGAGCAGGCCGGTGACGGCCAGTGCGGTGGTCTTCATGGGAGTCTCCGGGTGGGTGGTGGCCCTAATACGCGGCACGGTTGCTCTGCGTTACGAGCAGCCCTGGATTCCCAGAATCGATGGCAAGTACTGGACGGGGGCGCTGGCGATTGGTTCGAGGCCCTGACACGTCCTGGTGGTGTCGCAGTGTGCCGACCCTCACGGGGTGGGGAGGTGACTCGCTGGCTCGAGGAGCCCGGGACGTGCCTCCCGCGGCGCCGAGCGCTTGCGCTTCCACGGGATCGGCGGGATCGCGGCGACTAGAATGCACGACACCACGGACCCGTGACACGCCTCCTCGATCTCGATCCCCGCGACTTCGCCTTGCCTCCGGGGCTCGAGGAACGCCTGCTGTCTCCGGCGCTGATCGTGCATCTCGACCACGTCCGGGAGAACGTGGGTCGCGTACTCGCCCACGCGGGCGGGAATCCCGATCGCTGGCGGCCCCACGTGAAGACGACGAAGATCCCCGAGATCTTCGCGGAGCTCCTGGCGAGCGGAGTGCGGCAGTTCAAGTGCGCCACCACGCGCGAGCTCGGGGTTCTCTCCGAGACGATGCGCGAGCGCAGGATCGAGGGCGGCGACGTCCTCGTCGCCTATCCCCACAGGGGCCCCGCCCTCGCGCGGATCGGCGAGATCGCCCGCGCCTTCCCCGCGACGCGCGTCTCGATCCTCGTCGAGGATCCCGACGTCGTGGCGCAGGTGCCTGGAGAGGTCGGGATCTTCGTGGACGTCAACCCGGGCATGCACCGCACGGGGATCCCGCAGGACGATACGGACACGATCCTCGTTGTGGCCCAGGCCGCGGGGCCGCGCTTCCGCGGCGTGCACTACTACGACGGACATCTCCACGACCCCGACCTCGCCGCTCGCCGGCGGACGGCCTTCGCGGGCTATGACCGGCTGCTCGAGCTGGTGACGCGCCTGGAAGGCGAGGGGAACCGGCCCGACGAGATCGTCACCAGCGGAACTCCCGCGTTCCTCCACGCCCTCGCCTACCCGCCCTTCTCCGCGCTCGAGGGCACACGTCATCGCGTCTCTCCCGGCACCGTCGTCTTCCACGACTGGCGCACCGAGCAGGACAATCCCGACCTCGATCTCGTGCCCGCCGCCGTGGTGGCGACTCGGGTGGTCAGCCATCCCGCAGCGGACATCGCCACGGTGGATGCGGGCTCGAAGTCGATTGCCGCCGAGGCGGGGGATCCTCTCGCCTTCGTGATCGGCCACCCCGGCCTCGTCGCGCTCGCTCCGAGCGAGGAGCACCTTCCGCTGCGCGTGCGCGAGGGGCCGCGCCCGGAGCGCGGCGAGCTCGTCTTCCTCGTGCCGCTCCACGTCTGCCCCACGACCAACCTCCACGAGGAAGTCGTGCTCCTGGAGCGGGATCGGGAGCCCCGCGTCGTCTCCGTCCGCGCCCGGGCCCACGAACTCCTGCTCGAGCCCTGAGCGTCTCCTGGGAAGAAAGCCCCGCCGCAGCGGGCGGACCAGCCTATCCTCGAGCCCCTACGCGACTTGCGGACCCACCTGCAGGCCTGGAAGTCGCCGGAACACTACACCACGGTAGACACTCCTTCACAGTCGTCAGGGTGCACTGGAGCCAGCCACATGACCAAGTTCGAGCCGTTCGAGATGGAACGGATGATGTCGAAGTGGGAGAACGTCGTCGACTACAACCTCTCGGAGAGCGGCGTCCACCCACTGACGCTCGGCGAGCTGCTCGAGTGGGGAGGGGGAGGGGTCGACGCGCTGCTCGCGCTCGAGATCAATTACCCCCAGGCCAACGGCAGCGTGGCGCTGCGCGAGACGATCGCGAGCCTCTACCCCGGAGCAACCGCAGACGATGTCCTCGTCACCGTCGGCGCGGCCGAGGCCAATTACCTCACCATCCACACGCTGCTCGAACCGGGCGATGAGGCGCTGATCATGCGTCCCAACTACATGCAGGTGTGGGGCGTGGCGCGCAACCGCGGTGTCAGGGTCAAGAGCCTGAACCTCGTGGAGGCGACGGGTTGGGCGCCCGACCTCGCCGAGCTCGATGCGCAGATCGGCCCCGACACGAAACTGATCTGCGTCTGCAATCCCAACAACCCGACCGGTCGCATCCTGACCGAGGCGGAGATGGGAGCCATCGTCGCCGCGGCCGAGCGCTGCGGCGCCTGGATCCTCGCGGACGAGGTCTACCGGGGCGCCGAGCGCGAGCGGGAAGAGGAGACGCCCTCGTTCCACGGCCTCTACGACAAGGTCATCGCCGTCGGGAGCATGAGCAAGGCCTACGGGCTCCCCGGCCTGCGCACCGGTTGGGCCGTCGGTCCCGCACAGACCCTCGACGACATGTGGGCCCGGCACGAGTACACCACCATCGCGACCACGGCCCTCTCGAACGAGCTCGCGGCGCTGGCCCTCTCACCCGAGGTGCGACCGAAGATCCTCAGTCGCACGCGCGACTACATCCGGCGCGGCTACGTGGTGCTCGAGAAGTGGGCCCTCGAGCACGGCGAGACCTTCCACATCTTCTCGCCGGACGCTGCCGCCATCGCTTTCGCTCGCTACGACATCGACGTCAACTCGACCGCACTGGTCGAGCGGCTGAGAGACGAGCACAGTGTGCTGGTCGTCCCCGGGGATCACTTCGGCATCGACCGTTGTCTGCGGATCAGCTTCGGCCTGCCTCACGACTACCTGACCAGCGGTCTCGACCGCATCCGGCAGGGGGTGCTCGCATGTGCGCGCTGAGCAACACGGCCCTCGGTCCACGAGGACGCCGGTCATGACGAGGGTCTTCGAGCGCGGCGCGATCGAAGCGGCTCTGCCGGGCGTCGACCTTCTGTCCAGGATAGAGGCGGGCTTTCGCGACTACTCGGACGGCCGTTGCATCGTCCCCCCCGTCGGTGAGCTGGTGCTGGAGAAGGGCGAGGTCCACATCAAGTACGGCTGCGTGCGCGGCGAGCCCTACTACGTCGTCAAGGTCGCATCCGGCTTCTACGGCAACCCCTCGCTGGGCCTTCCATCCGGCAACGGCATGATGCTGCTCTTCAGCCAGGAGACGGGCGCGCCGGTCGCCGTCCTGTGCGACGAGGGGCACCTCACCGACGTGCGCACCGCCGCCGCGGGAGCCGTCGCGGCGAAGTGGCTCGCGCGGCGGGAGGTGGCGCGGATCGGGATCATCGGGACCGGGCTGCAGGCCCGGCTCCAGCTCGCCCACCTGCGCCCGGTCGTCGCCTGCCGGCGGGTGCTCGCCTGGGGTCGCGACGACCGTAGGCTCGCGACCTACGGCGACGAGATGCGCGGCGAGGGCTTCGAAGTGGAGACCACCCGTGACCCGGCCGAGGTCGGCGCGGCCTGCGATCTGATCGTCACGACGACCGCGTCGAAGCAGGCACTCCTGGAAAGCGTGCGTCCGGGAACGCACGTCACGGCGATCGGATCCGACACGCCCGAGAAGCGCGAGCTGGCGGGTGCGCTCCTGGCTGAGGCCGACCTCGTCGTGGCGGACAGCATCGAACAGAGCTGCTTGCGGGGTGAGATCTTCCGTGCGCTGGACGAGGGTCTCCTCGCGCGCGGTGACCTGGTCGAGCTGGGCGAAGTCATCGCGGGTCGCACGCCGGGACGCACCTCGGACGAGGAGATCACCGTCTTCGACTCGACGGGCGTCGCGGTGCAGGATCTCGCGATCGCGCAGGCCCTGTACGAAGTGCTGGACTCGGGTCGCTGATGGGTGGTGGCGCGCCTGCCTGCCTGGGGGCAGGGGCAGCCTGACCGCCTGTGAGGACCACGAGGATCGCTGGACCCCTACACACGTTTGTTCGTTTGTTATATAACAAGCGTATGGCGGCCCGCCCCATCGACCCCGAGAGCCCCGTTCCGCTCTACCACCAGATCGCCGAGTCGATCCGCGCCCGGATCGTCGCGGGGGAGCTGGTCCCGGGCGACGTGCTCGAGCCCCTGCGGGAGGCCGCGCGCACCTGGGGCGTGAATCTGCACACCGTGCGCCACGCCTACACGGCGTTGGCGCGCGAGGGCCTGGTCGAGGCGCGCGGCCACCGGGGCACCCGCGTGGCCGCTGGCGCGAAGGCGAAGCCGGCGCCGCGCGCGGATCTGGGCGCCTTCCTCGCGCGGACGCTCGAGGAGGCGCGGACCCGACACGGGCTCGACGCCGCGACTCTCGCGGCGGCGATCCTCGAACGGGGCGAGTCCACGGGCGGGGAGCGTCCGGTGGTCCACGTCGTCGAGTGCAGCCGGTACCAGTGCGAGGTGCACGCCCGCGAGCTGAGCGCCCGCTTCGCGGTCGACGCCCGGGCCTGGTCCCTGGAGGAAGAGGCCGAGCCGCCCGCCGGGCCGATCGTCGCCACCTACTTCCACTACAACGACCTGCGCCGCCGCTGGCCGCAGCGGCTGGGCGAGATCCGCTTCGTGACCATCGAGCCCGATCCGGAGATCGCGCAGCGCATCCCCGATGGAGTGCGGCGCGTGCTGGTGTGCGAGCGGGACGCGGTGACGGCGGAGAGCGTCGCCGCCGACCTGAGCACCGCCCTCACCGCGGCGGGACTGGCTTGCGAGGTGGTGGTGGTCGCCGATGTCGAGTCCGTCATCGAGCAGGCCGCGGCGAACGAGATCGTCGTGGCGTCGCCGCGCGTGTGGGGAGCGCTCAGCGAGGCGACCCGCACGTGCGGGCGTGTTCTGGAGGCGAGGTACTTCATCGATGAAGGCGACCTCGAGACGATCGGGGCCGAGCTGAGCTGGAGGCCGGCGAGCTGGAGCCCGACGAAGACCACAACCGTGGAGGAATGACAATGACTCGCTCCCTCGCATGGAACACCCTACTCATCGGTCTGGCCGCGCTGGCCGCCGGCCCCCTCGAGGCGCGCAGCCAGCCTCCGGACGAAGGGTGGACGACGACCCACCTCGACCTGGAGATCTGGATCGAACGGGACCCGCCCTCGCTCCACGTCGAGGGAGTCATGTCCCTGCGACTGGAGAGCGCCACTTCGCCCGGGCCGACACTGGCTCTGAACCGAGGGCCGGGGGGGATGGTCTGGGACGCGCTCGATGCGTCGGAGGACGGGATCGTCGAGTTGAACACCCACTCCGACTCCGCGCCGGGCTCGCGGCTCGCCGAGGTCCGGCTCACCACACCGGCGCAGCGGGGTCACGAGCTGCAGCTCTACTTCGGGCTGGAGCACGAAAGCGACCTCAACCAGCTCAAGGCCCGCAAGGACATCGCCCTGGCCTCGTGGGTCGAAGGGTGGTACCCCGTCGTCCTGCCCCCCGACGGCAGCGTCGGCTCGCTCACCGCGGAGTCCCTCGCCGCCCCGGGAACGACCACGCTGGACGTGCCGGGCGAGTGGCTCTCGCTCTCCGACGGCGAGCTCTCGAGCCGGGAGCGTCTCGACGGCCGCTCCGTCGATCGATGGGACGTGACCGGCCGCCCCGTGGCGCGCAGCTTCGTCGCGGGGCCGTACCGGGTGAGCGATCAGGAGTCCTCGGGTCGGACAACTCGCATCTACCTCTGCGAGGACAACCCGAGGAGCCCCGAGCAGTTGGCCGAGCTGGTCTCCGGGGCGATGACCGCCCTCGAGGCCCGGCTCGGTCCGTTCCCCTTCCCGAGCTACGGCATCGCGGAGGTCCCCGACGGCGTGGGGTGGGGCGGAGCGAGCCAGCAGACCTTCATGATGGCCACCCGCTCCTGCTTCGAGCCCGAGCACGGGAATCTGCCGCTGTGGGCGCACGAGATGAGCCACGGGTGGTGGGGGAACACGGTCTACACGCGAGGCCCGGGCCACAAGATGGTCGGGGAGGCCCTCGCGCAGCTCGGGGTGCTGATCGCGGTCGAGGCCCTCGAGGGGCGCGAAGCGATGGTCGAGTTCCTGGAGAGGAGCCGCAGCGGCTACAACCTGCTGCAGTGCGCGCGCGGGTACTTCAAGCTGGCCATGAGGGGGAAGGATCACCCGCTTGCGACGCTCGGGGAGTCGGAGCTGGACTCGAACGCCACGCACAACCTGGCCGACTCGAAGGGGATGTGGGTCCTGCACATGCTGCGCGGCCGCGTGGGCGACGAGGTCTTCTTCGCCACGCTGCGGGGGCTCCTCCGCGATCACTCGGGCGGCTGGTTGTCGCTCGACGACTTCCGGAGCGCGTACCGCCGGGCCGCACCCGAGGCGGGGCTGGAGGCGTTCTTCGCGCAGTGGTTGGACCGACGTGGCGCCCCGTGGTTCAAGGTCGATTGGACGACGGTCGACGAGGGGCGCGTCGAGATCGTCCTGACCCAGCCCGAGAAAGTGGAACCCTTCGCGCTGGACCTCGACCTCGAGCTCTCCTTCGCCGAGGGCGAAGCGCAGCGGTTGACGGCCGAGGTGCGGGAGCGCGAGACCAGACTCACCTGCGACGTCCCGGGACCCGTGACCGCCGTCGAGCTGGACCCCGATCGAGACCTGCTGATCTGGCGCCCCGACTACAAGTGGTGGGACCGGTAGCGGGGAGCGCCAGCTCTGGGAATGGCGCATCCCGGTGAGGAACAACTATCCTCTTGCCAGGGACGATCGAGAGCACGCCTTGAACCTGCGCGCAGAAGGAACCCATGGGACCCGCATACCGCTCTATGCGGGCTTCGCCCTGGTCGCCTTCGCCACGAATTCCCTCCTGTGCCGCGCGGCGCTCAGGGGGGCCGGCATCGACGCGGCGGGATTCACCGTCTTCAGACTGCTCTCGGCGGCAGTCGTCCTGTGGCTCATCGCCCAGGCGGGCAGCAAGCGGCAGGCCGCAAGACCGCGGGGTGGTTGGCTGTCGGCAGGGATGCTGTTCCTCTACGCGGCTTGCTTCTCCTTTGCCTACATCGATCTGAGCGCGGGCACGGGCGCGCTGATTCTCTTCGGCGCGGTGCAGGCGACGATGATCTCTGCCGGATTCCTCTCCGGTGAGCGACTCGGTCTCCTGCAGGGCTTCGGGTTCCTGCTCGCGATGGCCGGCCTGGTCGTTCTGGTCGCGCCGGGCGTTGCAGCGCCTTCCTTCACGGCCTCCCTGCTCATGGCGGGGGCGGGCATCGCTTGGGGCGTCTATTCCCTCCGGGGCCGGCGCAGGGGTGATCCCCTGGCCGAGACCACGGGCAACTTCATCCGCACCCTGCCCCTCGCCGGGGTGCTCTGTCTGCTGTCGATCGAACAGATCCACCTGACCGGGGAAGGTCTGCTCCTGGCCGTCCTCTCGGGTGCACTGACCTCGGGGCTGGGCTATGTCGCCTGGTATGGAGCCCTCAAAGGCCTGACCGCCAGCGCTGCGGCGACGTTGCAGTTGACCGTTCCCTTGATCGCCGCGCTGGGCGGGGTGCTGCTTCTCTCCGAGGAGCTCACGGCCCGCCTGATAGGCGCGGGGATCATGATCCTGGGGGGCGTCAAGCTCACCCTGAAAGGCTGAGTTCGGCCGGGCGCCGGCTCGAAGACCAGGGAACGAATTCCAGGGGGGTGCTGGTCAACCGAGCTGCGCCTGCCCGGAGGCCTGACGGAAGTCCTGCAACGACAGGGTATGGAGCGCTCTCCCCAGGGTGCAGTGCTCTCGCTCCATCGCCTGCCACGCGCGAGACCGTGCCGTCTTTGGAGACACTTTCTGCCTGTGGCGCGCTTGACTATTCCCTGCGGGTGCTGAGCGCGATGCCGGCCACAACCAACCCCAAGAGGACGACCGCCACCATGATCGTGGGGGTACTAGGCATCGTCTCACCGAAGGCGAGGAAGGCGACGAGTCCCAGTGTCAGGAGCCCGAGTCCGATGACGGCCCACAAAGGCAGCACCGACAAGCGAGCCACCTCGGTGCCACAGGACGGACAGCGGCGTGTGCCGAGCGTGAGCACCGCGCGGCAAGACTGGCATGTCTGCGGCGGGATGATGAAGGGTATGAACGCCATAGCTTCTACTCCTCTTGCGTCCAGGTGCGCTCAAGCCACCGGCGGACAAGGCGTCTCGAAGGGAGGACCGCCCCTACGCTCTACTGTGCCATCGATTCGCTCGGTTCACCACGTGCGATCCAGGACCTCGGCAGACGTGCAAGCCCTTGCCTTAGCGACGCTCGCGCCCGGGCCGGCTCGAGGGGGTAGCTGCGCCCGAAGCCGCCCCGAGAGGGTCGTGAGGATCGATGGACCGGTTCACCCGGACCAGCAGCCCGGGCGGAGGCCGTCAATCTCGCGTGACGATCACGGAGACGTAGTCGTGGAAGGCTTTCTTGCCGGAGTACTCGGTGTAGACAAGTAGAGTGAGTCGCCCCTGACCGTCGATGTAGTCGCCGAAATTCTGCCGGATATGCCCGGACAGCACGGCATCGCGGTTGCCGGAGTAGTTCTCCACGTACATGTTCTCGCCCGTCATCCCGGCACCATCACTCCAGTTGCCCAGCGCGTCATCCCAGACATAGAGCTCGGTTTGACCACAGGCATCACCGTATCCCTCCCAGCGGACCTCGATGTCCAAGATGCTCGCGGGAGGTTCGGCGATGGTGAACTCGAAGATGTGCGTTGACTCCTGCTGGCCGGGCACCGCGGGCGGCACATAACGGTTGGTGTCGGCGTCCCCACCACTCGCATCGGAAGCGCTGATCTTGACGTAGGCCTGTGGATCGACGGTGTCGATTTCCTGGTTCACCGCCCCGGGACGACGTACGCCGTCGAGTGCGGTCCAATTCACGGTGGCGACACCCCAACCCCAGCGATCCACACCCGCGCCGCTGGAGAAATCGTACACACTCTGTTGAGCGTTCCGAATCTCGAAGATGGCGTCGCTCCAGTCCTCGCCGGGGGCTCCGCTACCGTCGTGCGCCTCGACCCTAACGACGGCGTGGTCCGTTCCCGGAGGCAGCGACGGGACCGTCCAAGGCTCCTTGCCATCGTTGACGAGGCCGGTGGCGATCACGTAGGGGAATGTGAATCCGCCGTCGGTGGAGTAGCTCAGGTCGATTCCGGTCAGGGCCAAGTCATCGATGGCCGACCACTCGATCTCGTGGGTCGTTCCCCCAACCAGCAGCTCGCCGCCGTCCGGTGAGAGCAGATGGGACGCCGGAGTCGGCTCGAATCGAGCGGGCACGTTCATGGTGATGCAGTGCATCGCTCCGGCTGCCCAGATGATGTCGTAGCAATCGATCTGGATGATCTCGCAACCCGGCGCTGCCGCCCGGTAGACGGCCAGGGCTTCTCGGTCATCCGCTATGCGGGCCGGATCTCCATCACCGTACTTGATGATGAAGAGACGGTCGTTGATCCGGAATCCGTTGGTGTAGGTGAAGTGGATATCGGCACCGGGCCATCCAGGGTGTGGACCCACGCTGTCCGGGACTCGGAGGACATTGAAGCCGAGATTCGCCATGTAGACCGCGGCGTTGTCAGTGATTGCGATGGCGGTCGCGTTCGAACCTGGCGCGAACTGAGAGATGATCACGGTCTGGTCATCGACGAGGTTCATCCACATGTCGATGTGCCCAGTCAAGTCGACGCTGGATGGGAGCGCGGGGAATATGTGCAGGGTCTCGATCCCCAGGTACTTCTCGTACTGGTCCGCGATGTACTGAGGAGTGAAGCTCGGGTTGTAGTCGAGAATGATGTCGGACGCGTACGCGACCGCGTCCGTGTCGACCAGGAGATTCCCCCGCGCGCTGGTATTCATCCCCATGGCGTAGACAGGGATCTGGAGGTTGTCAGCCCCCACGAGCGTGGGAGTGAAGTTGTCCTTGGTGCGCGAGAGCAGGTAGTAGTTGCCATCGACGAGCGCAGGCGCACCATCCTGGAGGATGAAGTTCGGGCCGTAGTCGGTGAGCCAGATCGAATCCGAGGGCATGTGCATGAACACCACCTTGCTCATGTCGGCCCCAGCATTGATGAAGCGGGTGGTGGCACTGTTCTCCACGTTGATGCCGGCGACGATCACGTAGGCCTTGTCGCTCCTGGTCACGTCGGCGGTGATTCCCGCGACACACTCCGCCACCACATCCGGCCAGGCGAAGTTGGAGTAGCGGAAGAGGACCCCGTCGGTCGGTCCGAATTCCCGCTGAGACTCGATCGGCCCGGAGGGATGCCGGAACGGGTTGATGGGCGCCTGCGGCGGATGGGGCCCTCGGCCGGAGCGAGCGGAGATCGCGTAGGGAGTGAGCGACCTCGGGGTCGACCGTGGCGGGCGGGGAGCCCGTGCCCAGTGGGGCAGGGGACCGTCGATTGCTTCGTCCCACTGCGAGTCATCGCCAGCACCTGGCCGGAAGGTTGTCACTTCGGAGGGCAGCTCCGACTGCGCGTCGGCGGGGGAAAGGGCCAAACCGGCGAGGAGCATGCACGCGATGGACCGCATCATGGGTGCGCCTGAACGGGCTCTGGGGAGGGAATCACCGGTGGATGCGGGGCCCGCGCCGCATCACCGCATCGGAGCATTGTAGCTGGCTGCGATTCCACCGGTTGTTCGGTCCACGTTGCATCCCTCTCTACGTCCACAGCGCTGACCCTCGGACCCGTAGGGTGCAGGAACTCCGCCGACCCGCACCTGCTTGTCTCCGCGGAGGATGTGCTTGGCGATCGTGGGCGAATGACGGCTGTCAGCCACCCGCTCCAGTTGCTTCTGCTGACGGTGTCAGGCTGGGTCCATCGCCGGCAGCGGTAGGTCATCGAGTACCCGGTCGGGGAGGACCGGATGCTCGAGGAGCAGCTCGGAGGCAAGCTGTCACGGTTGAACGACGGCCACGTCGCCGCCTCGGGATCCCCCTTGCGAATCCGGAGCAAGACGCCATTCCAGGCCCCGATCGCGAACGCCTACGCCGAGCGGTCTGTGCGGTCGATCAGGGAGGAGTGCCCGAGTCGGAGGATCCTCTTCGACGCAGGGAGGATCGTGGGTGGTACGCGGGTTCGTACGGTCGCGCCCCCCCCCCGGCGGAGATCTCCCGCGGAATCCATTCAGGCCATGGAGGACCGAGGCCGAAGAGCCGTGAAGAGGTCCCTCTCGATCCAGGACGCGCTGTCGGACCGGGGGGACTCGACCCCAGGTGAATCGATGAAGCTGCACCTCGTCGTATCTGCGCTCGCCCTCGTCGCCCTCTCTGCCTCCCCTCCCTCCGAGCGAGGGGTGGGGAAGGGCGAGATCGTCCTCGGACAGTCCTGTGCCCTGACCGGGCCCGCCGCCGCGCTCGGCACGGGGATGCGGGCCGGGCTCGAGGCCTGCTTCGCGCAGGAAGGTCCCGTCGACGGGCGGCGGATCCGCCTGGTCACGCTGGACGATGGGTACGAACCGGATCGGGCCATCAAGAACACTCGCCGGCTGATCGAGCAGGAGGAGGTCTTCCTGCTCATCGGCGAGGTGGGGACTCCGACGTCGAAGGCCGTGGTGCCGATCGCCGAGGAGGAGGGCGTTCCCTTCTTCGGCCCCTTCACGGGCGCGGAGTTCCTGCGTGCGCCCGACAAGCAGCTGATCGTCAACGTCCGGGGCAGCTACTACCAGGAGATGGAGAGGCACGCCCAGTACCTCGTCGACAAGCTGGGCCTGACCCGCATCGCCTGCTTCTACCAGAATGACGGCTACGGCCAGGCCGGGCTCGAGGGCATCGAGCTGGCCCTGACGAAGCGGGACATGGCCCTCGTCAGCACCGGCACCTACGAGCGCAATACGGCGGCGGTGAAGGGCGGACTGCTCCGGGTTCGCAAGGGGAATCCCGAGGCGGTGATCATGGTCGGGGCGTACAAGCCGTGCGCTGCGTTCATCAAGGCGGCCAAGAAGATCGGGATGGACGACATCCTCTACTGCAACATCTCATTCGTCGGCACCGAGGCCCTGCGGTCCGAGCTCGGCGACGCCGGCGAGGGGGTCATCATCTCCCAGGTGGTCCGTTATCCCTGGGATGGGAAGGTGCCGCTCGTCGCCGAGTACCTCGCGGCGATGAAGAAGCACCGGCCCGAGGCCGAGGTGGGCTTCGTCTCCCTCGAAGGCTACACCGTCGGGAAGCTCTTCTGCGCGGCACTCGAGAGGGTCGATGGCGAGCTGACTCGAGAGCGCTTCCTCGAGACCATCAACGAGGTGAAGAAGTTCGACCTCGGGGGCGTGAAGCTCGAGTTCGGTGCGAGGGATCGGCAGGGCATGGACGAGGTGTACATGACCATCATCCGGGACGGCGTCGTCGTGCCGATGGAGATCTGAGGAGAGGTCGCGGCGTCGATCCGCGCCCTGCGCCACCTCGATCCCGGTCGTCACGAGCTGGCCCGAGTCGGCGCCCGCCTACCCGGGGGCG
>CAZDQL010000004.1:0-26270 GCA_964507325.1 uncultured Planctomycetaceae bacterium | reverse complement strand
GGGATGACCCCCGCACCCCCCTCCCGATCCCTCCGGAGCCACCCTGAGTCACCCTCCCAGTCCCGGGTGGCGCTCCGGCCTCCCCATCCCGCCCTTTGCCGTTCAGCTTCCCGCCGGGGGCGTCGAAAAGCCCAGTCAGCGATCCGAGACGGCGCTTTTCCGTGCCGGCCGACGGATTGGAGTCCCGATTCCACCATGTCGACGGAAGGTCACCTCCAGACTCCCCAGAGCCGCCCACCGGAGCCGGACACGGGGGGGGGGCCCCCGGACTGCCCGCGCGCCCGCCAGGGCCCCCTGGTGGCGGCGGCGGATCGGGGACGTCTCGCTGAAGTGGAGGCTGATCGGCCTCAGTCTCCTCTGCGCGATGCTCACGGGTCTCTCCGGAGGGGCGGCCATCCTCTCGCTGCGCCAGATTCACGGTCGGTTGGAGGAGACGACGGGGCAGATCCGTGAGAACGTGACGGAGCAGAGCGAGCAGGTCCAGCAGATGGTCCGGCTGCGCTCGCTGGTCGCGGCGGTGGATCGGGCGGACCTGGGCGAGTTCGAGGCGCTGGGAGATGACCTCGATCGCGCCCGCGAGGAGTGGGAGATCTCCGACGATCCCGAGCTGGCGGAGCTGCACGAGGACTTCGGGGCGCTGGTCGAGTTGAGGCGCCTTCTGCTGGAGACGCAGTGCGAATTCGAGCGGCTGAAGCAGGAGAACCTCGCCGTCCTGCAGCATGAGATCTCCGCCCTGGCGCTGCAGATCGCGGACGACACCGAGTTCGACTCGACCCTCCTCATCGAGGAAGCCCAGGAGGAGGTCCGCTCGGGCTTCTCGGGGATGGCGGTCACGACGGAGAGTGTCCTGGCCACGGTCCGATCCCACCTCACGCTGCGCCTGTACTGCCATCGCATCACCTCGAAGCTCGTCGAGGGGATGACTGCGGATGATCCCGCGTTGGTGAAGTACGTCCTGGTCGAGATCGAGACGCTGATCGAGACCGCCGAGCTCGAGCTGGATGCCCTGCCCCGCACCGAGCACTGGAACCGCTTCGACGAAGCGGTCGACGAGCTGAGCCGGGTGTCTCGCTGCCTGCTGGAGGAGCACCACGCGGCGATCACCGGCACCGGGGGGGCCCGCGCCGAGACGACGACTCCGGACTACAGCCTCTGGGCCAACGAGTTCGTGGCCGAGCTCGGAGATCTGGCGCTGCTCTCGTTCGACGATGCGGCGTTCGATGCGGCGCTTCGACTGGAGGAAGCATCGGGCATCATCGAGCGGGATGTCGAGACCATGGGAGCCGTCACCGATCGGTCACTGTGGACCTACCAGACGGCTCTGAACATGCGGCGCAAGTGCAGTGACCTGGCCGGTCTCGTGCATGAGTCACTGGCCGCGACGGATCCAGCGCTGGTCTTCTATCTGAGGACTCGGTTCGAATCCTTGCTGGAGTCCGCGGAGCAAGCGCTCGATCTCCTGCCTGCGAGCGCTACGACCCGGTCGATGTCGCTGCGTTTCGAGGATCTGGCCAATGCGGGGGGGCGGATGTTCACCATGAAGAGGTGGACGCTGGACTTCCTCGAGGAATACGAGCGGCGGTCCGACGAGATCGCCGAGGGCATGCAGGCCCTGCAGAATTCCTCCCTGAGTGACTACGACCACGCCCGCCTCGTCGCCGCCCGGACCCTGCAATCCAGCACCGACCTGGTCACCCGGTGGCGGACGATGGAACTCGCCTTCGTCGTCTGCTCCTTCTTCGTCGCCATCGCGTTCGGCTGGGTGGTGACCCGAACCGTGGTCAAGCAGCTGCGGCACCTCAAGACCGGCATCCGGATCGTCGAGGCCGGGGAGCTCGATCATCGAGTCGATACGGGAGCGGGCGATGAGATCGGCGAGCTCTCTCGCGCATTCGATCAGATGACCAGGACCCTATCCGCGCGAGATCGATCGATCCGCGAGAGCGAGGAGCGGTTCCGCGGCCTGTTCGAGCAATCCAACGATGGTGTCGTCTTCATGGACCGAACCGGTCGGCTGCTGGATGTGAATCACCGGCTCGCCGAGATGACCGGCTTCTCTCGCGCAGAGCTGCTCGCGATGAGCATCGACGATCTCCACCCCTCCGAGGAGGGCTCCAGCGTGATCGACGGCATCGAACGGCTCGAGGAGGACGGCCGGATGCAGATGGAGGCGATCCAACGTCGGAGCGATGGGAGCGTCAACTACGTCGAGATCAATGCGGTTGCGATACGGGAGCGGGACGCAACCGTTCAGGTCGTGATCAGGAACATCACGGCCGAGAAGCTCGCGAACCAGGAGCTGCGCAGACGGATGGAGGAGGTCTCCGAGAGCACGCACCGCTTGGAGGTCCTCGTTTCGAACACGACGGAGCGCGAGATGCGGATGGTCATGCTCAAGCACGAGGTCAACGAGCTGCGAGAGCAGATGGGACAACCGCGGAAGTACGAGGCGCCCTCCCAGGTGAGCAGCAGTGGTCTGACCGGCTGCCTCGAGGCGATCGAAGACCGCGAAGGAGAAGCGAAGTGTCCATGAACCTGTACTGGCTTCACTGCGGAGGCTGTGGCGGCGACACGATGTCGCTCCTGAATGCGGAGGCTCCCGACCTGATCGAGGCGTTGGCGGCGCTGGAGGTCGAGGTGCTCTGGCATCCTTCCCTGTCGAATACTCCGCCCGCAGACCATGCACGGCTCCGCGACGAGCTCGCCTCCGGTGCGCGTCCACTCGACATCCTGTGCGTGGAGGGCGCGGTGATTCGAGGGCCGACCGGGACCGGCTTCTACGACACGCTGCACGGCAGGCCCAAGAAGGACCTGGTGGCGGCGCTCGCGGCCCGAGCGCGGTTCGTGATCGCGGTGGGGACCTGCGCCAGCTTCGGGGGGGTCAGCGGCGCCGCCGAGATCGAGGCTGCCGGGCTGCAGTTCTGCAGGGACGAGCAGGGAGGCTTCCTCGGCGCCGACTACCGCAGCCGCAGCGGCCTTCCGGTGGTCAACCTCTCCGGCTGTCCCTGTCACCCGTCGGTGGTGGTCGGGGCGCTGACGGCGGTGGTTCGCGGCGAGGAACTGCCCCTCGACCACCATCAATGCCCGACGGAGTGGTACGGCGTGTTGATTCACCAGGGCTGCACGAGGAACGAGTACCACGAGTACCGCGTCGAGGAGACCGATTTCGGCCAGAAGGGATGTCTGTTCTTCCACATGGGTTGCCGGGGGCCCCTCGCCTATGGCGCCTGCAACAAGATCCTCTGGAACCGACGCCACTCCAAGACACGCGCGGGCGTGCCCTGCTTCGGTTGCACGCGTCCGTCGTTCCCGCAGGACACGCCGTTCTTCGAGACGCCGAACATCGAGGGCGTGCCTCTCGTGCTGCCGGCCGGAGTCGACCGGGCACACTACATGGCCTACAAGGGCATGGCCGCCGCCGCGGCGCCACAACGACTGAAGGACCGGGAGACGGGAGTCTGATGCGATGCAAGCCACTCGACAGATGACCGTCGAAGTTCCGCTCAATCGCGTCGAGGGAGACCTCGAGGTGCGAGTGGAAGTCGAAGACGGCCGGGTCGTCGACGCCTGGAGCGCGGGGACCATGTACCGCGGGATCGAGAACCTGCTCGTCGGGCGAGGCGCCAACGACGGACTCGTGATCACTCCGCGCATCTGCGGGATCTGTGGTACGGCGCATCTGACCGCGGCCGCCCGCGCGCTCGACGAGGCCGCTCGGACCGAGAACCCTCGCAACGGGACGCTGGTGCGCAATCTCGCGCTGATGACCGAGCACATCCAGAGCGACGTGCGGCACGCCTTCCTCATGTACATGGCCGACTTCGTGCATTCTGCCTACGAGGGCGCGGCCTTCTTCGACGAGGCGGTTCGGCGCTACGGGCCGTTCACGGGCGAGACGGTGATCGAGACGATCCGGGAGACGAAGAGCGTCCTCGAGATCGTCGCACTCCTCGGGGGACAGTGGCCACATTCCTCCTACATGGTCCCGGGAGGAGTGTCCACGGTGGCCGGACGCAGCAGGATCCAGCAGTGCCTGTACCTCCTGGATCGCTACCAGGCCTGGTACGAGCGGCGCGTGCTCGGTTGCTCCGTGGATCGGTGGCTCGAGGTACAGAGCCTCGAGGACCTCGATACCTGGCTGGACGAGAAGCCCGCCCACGCCACGAGCGAGCTCGGCTTCTTCGTGCGCTGCTCCCGAGAGGCGGGGCTCGATCGGATCGGAAGAGGGCACGAGCAGTTCCTGTGCTTCGGAGCTCTTGACATCCCCGCCGGTTCGAAGGTGCAAGGTCTCGACGGTGGTCTCCGCCGCCTCGTGCCCCCGGGCTTCGCCCGAGAGGGGGAGGTGCTCGAGTTCGATCAGGAGCAGGTGGCGGAGCACGTCGCGCACTCCTGGTTCGAGGACTACCCCGGCGGCCGGCATCCGTTCGAAGGGGTGACCCGACCCTACGCGAGCGGAGCCGAGGGGGAGAAGTACTCCTGGGCGAAGGCGCCGCGCTACGACGGCCAGCCGGCCGAGGTCGGACCGCTCGCCGAGATGATGGTGGCGCGCAGCCCCCTGTTCGTCGATCTCGTGCAGAGCAACGGCTCGAGCGCCTTCGTGCGCGAGCTGGCACGCCTGACGCGCCCGACGACGCTCTTCTCCGCCATGCGGACCTGGTTCTTCGAGATCGAGCCGGGGGAACGCTTCTACCAGCCGACCCCCAAGGTCGACTCCGGGAGGGGATTCGGCTCCACCGAGGCGTCCCGCGGCGCCCTGGGGCATTGGGTCGAGATTGCGGACGGCGAGATCGCGCACTACCAGATCATCACGCCGACCGCGTGGAACGGCTCCCCGCGGGACTCCGACCACGTCCGGGGGCCCTGGGAGGAAGCTCTCGTGGGCACTCCGGTGGCGAATCCCGAAGACCCCGTGGAACTCGGACACGTCGTGCGCTCCTTCGACGCGTGTCTCGTCTGCGCGGTCCATGCCGTACGCGGCCCGCGGTCCCTTTCCCGGAGACTGGTGTGAAGCCCGCCCCGCTGCGCATCATCTGCGTCGGGAATCGGCTGCTTCAGGAAGATGCCGCCGGTCCCGAGGTCTTCGAACGGCTGCGGGAGAAGGAGCTTCCCGCGCACCTCGCGGTGATCGATGGCGGTCTTGGTGGCCTCGACCTCCTACGCCATCTCGAAGGTGCACGACGGGTCGTCTTCGTCGATGCGGCCACGGGATTCCACGAGCAAGGCGGCCTCGTCGTGCTCGAACCTCAGGAGGCGGGGGCGCGGGCCGAACCGATCTTCGGTCACGCCTCGGGTCTGGCCTACCTGCTCCGCATCGCCCCCGCGATCCTCGAGGACGCGTTGCCCGAGATCATCGTCGTCGGTCTCGAAGGTGCTCCGACACCGACGCTGATCGACGAGGCCGTCGCCACGAGCCTTCAGCTCGCTCTCCACGGAGCGCCTGCTGCGTCACTCCTCCCCCCCGACTGACATGGGATCCCACCCCGACGACCAGATCTCCGAATCGAGCCGGACCATCGAGGGCCTCCGGCGCGAGAACGAGATGCTGCGGGGGGAGATCCGCGTCGCCCATCGAGCCTCGGACATCACCGCCGAGCTCGTGGCCAAGCAGTTCGCCAAGGCGGAGCAGATCCAGGTCTTGCTGGAGCGCAAGGCGGCCCAGGAGGAGGAGCTGCGCAAGCTGCTCGCCAGCGAGCTCGAACAGGCTCGGATCCGGGAGCAGGATCTCGCAGGCGAGCGATCGCGACTCCAGGAGATGCAGATCGCGGCCATCAACATGATGGAGGACTTCGCGGAGGCCCGGCGCGAGGCCGAGCAGGCCACGGCAGCCAAGAGCGAGTTCCTCGCGAAGATGAGCCACGAGATCCGCACCCCCATGAACGGGGTGATCGGCATGAGCCGCCTGCTCCTGGAAACGGACCTCACCGAGGAGCAGCACGGATTCGCCCGGGCCTCGTCGACCTCGGCCGAGAGCTTGCTCTCGGTGATCAACGACATCCTCGACTTCTCGAAGATCGAAGCCGGCAAGCTGAGCATCGATGCCACCGACTTCGAGCTGCGGGCCTCGCTCCAGAAGGTCTTCGAGATGCTGGCCCTGAACGTGTTCCAGAAGGGGCTCGAGCTCGCTTGCTGCATCGAGACGGATGTTCCCGACCTGGTGCGCGGAGACCTCGGTCGTTTGCGCCAGGTACTGGTGAACCTCGTCGGCAACGCCGCCAAGTTCACGGAAGAGGGGAGCATCGTCATCCGCGTGCTCCGGGACGAGGAAGCCGAGTCCCGCGTGCGGGTTCGCTTCGAGGTCCACGACACCGGCATCGGGATCCCTGCCGACCAGAAGGACGGGCTCTTCGAACCCTTCAACCAGCTGGACGGTTCGACGACCCGCAAGTACGGAGGCACCGGTCTGGGCCTCTCGATCTGCAGGCAGCTCGTCGAGCTCATGGGAGGCGAGATCGGCGTCGAGAGCGAGGAGGGAGTGGGCTCGGAGTTCTGGTTCACCGTCGAGCTCGAGAAACAGGTCGAGCCGTCCGCCGCGGCCCCGACCCTTGCGGAAGGCCTGCGCGGCCGGCAGATCCTCGTCGTCGACCAGCATCCCATCGTCGGTCGGAACCTGAGGCTCATGCTCGAGCCCCTGGGGTGCCGCGTGCGCGTCGAGACGAACGTGCACGACGCCCGGATCCGGTGGCGGGCAGCGCTCGAGGAGGGTGACGCCTTCGACGCGGTCCTGCTCGATCAGCACCGGCTCGCCGAGAGCTGTGCAGCCCTGGCCCGGGAGATCCTGGAGACTCCCGCGTCTCGAGACTCGGTCTTGATACCCCTGGTGCCGCTGGGGCAGAGGAGCGCCGGACTCTTCGCGAGCGACGGAATTCGGCAGAACGCCTTGTCGAAGCCGATCCGCGCAGAGCAGCTCTGCATCGTTCTCGAGATCGCCCTCGGTCTCCGCCCCCGCGAACCGAGCCACGCCGAGAGCGACGATCCCCAGACGGCACGACCCGGTCGGGAGCCCTCTTCCATCCGCATCCTGATCGTCGAAGACAACGTCATCAACCAGAAGCTGGCCGTGAAGATCATCGAGAAGGCCGGCTATCGCGCGGATGTCGCGGAGAATGGCCGCGAGGCGATCGTGGCGCTGGAGAAGGACTCCTACGACCTCGTGTTCATGGATTGCATGATGCCGGTCATGGACGGCTACGAAGCCACCCGCGAGATTCGCCGCCGGGATGCTACCGAGCTCGATCCTGACGTCCCCATCATCGCCATGACGGCCAACGCGATGCAGAGTGACCGGGACAAGTGCCTCGAGGCCGGCATGGACGACTTCCTCTCCAAGCCGGTCCTGCCCGAGCAGGTCCGGGAGCTGGTCGAGAAGTGGACTGCGGACGAGCGGACACGGTAGCGGCGAGCGTTGTGCGCCCTTGACTCCGAAGGGTGCAGCGATTCGGACGACCCGCAATTCCTCGTCTCGGTGGAGGCTGCGGCGCCGTGATCATAGGGTGAGGTCTCGTTGCTCTACATGCTGGGGTCAAATGATAGATTGACGAGCGAGACCTCTCGAGTGAACACGATGACACGCATCAACCAGAGCCTCACCGTGGCTTCAGCGGGTGTCCTGGTCAATTGCGCAATGCTGCTGCCGACACCCGGTGCTGAGATCCTCGTCGAGGCCGAGGCATTCGATGACTACGGTGGCTGGATTCCGGACTCGCAGTTCATCGACCAAATGGGATCGCCGTATCTCCTGGCTCATGGCCTCGGTACACCGGTGGCGAATGCCAAGACGGAGATCGAAATCCCGGAGGTCGGAGAATACAGAGTCTGGGTCCGAGCGAAGGACTGGGCCCAGCGCTGGACGGAGGACTGGTCGGCGGATCGGATCCGCTCGCACCATCCCGGGCGGTTCCGAGTCTTGATCGACGGTGAATCGCTCGAGGTCGAGTTCGGGGCCAACGGGAGAGACTGGGCGTGGCAAGACGGGGGTAGCGTCCGACTCGGGCCGGGAGCCGTGACGCTCGAACTACAGGACCTCATGGGATTCGACGGCCGCTGTGACGCCATCTTCCTGACCACGGGAGACCGGGTTCCGCCGCATGACACCGACGACGACGCCCGGAGTTGGCGCAAACGCCTGCTCGACTTGCCCGAGGAGCCGGTCGAGGCCGGGGACTTCGATGTGGTGGTCGTGGGCGGTGGCATTGCGGGCTGCGCCAGCGCCTTGGCCGCGGCACGCCTCGGCTGCCGGGTGGCCTTGATCCAGAATCGTCCGGTGCTCGGTGGCAATGCGAGCAGTGAAGTCGGCATCAGCCCGAATGGACCGCCAGGGCATCCCGGGTCGTTGGTTGCGGAGCTGGCCACCTACCGACCTGATGGCGATCTCCGGGCACGAGAGATCCTGGAGGTGGAACCAAACGTCTCGCTGTACCTGGAACACCACGCCTTTGCCGTGGTGATGAAAGACAATGGCATAGTGGCGGTCGACGCACGTCACACGCCGAGCGGCTTCGAGCGGCGATTCCGCGCAACCACCTTCATCGACTGTACGGGCATGGCGGCCGTGGGCCTTCTGGCTGGGGCCGACACACGTTGCGGCAGGGAAGCGCGCGCAGAGTTCGAAGAGAGCCTGGCTCCAGAAGAAGCCGACCAGATGCACCACGGAAACACGGTGCCCTTTCGTACAGGCATGGCCGCCGAGCGGACTCCGTTTCCCGATGTCCCCTGGGCTGCTGCTGTGGCCAAGGACTACGCCGACCTGGGCGGACAGGTGACGCGGCCGGGCTTCGAGAACCGGCCTGGCCCCTTTGCCGCTGGGGCCCGGAGCGGATACTCGAATCTGACACACTTCTGGGAGTACGGCCAATGGCTCGATCCCTATGCGGAGGCCGAGGCGATCCGCGACCATCTCCTCGCAGCTGTCTACGGCACCTTCGCCAACGTCAAGCGACTGGAACCCGAGCGCTACTCCAACCTGGTGCTCGAATGGGTGGGGCACGTGCCTGCGACAGGCGAGTTCCGTCGCTTGATGGGTGACCACATCCTCACCGAGACCGATATCCGCACCGCACGGCATTTCCCCGATGCCGTGGCCGTGAACCAGCACCCCTTCTGCCTTCACCTGCCGGGCCACGAGCAATACGACTTCCGCCTGGGGGACTGGAAGTGGGTCGATGCGCCGCCCTATCAAGTACCATTCCGATGCCTCTACTCCCGCAACGTCACCAATCTGATGATGGCCGGGAAGCACATCAGTGTCACCCACGTCGCAGGCTCGAGTACGAAGGTGATGCTCAACGGCGGGCAACACGGTGTCGCTGTCGGCGCTGCCGCCCATCTGTGCACGGAGTATGGAACCACGCCGCGCGTAGTCGGGAGGGAACACATCGAGGAGCTTCAGGGCCTAGTCAAGGAACTCGCGCTGGCGCCGAGGTAGTCCTGCGTCCCGGGTGGAGTGGTCCCGCGAATCTCGGGCGCACAGTGCCGAGCAACCGAACTGGGGGTGCCCTGACACGTCCTGGCGATGGCGCAACGTGCCGAACTGGACGACCAAACGAGCTCTACGGAGGCGGGAACGCGGCCCGAGGATCCCTGGACCGATGCAGGGTAGGATGGTGCTTCCGGAGAACCGACCTCGACCCTTACGGCTGCCATGAAGATCCCGATCACGATTGCGCTAGCGTTCTTCAGCCTGTCGTTCAGTCACACCGCGCGCGCTCAGGCTTGCGGCGACTACCTGGTGGAGGGCTTCACCTACTTCAGCAATGTCGGGAACTGGGTCTGGCACGGTACGTTCCAGGTGGCATCCGTTTCCGGCGGCAACCCGGGCTACTTCGTCCAGTGCGAGCCGAACCCCATCGACTTGCCGCACTTCAGCACCAGCGATCCCACGTCGTTCTTCTGCGGCGATTGGCAAGGGCACGGAGTGACCTCGGTCGGCATCGACTTGCAGGTCTTCGACGCGGATCCGGCGCAGTGCGATCGCGCGCTGGCGCTGCTCCTCGAGCACGACAACGGTACGCCGGATGACCCGCTGGACGACTTCTTCGTCTATCGCACCTTCAGTCGCATGCCGTGCGTGGACCTGACCTGGCACAGCTTCACCGTCGACGTCGATTCGTCGTCGGTGACCCTTCCGCGGGGCTGGCAGGTCGACCCGAACAGCCCCCACTCGAACGACCTCACCTGGCAGACGGTGATGGGGGACGTGTCCCGCATTCGCTGGTTCTTCGGGAACCCGCTGGGATCCTACCCCGCGACCTCTTGGAGCATCGGCGTTGACAACCCGCGGCTCGGTTTCAACGGCGGAGCGAGCACCTACTGCTCGGCGCAACGCAGCTCCCTCGGCTGCAGTCCGTCGCTCACCTGGACCGGCTCGCCGAGTGCGTCTTCACCAATCGTCTTCGAGGTGAGGGCCAATCAGCTGGTCGGTCAACAGCTCGGCTTCCTCATCTACGGCTACAGCGAGGGTTCGATGCCCCTCCTCGGCGGCGAGCTGTGTCTCGTCCCACCGCTGGTCCGGACCCCGGTGCAGAATACAGGGGGCAAGACGGGGTTCTGCAACGGGGAGCTGGCCTTCGACTTCAACGGCTGGATCCAGAGCGGGACCGATCCGCTGCTGGTTCCCGGCGCGACGGTGTACTGCCAGTACTGGAGCCGTGATCCTGCAGGCGCGACGGGCAGCAGCTTGACCAACGGATTGAGGTTCACGATCTGCCCCTGATCACCGGGCCTGCCGCGACGCGCGGGATGGATGTGGCTCCCTGCAAGGTCGTTGCGCAGACGATTCCTGGGCCACGCCGCAGAATTAGACGAGGCCGCGTCATTCCGCCGCGGGTCCGCGCGGTCTCCCCCTAGGAGCGAACGGCCTCTCAGGCATGGACGACCGGAGACGATACGACTGGCGCGGCGAGATTCACGACCACCAGGCCTTCCTGCGGCGCCTCGCGCGGGGCTTGGTGGCGGACGAACACCACGCCGAGGACCTGGTGCAGGACGCGTGGGTCGCGGCGTTGCGCCGCCCTCCCGGGGCTCCGGGAGCGCTGCGCGCATGGTTCGTCCGCGTGATACGCAACGCCTCGGCGAATCGCGCGGTTCAGCGCGACCGCCGCGCCCGCCGCGAAGAGGAAGCGGCCCGACTCGAGAGGGTGTGCGGGCCTGACGCAATGGAGGAGCGTCTCGAGCTCGAGCGCCTCGTCGTCGAGGCCGTGCAATCCCTTCCCGAGCCACACCGACGCGCGATCTACCTGCGGTATTTCGAAGACCTTCGCCCTGCCGAAATCGCGGTGCAGGTCGACGCTCCCCTCCCCACCGTGCAATCGCGCCTCGCCCGCGGACGAGAGCTACTGCGCAAGAGGCTCGACCGTCATTTCGGCGGCGGGAGGAGCGCGTGGTCGAGAACGCTCCTCGTCATGCTCGAGCAGGCGAACGAACCGCACCACACGCCCATTCCGCATAGTCTGACGAATCACCTCTTGGGAGCGCTGCTCATGACCAGCAAGACGACGGTGCTCGCGGTGACAACTGTGATCCTGGCCGTCGCTCTCTTCCTCTGGCAGCCGTGGGTGCCAGGCGCGCCCACGACCGCTTCCGAAATCCCGTCGGCGGCGCAGGACGTGCGATCCGGCGCAGGAGTTGGCGACGACGGATCAAGCCCCTCCCTCACCGAGGTGGACCGGGGCTCCTCGCGGGCCGGACGGAGAGTGGTGGACACGAGGGAGATGGAAGATCGAATCTCCACCGACCGCGCAACCCTCGAGCTCACCGTGCACTTCGCCTCCGATGGCCGGCCGGCGCGTGGAGTGCGAGGACACGCGCAACGAGGTAGCGCCGAGGGCAGTTACCGCTCATTCACCGCGGATGAACTGGGAAAGGCCCGGCTGGAGGATCTCGAACCGGGAGAGTGGTCGGTCTTCCTCCACGCCTACCAGAAGGCATCGATCGCTCTGCCCGCCGGAGAGGTGACTAGCCTCGCAATGGAGATACCTCCAGGTCCCTCCCTCCGCGGGCTGGTCGTCGGCCCCGACGGCCGCCCGGTAGCGCACGCCGAGATCTACCGCTCGGATCCGGCACGTCGCCCCGACACCTGGGGTATCACCGCGGCGGATCAGGGGGGCCGCTTCCTGATTCCAGACGCTCGGCCGGGTACTCCGATTGGTGCCCGAATGCGGGGTCGCGTGCCGTCCCACCAATGCAGATGGCAAGGGCGCCCCGGGAGGAGTGTGGACGTCGTCCTGGTCATGGGGGGAACGTCCACCATCGTGCGGGGCCGCGTTGTCGACGAGGCGGGCCGACCCCTGTGCGGAGCCCTTGTCGAGGCCGCCGGCCGGCACCGGGACGATTTCACAGGCGAGGACGGATTTCGACGGGAACCGCCGAACATATCGAGGCGCGAGACGGACCCACATGGGACCTTCGAGTTCGACGACGTTCCGCCGGGCTGGGTTTGGATCGGAGCCACGGCGAAGGGCTATCAAGGCGAGCAACAGCTGCTCATGGAACGCCATGCCGGATCGCAAGCGGAGGTCGAATTGGTGCTCGGTCGGGGTGGGGGGATCGAGGGGGTCGTTCGCGACGAGCACCACAGACCGGTCTCGGGAGCCCGCATTCGGGTCGAGACGAGCATTGGCGGTCCGAGGAGCGCTCTGGAGGAAATGAGACGGCTCGGAGCGACCACGGACGAGCGCGGCACCTTCCGAATCGAGGGTATCCCCGCGGAAACCGTGAAGGCGACGGCGCTTCACCCCGCAGCGGGGAGGGCCGAGACGTTCCTGGAGGTCCAACCAGGCGCGTCGCAGCACTGGGAGGTCGAGCTCGTAGCCGGCCAGGACGTGCACGGGCGGGTTCTGGACGAGCGAGGTGCTCCCCTCGTTGCCTGGGACGTGGCCGTGAACCACTCCGAGGCCCCCGGTGAGCGGCGGCGCCACTCAACCACAGACGAGAATGGGTACTTCCATCTGCGCAACTGCCCGCCGGGGACGACAGCGCTGGAAGTACGGGAGTCCGTGGACGGCGGTCCGATCCTGATCCTGAACGGCATATTTCCCGTCACCGAATCGCTGGAGATCCTGGTGCCGGACTCCCGACGTCCATCCGCCTTCTTCACGGGACGAATCCTGGGAGAGGGGGAAGAACCGGTCCCCGTCGCCAGTCTCGTGACGTGGTTCGAGAACGAGCATGGGGGCCGACCCCACGACGAGGATCTCGATCCGGCGGGTTTTCGTGTGGGCCCCCTCCGTCCTGGTCTTCACCGCATCCGCATCAGCTCCCCTCGATGCGTCGAGCACATGATCGAGGGCGTCGAGGTCGCCCCAGGGCAGACGCTCGACCTGGGGCCGATCCATCTCAAAGCGGGGGGGTTCCTTGAGGTCGAGCTCCTCGATGCGGGAGGTAGGCGCCAGACGAGGGAGCGCAGCGCGCACCTCGTTCCGGCCGATGGCACGCAGGCCCGGAAGGTCTCCGTGGTCAAGGGTCACTGGCGTTCGCACCTGCTGGCAGCGGGTTCCTATTCGGTGTTGATTGGAGGGGATGGCGCGGCCTACTCGGAGACCCGGGCCGCAATCGAGGCGGGAAGTACGAATCGCGTCACCATCATCATCGCCCCCGGCGTGGATCGGCGGTTCCGACTGCAGACAGTGGAGACGGTTGCGGCTGATCCGATTACGATCGAGATCCTCGATGCCGCGGGCCGGCCCGTTCCTTGTGCAACGGAGCTTCACCACCAGGGCAGCCTCCACGTGCGTGGACTGACGGAAGGCGTGTACCGTCTCATCGCCACGAGCGCGGCCGGACGACGAGGCGAGCACTCCTTCACCATCGACTCGCACACGACCGGGGACGCGACGCGACCGGAGCTACCTGTGAGGATCCGCTAATCGACTCGAGGTGTACTGCTCCTCGATCCTCGGGCCCCCTGAGTCGGTTCAGCGAGCTCCCTACTCCCAAGCAGCCCGTTGAAAGCCCTCTCGGCGCGCTGCCCGCATCTGGAAGCCCTGGGCGGCACGCGAACGCCTCGCCGAATCTACGGATTCGCCTGCGTTTCCGCGCACCGCCCAGGGCTCCCAGCTACGCACATCGCATCCAAGAGGGTTCTTCGACGGGCTGCTTGAGCCTGACGGAGGTCCTGCAACGACAGCGAGACGAAGCGCCCTCACCAGGGTGTAGTGCTCCCCCGGAATCCGCCCTACGAGGGCCGCGAAGATCGATGGACCAGCTCACCGCAGCTCATTTGCCGAACAGAGGTCCGGGTCGGCTGAGTTCTTGTGCCCTACAGTCTCATCAATGGCCACCGGCCTCGGCTGTCGCCTCTCGAGCCAAGGCCTCGATGCTCGCCCTCTCCCGCGCGCTCCACTGTTCTCGCTTTGTCTGAAAGCGAGTGTGCTTCTCCCACTCCGCCTCTGACCAGGCTGCGGCCTCGGTGTAGTCGCCGCAGAAAGGCACCAGCAGATCGATCCAGCAGGCGATCTTGTCCAGCTCCTCCCGTGTGAGCACGACATCGTAGTGTCCACCTTCGATCAGCGTGATGAGCCCGCTGCGCGCCGCGCCCCCTTGATAGGGAGGGAGCAGGCTCGGCACCGACTGGGCGCTGATCCAGTCGACCATGTCGTTGCTGTTGCCGTGCAGGCCCCTGTCGGTCATGTACGAATGGGTGAGCGCGATGTACGAGTCGCTCCAGTTGCGCTTGGAGGCGGGGTCGTGAAACGGCTTGCCGAGCAAGCTGAAGGCCACGGGCTTCCCTTCCGTCTCGCCCTTGGATGGAGGCCTGGGCTGGTCTGCCTGTGTCGGGACAGGAACCTCTCGATGGTGGCATTCCACGCAGTTGCGGTCGAGGACCGGCTGGATCTCGGCGGCAAAGCTGAAGCCTCGCGCCGGACCATGGAACGGCTCGAGTCGCTGCGGTCTCGCCAACGAGGCTTGCGTCCTCCTGCCCACCGACGCGGAGCGGCTCTTCGACTCGTGGCATCCGACACAGGAAAACGTCTCGTCCGGCTGCAACGTGGACCAGGAACGCATCGTCTGCACCACGTGGTTCCTCTCATCGAGCAGCTGGAAGTAGACCGGGGTGCGCGCGGGCACCTCGAAGAAGGCGGAGCCGTCGGGATGGACCTCTGTCGAGCCCAACACTCGCTTGACGTCCCAGGTCCCCGTCCCGGTGGAGACAGGTGTGCTCGCCAGGGCACCGCCCGCCGGACCGAAGAGACGATTCGATCCGATGCCGGCCACGCGAAACTCGATACTCACGACGCGCAGGCGCTTGATGGTTCCGCGCTCGATCCCGGTCAGGCCGGGGCCCTGGTAGACGTCCTGTACGTAGTATCTACCCGTTTTCTCACTGTAGTCGACGGTGCTCGGTCGCTGGTGCGGGCGCTGGCGCGCGGCCAGCGGCACGGGTTGGTTGCAGGAGATCTCGGGGTCACACGCCAGCAGTTCACGCCGGCCGTCGGCCGTCATGAAGTAGATGCCGTACGGGCGATCGTAGCGGCGGCCGCCCGCACCGGAGGAGTCGAAGGCGACCAGGAACTCCGACTCGGAGAGGGGAAACGGATACTGAAACTGGTCGCCCTCCTGGCCGTAGGCGTCGATCCGCACGGCGTCGGTCTCGACGACGGGGGCGACCAGCTGCACCCCCTCGGCCTCCTGCCGACCACGGTTCGGATCGATGATGGCGAGCTTGCCCCGCTGATGGCTGTGATGGCCGGAGAGCACGGCGATGAGCTTCTGTGTGCCGGGAATCCCCCGGGCGTGCAGAATCGAGGTCGGGAACCAGGAGTTGTTGCCGTAGAACTCGGTCTGGCCGGTGCCGTCCGGGTTCATCTGGAAGAGCGGCTGCGGATAGACCTGCCCCCGATCACTGTACTCCCAGCGCGTATAGACGACCCGCCCATCGTCGAGGACCTGGGGGTAGTTGTCGTGAACCTGATCGAAGGTCAAACGGCGCAGAAAGCGGCCATCCTCGTCGCAGCGGTACAGGTTCGACACTTCTGTCCACCAGCAGTCGACCGTCTGGATGCAGCGCGTGGAGTTGAAGATGATCTCCCCGGAGGGGAGGTACGCGCCTTCGTAGTCGGCGACATGGTCACCGAAGGTGAGCTGCCGGACGCCTCGTGTGGCGACCTCCATCTCGTAGAGATGGTAGTCGTCGCCATCCAGTGACCTGCGACGGGCGAAGAGGATCCGCTCTCCGTCCCAGGCAACGGCAGGGTCACGGATCATCCCAGCCGGCTCGGCGAGCAGCACCTCCTGAGTGGTACGGCCATCGGGAGGGACCGTGAGCAGGCACAGGGAAGCCCCCATGCGGAAGTCGGAGTTCGTACGTTCCCGTTCGATGTACTGGGTATCGGTGAGGTTCTCCGTGTAGGCGTAGTGGGACCCACCGAGGTTGAAGTGCTTGGTGAAGACGATTCGTGGCCACTGCCGGACGAGCGGAGCCAAGCGCTGCTTGCGACGCTCCCAGCAGGCTCTGCGGTACAGTGTTTGCCAGCGCTCGTCGTTTCCAGCCAGCTCCTGTCCTACCAACTGCTCCAGTTCCCAGCGGAGTGCGCGTGCGCGATCGCATTCCTCGAGCACTCGGGAGATGACGGCGATCTCGAGCTGCGCGGACTCGTGGCTCCTGAAGCACTCTTCAGCCTGCTCGGGGCAATCCTGCTCCAGCCAATCGCGCAGGAGCCTCTCTGGTTGAATGGCTACCTCCTCCGCCCTGACGGCCGGACAGGGGGCGGCGACAGAGAGCGACAGGGAGAGGACGAGGGGAGGAACGAACTGGCGCGTCACCGATGACCGATCCTATCTGCGTGGCATTACTCGAAGTGTCGGAGCGACCATAGCACGGGTACGCGAGCGCACGACGCAAAAACGTCGACCCCCGACCGCGCAGCCGGTGTCGCGTCACTCTTCGACGACGGCGACCTCACAGCCTCGCGCTTTCAGCATCTCGACCAAGTGCGGAAGGTCGTAGACCGCTGAGGATCCAGAGGAATGCACAGCGAAGGGGACCGGTCCAGTAGGATTTGGGGGAGCAGCCACGCACTCCCCAGTCCCCGGTTCTCGAGGAGGTCGAGATGGAGCACGAGTTGAGTCGCCGCAGTTTCCTTTATGGAGCCGGTGCCGCTGGCATGGGGTTCGCGCTCGGGCGGAGCCAGGACGCGGTTGCCGCGCTCCCCTCCCGGAAGTTGCGCATCGCCGCGTTCGGCGCGGGGGGGCGCGGGTGGGCGAACGTGCGCGCGATGGAGAAGGAGCAGGTCGTCGCGCTGTGCGATGTCGACCGCGCGATGGCGCAGAAGGCGATCGAGAAGTACCCCGATGCGCGCTTCTACTTCGACTACCGCAACCTCCTCGCGGAGCTGGGGGACCAGCTCGACGCAGTGCTCGTGAGTACCCCCGATCACATGCACGCGCCGATCGCGGTGGCGGCGATGGAGCGGGGCCTGCACGTGTACTGCGAGAAACCGCTCACGTGGTCGATCGAAGAGGCGCGCGTGCTCGCGAAACTCGCACGGGAGAAGAACCTCGTCACCCAGATGGGAAACGGCGGCACCGCGGGGAACGGCTTCCGCGCGGCGGTCGAGCTGCTGCAGAGCGGTGCGCTCGGCGCGGTGAGTCGCGTGCACGTCTGGACCAACCGGCCGATCTGGCCGCAGGCGATCCCCACGCCGACCGACAACCCGCCGATTCCCGAATCGTTGAAGTGGTACCTGTGGCTCGGGGGCGCCCCCGATCGGCCGTACCACCCCGCCTACCACGCCTTCCGCTGGCGCGGCTGGTACGACTTCGGCACCGGGGCGCTGGGAGACATGGCGTGCCACACGATGAATCTGGCCTACATGGGATTGGAGCTCGACGCGCCGACGCGGGTGAGCGCGGAATCGACGCAGGTCTACGACGACTCCTACCCCGCGGGGTGCAAGATCACGTACGCCTTCCCCGCCCGCGGGAAGCGCGGTCCACTGGAGTTGATCTGGTACGACGGGGAGATGAGCCCTCCCGCCGGCTTGCTCGGCGCGCGCAAGATGCCGCGCTCCGGTAGCCTCATCGTGGGCGAGCGCGCCTCCCTCTTCTCCGGCGGCGACAACGGTGGAGGCTACGAGATCCTCCCCGTCGACGGGGCGGTGATCGAGCAGCCCGCCCCCTTCCTCCCCCGCTCTCCCGGCCACCACCAGGAGTGGGTCGCGGCGTGCAAGGGCGAGGGAAGGACGCTGTCCGACTTCGCCCACGCGGGTCCCTTCACCGAAACCGTGCTCCTCGGCAACCTCGCGTTGCGGGTCGGGAAGCCGATCGAGTGGGACGCGGATGCGATGCGGGTGAAGCGGTGCCCGGAAGCGGATCCCCTGATCCGCCGCACGTACCGCCAAGGCTTCGGGATCTGAGCGTCGAGGGGTCGCACGGGCTCCCGCCGCGGGGATGGGGGAGTTCGAATGCCTCATCCGCCCTGGTCCATCTGGTTGGCGCGGGGTACAAGTGGGGATCCAGCCCGTGGCCCACGCAGCCCATGGCGGTGTCGCGCCGGCCTGGGCCAGGCTGGGCTGCGATCTCGTTCGAGCCAGGCCTCAGCATGAAGCACGTCATCTCCATCCTGTGTGGGGGACTCATCAGCGCCGCGGCGCTCGTGGATTCGGCGATCGCGCAGATCAAACCGCAAACGGCGAGTCCGCCGGTCATGCTGGTTGGTTCGAGATGGCAGAGACTGGACGTCGGGCCGACCTCGGAGACGGTGATTGCGACGCTCTCCGCGAGCCCTGGCGGGGCTCAGATCGAGGGGGTGATCTCGTTCGCGGACGGGCCGATCGCCACCATCGATGATGCCGCGGTGATCCTGCGGTTCAGCCCGGGCGGTGTCATCGACGCACTCGACGGCAGTACCTATCGGGCGGTCACCGCATTGCCGTACGTTGCCGGAGAGACCTACGAATTCCGGGTCGTCGTCGATGTGCCCCGGCTCCACTTCGACGCCTACGTCACGCCGCTGGACGAAGCTCCGGTCCAGATCGCGGATGGCTATGCCTTCAACCAGGCTGCGGGTGCGGTTTTGCAGATCAGCGAGGCCGGCTTCCGGTCGGCAACCGGCTGGTTCTCATTGTCGGAGTTCCTTCCGCAGTACCACTTCAACTACGAGGAGGTCTCGGTCAAGACGGCGTACGCCTGGTCACCCGACGGGGGATCTCACGGCACGGTCTACAACGTGACACCCACGCCGTACGAGGGCTGGTACGGCACTGCGTGCATCCACCCGAACGGCGTGGATGTGGTCTTTCCCGGCGCCGCCTGGGGCTATTCGCGTATCTGGAAGTACGGCTTCGCGACGGGAAAGGTGGTGCCCCTCACCTCGGAGGACTTCCCAGCGACCCAGCCATCCTATAGCGCCGACTGCAATTCGATCGTGTTCATGTCGGACATGGACTTCGACAACCCGCGCTTCGACATGTTCGAGGTCGGGCGGAGCTTGGACGATGCCTACGGCTTTCAGGGCGGCATCACCGGGGGATCCAGCCTCTACGTCATGGACGCGGACGGATCGAACATCCGGCGCATCACCTTCGGCAGCGACGAAATCGTCGACAAGCGCCCATCCTTCAGCCCCGACGGCATGACCGTGGTGTTCCAGAGCTCGCGGGAGCCGAACCCCCTCCACACGCTCTACATGTGGGTGGTCCCTGCCGATGGGTCGGCGCCGCCGACCAAGGTGCAGTTGAACGGCAATCCCTGGGTGGGGCGGCCACGGTACTCCAGCGACGGCACGGAGATCTTCTTCTTCACCGGTGTGACCAACGGGCAGTACGACCAGAGCGGCAGGCACACGCTCTGTCGCGTCGCGGCGACCGGCGGCGCCTGGACTCCGATCGCCAATGACACGCTTGGCATCGGCAGTCACGGGCCAGATCCGGATCCGGACGGCCTGCACCTCTGGTATCACGCCTACGTCAACGACCTGTGGGGCATCTACAAGCTGCCCCTGTCGGGCAGCGGCAGCCCGGTGCGGTTCTCCCACCCGTCGTTCCTGCTCCTCCACACGGCTCACGCGACTGCCGCGTCGAACGGGTTCGTCGCCTTCGACTCCCGGACGTACCTGCAGTTCCCCTGACGCCGGAGCGATCGCCCGTGGCGGTGGCCCCGTACAGCGGAGACTTCGCCGCAGTGCTTCCCGGAGCCAGCCCCTAGGGCTCCAGGCTGTAGCGGATTCCCTCGATCGGCCGGCCCTCGGTGTCGGTAAGGTGCGCACCGAGCTTCCAACCCTTCGCGGTCAGGGTGACCTTGACCAGGATCTCGTTGCGGCCTCGCTTCAGCCGTATGGGCACGCGATCCGTCCCGGAGCGGTAGTCACGCCGGCCCTCGAGCCAGGCGAACTGCCGCTCTCCGTTGATCCAGACGACTGCGCCGTCGGCGGAGCCCAGCGAGAGCAGCGCGTCGGTCGTCCGCGGCACGCGGACCCAGACCACCGCGTAGGCCGCGGCGTTCTCGGCCGGGCCGAGCAGCTCCGCGAAGTCCAGGACGAACTCTGTGTCGAGCCGGGAGTCCGACGGGCGCCGCGCCGGCTGCCAGCCGATGCGCTCGCCGCCCTGCCCCGGGTAGCTCGCCGAAAGGTCCACCTCCGTCTCGGGCGGGTGCTCGATGTCGGCGCCGGCCCCGCCGGGGTTGTCGAACGGGCCGACGACGCTCCAGGCGGGGATCGAGGGACGACAGGCGACCTCGCGGCTCAGGACGAAGCGACGCCTGTTCCAGGTGAGCTCCGCGGTCGCCACGGCGACGAAGGGGGCCAGGTCCTCGCCGGTGTCCGGATTCCAGCTGACCCGCTGGCTGGCACCCGCGGCCAGCTCGATGTCGGTCGGGGCCGGCGGGGAGCCGAAGCGCCGGCGCACCAGCGTGCCGAACTCGAGCGTGCCGCTCAGCGCTCCCTCGTCCGCCCCGCGCAGCGTGGCGGTGAAGGACGGCGCTGCCGCCGTGGCGCCCCGGTCGGTCACCAGGTCCAGCGTGATGCCGAGGATTGTGGCCAGGGCCCGGTTCGCCAGCTTCCTGTCCGCGACCGCGCCCACCGCGCGCACGACCTTCTTCGCCAGGGCGTCCTCCTCGCGCGGCGGTCCTTCCCCGAACGCCGCCGCCAGCCGGACCTCGATCAGGCGCTCGATCTCCTCCGGCGCCTTCTCGCCCAGGAGCCGCTGCGCCTCCCGCAGGCGCGTGATCCGCGCGCGGGTCTCGGTCCAGCGCGCGTCCTGGGCCAGGAACCCGGGCGAGAGCCGCCGCATGGTCGTCGGCGTGCCGTCGACGAGCCGCTGCATGAAATGATACTTCTGCATCAGCTCCGGGTGGCCCGCGGTGGCCTCCTCCTCGGCCTTGCGGTGGAAGGCGTCCCGCTCGGTGATGTAGGCGCGGAAGTGCTCCGCAAAGCTCTCCTGCGCGTTGGTCGCGGCGTAGCGACTGACGTAGCCGTACGGCGTGCGGGGCACCTTGTCGTCGCGGACGCCGAAGACGCGCTGCTTGTCCGGCAGCAGCTTGCGGAACTCCGGAAACTGGTGGGGGGCCCGGTAGCTGCCGTAGCCGCCCTTGAGGATCACGTAGTCGACGATGTGCCCGAACTCGTGCACGAAGTTCTGGGCCGTACCCTCGAGGGGGCCGCTGCGGATCTCGACCCACAGGCCGGTCTGCATCCCCACGTTCGACTTGTAGGTCGTGTTGCTGCAGGGCATCGTCGGGGCGTAGCTGCGGCCGGGTAGCGGCGTGAAGTAGAGGCCCTTGCCGCGGTAGACCTGCACCACGGACAGCGGCAGGGTACGCAGCCACCCGCCCAGGGCGTCGCGGTAGGGCAGGTCCTCGAGCCGGAGCAGGTAGGGCGCGAGCACCTCGTGCACCGTCCGGGCCGCGCGGAAGTCCTCGAAGTGCCAGAAGCCCTCGGTCCTCCCGGTGGGCTGCAGGATGCCCTCGGGCAGGGCGCGCAACGGCAGGACCTCACCCGCGGCGTCGCGGACGACCGGCGTGCGGCTCTCCCCGTCCACCTCGGTCTTCAAGGTGTAGGACTCGCGCGCGGTCATGCGCAGCGCCGCCTCGACGTCCTCGAGCAGGTGGGTGTTGCTGCTGAAGAAGCTGCTCGTCCGCGCCAGGGCCAGGACCGGGATGCGGGTCACGTGCGACCACTCCAGGACGTCCTCGTCACGCTCGAGGTCCAGCGTGCTCAGGTACTGCGCGTAGTCCTCCCGCGTGAACTCGTGGAAGGGCTTGCCGAAGCGGCGCTCCACCCGCGCCACGACCTCCTCCCGGCCGGCGCGCTGCTCGAGGTACCAGGCCAGGACCTCCTCCTGGCGCTGGATGCGGTGCTCCCGCTCCCGCGCCATGGCCTGCTCGAGCCACTGCTCCTCGAGCTCCAGGTACTGCGGCGAGAGCCGGTGCATGGTCGGCGGCGTGCCTTCGATCAGCCGCTCCATGAAGCGGTACTTGCGCAGCAGCAGGTCCGCGCCCCCGGCCGCCTCCGCCGTGGCCCGCGCGAGGAAGTCCTCCGGGTCGCGGAGGTAGGCCCAGAAGTGCTCGGCGAAGTTCTCCTGGGGGTTCACCTTCGAGTAGGCGCTGACGTAGCCGGTCCCCTTCTCCGCGGTCATCTCGAAGAGCTCGCGCCGCTGCGCGGCGAGTTCCTGCAGGCGGGGGAACTGGAAGGGGTGCGCGCGGTGGTCATTGCGCGCGCCGATGACGTTGAGGTCGATCACGTGGCCGACTTCGTGGATCACGCTGTCGCAGGAGTTCCCGCGTAGGCTGTCGAGGCCGTTCTCCACCAGCTCGTCGGGTGAGACGCGCGCCCGCGCGCTGTCGCGCCGGCGCTCCGCCAGGCTGCCCGGGACCATGCCGGCGTAGGAGAGGTTGTCCTCGTTGCCGACGCGCCAGGTGAAGGCCCACCCGGTCCGCGAGCGGGTCGTGGGGTAGATCGCCTTGCCGCGGTGCGCCTGGACGACCGGCAGCGGCAGCATGCGGATGGCCGCGTTCAGCTCGGCGCGGTTCTCGAGGTCCCCGAGCCGCACCAGGCAGAACTCGAGCGCCTCGTAGGTGATGCGGTCCTCCTCCCAACCCGCGTTGTGCCGCCGGTCCTCGGTCGTCTCTAGGCGCCGCACGGTACCCGCGGGCAGGTCCCGCACCTCGTACTGCAGCCCGGTCTCCTTGGAGCTGACGCGGATCTCCCCGGTCTCCCGGTCGAACCGGGTGACGAGGTCGCTCAGGTCGTACCAGGACATCAGGTTGGCCCCGCCCACGTCCGCCAGCAGGTGGGCGTTCATGTGGAAGAAGTTGCTGCGCTTGTTCAGGCCGACCACCGGGATGTCGGTGACGTGCAACCAGGTCCAGAGGTCGTCGTCGAGGTCCAAGTCGAGCCCGCGCATGAACTCGGAGTAGTCCGCCAGGGTGAACTCCGGGAAGGGCTTGCCGAACCTGTCCTCCACCTGTGCGCGGACCGTCCGGCTGGCGGCCTGGCGCGCCAGGTACTCGTTCATGATCTCGCGCTGCTCCGCGGCGTCGAACCGGGCCAGGTGCTCGCGCGACAGCGGCTCGGCGGCCGTGGAGGTGTGCAGCACGAGGGTCCGCATGAACTCGAACTTGCGCAGCAGCTCGGGGTGCCCCTGCGCCGCCTGACGCTCAGCCAGCTCCTGGAAGGTGCGGCGGTCCAGCAGGTAGGCCGTCAGGTGCTCGGCGAAGTTCTCCTGGGCGTCGCGTCGGGCGCGCTCATTGACGTACCCGTGCGGGGTCTGCGGCAGCTCGTCGCGGCGGCGCCCGAAGACCCGGCGGCGCTGGGGCTCGAGCCGGTGGAAGGCGGGAAACTGCAGCGGGTAGGCGTAGATCCCGAAGTACTGCGTGGGCAGCACCGTCTCGCGCACGATGCCGGCCAGCCCGCGCACCAGGTTCTCGGCGGTGCGGCCCGCGGGGTCCCGCTCCAGGATCACCCCCGGCTGCATGCCGGCGAAGTCGGCGTGCAGGTCGCAGCTCATGCAGTGGCTGACCGTGTCGCAACGACCGCCGGACAGGGTCGTCAGGTAGAGGGCCTTGCCGCGCAGGACCCTGACGATCGAGAGGGGCAGGGCCTCCAGCGCCCGCTCGAGCTCGGCGCGGTAGTCGAGCTCCCCCAGGCGCACCAGGTAGGGGCTCAGGTACTCGTGCCGCGTCCGATCCCCCGCGAAGTCCCGGTTGTGACGGATCTGCCCGGTCACGCCCATGGGGCGCATCGCTTCGGCGGCGTCCTCGCGCAGCGCGAGGTCCTCGCCGCCGGAGCCGGTCACCGTCAGCGTTCCCTCCCGGTAGCGGCTCTCCATGCGCCCCAGCTCCCCGGTCGGGATGCGCCGGGCGGCGTCGGCGTCTGCCAGCAGGTGGGCGTTCGCACCGAAGAAGTCGGCGCCTTGGCTCAGACCGACCAGCGGGACTCCGGTCAGGTGCGACCACGTCCACAGGTCCTGCTCCTGCTCGAGGTCAAGCCCCTCCAGGAAGCGTGCGTAGTCCTGCTCCGAGAAGGCGTCGAAGGTCTTGCCGAACGCCTCTTCGACGCTGGCGACGACCGCAGCTCGCTGCTCGACGCGGGAGAGGTAGTCCTGCAGGACCTCCTGCGCGTCCTGGGCCACCGTGGCTCCCGCCGGCACCAGCGAGGCCGGCGCCGGGATGAGCAGGAGAGCCGTGCCGACGAGACGGTGTGCCTGCATATGGGTTCCTCCGAGAGGTGCGTGGTGGCCCATGATCCCTGCGCGGCCCGATCGTGACAACCTGCGGGGTGCGCGCGACCGGTCCCAGCAACCGCATCCGACGCGAGCTCAGTCGTCGGAATGCCTGCTGTCCCGGTCTGCAGCTCGGCGGGCGCGGTGCGGGAAACCGGCTTTCCACGATGAGATGCGGGTCGGTGATGCCATCCTGGTCAAGCCCTTGGCTACTGATACGAGGAGTTAGCAGTGCCCGAACCCGAAGATTCGAACGTCTACTCCGCGCGCAACAAGACCTTGCTGCTGGTGATCAGCTGTCTCGCGTACGCCGTGATCGGCTTCCACTTCAGCATCCGTAGCAGCATCGCCGGCAACCTCGAGGAAGTCTTCGCCACGATCGATCCGCTCCGCGCCGCGGAGATGGTGGCCAGTGCCCTGGGCATCGCCTTCCTGGGCTACGGCATCACCATCCTCGTCATCAGCCCGCTGATCGACGCCTTGGGCATGGGGATCCTGATGAAGATGTCAGGGACGCTGATCGCCATCGGTAGCGTCGTCGTAATCCTGGCCGAGGAGATTGCAGGGGGTCATTCGTACTGGATCGTGTGGACCGGCATGCTCCTCGTGGGTCTCGGCTGGGGGCTGGTGGACACCAATACGAACCCACTCGTGACCAGACTCTACCCGCAGGACCGCACCCACAAGCTGAACGTGATCCACGCTTGGTGGCCGGCGGGAATCGTGTTCGGTGGCCTGGCGGGACTGGCCCTCGGCGCCCTGGATGCCACCTGGAGGGTCAAGCTGGGGGTCGCGCTGATTCCCGCCGTCCTGCTCACCGTCATGTGCTTCATGGCCCGCTTCCCGCTGACCGAGCGCGCCGCCGCGGGGGTGTCGTTCGGCGAGATGTTCAAGGAGATCGTCCGCCGCCCGATGTTCATCGTGTGGTTCTTCTGCATCTGGTTCACCGCCACTGCGGAGCTGGCCCCTGGTCAATGGGTGGACCTGGCACTGACGAGGACGGTCGGCATGCGCGGGATCTGGTTGCTGATCTACATCAGCGGCCTGATGTTCGTGATGCGCCACTTCGCGGGTCCGCTGGCCCACAAGTTCTCCCCCGTCGGTTTGCTCTGGGTGTCGTGCCTGCTCGCGTCCGTCGGCCTGTGGTGGCTGAGCGTCGCCAACGATCCCGTGACCGGGTTCCTGGCCGCCACGCTGTGGGGCGTCGGCGTCTGCTTCCTGTGGCCCACCATGCTGGCCACCGTGAACGACCGCTATCCGCGGGCCGGCTCCTTGGCGCTGGGACTGATGGGCTTCGGTGCCATGTTGGCGATCTACCTCTTCATGCCGGTGATGGGGCGCGTGTACGACAGCTCGAAGATCGAAGCCGCGGGTGGTGAAGAGGCGTTCAAGGCCCTGAGCGGGGAGGAGCTCGACGCGGTGCTGGCCGTCGCATCCCAGTCCTCGTTCCGCGTCGTCGCCTTGCTACCGGCGGTCTTGCTGATCGTCTTCGGCATAACGTGGGTCTACGACCGGGTCAAGGGCGTCAAGATCGAGGTCCTCGACGTCCCCGATGCCGAGCAGTAGCGGAGGTCCCCGGATCGCAGCAGGGCACGAGTGGTGCTTCCTTCAGCGGTGAGTAGA
>CAZDQL010000003.1:107884-149907 GCA_964507325.1 uncultured Planctomycetaceae bacterium | reverse complement strand
CAATCGACACGCCGGACACACCCGCGTCCCACCCTCGTGAATAATTCGGGCTAGTGCTCCCCGGCCCGCGATACCTGGGCCGAGTTCTTGCGCAGGGTGTTCGAGATCGACGTCCTCACCTGCTTGACCTGGGGCTCGCGTGGCGCTCCGCGTGGCGGGATTGAGCGGCGGAAAGGAACCGCCCCGCGCCTAGCTCGTCACTGCCCGCTGGTGTAGATCGCAAATCCACCCAGCTTCATCCCTCGCCACTCCTCGTCGTTCAGGACTCTGACCACGGGATCCAGAATACCCTTCGGATCGTCCCACCCCTTCTTGACGGCCTTACTCCCCAGCTTCAGAGCCTCCTTCGAGACCGGCACGAATGGATGCAAGGTGCCGGTGCCATGGTTGATGACGTGGCAGATTTCCACCACCATCGACTTCGCTGCAGGATGCCGGTAGCCGAATCCCCCTCTCCTCCCCGCCGGCAGGATCACGGCTTCCGAAGGTTCCCAGCCGCGGCGTCTCTTCGCACGAAGACTCGCGATCATCAGCCACACGATTGCGCTGCCAGCCAACGCAACGACGACCGGCAACAGGTTGCCCAACCGCACCCCTCGTGTAGCGAGCAGGAGGCCTGACACGAACACGCCGACGCACGACAGAGTGCCTGCACTCACCCATTGTGCGATCCGCGTGTTCGCAGCGTAGATCCTGCTCTGCTCTTCGATGGCGGCCTGCGCCTCGGGATTGGACCGGTCCGAAGTATCGACCTTGATGATCGACTGTTGCTTGAATAGCACGCTGAAGTGAGCGTTGCAGGTCGGGCAAGTCACCTGAGCCCCGCCTTCCAGAGGCTCGCTGCCCCTCAGCTCCGACTCCGACACGTCACGCGCAGAAATGGCGATCTCGTGCTCGTGATACAGAACCCGCACGAAATCGGTTCCGCAGTCTTCTTCGAGGATTGGGTGACGAAGCTGGAAGCACGTCATGCTGCCCGGAACGACCCACTCCGGCCCTCGACTCGGATCCTTGCTCATTCAGGGAGACTCAGTAGGAGGCCATCAAGTACACGACCTGGCCCGATCATAGCCACTTCCCGTACCGAGCACTACTGATGTCGATTCCCGCTCGCGATCGACGACCGGGTCCTGCGCCGACTACGCGGCTTTCTCTCCCTTCCACTTGCACGGAGTGCAGTCCGGTCGTGCGCAATGTCCTCCAGTACCTCGGCCTGCCGGCCGAACCGCTCGCCCTCGTTGGTCTCGAAGGCCGTCTCGCCGGCTCCAGCGGCCTCTGGTAGCCTCGCGGTATGGAACTGACCCAGAGGTCGAGCTCTTCACGTTCTGGGGCTCGTCGCCTTGAGAGGACTATCCCCGAAGAGCTGTCCGCAGGACGTGTCCAACGACTGCTGAGCGAAGCCGTGCTCCCGCTCGAGCCGCGCAGGGGATGGCTCGGCGCCCTGCTCGTTGGAGTGATCCTCCTCGTCACCCCCGCCTGCAGCTCCACGGAACCCGGAGGAGGCGATCCCAACGGCGGGCTGCGTCTGGAGATCGCTCCCCTGGAAGGCCTGGTGGACGAGCCGGTCTCGGTCCGCGTCACCGGCTGTCCCCTGGACGAGCCCGTCACGGTGCGCGCCTGGCTGGGAAAGCGCTGGCGGTCGGTCAACGTCTTTCGACCGCTGGCCGGGGTGGTCGATCTAGCCGAGCACGCGCCGATCTCCGGGTCGTACGCGGGAGCGGACGCCATGGGCTTCGTTTGGTCGATGACCCGCGTATCCGAGGAGTCCGAGTCTCCTGCTCCCGCGCAGCGCAGCGCGGTCGAGCAAGGCCCGGAGCAAGCCTTGGCGCCGGTGGAGATCCAGCTCGAAGTGCTGATCGCCGGGCAGCCACCGCTGGCGGCGACGCTGATCCGACACCGCCTGGGTGCAGGGGTGCAGCGGATCCCGGTCCGCAAAGACGGGCTCGTCGGAACGCTGTTCGTGCCGGAGAGCCCGGAGCCGGTGCCGGGACTGCTGGTGCTCGGGGGATCCGGCGGCGGCTTGAACGAAGGCTGGGCGGCCCTGCTGGCTTCGCGAGGCGTGGCGGCCTTCGCCCTGGCGTACTTCGCCCACGAGGACCTGCCCGAGTACCTGCAGGAGATTCCTCTCGAGTACTTCCGCCGCGCCCTGCGCTTGATGCAGGAGGAGCCGCGCATCGACGCGGCGAGGATCGGCGTCATCGGAGGCTCGCGCGGCGGCGAGCTCGCCCTGCTGCTGGGCGCCACGTGGCCGGAGGTCCGCTGCGTCATCGGCTACGTCCCGAGCGGACTCGTGTGGGGGGGCTGGACCCTCGCGGGCGACGCGGTGCCCAGCGTGCAGTCGATGGGAGACCCCGAGCTGCTGGCGGAGATGGCCCGTCTGGTGGAGGCGGGAGAGGCGGTGGCATACACCCCCTGGTTCCTCAGCGCCTTCCGCGACCGGGACGCCGTACGCGAAGCAGAGATCGCCGTGGAGCACACGCGCGGGCCCATCCTGCTCGTCTCCGGGGACGACGACGCTCTCTGGCCCAGTCATGAGCTGTCGGAGATCGCCGTGGAGCGCTGCCGCGAACACAGCTTCGAGCACCGGATCACGCACCTGCACTACCCGGACGCCGGACATCTCATCGGGCCGCCCTACTGGCCCACGACGGCGACGGACACCGTCCATCCGATCACCGGCGAGCGCCTGACGTTCGGAGGAACGGCAGCGGGCAACGCCCACGCCGGCGTCGACTCCTGGCGCGAGGTGCTGGCGTTCCTCGAGGAGGCCTTCGGCCTGGCCGCGCGCTAGGAAGCACTCTCGCCCTCCGAGACGTGGATCGGAGACCGCCTACCCTCTCAGCCTGGGGAAGCGCAGACCTGATGATGCACTGGCGTTGCACTCCGGAGCGCTCTCCGTACCCTAGGGGTCAGGCAAAGGAGGCAGGTATGCATCGTCATCTCTCTCAGGCGTTGGTCTTCGTCGTCTTGGTCCTGGCCGCCGCCAACAGCGCGCTTGCGGCGGAAGAGGAGCCGGGCGGCTTCACGCCCCTGTTCGATGGCAAGACCCTCGACGGCTGGCACGCCTTGCCGGGGGGCGAGTGGGAGGTCAAAGACGGCCTACTCGTCGGCACGAGCGTCCGGTCTGAGCCGCGCCACGGGCTGCTTGTCAGTGACGAGGAGTACTCCGACTTCGTCGTCCAGTTCAAGTTCCGCGTGGTCAAAGGCAATAGCGGTTTCTACTACCGCAGCAAGGAGGTCGAGTCCGCTGTCGGCGTCCACGGCTTTCAAGCGGAAGTCGACAACTCCAAAGCGGTCAGTGGGCTCTACGAGACCGGAGGACGGGCCTGGGTCCAGAAGCCGGATCCCGAGGTCATTGGGAGGATCTACAGGCCGACGGAATGGAACGCGATGTCCATCACCGCCCTCGGCCAGAACGTCAGCGTGCGGCTGAACGGCACGCAGACCGTGCAACTCGAGAATGATCCCGGAAGCTTGAGAGGGCACTTCGCGTTGCAGCTCCACGGCGGGGCGGACATGGAGGTCATGTTCAAGGATATCGAGATTCGCGAGCCCACTGCAGCCGACTGGGCCGCCGTTGGATTCCGGCCGATGTTCAACGGCAAGGACTTGAGAGGGTGGCAAACCACGGGTAACTGGGTCGTTCAGGACGCGAACACCATCGCGCTCCGGCCCCGTCCAGGCGAGCACGGCTGGCAGCGCTACGACGCCTACCTCACCACCGATCGCAAGTACGAGGACTTCATCCTCGACCTCGAATTCAAGTTCAACGCGAAAGGCAACTCCGGTGTGTTCCTGCGCGTTGCCGATCGGTTGAGCCACGTGGACAGCGGCTTCGAGGTGCAGATTCTGGACACGCACGGCAAGAAGGAGTTCGGGCACCATGATTGCGGTGGCGTGATCGGCACGGTCGGACCCACCAAGAACATGGTCAAGCCGGCAGGGGAATGGAATCGCTATGTCATCTCCTGCATCGGCTCGCAGCTCGATGTCGTGCTCAACGGTGAAAAGATCATCGATCTGGACCTGAGCAAGTCCCGCCTCAAGGACCGTCCGCTGAGCGGCTACATCGGGTTCCAGGACGAGGCGAAGCACGTCTGGTACCGCAACGTGCGGATCAAGGAGCTGAAGAGGAAGTAGCGAACGAGCTGCCGGCCCACTGCCGACCCACGTCCCCCACCATCCTCGACCTTCGCTGCCCAGCTCGAGCTTCGGCCACTCGGCGGTGTTGGCGCAGCCGGCCGCGTAGGCTCTGCGCGAAGACGAGTTCCCCCATCCCTGCACCCGGACGACGGTCGCTCAGCCGGTGGGCAGCTGGCCGGTGGTTTGGGTAGGATGCGGCGGATGGCGAGCCCCTGCACCACCGCGTCGTCGGACTCTGAGCGGCGTCGCGCCCGGTGTTCTTCGACGGATCCGAGATCACTCGCAGCGCTCGCCGGGACATCGAACGAAGGGAACCCCGATGGCTGATCGAACCGCTGCCTCCGCTCACGATCCTCAGCGCGAGATCGAGAACCGCGAATGGCGTGACTCCATCGACTACGTCCTCCAGAGCCAGGGGCCCGATCGGGTGCGCGAGCTCCTGCACCACTTGCAGGTCCGGGTCCAAGAGCAGGGGGTGAGCATCCCGTTCACCGCCAACACGCCCTACATCAACACCATTCCGCGCCACCAGGAGCCGGTCTACGGCGGCGAGCGAGAGCTCGAACGACGCATCAAGAGCATCGTCCGCTGGAATGCAATGGCGATGGTCGTCCGAGCCAACCGCGAATCGCCTGGTATCGGTGGTCATATCTCGACCTACGCCTCGGCCGCGACACTCTGGGAGGTCGGCTTCAATCACTTCTGGCGAGGCCCCGACCACGCCTGCCTGGGCGACATGGTCTTCTTCCAGGGTCACGCCTCGCCCGGGGTCTACGCTCGCGCGTATCTCGAAGGGCGGCTCGATGAAGGCGACCTCTCCCGCTTCCGGCGCGAGCTCGACCCGCAAGGCGGCCTCAGTAGCTATCCCCACCCCTACCTGATGCCCGATTTCTGGGAGTTCCCCACCGTCAGCATGGGACTGACCGCGATTTCGGCGATCTATCAGGCCCGCTTCAATCACTACCTGGTCGACCGCCAGTTGCGCGAGCGATCGGGCCGCAAGGTCTGGGCGCTGCTGGGCGACGGCGAGATGGACGAGCCCGAGAGCCTCGGCGCCATCACGCTGGCCGCCCGCGAGCAGCTCGGCAACCTGATCTTCGTCATCAACTGCAACCTACAGCGACTCGACGGACCTGTGCGCGGCAACGGCAAGATCATCCAGGAGCTGGAGGCAGCGTTCCGGGGCGCCGGCTGGCGGGTCATCAAGGTGATCTGGGGATCGCAGTGGGACGAGCTGCTCGATCGCGATCAGACCGGTCTCCTGCAGCAGCGGATGGAGGAGGTCCTCGACGGCGAGATGCAGCGCTACGTCGTCTCGGATGGCGCCTACATCCGGCAGCACTTCTTCGGCAAGTACCCCGGACTGCTGGAGCTGGTGCGGGACTACAGCGACGAGCAGATCCGCAAACTGACCCGCGGCGGTCACGATCCGGCCAAGGTCTACGCCGCCTATCGGGAGGCGGTCAGTCACGGCCGACCGCAGCCGACGGTGATCCTGGCCCAGACGATCAAGGGCTACGGCCTGGGCGAGAGCGGCGAGGGCCGCAACGTCACCCACAGCCAGAAGAAGCTCGACGTCGAGGAGCTGCGCGCGTTCCGGACCCGGTTCAACATCCCCATCGCCGACGAAGCCCTCGAAGAAACGCCCTTCTACCGCCCCGCTGACGACGCTCCGGAGATCCAGTACCTCAGGCAGCGCCGCCAGCAGCTCGGCGGCAGCCTGCCGCGCCGGCAAGTCGAGGTCGAGCCTCAAGCCTGCGAGACCGAAGCGATCTTCCAGGAGCTCTACGAGGGCAGCGGCGAGCGCGAGGTCGCGACCACGATGACCGTCGTCCACCTGCTGGCGAAGCTCCTGAGGGACCCTGGAATCGGTCGCATGATCGTGCCGATCATTCCGGACGAGGCCCGCACCTTCGGCATGGAGGCTCTCTTCCGTCAGGCGGGCATCTACAGCCACATCGGGCAGCTCTACGAACCGGTGGACCGGGATCGGCTGCTGTACTACAACGAGAAGAAGGACGGGGCGATTCTGGAGGAGGGACTCAGTGAGGCCGGCAGCATGGCCAGCTTCATCGCCGCCGGTACGGCTTACGCCAACAACGGGGTAAGCACGATTCCCTTCTACACCTTCTACAGCATGTTCGGCTTCCAGCGGGTCGGCGACTCGATCTGGCAGGCCTGCGATCAAGGCGCCAAGGGATTCCTCATCGGCGCCACGGCCGGCCGCACGACCCTGGCCGGTGAAGGACTGCAGCATCAGGACGGGCATTCCCACGTACTGGCCCTGACGCCACCGACAGTGAAGAGCTACGACCCCGCCTTCGCCTACGAGCTCGGCGTCATCATTCACGACGGTATTACGCGGATGTACTGCAAGGGAGAGCAGTGGATCTACTACCTGACCGTGATGAACGAGACCTACGAGCAGCCACCGATGCCCGCTGGCGCCGACGTGCGGGAGGGGATCCTGCGCGGTATTTACCGCTACAGCAAATCACCGCTGGAGGGTGCCGATGCGCAGAAGCGCGCCCACCTACTCGGTTCGGGCGCCATCCTCAATGAAGCCATCAAAGCCCAGCAACTGCTGCAAGAACAGTATGGCGTCGCCGCCGACGTCTGGAGCGTGACCAGCTACAAGGAGCTGTATCGCGACGCCATCGAGGCCGAACGCAAGCACCTGCTGCATCCCGGTACCGAGCAGCGGCCCTGGATCGAGCAAGTGCTGGGCAAGGAAAAGGGCGTCTTCGTCGCCGCCAGCGACTACATGAAGGTGCTGCCAGCGGCGGTCGCCCGCTGGGTGCCGGGTCGACTGCACATGCTCGGGACCGATGGCTTCGGGCGCAGCGACAGCCGCGAGCGGTTGCGTGACTTCTTCGAGGTCGACTACCGCTACATCGCGCTGGCCGCGCTCCATGAGTTGGCGCTCGATGGCGATCTCGACGAGGCCGTGCCCCGCCAGGCGATCAAGGAACTCGACATCGATCAGGCCAAGCTGAACCCCCACGTGGACTAGTCGCTCGGAAGGAGACGCAATGGAACAGGAGATCCGGATTCCAGAGGTCAGCGAGGGCGTCACCAAGGGCCTGGTGATCGGCTTCAGTGTGGCGGTCGGTGACCGGGTGGAAGAGGACCAGACTCTGCTGGAAATGGAAACCGACAAGGCGGTCGTCGCCGTGCCGGCACCATTCACCGGCAAGATCACGGCGATCCTGGTCGAAGAGGGGAGCGAGGTGACGGTCGGCCAGGTGGTGATGGCCGGCGAGCCGGAAGTGGAGTCCGACAGCGACCGGCCGCAACCGGTGCCACCCAATCCCGAGCCCGGTGCGCCCGCAGCGATCCCGGTCGCTCCGGAACCTTCGGCGGCGGCGGCAGCTCCGGCTCCCGAGTCGGCCCCAGTGCGCCCCTTGCCGCCGTCGCGAACCGAGCGGCGTGCACCCTCCGCGGTCGCACCCGCAGCGCCGTCGGTCCGTCGCTTCGCTCGAGAGCTCGGCGTCGACATCAACGCTGTTTCCGGCAGCGGACCGGCCGGCCGTATCAGCGCGGACGATGTCCGTGACTTCGTCAAGCGCACATTGGAAGGCGGCGGCGGCGGCACCGCCGTGGACGCTGGGTCCGTGGCTCGACCGCTACCCGACTTCACCAAATGGGGCACGGTCGAACGCCAGCCGCTGACCCAGGTGCGCAAGATCACCGCCGACGCCATGGCCTACGCCTGGGCCACGGCCCCGCGGGTGACCCAGGACGACAAGGCCGACGTCACGGCTCTGGAGCACTTGCGGCAAGACCACAATCGCAAGGCCGACGCCGCCGCGAAGCTGACGATGACCGCCATCCTGGTCAAGGTGGTGGCGCACGCGCTGCGGCGCTTCCCGCAGCTCAACAGCAGCATCGACCTGACCGCCGGCGAGCTGGTGCTGAAGGAGTACATCGCCATCGGTGTGGCCGTCGACACGCCCGCTGGCCTGCTGGTCCCGGTGATCCGTGATGCCGAGCGCAAGGGGCTTGCCGCTCTCGCCAGCGAGCTCGACGCGTTGGCGGCGCGCGCTCGCGAGCGGCGCATCTCGCCGGACGAGATGGAAGGCGGCAGCTTCACGATCAGCAACCTCGGCGGTATCGGCGGGACCCGTTTCTCCCCCATCGTCTACGCTCCCCAGGTCGGGATTCTCGGCGTGTCCCGGGCGGTGATCGAGCCGGTCTGGGACGGCCAGGAGTTCCAACCCCGGCTACGGATGCCGCTGAGCTTGAGCTACGACCATCGCGTCGTCGACGGGGCCGACGGCGCCCGCTTCCTACGCTGGATCTGTGAGGCGCTGGAGCAGCCGCTGCTGCTGGCCATGGCGGAAGACTCAACCGACCCCAACACCGGCTAGGTAAGTGGGCTACGACCAGGGCGCAGGCCTCACGACGGCCGACTTCGAGCACGCGTCCCCCACGACCCCCGGCTTTCGCCATCCGGCCTGGACTCAGGCTCCTCGTGCTACCCGGCCCGCCATACCTGGGCCGAGCTCCTGCGCGAGGTGCTCGAGATCGACATCCTCACCCGCCCGACCTACGGCTCGCGCCGGCGGGTGAACGCGCTGATCTCCGATCCCCAGATCGTGCGCGAGATCCTCCGCCACCTCGGCCTGCCGGCCGAGCTGCCCGCCCTCGCCCCGCCGAGCTCGCCACCGCAGCTGGCGTTCGGGTTCCGACGGCGATCCGGTGTCGCGGCCGTTGGTGTGCGGTCGGACCGCGGCCCGCCGGTCTCGGAGGCCGTCTCGCCAGCTCCAACGGCCTTTGATGGCAACGCGGCATGAGACTGTCCCAGCGGTCGTACTCTCCACGTTCTCGGGCTCGTCACCCTGGATGGACGATCCCCTGACGATCAAGCCCGAGGACTTCGCTTCTCCGGTGGCGCTGGAAGACCAGTCGCCCCCTTCATCTTCCTGCCCTTCCTGTCTTCCATGGCAGTTCTCCTGGTTCCGGCTCGGCCGCGCTGAGCGCACTGCGCGAGCAGGTGAAGCCGGCGTCCGCCCGGACGTCTTCCAATTGCACTTGCGGAATGGAGGCTGTCGGAGTACTACGATCTGGAACAGGCGCGCCTGGTGCGCAGTCCATCCACTCGACATCTCGAGTCACCGGACTGAGAAGAGGATCACGGCATGAGCGACAGACTCACTCGGCGTCAGTTCGTGAAGGAGGGCGTCGCTGCCACGGCGGCGCTGGCGACCAGCCTCGGCGCGGCGGAGGCTGCGCAGAAGGGCGGATCACAGGAGCAGGACACCAGCAAGATCCTCAACTACAACCCCGACATGCGCTATCGCCGCTGCGGCCGGACGAACCTCATGGTCTCGGCGGTCGCACTGGGTGGCCACTGGAAACGGCTGGTCAAGGTGATCGGCGGCGAGGAGCCTCCCGGGTGGATGACCTGTGACATCGACCGGCGAGATTTCCAGAGGAACCGCAGCGATGTCGTCACGCGCTGCATCGAGCGCGGAATCAACTACGTCGATGCCTGCTGCCGCGAGGAGATTCTGGCCTACAGCAAGGCATTGAAGGGACGGCGCGACCGGATGTACCTCGGCTACTCCTGGCACATCAAGGAGAGCCGCTTCGAGGAGTGGCGCTCCAAGCGCATGCTCCAGGAGGGGCTGGACGAAGGCATGCAGGAGGCCGGGCTGGACTACGTCGACGTCTGGCGCATCAGCTTGCTCGTCGACAGCCGACAGCACACCGAAGCCGAGCTCGAGGCGGCCGTGGCGGCCCTGGACTGGGCGAAGGAGACCGGGCGCGCGCGGTTCGTCGGCATCTCCTCCCACGATCGTGAGCACCTCAAGCACATGATCGAGACCTATCCCGACCAGATGGAGGTGATCCTCACGCCGTACACGGCAAAGAGCAAGCTGATCACCGACGAGAGTGGCCTGTGGGCGACGCTCGCCAGGCACGACGTCGGCTGGTTCGGGATCAAGCCGTTCGCCAGCAACTCGGTCTTCAAGGGGGACAGCTCCCCGGAGAGCCCGCACCACGAGGAGGACAACCGCATCGCGCGCCTCGCCATCCGCTACATCCTCTGCAATCCTGCGATCACTGCACCGATCCCCGGCATGATCACGGTCGAGCAGGTCGACAACGTCGCCTTGGCGATCAAGGAGCGCAGCGAGCTCGACTTCGAGGAGAAGGTGGTGCTGAACCGCGCGATGGAGCGCGCGTGGGATAGTCTCACGCCAGAGTACCAGTGGCTGAAGAACTGGGAGTACGTGTAGAGCCCGCGCTCGCCCGATGGCCAGCAGGAGGAGCATGAGATCGATGCAGCGCGGGCGTGCGACGGGGATCGCCCTGTTGGGAATCGCCGCCATCGCCTGGCCGGGCTCGAGTTGCCAGCGTCCCCCCGAGTCGCATGCGAGCGAGGATGGGCCGGCATTCGTGGAGAGTGGGCAGCAGCCGGGCGGGCTACCCCCGCTCGTCGTCGACCGAGACGCCCCTCTACTGCTCGACGAATCCGACGCGGACCTCCGGCTCGAGGAACCGGAGACCGAGGGGCCGGCCGCCGCGAACCGCGCGTGCATCGTCTGCCACGCCAACTTCGAAGAGGAGGAGCTCGTCCAGCTTCACACGCCGCACGGCGTCAATTGCGTCTGGTGCCACGGCGAATCGTTCGCGCACCGCAACGACGAGGGCAACACAACGCCGCCCGACGTCATGTGGCCGTTCGAGGAGATGAGCGGGATGTGCCGGACGTGCCACGACACGCACGATGCCGCCGCCTCGCTCGTCCTGGAGAGATGGAGCGAACGCGCCGAGCGGAGGGCGGATCCGGGGTCGATTCTGTGCACCGACTGCCACGGGGATCATCGCATGTTGGTGCGCACGATCCGCTGGGACAGGAACACGAGAGAGCTGCTCGACGATTTCTGACCCGCGCCTGACCCGGACGATCTGTCGTTCGACCTGGTGCACGCGCCACTCGGGGTGACAGCCCAATCACGGGCGGCCCTCAGCTCGAGGGTGCGCATCAGCTGAATGGGGCTGTGGTGCGGTCGCTGACGAGGTGCCGGCGGTGCCCAGCGGTTGTCCTCGTTGGCCAGCACCGTCTCGAGCAGGGCGACCTCCGCTCGGATCCGGTCGGCCTCAGTCTCCTCGCGGGTCCAGGGGGAACGACTCCGAGCGGCTCGGTCCCAGGCTAAGGTCATCGCGGCAGCGGCCAGCGAGAGCGGGTGAAGGACCGCTGAGCGGATCCCGCGAGTTCATGCTCGGGGTGGCGAGAGGGGTGGTTCGAGGCGTCGGATGGCCATGGCAACCTCCCCCGGAACTCCGTCACGAAGAACCCGGGGAGGGCGCTCCATCTCGCTATCGTTGCCGGACTATCGTCAGGCTTCGGGGCAAGCGAAGCTCGATGGCCCAGCACAGCCCACCTGCGTTGTGTGCGTGATCCTGTCCCCTGCTCAGCACCAGGGAGAGCTGGGATTCTCAGGGGTTGACGGTCATCAGGGACGAACGCTTCGTGCCCGCAAAGAAGAAGATTGGATACCCGAGGGCCTCACGCTTTCGCAATCCTCGTCGTGAGCCTGCTCGAACTCGATCGGAGTGCGCCAGATCCTCCGCCACCTCGGCCTGACGGCCGAGCCGCCCGCGCTCGCGCCGCCTCCAACGGCCTCTGATTGCCCCCAGGACCGCTCGAATTCGATTCAGATCGTGTCCAGGGCAGACCGATAGTGAATCAGCACCCCACTCCCCAGTCATGGCCGAGAGACCCCCGGGAAGTCGCGAGCAGCCGCTCGACGATCCGACCGAAGCGGCCAGAGCCGCGCAGTCCGGTGGCGGCCACAGGTCTTCATCGGACGGGGGAGAGCTGCACATGGTCTCGGTGCCGGAGGCCATGCGGCCGATCTTCTCGATCGCGGAGGACTACGTCCGGCGCTACTTCGCGCAGCGCGTCGACGATCGCACCGAGGGCAGCATCAGCATCGCCGGCGAGCGATACGTGTTGGTGCGCGCCGCCTCGATGTCGACCGAGTTCTTCCAGATGATGCAGTCGCTCTACCGCGACCGTGGAGAGTCTGAAGCGCGCGTCGCGGCCAGCCAGGTTCTCTTCGACTTCGCACACGCCATCGGCAGGTCGGACGCGCGCCACTTCCACGCCAAGATGGGCGTGGTCGATCCGATCGAGAAGCTGTCGGCCGGCCCGGTGCACTTCGCCTGTTCGGGCTGGGCCTTCGTCGACATCCATCCGGAGAGCACCCCCAGCCCGGACGAGAACTTCTGCCTGGTCTACGACCACCCGTACTCCTTCGAAGCCCACGAGTGGATCAAGAGTCGGACCCACACGGACTTCCCGGTGTGCGTGATGAACGCCGGCTACTCCTCCGGCTGGTGCGAGGAGAGCTTCGGCCTGCCACTGACCGCCGTCGAGACCGAGTGTCGCGCGATGGGCGACGACCGCTGCCACTTCATCATGGCGCAGCCGTCGAGGATCGAAGAGAAGCTGCGCGCACACAAGGCCGACAGCCAGGCTTGTCGGCGCGCGGCCTCGCAGGAGATCCTGCCGCTCCTGCAGTGCAAGCGCCTGGAGGAAGCCCTGCGCTGGGAGCAGGACTTCAATAGCACGGTCCTGGAGACCGCTCCGGCGCTGGTCGTCGTGCTCGACGGCGAGGGTCGCCTCGTGCAGTTCAACCGCACCTCGCAGGAGATCACCGGTTATCGGCTCGATGAGGTTCTCGGTCGCTCGATCTGGGACCTGTTCCTGGTGCCCGAGGAGATCGAGTCCTTCAAGCGCGGGATCTCCGAACTGTCGAGCGACTGGCTGGCCGACCGGCACGAAACCCACTGGCGCACGCGCGACAACGACCTGCGCACCATCCTGTGGTCCTACTCGGTGGTGCGCTCGGCGGACGGCTCGGTCGACCACATCATCGGCACGGGGCTGGACATCACGGATAGCAGGCGCAGCGAGCAGGCCCGGCTCGAGTCTGAGGCGATCTACTCGATGGCGTTGAACAACACCACCGACATGGTCTTCCTGATCTCTCGCGACCAGCGGGTCACCTTCGTCAATGCGATGGTCATGGAGCGCCATCACATCGAGGAGAGGGAGGGCGACAGCGCGTTGGGTTTGCCGCTGTCCGACTTCTGGTCCGGCGAGTCGGCCAACAAGGTCGAGGCAGTCTTCGAACGCGTCATTCAGAGCAACTCACCGGCCTCCGTCGAATGCGACAGCGAGGACCGCGACTACGAGCTCGTTCTGGCGCCGGTCATCAAGGAGGGGGAGGTGTCCTCGGTGGTGTGCGTCGCGCGCGACATCACCGAGCGCAAGCAAGCCGAGGAGAGGCTGCGCAGTGCAATGGCCGCAGCCGAGGTGGCCAACGCAGCCAAGAGCGAATTCCTGGCCAACATGAGCCACGAGATCCGCACGCCGATGAACGGAGTGGTCGGTGTGGCCAACCTGTTGCTGGGCACGCAGCTCGACGTGGAGCAGCAGGAGTACGCCCAGACGATAAGGAAGAGCGCCGACTCTCTGCTCAAGATCATCAACGACATCCTCGACTTCTCCAAGATCGAGGCGGGGATGCTCGAGTTGGAGAGCATCGACTTCGATTTGCACGCCACGCTGGACGACGTCAGCGACATGCTGGGCCTCAACGCCCATGACAGCGGACTCGAGTTTCTCGTCATGGTCGAGCGCGACGTGCCCCGCCGCCTGCAGGGCGATCCCGGGCGCCTGCGTCAGGTGCTTCTCAACCTGGGGGGCAACGCGGTCAAGTTCACGCCCAGTGGCGAGGTTTCCATTCAGGTGGCGCTCGTGGCCGAAGCGAAGGACCGCGTCACCCTGCGCTTCTCCGTGCACGACACCGGCATCGGGATCCCCCGCGAACGACTCGAGGGCCTCTTCCAGGCCTTCTCCCAGGCGGACGGCTCGTCCACGCGCAGGTTCGGCGGGACAGGGCTGGGGTTGTCGATCTGCCGCCGGCTGGTCGAGATGATGGGCGGCCAGATCCAGGTCAAGAGCGCTGTCGGGGAGGGCTCCGCCTTCTGGTTCGACGCCGTCTTCCTCGTGCGCGAGCCCTCCGGCGAGTCGGATGTCCAGCCCGCACCCGACTTCGGCCAGGCGTCGATTCTGGTGGCCATGGACAACGCCACCAGCTGCCGCTGGATGTCGATGCTGCTCGAGTCCTGGAACTGCCGCGCGACCGAAGTAGCCACGCCGACCGATGCCCTGAACGCGCTGCGCACGGCAGCTCGTAGCGGCGCTCCCTACCGACTCGCCATCCTCGACGCCCAGCTCTGCGATGGCGGCGCCGAGTCACTCGGCGTGGCGATGCTCGGCGATCCCGAGCTGAGCGCTACGCAGCTCGTCGCCCTGATTCCGCTGGGCGGTCACGGCGAGTTGGATCGGCTGCGCGACCTCGGCTTTCGCGCGCACCTGAGCAAGCCGGTGAAGGAGCAGATGCTGGAGGAATGCCTCAGCGCGGTCCTCGGCGGGCCCTCCTCACAGGCGGACGAGGCACAGGGGGGCGATGCCTGCTGGCCCACTCCGGCGGAGCTCGAGCCGCGCTCCAATCGCATCCTGCTCGCCGAGGACAACGTCGTGAACCAGCTCGTAGCCTGCAAGATGCTCGAGCGCTTCGGCTTCGAGGTCGAAACGGTGTCGAATGGGCTCGAGGCGGTGGAGGCTCTCTGCCGTACGGCCTGCGATCTGGTCCTGATGGACTGCCAGATGCCGGAGATGGACGGTTTCGAGGCGATCCGCTGCATCCGCTCTCCGCACTCCAAGGTCCTCGATCGCGGGATCCCGGTGATCGCCATGACGGCCAACGCCATGCGGGGCGACCGCGAGAAGTGCCTGGAGGCGGGCATGTCCGACTACGTCTCCAAGCCGATCGATCCGCAGACCCTGCTCACCACGATCGAGCGCTGGTTGCGCGAGCCGGAGGCCTGAAGGGCGCGCGCCCGGCGCTCACCAGAGAGCCTGGTCGTCCGCAAGACCCTCCGGTCTCTGGTAGCCTCTGGGCCGTGCTAGCGCTCTACCGACGTTGCGGGTTCTTCCTGCGGCTGATGATGCTGAACAGGAAGTGACGGAGGAGCAATCATGCGGAGACTGGCGGGTCTGGTGCTGGGAATCGGGTTCTCGGTTGCGCTCAACGGTTGCGCAATGCCGCCGGTTGGACCCGAACCGGGGGCGCGAGCGAACGCTGGCGTGAAGGAGGCCGAGGCGATGGCCGAGAAGATGAGCGCGCTTTCCTGGCTCGAGGGGTCGTGGTCGGCGGAGGACAAGGGGGAGGAGGTCACCGAGGAGTGGCTGCGCGTCCACCCGCGACTGATGCTGGGCTCGAACCGCACGACCAAGGCTGACGAGCTGGTCGGCTACGAGCACCTGGAGATCTGGGCCCGAGGCGGCGATCTGGTCTACCGCGCCAAGCCGGCGAACCAACCGGCAGTGGAATTCGTCCTCGTCGAGCTGGCTGAGGACAAGGCCGTGTTCGAGAACCCCTCCCACGACTTCCCGCGTCGCATCGTCTACCAGCGGAACCGGGAAGAGCTCGTGGCCACCGTTTCCGGAGCAGTGCGCGGAGAGCCGGCCGAGAGGTCATGGAGCTGGACACCCGGTGCGGACGGCGGGCGGCCGGAGCCCATCCTCAACTCGGTCGTCGTCGAGGCGTCGGTCGAGGAGGTGTTCGCCGCGTTCACCAGCGATCGCGGTGCGCGCACGTTCTTCGCACCCCAGGCGAAGATCGAGGCTCGGCCGGACGGGGCCTACGAGCTGTATTTCCTGCTCGACGCGCCGGAGGGTTCCCGCGGCGGCGAGGGATGCACCGTGGTCGAGATCGCGCCACCGGGCCTGATCGCATTCACCTGGAACTTCCCGCCGACGATCCCGACCCTGCGCGACGCCCGCACCCTGGTCACGGTCCAGCTCTCTCCGCTCGAGGACGGCCAGGCTCGGGTCGACCTCGAGCAGGAGGGATTTCGCACGGGACCGGATTGGGACGAGGGACGGGCCTACTTCGAGAGTGCCTGGGGGATCGTGCTGAGCCGGCTGCAGCAGCGCTTCGCCAGCGGACCGATCGACTGGGACTAGGCTTGGCCGACCGCCCGATTCACCTCAGCGGTACGCAGCCGCGGTTGCTCGCGCCGGGGGAGCACTCGAGGCAGCGGGAACGGCACCGTACTCAGGCCCGACACTGTCCCTCGCGCGCCGGCCTACTTGAAGCCAAGGCGGCCGAGAAGAGCGTCGACGCTCGGCTCGCGGCCGCGGAAGCTCGTGTAGAGGGTCATGGATCTGTCGGTGTTGCCGCGCGAGAGGACGTTCTTGCGGAAGCTCTCGGCGGTCGCCCGGTCGAAGATCCCGTTCTCCTTGAAGGCCTCGAACGCATCGGCATCGAGCACGGCAGCCCAGATGTAGCTGTAGTAGCCGGAGGAGTAGCCGCCCGAGAAGATGTGGGCGAAGTAGGGTGACCGGTAGCGGCTCACGATCTCTGGGATCAGGCCCATGCGCTGCATGGCTGCGTTCTCGAACTCGATGGGGTCGAGCTCGGTCGGCTCCTCGAGCGTGTGCCAGTCCATGTCGAGGAAGGAGGCCGCGAGGTACTCCCCGGTGATGAAGCCCTGGTTGAAGCGGCTGGCCTTCTCGATCTTGTCGATCAGCTCCTGGGGGATCGGCTCACCGGTCTCGTAGTGCTTGGCGTAGAGCTCGAGCACATCGGGGTGGGCGGCCCAGTTCTCCATGATCTGGGAGGGCAGCTCGACGAAGTCGCGGGTGACGCTCGTGCCGGAGAGGTAGTTGTACCTGCATTCGGAGAGCAGGCCGTGGAGGGCGTGACCGAACTCGTGGAAGAGCGTGGCGACCTCGTCGAAGCTGAGCAGCGAAGGCACGTCACCCACGGGGCGAGTGAAGTTGCCGTTGTTGGTGATGACCGGGGTGACCATCTTCCCGTCGCGCCGGCACTGCTTGCGGAAGGAGTTCATCCAGGCCCCGCCCCGCTTGGTGGCACGCGGGTGATAGTCGGTGTAGAGCAGCCCGACGTGGTCGCCGCTGCGGTCGAGCACCTCGAAGACCTCAACCTCTTCGTGGTAGACGGGAATGTCGTCGCGCTGCTTGAACTGCAGTCCCCACAGCTTTGTGGCCACCATGAAGGCACCGTCCCGCACGCTCTCCAGCGGGAAGTAGGGGCGCACCTCGGAGTCCTCGAGGTCGTACTCCGCCTGCTTGACCTTGGCGGCGTAGTACCACCAGTCCCACGGCTCCAGCTCGAAGGTGCCGCCCTCGGCCTCGATCACCTCCTGCATGGCGGCCACCTCGCTGCGAGCCGCCTCCATCGCCGGCGTCCAGAGCTGCTCGAGCAGGCCATAGACCCCCTCGGGAGACCCGGCCATGTTCTTGGCGAGGACGTAGTGCGCGTGTGATTCGAAGCCGAGCAGGTTGGCACGCGAGACTCGCAGCGCCGCCATGCGAGACAGGATCGCCTTGTTGTCGAGCTCATCATCGTGATCCCCGCGCGTGATGTAGGCCTTGAACATCTGCTCGCGGAGCTCGCGCTTCTCGGAGTGCTCCAGGAAGGGCAGCAGGCTCGGTTTGTGGGTGGTGAAGACCCATTTGCCCTCGTGGCCGCGGTCGGCCGCGGTCTCCGCAGCCGCCTCGATCACGCCAGCGGGGAGACCGGCCAGGTCGGCCTCGTCCTCGATCACCATCTCGAACTTGTTGGTCTCCTTGAGCAGGTTGTCGCCGAACTGCAGGGAGAGCATCGCCAGCTCCTCGTTCAGCGCCCGGAACTCGGTCTTCTTGTCCGCCGGCAGATCAGCCCCGCCGCGCACGAACTTCTCGTAGATCTCATCCAGCAGCCTCGCCTGCTCGCCGTCGAGATCCCACCGCTCCCGGTTCTGGTAGATCGCCTTGACCCGCGTGAAGAGCCCCTCGTCCAGATTGATGTCATCGCGATGGGCGGTGCGCAGCGGAGTGAGCTCCTTGTCGGCCGCGATCATCTCATCGGTGGCGAGGACGTTCGCGAGCACGTCAAAGCTGTTGCCGACCCGATCGTACAGCTGGCCTGCGGCATCCAGCGCCTCGATCGTGTTGGCGAACGTCGGCTGAGCGGGATCGTTGACGATGGACGCGATCTCGACCTTGTGCTGCGCCATCGCCTCGACCATGGCGGGCACGAAGTGATCGGTCTCGATCCGGTCGAGCGGCGGAACGCCGAAAGGCGTCTGCCACTCCTCGAGCAGGGGGTTCGTGGAATCCGAGGCGAGTCGATCGCCGGACTCCTGACGGGAACTGCCGGCGGGCGGGTTGGTGCAGCCCATGAGACAAAACGTGACGATTACTGCGGCGTTGTTCCAGCGGATCATAGAGAGGCTCACTGAAGCCGAATCGGATCCGACTCGGCTGGGTCACTTGGACGTGAAGGCCGGCATGATACCGCAAACTCGCAGGCTGGAGAGTCTCCGCGCGCCCCGCCCGACTACGGTGCAGGGACCAAGCGCAGGGTCCAGGGAGAGAAGACCGCTACCTCCTGCGTCCCGAGAGGGAGTAGCATCGTCTCGAGGAGTCCCCTATGAAGTCCACTCTTGCCGTCCTGACCGTCCTCGCGCTCAGCGCCTGTTCCTCCAGCCCTCAACACTGGTACAAGGGCAACACTCACACCCACACTCTGTGGTCCGACGGTGACGCCCCTCCCGAAGTCAGTGTCGCCTGGTACAAATCCAACGGCTACGACTTCCTCGCTCTCTCTGACCACAACATCCTCTCACAGGGGGAACGTTGGTTCGACGTCACCGCCGACAAGCGGCTCACGCCAGGCAAGTTGGCTTCCCTCAAGGCCCAGTTCGGCGACGACTGGCCGGTCATGCGTGAACGGGATGGGAAGCAGCAGATGCGGCTCAAGACCTTGCCGGAGTTGAAGGCGCACTTCGACACACCGGGTGAGTTCCTGCTGATTCAGGCCGAGGAGATCACCGACGCCTTCGGAGATTGGCCCGTGCATGTCAACGGCCTCAATGTCGAGGAGCTGATTCCCCCGCCGGGCGGAAAGAGCGTCTTCGACGTGATGCAGCGCTGTGTCGACGCCGTGAGCCGCCAGAGTGAGGAGACCGGCCAGCCGATGCTCGCGCACCTGAACCATCCGAATTTCGGCTGGGGTATCACCGCCGAGGACCTGATCCGGCTGGAGGGGGACCGCTTCTTCGAGGTGTTCAATGGACATCCAGGAGTCCGCAACTGGGGCGACGCGGCACACCCGGGTACCGACCGGATGTGGGATATCGTCAATTCGATCCGGATGATGCAAGGCAAGCCGGTGCTGTTCGGGGTGGCAACTGACGACACGCACAACTACTACGAGATGAGGGTGGGAAGGTCGAATGCGGGTCGCGGCTGGATCATGGTCAACGCCTCTCGGCTGGAGTCGGTCGAGATCATCCGCGCCATGCAGCGCGGCGACTTCTACGCCACGACCGGAGTGCTGCTCGAGGCGGTACGGGCCGATGACTCGCAGCTACTGATCGACGTTGCGGAGGAAGCGGGTGTCTCCTACTGCGTGCAGTTCATCGGAACGCGACGTGGCTTCGATAGCGCTTCCATCCCGAACGACGATCCCCAGGCGCACGTCTCGAACACGTACAGCGATGAGATCGGAGTGGTGCTGTACGAGTCGAGCGACGATCCGGCCGTCTACCGCTTCACCGGGGATGAGCTGTACGTGCGGGCGAAGATCGTCTCGACGAAGACGCATCCGAATCCGTTCGCAGAGGGAGACCTGGAGATGGCCTGGACCCAGCCAGTCGTGCTGCACTGATCGATCGCGGCGACCAGCACATGACCCTGGTAGTGCCGCGGAACTGGCGGCGCGACTAGTAGCAGCGGGCCGCAGGCACAGGCGGCGACTCGCGAGATCGGCAACCCCAGCATCCCCAGCCGACTGCCTAGCGGATGCTGATGTCGATCGAACCGGCCTGGGGAGGCGTTTCCCCCGCGGTCAACCGCTGCAGCTCGAAGGCCAGCTCCGGTCGGCCTTCGACGAACTTCTCCTCGCGCTCCTCCAGCGTCTCTTTGTCGAGGATTTCCATCACCCGCCGGTCGATCGCCTTGTACCGCGGGTCGCCGCGCCGGCCGAGGTCCGCGATGCGCCACGTCGCCAGGGCGGCGGCAGCGGTGAGCACCCCGATCCACCAGCTCTGCCAGATGCCCAGGGCGATGGACGCGGCCAGAACCAACAGCAGCAGGCAGGTCCAGCGGCCGACGACGCGGTCGATTCCCTTCCAGTAGGCGTAGTCCGCTTCGCCGACCTGAGCCGCGAGTTGGCGCTTTGGAACCGCGTAGTCGATGAGGTGGACGCGCACCCGGTAGTCGCCCGGTGCAACCTCCAGAAGCGAGTTCTGGTCGGTGATGCGCTTCTTCGTCGCCCGGTAGTCCTCGCTGCCGCCGAAGCACAGCTGCCCGGAAGGTGCGTGCAGCAGGCGCCAGTCGCCGACGGGGATGCGGTCATCGAGGATCGGCTGGGGGATGTCCGTGTCGACGTAGAACGCTCCCCGGTAGCTGCCGTCGCCCCAGGTGTGGATCAGGAGCAGGTGGCCGGTGCCGCTCTCGGTCGACCAACCCTCCATCGAGGGCCTCGTCGACAGGGGCTCGGCATCGACCGCGGTGTCCCACAGCCCGACCATCGCGATGTCGGTGCCGGCCTCGATCTCCCTGGGTTGGCTCACGCGCGCATCCTACAGGAGCGACCCGATCCAGCCGCCATCGACGGCGATCGGGTAAGGTCCCGGTCTGCATCGAGGCACAAAGAACCGTCCGTCAGATCCCGAGGCACTGCCTGGCCGAGCCAAGGCAGCCTACGACCACCTCGAGTCTCCCTCTTCGCCGTGCGCCGCGTCCTGGTCCTGATCGCCGCCGTCCTCGTGCAGTCCTGCATGGGCGGCATCTACGCCTGGAGCGCGTTCGTGCCCCACTTGCGCGAGGCCCACGGCTTCAGCGCGGCGTCGATGCAGCTCGTCTTTGGGACGTGCTTCCTCGTGTTCACCGTCTCGCTCCTGGTGACGGGACGCCTCCTCGATCGCAGCGGGCCGCGCCCGCTCATGGTCGCGAGCGCCGTGCTGCTCGCCGGCGGCTACCTCATCGCGGCCGCGGCGGGAGGGAGCTGGTTCCTCCTGTGGCTCGGCATCGGCGTCGTCGGCGGTCTGGGCATCGGCTGCGGCTACCTGTGCCCCATCGCCACCGCCATCCGCTGGTTCCCGGCACACAAGGGGCTCGTGGCGGGGCTGGCCGTCGCGGGCTACGGCGGCGGCGCCATCCTGCTGGCCAACCTCGCGGAGCACCTGCTCGCGCGCGACTGGTCGGTGTCGCGCATCTTCGTGCTGGTGGGTGCGACGTACGGTCCGGTGCTGCTCCTCGCGGGCATGCTCCTCTTCACGCCTCCGGACGCGGGCGAGGAGCAGACGGTCACCTTCCGGCGCCGCGACCTGCTGCACGACGCGCGCTTCTGGAAGCTCTTCGCGGCCATGTTCTGCGGCACGCTGCCGGGCCTGATGATCAGCGGGAGCCTCAAGCCGCTCGGCCTGTGGTTCGGGCTCGGGGCGGGCGCGGCGGCGGCCATCAGCACCTTCGCCGTGGGCAGCGCGCTCGGCCGCGTCGCGTGGGGGTGGGTCCACGACCGCCTCGGCGGGCGGCGGGCGACGCTCTGCGCGCTGGGGGCCATCGCGGGCTCGGTCGCCGTGCTCGCGGGCGCGGGGGCCACGGTGCCGACCTTCGTGACCGCCGCGCTGCTCGCCGGTTTCTGCTACGGCAGCAGCTTCGCCCTGTACCCCGCACAGGTCGCCGAGGTGTACGGCGCGCGGGTGGTGGGCACCGTGTACGCGGTGGTGATGCTCGCGCACGGGCTCGCGGCCGAGGTGGGACCCGGAACCGCGGGGTGGCTCTTCGACGTCACCGGGAGCTGGTTCCCGGGCCTGGCGCTCTCCTTCGTCGTCGCCCTCGCAGGGCTCGTCTTCTTTGCGCGCCGCTCAGCGGGCGACGAAGTGGCGTAGCGACTCTTCGCGCAGCATCCAGCCTCCCTCCCCCACCACGCAGCGGGTGGAGGACGAGCGGGGTGGCGCGGGCCGAGTGGCTCCCGCCTGATCCACCGGCCTCTGGTAGCCTCTGGGCCGTGATACTATCGCCTCGGTCGACCCCCTCACGCTTGGTCGAGACGATCGTGGCGGGTGGTGGGGAGGCCGACGATCCTGCTGCCCGGGACCTCCTCGCCTCGAATGGTGACGACAGCGATGAAGACTTCGAACGTGAGCGACCGATTGGGCCGGCTCGCCGGCGGGACCTTGCCGCTGCTCCTCTGCGCGTGCGCCTCGTCGGTCGGCGGGGGTGCGGGAGTCGGGCCCTGGCCGGCCCCCGAGGCCGCCCCGGAGCTGGGAACCGTCCGATGGTGCCGCGACCTCGAGCTCGGCCAACGCCACGCCAGGGAGACCGGCGCGCCGATCCTGCTCGTCTTCCAGGAGGTCCCTGGCTGAAGCACCTGCACGAACTTCGGTGCTCAGGTGCTGAGCCACCCCCTGATCGTCGACGCCGCCGAGGCCTCCTTCGTGCCGGTGTGCATCTTCAACAACACCGAGGGAGACCGCGACGCGGAGGTGCGCGTGTCCTTCGAGGAGCCCTCCTGGAACAACCCCGTCGTCCGTTTCATCGACCCCGAGCGCAAGGACCTGATCGCGCGCAATGGCCGGGACTGGACGGTGAGCGGGATGGTCCGGCGCATGGTCCAGGCGCTGGAGGTGAGCGACCAGCCGCTGCCCGGGTACCTCCTGCTCCTCGAGGCGGAAGAGGTCGCCCGCGCCCGGGGCGTCGAGAGCACCGTCTTCGGCATGGGGTGATTCTGGGTCGGTGAGGCCCAGTTGGGCCTCGTCGAGGGGGTGGTCTCGACCCGCGTGGGCTGGCTCGCCGGCGGAGAGGTGGTCGAGGTCGAGTTCGACCCGGAGGTGGTCTCCTACGAAGCGCTCCTCGCGGAAGCCACGCGGCGCGGCTGCGCCGAGCGGGTCTTCCCCCGGACGGACCAGCAGGAGCTCGCCGCGAGGGAGGTCGCCGGGGACGCGGTGCTTCGCACCGCGGAGGCGATCCGACCCGACGACGACACCAAGTACTACCTGAAGCGGACTCCGCTCCGGCACCTGCCGCTCACCCCGCTGCAGGCCGCGCGGGCGAACGGCCACGTCCAGGGCGGCCTGCCCCCCGGCCTGCTCTCGCCCTCCCAGGAGGAGCTCCTGCGGAAGATCGAGGCCGCGCCGGACGCGGGCTGGCCCGAGAGCCTCGACCTCGAGCTCCTCGAGGCCTGGGCCGCAGCGCGAGCGGTCGCCGGCGGTGCGTGACCTCCCGGGAGCGTCTCCAGCGGACCCCGGGCTCCCTCGATCCTGCGGACGAAGCGACCGGCGAGAGCGCCCGTGAACCGGAAAGGACCCAGTTGAAGACGCGCGTGAAGGTGTGCTGCATCTCGTCGTTGAACGAGGCGAGCCTGGCGGTCGAGGCCGGGGTCGACGCCGTCGGCCTGGTCTCCCGAATGCCGAGCGGTCCGGGTCCCATTGCCGACGACCTCATCGCGGAGATCGCGGCTGCGGTTCCTCCCGGCATCGATTCCTTCCTGCTCACCAGCCAGACGGAGCCGGAAGCTGTCGTGGAGCATGTGCGACGCTGCAGGGTCTCGGTGGTACAGCTGGTGAGCGCGGTTCCTCACCAGACCTACGCTGCGCTGCGCGAGCAGTGCCCGGGAATCAGGATCGTCCAGGTCGTCCACGTCGAGGATCACCGGGCGCTCGAGCAGGCACAGCGCATCGCGCCGAGGGTCGATGCCGTCCTGCTGGACTCGGGTCGTCCCGGCGCAGAGATACCCGAGCTCGGCGGCACCGGTCGGCAGCACGACTGGAGTGTGAGCGCCCTCATCGTCCGGCAGCTCGCTGTTCCGGTCTTCCTCGCCGGAGGGCTGCATCCCGGGAACGTCGCCGCCGCGATCCGACAGGTCTCCCCTTTCGGCGTGGATCTCTGCTCGGGAGTACGCATGGGCGGAAGCCTGGACGAGGAGCTGCTGCGGGAGTTCTTGCACGCCGTCCATGAGGCCGATCGGGCCGGGCGCGGCTCTTGAACGGCAGCTCTGCGCGTCGGAGGTCGTGGACGAAGGCGACCGGGAAGGACGAGCGCTCCTTTTGCGAATCGGGATTCCCCAATTCGGACTGGGCGGCGTAGCTTGCATCCTCCGGTCCCATGACACCTTGCTCGCGTACGGACGGTGGACTCAGACGGCTCACGCTTGGGAGCCGCGGGGGAGGCGGCGCGTGAGAAGCCCGCCGCGCTGCGTCGTTCCCGTCGTGCTCCTCTTCACGCTCGGCCTGCTCTCCGGCGGGCTGCTGCTCCTCCTGCGGGGCTGCGAGGGGGAGCGCGGGGCGGCGCCGGCGGTCGGACCGCAGAGCGAGCGCGAGGCGGCGGAGGGAGCCATCCTCGCTCCGGGGGAGTCGCGAACCGTCGTCGAGACGCCGGTGGGAGAGGAGCGCCGCCGGATTTCGACCGCCGGAGATCGATACCTGCGCATCGTCGACGCAGAGCGCGGCGAGGGGATCGAAGGGATTCGGCTGCGGCTCCTGATCGCGCCCTCTTCGGAGGGCGAGATCGAGAGGGTCGGCGACTTCGAGAGCGATACAGAGGGTCTCGTCCGCCTCGCGGGCGGCGCGGCCCTGCGGGGGAGGATGCGGGCCTGGGAGACCTCGGACCCCGCCTTCGCGCTCCAGCCGGATCGCTTCGAGGCCGCGGCGCTCGGGACGAGCCCCGACGAAGCGCTCGTGCTCACGCGCGTCGCGCTCGAGTCCGCGCCCTTCCCGGGTCGCCTCGTGAACGGCGAGACGGGAGCGCCGATCGGCGGTTTCGGCGTGCGCGTCCGTGCCTGGAGTGAGCTCCAGGATCCGCAGTGGGAGGTGGTCTGGCCTCGGCGCGATTTCACGCTCGAATCGAAGTCGCGCTTCCTCGGCGGCGAGTGGTTGATCAGCGCGGAGGACGGCACCTTCGACACGCGGCGGAGCTTCCCCACGGGCACCCTCGAGTTCGAGATCCAGCTCGAGAACGAAGCGGCCAAGGTCCACCGGCCGGGCTCGCCCCGCCAGGACATCGCCGTGCTCGTGGGGCCATTGATCCTCCTCGACTTCGATCCGCCGGCGGGTCTGGACGTCGAGGACTTCCTCGCCAGCGTGTCGAAGGATCCCGAGCTCGTCCTACGGTGTCTCGGGATGAACGAGCGTCCTTCTCCCTTCTCGGACGAGGACGTGTCCCGCCGGGGCTTCTGGTGGTCCGCGGCTCCCGTGCAGAAGGGAGTCTGGCCCTGGGTGCGCGGTCCGGACTTCTTCGAGGAGGACGAGCCGCCCCTCTTCCTCGCCCTCGTCTCCCGGGACGGGCTGCACTTCGGCATGTCGCGCCTCGAGTCCTTCGAACGTCACCGGCACGAGCCCCTGCGCGTCGAGCTGGAGGCGCGCGCCTGTCTGCGCATCACCGTGCGCTGGACGGGGGAGGATCCCCCGCGCGAGATCGAGCTCGCGATCGCCCCGGAGGGGACCGACCTCGACGAGGTGCCCATGCTGCCGAGTCTCGTCCCCTCGCCGGAGTCGGGGCAGATGCCATTCCTCTACCGCGGCTTGTCCGAGGGAGCCTGGCGCATCGTCGCCCGCGCCGAGCGCTTCCGTACCGCCGACACAACGGTGGAGCTCCGGAACGGGAGGACCGCCACGGTGGGGCTCACCCTCGAGCCCCGTCTCGCGAGCGGCGAGATCACCGGCACGGTGCGAACCGAGAGCGGGCGCGAGCTGTGGGCGGCTCGGGCCTCGGTCGGGCTCCAGGGAACCGGGGAGCTCTCGGACGTCAGCCGCTGGACGCCCGTGTCCTGGAAGGACGGGAAGGGAACGTTCCGGTTCGCGGAGCTGTCTCCGGGGAAGTATCGGCTCCGGTTGCACTGGTCGTCGGGTCACCTCCCCGTCACCCCTGCCGCCTTCGAGGTCACCGCGCCGAGCTCGGGTCACGTGTTCCTGATCCGCGACGACATTTCCACCGAGTACTTCGACGTCCGCATCACGAACGACGTCTCCGATCTCGACCACGGGCACATCGCCTCCACCTGGCGCGGTGTGAACGGGCAGAGCGAGAACGACGGGGAGTGGATCGGTGCCTCCGGCTCCACCGACCGGCCGCACTTCTCGGCGGGGCCCTATCCGACCGGGGGCACGATCACGGTGGCCATCAGCGCGAACGGCCACCAGCCTGCATGGCTGGACGAGGGGAGCTTCCTGCCCTCCTCCATCGAAGGGCACCGGCTGGCGACGGTCACCCTCGCGAAGGGGTGGGGAGCGCGCTTCTTCGTGACCGACGAGGTCGGCGATCCCGTTCCCGGCATCGTTCTGAGCCTGGACGGCGTCGCCCTGCCCCGGACGAACGAGAAGGGCATCGTCGAGACCACGGCGACGGAGAAGCCCGACGTCCTTCAGGTGGAGACGGAAGGCTGGGAGCTCATCGGCCACCACGCCTGGGGCGACGGGTGGGGCTCCCTGTTCTCCGACACCGGAGCGTTCACGAGCGAGCACGGCCGCCTCGACGTGCGCCTGCGGGAGCAGTGATCGGCCGCCGGGCCGAGGAACTCGGGCTCGTCACCTCGGAGGGTCTGTCCTCCTTCCGGCCCTTTGCGGACGGCACCCGCTACACTGGACACGTGATGCCCAGGTCTTCGATACGGCCTTCCACCTCCGGCTGGTGAACCTGTGCGCGAGGCTTGACATCGTCCCCACGTCGGAAACACGTGCACCGAACGGATCGAGTGCAGAAGGAGCCATGGCCATGATTCGCCTCCCTGCTCGAGTGCTGGGTGTGGTCGCTGCAGCGTTGATCGCTTCCACCGCGAGCGCCCAGACGAACCTCAGCATCGAGTTCAACGAAGATGATCAGGTGGGCTTCGACCTCTGGCCAGTTCCGCTCACCGGCAGCTACATGGTCGCCCAGCTCGGCACGGTGACGGTGGAGGTGACGACGAACACCAGCTTCGCCAGCCCGACGGACAGGGGCAGCAAGGACGGGGATCCGCCCGGTTACACCTACCAACACCTGTACGAGGACCTGCTGCACGCCTTCACTCCGACGGGCACCCTCACCCTCGACTTCAGCGGCCTGAAGCCGAACGAGCACTACGTTTTCACCCTCTACGCCTGGGATCCCGGGACCTTCTCGGGCACCCATGAATGGACCATCACGGGGGGGACCGGGGTTCCAGGGAGCATCACGATCGACTGGTCGGTCCCGCTCGCCGACAACAACACCTTCGCGTTGGTCTTCGATGTCACCACGACGGCCACCGGGACGTTCCAGGTCGACAACACCGCTGGCCTGGCTGGATCGGCGATCAATGGGTTCAAGTTGACCGAGGTCTCCGGCTCCATCGGCAACAACTACTGCGGACCCGCCAACCTGAATTCCACCAGTCAGCCCGCAGCGATCTCCGCCTACGGGGTGGCCCAGGCCGGCGGCCAGCCCCTGACGCTGACCGCCGCCCAAATGCCGGCCAACCAGTTCGGGTACTTCATCGTCAGCACGACCCAGGGCTTCGTACCCAATCCCGGGGGCTCCCAGGGGAACCTGTGCCTCGACGGGCGGATCGGTGGCTTCACCCAGGACGTCAAGCTGTCCGGAGCGGGGGGAGAGTTCTCTATCGACGTGGACACCCTGGCCATCCCCCAACCCGGTGGGCCGGTTGCGATCCAGCCCGGGGAGACCTGGAACTTCCAGGCCTGGTTCCGGGACAAGAACCCCGGGAACACGTCGAACTTCACCGACGGGATCTCGATCCTGTTCCTGTGATGTGGATGGGCGTGTCGAGGATGGCGCCGTGTCGTCGCCCTCCGCCGTACCCCAGAATGCCGAGACCGAACTGGGAATTCAGGTGGACCAGGGATTGGTCGCGAACACCGTGAGCTCCGGGACGAAGCCGCGGTCGTGCATCTCGAGGGCGGCGATGGTGGCGTGGGCGATGTCCTCCGCGAGGAGCTTCTTGGGGTCCATCTCCCGCTGCGGATCGCGGCCCCCGAAGCCGGTTTGCACCTCGCTCGGGTTGATCTGGATCACACGGATGTCGTCGCGACGCAACTCGGCCTGCCAGCACTGGGTGAGACTCGAGAGGGCGAACTTGGTGGAGGAGTACGCGCTGCCGCCGGCGTAGCCGTGCCTGGCGGCAGTGGAGGCCATGTTGACGATGGTTCCACCGCCTGCCGCCTTGAGGTGGGGGACGCAGTGCTTGGCCATCATCGCCGCGCCGAGGACGTTGTCGCGCCACATGGCCTCGAAGATCTCGGGGTCGAGCTCCTCCAGCGTCATGCGTTTGCCCCAGGCCGCGTTGTTCACGAGTCCGTCGAGTCCACCGAGCTTCTCGACGGCGCGCGCGACGATCTCCTCCGCGTCGTGCCCGACGTCACCAGGCACGCTCTCGACCCCCAGCGCCTCCGCCGCGGCGCGCAGGCGGGCGGGATCACGGCCATTGATGACGATGCGGGCGCCGCGGGCCTGCGCGAGCTCTGCGATGGAGTAGCCGATGCCGGCGCTGCCGCCGGTGACGAGGAGACAGGAGTTCTCGAGCTGCATTGCACTTCTCCGGGGTTTCGGGGAGGGGTTCGCGGACTACGATCGCCGCGCATCTACGGCGCCGCAAGCCCTGTGTGACGCGCCGCGACGATACGCCTGCCTGCTGCCCGCAGACCTGTCCTCAAACACCCCTCGGTATCCCTCACAGATACTCGACCGGGAACTTCCACTCACCCTGGTACTCGGGGACCGCGAGCCTGGCCGCCTCGGGATCGCCGACGATCTCGAGCTTCTCGGGATCGAAATGGATCGTGCGCTCGAGGACGTAGCTGAGGTTGCCCAGGACGATCGGCAGGTCCACCTTGAGGTGGTACTCCATGTTGCAGCTGGGCTGGGTGCCCTCGCGGATGCCGAGCAGCCACTCGTGCTCGTGGTTCATGCCGTCGGGGATCACCTGCGGCGGCTCGGCCTCGGGGTCGAGGGAGTCGTTCTGCGGGGTGACCTCGCGGCTGCCGTAGTCGGAGCGGAGCGTGCCGTTCAGGCCGTGGAAGTACGTACCCAGCGACCGCGCCTGCGAGCCGAACTCGTAGCCGTGGTGGTTGATGCGGTTGCAGTGCCAGCGCAGGATCAGGTGGCCGTAGTCGAACAGCATGTCCTGGGTGTCCGGAGCGTCGCCGTCGTTGTCCATGATGAAGCGGCCGCCGAAGGCGCTGATCTTCTTCGGCAAGCCCAGCTCGAGGGCCCACACCGCCAGGTCGAGGATGTGCGGCGCCATCCCCGGCGTCCAGCCGCCGGAGATGCGCCAGAAGCCGCAGTGGGCCGCGGCGTCCGAGATCATGCCGGGGTGATAGTCCAGCGGACCGGCGGGGCCGCAGAACATCTTCCAGTCCACTCCGTCCGGCACGGGCTGGCCGGCTCTCCCCTTGCCGAGGACGCCACCGATTCCGGTGTTCCAGCCCCAAAAACACTCCACACGGTTGATCGGGCCGAGCCATCCGGACCGCACCCAGTCGACGGCGCGGCGGTAGTTCGCGGCCTGGTGGATCTGCGTGCCGACCTGGCTGATCACCCCGTGCTTCCGGAACGCGTTGCGCACCGCGATCGACTCCGCAGGGTAGAGCGTCGCCGGCTTCTGCAGGAAGACGTGCTTGCCCGACTTGGCCGCCTCGACCGCGTTCAGACAGTGCCAGTGCGGCGTGGTGCCGATGATCACCGCGTCCACCCCGGGATCGGCGAGGAGCTCACGCCAGTCGCCGTACGCCTTGGCGTCGGGATGCTGGCTGGTCCACGCGTCCATGCGTGGCTGCTGCACGTCGCACACCGCGGCCAAGCGCGTGTCCGGATCCTGCAGGCACGAGCGCAGGTTGGCCGAACCCATTCCTCCGGCGCCGATGAGCCCGAGCCCGATCTTCTCGCGTCGGGTGGAGGATCGCCGCGCCGCGGCCGGGAGGGTGGCGAAGAAAGGAGCCGCGGCGACCGCGGCCCCGCGCAGGAGGGCGTCACGACGAGTGGGTTGACGGGTCATGGGAGGGGCAGCCTTCGGGGTGGGGATCAGCGATCGGTGGAGGGGGGAGTGTCTGCGACGTAGGCGTCCCAGGCGGCGTGCAGCGTCTCGGGCGCGGCGGCCTCGGGAATGACGAGATAGCGATATCGGAGCACCAGCGGGTCGCCGCGTCGCAATGCATGGCGCGTGTCCGCTCGGGGGAAGGCCGGCTGGAACCAAGGCAGGTCCGGGTACTCGATCCGGTCGCCGGGGAAGTCGGGATTGCGCGGATGGTCGAGGATGGCGAGGGTCGTCTGCCGCTTCCCGCCGGCCCACGTCCCCCGCGCGCAGCCCCACGCGCGTCGCGGCTCGGCGCCCTCCGGATCCGCGTGGTAGCCGAGCTCCTGCCCGGCGACCTGCGCCAGCCGCGTGTTGAGGCCGCCGTACAGGTTCGTGCCCCGCCGGGCGAGGGTCACCCCGTCGCGCAGGGCCTCGAAGCGCAGCTCGAGGTCGACGGCGCGCACACCGGCCGCGTCCAAGGCATGGGCGGTGATGCGCGCCCGCTCGAAGACGACGGGCTCCTCGTCCTGCCACAGCCACACGTTGCGCATCGTCACGCACGCCGCGGTCTCGCCGCTCTCGATGAGTGGTTGGCCCACGGGTCGCGCGAAGATGCCGACCAGGGCGTGCAGGTCGCCCGTCACCGTTGCGCCTGCGTCGTCCACGAGCTGGACCTCCGGCCAGGCCCAGTAGATGCCTCGGTGGTGCGGGTGATCGACGCTCCAGTCGTGGGTGAGGGACTCCCCGTCGGGACCGTAGAGCGGATGGATGTAGTCGCTGCGCGGCTGGGCGTAGAGCTGGCGATAGGCGAGCGTCTGGGGATCCTCGACGTCGAACATGCCTTCGGGCACCTCGACCCGACGGGAGAGGTAGCGCAGGATCGGCGTCTCGCCCTCGCGCAGGACCACCTGGCCCTCCTCGTCGAGGGTCGCGGTCATCTCCGCACGGGCCGAGAGCTCGGGGCACGCAGAGGCGAGGATCACGAGGCAGGCGGTGAGCTCGATCAGGATCATGGTGTCTGGGGGGGATTCAGTCAGCCAGCGGCCACGTCACCGGCCGACCGGTTCGATGGCACTCCTCGGCGGCGAACACGATCTCGTGGCTGATCGCCGCTTGGGCGAGGTTGCAGTGCGACTCGACGTCCTCCTCGAGGCAGTCGAGGAAGTGGCTCATCTGGCCCTGGAACGGGTGGTGGGTGACGTCGCTCGAATCGGGGGTGATGACGGGAAGTTCGACCCAGTCGCGCTGGCCGGGGAACCAGTGGGAGTAGACGCGGTTGCCCTTGATCGTGCCCCGGTCGCCGAACACCTCGATCGGGAAGGCGTACGGCTGCACGCACTCGAAGTTGCAGCCGACCTTGCCGAGCACGCCGTTGTCGAAGCGCACGAGGATCATCTCGAGGCCGGCGTACTCGAGCGGCGTGCCCGTGCGGAAGGCGTGGGTCGGCGGGTGATACATGTCGCCATTGCCCTTGCGCTTGCCGCCGGTCCACGAGAACACCTCGACGGGATTCGCGGCCTCGAACTCCCCGGCGCCGGCAAACCAGCGCAGCGCGTCCACCGCGTGGCAGCCCGCGACGAGCATCGCGGATCCGCCTTCCTCCAGCGTGCGTCCCTCCTCCCAGCCCGGCCACCAGTCGCCCTGGTAGCTCTGGTAGTCGGTCTCCACGCAGAACACCTCGCCCAGCGCTCCCTGCGCGCTCATGCGCTTGATGGCCTGGAAGAGCGGATTCCAACGCAGCACGAAGCCGACGATGCTCTTCACCCCGGCCGCCTCGACCGCGGCCTGGACGCGACGCAGGTCGGCGAGGTTCATGGCCACGGGCTTCTCTATCACGAGGTGCTTGCCCGCCTCCGCGATCTCGAGGGCGTTCTCGACGTGCACGTGCTGGGGCGTGCAGATCGAAACGACGTCCACCCCGTCGACGTGCAGCCCCTCGCCGAGGCGGTCGAGGCAGGGCACGTCGAGCTCGTAGCGCTGCGCCAGGCGCCGCGCGCTCTCCGCGCTGCGGCTGGAGATGGCGACGATCTCCGCCCGTGGATCGTGCAGGAAGGCTTCGACGTGCTGGGTGGCCACCCAACCGGCACCATGGATCAGGACGCCCTTCTCAGTAGAGGTGCTCATCGCTCGTTCGGATCCTCGCAGCGGGGCTCGGCATCCACCGGGACGGCGAAGTCGCCCTTCGATCCCTCCAACAGCCTAACGGATGCGCGCGGGCTGCTGCGTCGTCTCTCCGACCTACCGGGAGAGCGCTTCCGCGGCCGGCTCTCGTTGCACGAGAGCCTCGAGGCCGAGTTCTGGGCGGCCACCTCCGGGCGCAGCTTGTTAACCACACATTGCCGTCGCGCGAGAGGTCCTGCTCATTTCGAGATGGGCGTCGTCTCGGAGGTAAGATTCAGTTGGCGGCCGTCTGCGAACGGCGCCCGCAATGACCCACGACACACCACGCATCCTGGTCGTCGAGGACGACGGTCGCATCCTCGAGGAGGTGGCGGCTGCGCTCGAGAACGACGGCTTCGAGCCCGTGCTCGCGCGCACGCTCGGCGTGGCCCGCGAGTGCCTGAAGGAGGACGTCGCCTTGGTGCTGCTCGACCTCGGCCTGCCCGATGGCGATGGGCTCGAGCTGTGCCGGGAGCTCTCGCGCGCCAATCCCGAGCAGCCGCTGATCGTGCTCACGGCTCGCGACCACTGGGACGACCGCGTGCGCGGTCTGGACGCCGGCGCGGACGACTACGTGGTCAAGCCCTGCCACATGCCCGAATTGCTCGCACGCGTGCGCTGCGTCCTGCGGCGTTCGGGGCGCACGCACCCGGCGGATGTCCTGCGCGCCGGGGACCTCTGGCTGGACACGACCGCGCTGCAGGTCGGCCGTGGCGAGGAGAGGCTGGACCTCAAGCCCAAGGAGTTCGAGCTGCTGCGCTTCCTGATGGGGCACCCCGGCCGGGCGTGGACCCGCGAACAGCTCCTCGATCGGGTCTGGGGCATCGACTACGACGGCGATCCGCGGACCGTGGATGTGCACGTCCGTCGTCTGCGCACCCACCTCGAGGTCGACCCCGGGCGCCCGCGCCTGCTCCTCACCGAGTGGGGTGTGGGCTACCGCTTCGAAGAGCCGGCATGAAACGTGCCACGAGCGAGCAGGCTGTGAACGTGCGCGTGCCCTGGTACGGGCGCCTCTCCGTGCGCCTGGCCGGTTTGTTGGTCCTGACACTCCTGGCCTTCGATCTGCTCGGCGGGCACATCTACGCGGCCGTCTTCCGCGCCTTCGGTCTCCCCGACGATGAGCGCGGCTTCACCGTGGTCAGCAGTCCGCATTCCACGGACGCCCAGGGACCGGACGAGGGAGCCCTCGTGGCCCTGCTGCTCGAGGGCGCAGAACGTCTACCGAACGGCCTCTGGCAGCCGACCCCGGAGGCGATCACAAGAACGGAAGAAGAGCTGGCCGAGATGGCTGGCAGCTTCCTCTGGCTCGACCCCCAGCTGGCGATCGTCGCCACTCCCGCGGAGAGCACGGCGTCGATCGGCACGGCGTGGCAGCCGCAACCGGAGGAACCCTACGAGCCCGACGCACCGATCGACCCGAGCGCCTCTTGCGAGCACATGGTCCCGGCCTTCCGCGACGGGCAGCTGGCCGGCTGGCTCGTCTTCACCCATCCACTCCTCTCAGCGAGCGATCTGGAGGGGCTCGACCAGCTGGACCCGGGTTTCGACGCCCACGAGCTGCCGGTGATCACCGAGGAGGATTTCGATGCGGTCACGCACAGCATGGAGCGCCTGGCACGGGTGGTCAGCTTCGGGTTGAACCTCGGTGTCGCCCTGATCGTCAGCGTGCTGCTCTCGCGACTCGTCACCGCACGGCTCTCGCGCTTGTCCCGGGCGGTCGCCTCCGCCGATCCACGTGGCTCGACCGCGGTCTTCGCGGTGCGGGGCCGCGACGAGATCGCGGTCCTCGGCCGCTCTCTCGAGCAGGCGCGTGGCCGCATCGCCGATCTCGTGCGCACCCTCGAAGAGCGCGACAGAGAGCGACGCGAGTGGGTCGCCCAGGTGTCGCACGACCTGCGCACGCCGCTCACCGCCTTGCTCGCCTGCATCGATCGCGCGAACGCCGGCCTCGCCGTCCCCACCGCGGAGCTGGACGCGACCGCCCTGCGCGCCACCCTGTCGAGCGCTCGTCAGGACGTCCAGCGTGTCTGTGAGCTGGCGGAGGACCTGCTCGACGTGGCGCGCATCGAGGCTGGCACCGCGCTGGTTCGCGAACCGGTCCTGCCCGGTGAGCTGGTCGAGCGCGTGGTCAGCGGCCTGGTTCCCTTGGCGGAGTCGCGGGGCCTGCGCATCGAGGTCGATCTGCCCACCCACGCCCCGCCCCTCGACGCCGACGGTCGTCGCCTGACCCGCGTGCTGGAGAATCTGCTGCGCAATGCGCTGCGCCACGCCACCTCGAAGGTGGAGGTGGCCCTCGAGGTCCAGGACGGCAGAGTGCGCTTCGCCGTCGCCGACGACGGCCCCGGATTCTCCGCCACCGGGGGGGGGCCGCAGCGTGATCCGGACTCGGCCGGGCTGGGTCTGACGGTGGCGCGTCGCATCGTCGAACTGCACGACGGCCACCTGGAGACTCTCGATCCCCCTGCGGGTGGGGCGATCGCGCGCTTCGACCTGCCGGGGTGTGCTGGTCCGCCGGACTGCGCGTCCCCTGAAGCCTGACGAGAGTCCTCGAACGACAGCGAGAGAAGGGTGGCCCGCACCCCTCGAACCCGGCCCGGCCGCCTTCCGGGCCAGCTTGCGGGCCAATACGGCCTCCACTAGCATCCGCTGGCTCTGTCACCGCGATCGATCCGCCGGACAGCTCGGCTCGGCCCCACTGGAACACCCATCCACCCCTCGAGGCATGGACCTCCCCCGACGCCTACGCACTGCTGCCCGTCTGCCAGTCCTGATCAGAGGCGCGGCAATCACGAGGTGCGGTGCTCCGAGGGTCCACCGCGACCCCGTGCGCCAGCCGTCGACCGGGACGCCGCTGGCGCTGCTCTTCTCGCTGCTGCTCGTGTTGGGCGGCTGTGGGGGCGCGGATCGACCGGGGTCCTCCGCTGACCGAGAATCCACGCGCCTCCTGATCGTCGGCTGGGACGGTGCGACCTTCGACCTAATCGATCCCCTGGTCGCCGCCGGGCGCCTGCCCAGCGTGGCGAGCCTCCTCGAGCGCGGCGCCTCGCGGCGGCTGGCCTCGACGGTCGTTCCGATCTCGTCCGCGGCCTGGGTGGCCGCCGTGACCGGCAAGGGGCCCGGGCAGACCGGGGTCTACTCCTTCTTCGAACCGGTCGAAGGGGGCAACGACGCGCGACTGATCAGCTCCCGGTCCAACCGTGCCCTGCCCCTCTGGCGCATCCTGAAGGCGCGCGGCCGGCGGGTGAACGTCTTCGGGATACCGGTGACCTACCCCCCGGAGCCGGTCCTCGGCACCCTGGTCGCCGGGATGCTCAGCCCCTTCGACGCGGACTACACCTGGCCCGCCGAGTACGCCGACGAGCTGCGCGCCCGCGGCTTCGTGCCTGATCTGGGGATCTGGCGCGAGGACCAGGCGCTCAGCTGGGCCGTCATCGAGCAGCAGCTCGGGATCAAGGAGGCGGCGCTCGTCGAGCTCCTGGAGCGTCCCGACTGGGACCTCTCCTTCGTCGTGTTCAAGAGCCTCGACGTCCTGAGTCACCGCGTCTACGACGGTCGCCCGGACACCCTCGTGGCCAGGCTGCTCGAGCGCCTCGACGGGACACTCGGACGCTTGGTCGAGGTCGTCGGACCCGACACACACGTGCTGCTCCTCTCCGACCACGGCTTCGCGGCCTACCCCAGTCAGTTCAACTTGCACCACTGGCTGATCGAAGAGGGGTGGTCGGTGGAGCGCCCGTCGTCGACCGCGAGCGCACCCCCCACCGGCCCCCTGGCGACGGCGCGCGCGGCCGAGCGGCGGCGGCGCCTGGGGACGCTCGAGATGGAGCGCACGCGCGCCTTCGCCACCGCCTGTGAGGGGAACTTCGGCAGCCTGCGGCTGAACCTGGCGGGGCGCGAGGCTGACGGGATCGTCGACGACGCCGAACGCGAGGCGACCTTGGACGAGCTGGCGCAGGCCCTGCGAGCGATCCGCAGGCCGCGGAGTGACGAGCCGCTGGTGACGGAGGTGTGGCGCGGCGCCGAGCTCTACCCGGGACGGTACGCCGAAAGGGTCGTGCCGGACCTCCTCTTCGAAGTGGCCACGGACGTGCACGTCGTCGCCTCCACCTACCAGGAGAGCTTCACGACCCACCCGCGACCCTTCCCCGAGCACGCCCGCGACGGCATCTGGATCCTGGCCGGCCCGGGGGTGGAGCACAACTCCCAGCGTGGGACCGGTTCCATCCTCGACGTCACGCCCACCGCGTTGACTCTCCTCGGGCTTCCCGTCTACCACGAGATGGAGGGCGTGGCGCTCACCGAGAACCTGCGCGCGATCCACTCACCCCCCGCGCCGATTCACGAGGAAGGGGACGCCGCCCTGGAGGCGCTCGACGGCTTGGACCCCTACGATCCCGCGGCGCAGGCGGAGGTGGAGGCGCGCTTGCACGGGTTGGGCTACACCGACTGAGCGGCTCCGGGTCCGTCGGCGAGTCGACTCAGGAGCCCCCGAGCGGGGCGCAAGCCGCAGGGACGGCCAGCATGGTGCCGGCGGTGCGCGCAGAGACCCACTGTGAGGGGTTGGATCACCTCCGTCGCTTCCCCGCGCAGGGCCCCGGGTTCCCGCTCAAGTGCCCGAACTTCCAGTTCGATGGGAACGCGCCAGCATCCCGGGCGCAGATGCCACGGTCGCGGCGATGAGTGGTATCTCACCGGGGCCCCTGAAGTACGCCTACGTCGCCGATTTGAAGCTCGAGCTCGCAGTTGGCCTGCCGACCGTCCCAGGACTGGGCGGGCCGCTGCACCAAGTCCTCCTGAACCTCATCGTGAATGCCGCGCATGCGATCGGGGAGAGTGGCTCCGCAACGGCCGGCGTACATGGGACGATCACCATCGCGACGCGCACGCTGGAGGACGCGGTCGAGCTCCGGGTGTCGGATACCGGCATCGGCATCCCTCCGGAGGTCCGAACGCGGATCTTCGATCCCCTCTACACGACCAAAGAGGTGGGCAAGGGAACGGGGCAGGGCCTGGCGCTGGTGCACTCCGTCGTGGTCGATCAGCACCGCGGCGAGATCACCGTCGAGAGCGAGGTCGGCGAGGGCACGACGATGATCGTGCGCCTTCCGCGTCGGGAGTAGCCTGCCCTCTTCGGCATGTGAGCCACCCTTGGGAGCGGCGCGTCGAGTCGCCCCATCGGCTTGGTCTTGTCAGAGCGGGACGAGAGGGGTATCAGGATGGGGCCCAGCCGGACTCCTCTAGGCACCCCATCGCCGAGTCGATCTATGAATCAACCACGAGTGCATGCATGGGTCTTCCGTGTCCTCCTTCTCTGCGGCCCGGTGGTCGCTCTGGCGCAGGATGCGGATGATCTCGCCGCCGTCGTGAAGAGGATCGCCAGCGCCCATGACCCGGCGCACACCAGGGTCGAGCTGGGTCTCGCCTGCCTCGAGAACTTCGATGGCGAATCGGATCTCGCCCTGCAGCGTGAGCTCCGGCTCGGGCTCGGCATCGCCCTCTCCGAGCTCGAACGATTCCGGGAGGCACACGAGCACTTCTCGGCCGCCGAGGAGCTGTCCCGGAGGACGAAGGACGAAGCCGTCCTGGCCCACAGCCTGTGGCAGAGGGCGGTCATGTCCTTCCGCCTCGGCGAGTTCGAGGACGCCATCGCCGCCTCGCTCGAGTCCACGGATGTGGCCGAGTCCATCGGCCGTCTCGACATCCTCTGGAGAGCGGCGAACCTGCTCGGTCTGACACTGGAGCGAACCGGGGAGTACGACGCGGCGCTGGACGCGTTTACCCAAGGTCTCGAAGCGGCCGAACGGCTGGGGGACGATACGGGGATCTCGGTGCTGCTGGGGAGCATCGGCATCGCCCGGATGAACCTCGGTGAGTACGAGGAGGCCCTCGAGCTCTACCAGCGCGCCCTGGAGCGCGAGCAAGCGCAGGGCGAGACGAGGGGCCTTTCCTCGACCTTGGCGAACCTGGGTGACGTCCACTTCCTGCTCGGCGAGCTCGAGGAGTCGTACGACTACCACCAGGAGGCGCTCCGAATCCGCGAGAAGCTCGGGATCGAATCGGAGGTCTCTCGATCCCTGCACAGCCTCGGCGCGATCTGCTTGGCCCGCGAGGACCCCGAGGGAGCACTGCGTCACTTCGAAAAGGCCCTCGAGATCAGGCGGCGGCTCGACATGGCACCCGAGCAGGTCGAGACACTACTGGCCATGGCTCACGTCCATGTGGAGCTCGACCACGGCGAGGCTGCTGCCGTGTCGGCGCAACAGAGCAGCGCCATCGCCGAGCGACTCGACATGAAGGGCCGGCGTCTGGCGGTGCTCGAGGCTTTGGCCAAGGCTCAAGAACAGCGCGGCGATTTCGAGGAGGCTCTCGAGACTTCTCGGGAGGCGGTAGGTGTCGAACGCGAGCAGCGGTCGCTCGAGACGCGCCAGAGCTTCGCCCGCTTTCAGGCGGAACTCGAAACTCGCGAAAAGGAGCAGGAGATCGCCGTGCTCAGGAGGGACCAGGAGATCCAGAACCTGGAGCTGAAGCAGCAAGCGCTCCTGCGTCGCGGGCTCCTGATTGGCGCCGCCTTGCTCGCCGTCGTCGCGATCGCCGGGTGGCTCGCCTGGGGGACGCTGCGTCGGACCCACTGCAAGCTGGCCGCCGTGAACGACCAGCTGGTGGAGGTGAACAGAGACCTCGGGGAGGCGGTCCAGCGCATCCGCACCCTCGAGGGGATCCTGCCGATCTGCTCGTACTGCAAGAACATCCGGGACGAGAGCGGAGAGTGGCACCTCCTGGAGAGCTACATCACCGAGCACAGCAGCGCGAACTTCACGCATAGCATCTGTCCCAAGTGCGTCGAGAAGGAGTTCCCCGATCTCGATCGAGCACCGGGCTCGGCCTGATAGCCCTGTTCAGTTCGCCACCCCAGATGGCCTTCGGGTTCTGACGGCGGTCGCATTCCCGGCCGTTGGCGTGCGGTCTGAACGGGGTCCGCCGGCTCGCGCGGTGCTCCGCTGCTCGGCGTTCCAGCCCCGCCGACAGGTCTACGACCCGATCCCGCGCGCGGCCTGGTCGGTCTTGTAGGCCGCCTCGCTGGCACCAGCGGCCTCTGGTAGCATCGCGGCATGAGACTGACCCAACGGTCGAGCTCTCCACCTTCTCGGGCCCGTCACCTTGGAGGATGCGGTAGGGTGCGAGCATTCGGGTTCTTGCACGGATAGATCCTCATGGTGAATCGGTACTTTTCGACTCGTGTCCTGCTGCTGCTCGCGCGTGCGCTGGTTCCGGCGTGCGCGGGGCTCGTCGCGATCGCGTGGGGGCCGGCGCTGGCCGGCGAGGCCCGGGCGGCGGAAGAGCAGGACGTTCTGGTCGAGGACTGGCTGTTCCAGGCGGACCACGCGCCGACGCTGGAGCGAGTCTTGCAGGAGATCGGCTGGACGCGCGAGGTGGCGCAGCGCGTCGCCGGAAGCGCGGGTGGTCCGGACATCGCGCAGGCGCTGCTGGAGCTGAAGCTGCTGGAGGAAGCAGCTACCGCAGCCGCCGGCGATGAGACGGAAGGCCGGGCGCAGGAGTTGTATCTGGCCGTCCGACGCGTCAAGCGCGAGATCATGCTGGCCGACCCGGTCATCGATTTCGATGAGATCCTCCTCGTCGACAACCCCTACCCCACCTATCCGCGCAAGGGCAAGCTGTGGCGCGCGGCCACGGTGGAGTGGGGCCACGAGGCGCGGCATCGGAACGGCTTCATGGCCGCGACGGGTGGCAGGCTGCTGGTGCTCGAAGGACTCGACCCGAAGAGCCCGGTCCGTGACCTGCTTCCCGGGCATGAGGGTTCCTTCTGGCGGCCCGATCTGTCCTTCGACGGCCAGAGGGTCGTCTTCAGTTTTCAGCCGGCCGAGGATCTGTCGTTCCACCTCTACGAGGTCGGGGTGGACGGTTCGGGATTGCGGCAGCTCACGCGAGGAGACTACGACGACCTGGATCCCGTCTACCTGCCGGATGGGCACATCGTGTTCAGCACGTCGCGCACGAACACGTACGTGCGGTGCATGCCGATGACCTACGCGTTCGCCCTGGCGCGCTGCGATGCCGACGGGCAGAACATCTACATCACGAGTCGGAACAGCGAGCCGGACTACATGCCGTCGGTCCTGAACGACGGGCGCGTCATCTACACACGGTGGGAGTACACCGACAAGCCGCTGTGGCGGGTCCAGAGCCTCTGGACGTGCAACCCGGACGGCACCGGCGTGGCGGCATTCTGGGGCAACCAGAGCGCCTGGCCCGATGTGCTCACCGAGGCCCGTTCCATCCCGGGGAGCGATCGCATCATGTTCTGCGCCGTGGGACATCACGCGTGGTTCGACGGCGCCATCGGCGTCATCGACCCGAGTGAGGGTGTGAACTACCCGCTCGGTCTGGCCAAGGTGACGGTCGACACCCCCTGGCCGGAGACCGGCGATGGACCGACGGAACGTGTCGCATCCGATTCCTATCATCGTTCCGGAAAGCTCTTCGCCTACAAGAGCCCCTTCCCCTTGAGCGAAGAGCTCTTCTTGGTTTCGGCCCGCGAAGGCGGTCACCTCTACAACGACAGCACCGATCACGGTTGGCACTTCCGTCTCTACCTGATGGACATCCACGGGAATCGGGAATTGCTGTACCGCGGCGATCACAATGTGCTGTACGCCCTGCCGGTCAAGCCGCGGCCGCGGCCGCCGGTGCTTCCGGACCGGGTCGCATGGCCGGAGGTCGGGGGCGACGAAGAGCCCGATCACGGAATCCTCTTCAGCACGAATGTCTTCCAAGGCGCTCCGGAGATTCCCAGAGAGAGGGTGAAGTACCTGCGCATCATCAAGATGGTCCCCAAGACCTACTCCACCTGGGTGAAGTCGGTTCAGCATGACGGGCCCTCTGTGGGGGCCTTTCAGGCGGAGGCGGTGAAGCAGGTCCTGGGTACGGTGCCGGTGGAGCCGGACGGCTCGATCTGCTTCAAGCTGCCGCCGGGTGACGCCGTCTACTTCCAGTTGCTCGACGAGGAGTACCGCTGCATCCAGAACATGCGTTCCTTCACCGGGGTCATGCCGGGTGAAGTCAGGGGCTGCACGGGCTGCCACGCCGGGGGCTTGAACGCTCCGATGACCCCGGCGGCGAATGTGAGCCAGGCGGTGCGCAAGGGTCCGGTCGACATCACGCCACCACCCTGGGGGGATGAGACGGTCAGCTTCCGGCGCTTCGCCCAACCGGTCTTCGACCGTCACTGCGCGGACTGCCACCAGGGCGACGGCGAGGCGGTAGAGCGTCTGAACCTGACGCTGCGCGACTCCGGCCTCGCGTTCAAGGGACACGTCAGGAAGCTGCGGACACGACCGGACGAGGCCACTCCGTTCATGGAGCCGTATTTGACTCTCGTGGGCGGCGTGATCCCCTGGGGGCGTGCCAAGGAACTGAATGAACACGGCGTACCCGAGAACCTGGCAGGGGTGCTGGTGGTCGAAGGGTACAGCCAGTGGGATCCGGTCGGTCTGCAGACCCTGGCTCCGCTAACGGCCTTCTCGCCCCGCAGCAAGATCGTGCACAACGCCATCAGCGGCGAGCACCATGACGTGCAGGTGCCGCCGGAGGACGCGCGGCGTCTGATCGCCT
>CAZDQL010000003.1:0-107874 GCA_964507325.1 uncultured Planctomycetaceae bacterium | reverse complement strand
CGGTCCGTACCTGGGACTCGAAGAGATCCGCGAGATGTACGACCCGGTCTTTCCAGGCATCGACGAGATGGCGGTGCGTTCGCGGGTGGCCACGGCCCCGACGGTCGAACGGTTCAACGTGCGGCAGGACGGCGACTCGACAGCGCTGGCCGGTCCGTTGAAGTTGTGGGATCCTGCGCTGCTGCTGAAGGACTGGCCCGAGGATGCGACGGTCCGCATCATTCGCGCCACCTATGGCGCGGGTGATACGCTGCTCGATGTCACGCAGCCGTTGTCCGCCAGCCCGATCAGCGGGCCGCTCATCGAGCTGGAGGCCGGGAGCTACAATGGAGCGTTCACCGATCCCGTGCCGGGCACGGTCAAGACACTGACCATCGATTACGAGGTCAACGGCGTGCGGCAGCGCTCCACTTTCGTGGAGGACGACGAGATCCTCCTGTCCACGCCACCCTCCCTGCGAGAAGCGCGAGAACAAGAATGAAGCGGCGGACATTTCTGCAGACGAGCCTGGCCGGCGCCCTCTTGGGCACGGCAGGAGGATCGCTTTCGCGACTGACGAGTGCCGCACCTGGAAACAAGATCAAGAAGGAGTCTGGAATGAACATCGTCGTCGCCGCCGATCCCTTCGCCGTGGATCTGAAGGACGCCGTCGTGGAGCATCTGAAGGACAAGGGATACTCCGTCACTGACGTGGGAGCGCAGAAGGACCGGGAGCTGGCCTACTACGATTGTGCTCCCACTGCCGCCAGGGTGCTGCAGGAGGGCAAGGCGGAGCGTGCCATCCTCTTCTGCGGCACCGGTGCGGGCATGTCGATCGTCGCCAACAAGTTCAAGGGCGTGAACGCGGTCTGCGTCGAGTCGGTCTTCTCCGCGCGCATGGCGCGGGCGATCAACGACTCGAACGCCCTGACCATGGGAGCCATGATCGTCGCGCCGTGGCTGGCCAAGGAGATGGTCGACGCTTGGCTGGAGACGCGCCACACCGAGGGCCTGGAGCAATTCGCCGACTTCCTGAAGGGCGCCGTGGGCAAGGTGGACGCCATCAACGAGACGCAGTGCAAGTAGGGGCATGCGCTGCTCGGGGAGGGGACGAGGCGGATGCGGTCGGGAACCTGGAGTGCCTGTCCTCCAAGGCCTGCCCAGCGCCCGTCCCGATGTCGGGAGCTGCTCAGGCATTGGTCTACCCGTCGTGATCTCCTCCGTCGCGTGACCCGCGGTACGCCGCCCAGAGCATGGTCACGGCCGGTCCGCAGGCGACTCAGCGCGTGACGAGCTCGGTCACCAGCATCGCCGGCTCGTGCAGCCTGTACACGGGGTAGACCTGGGGGGCGTTGCTCCACTGCCTGCGCAGGTGCCGGTCGAAGAAGTTCCACACCAGGAGCCCGTCGTCGCTCTCGGGCTCGAGCAGGTGGGCCGCCAGCACGCCGAGCGGCTGGGAGGTCCGCACGAGGTGCGCGCCGAACGGGAACTCCCGCTCGACGGTCGAGTACGCGCCGCTGACGGAGCTCGTGTAGTGCCCCTGGTCGAGACGCCCGCTGCCCGAGAGCTCGGTGACCGTGAAGGCCTCGACCTCGAGCACGGCGGCCTCGAGCAGGCGCTCGACCGCGATGCCGTGCTGGCGCAGCTTCTCGATCACGCCGACCTCCGGCACGGCGATCAGATACGCGTGTGGCAGTGGGATCGTGCGCTTCGCGACGCAGCGGGCGAGGTACGGCACGCCTTCGTAGGTGCGCTTCACCTCGGTCGGCCGGGCGCGCGTGCGGCCGCCCTCGCGCTCGACGACCTCCATCTCGTAGCCCTCGATCGTCAGCAGGCGCTCGAGGGGCTGATGCTCGTACTCGACGACGAAGGCGCCCCCCGCGCGCTCGAGCGAACGCCGGTCGGCCGCGCGCACGAGCTCGACCACCTCCTCGCGATGGGCGTGGACGTGGTCGAGGAAGGAGAGGCAGAGGGCGTAGGCACCGCGCACGCGCGTCTCGTAGTCGGCGTAGGGGTACTGCTCGTTGAGCACCGAGAGCCGGTTGCGGAGGCCGACGTAGTTGCTCAGGTAGCGCGGCTGCGGCCCGAGCGGTATCCACCCGCGCCCGGGGTCGCGTGAGTCCACGAAGTCGCCGTGCGGGATCGTGAGCACCCCGTACTCCTCGCGCATGCGCGCCGTGATCGCGGGCAGCATGACCTCGGCCATGTAGTCGAAGATGGCCGGGTCGCCGTTCGGATTCAGGCCCCAGGTCCAGGTGACGGGCTCCTGGTGATAGGACCCGTTGTGCGTGTGGCTGTCGAGGAACAGGACCGGATCCCAGCGGTTCAGCACGTTCTCGACGAGCCCGCGCACCTCCGGACTCTCGAGCTTCACGCCGTCCCGGTTCAGGTCGAGGTTCTGGCCGTTGTAGCGGATTCCGACGCCCCCGGAAGGCCCGACCTGGCGGGTCCTGTTCGCCGTACTGATGGGCTCGGCGCCGTCGGGGTTGAAGATCGGTGCGATCAGGATCACCAGCCCGTCGAGGTAGTCCGGCTTCCGGCTCAGGACCATATCGCGGGCCAGCATCTGCAGGGCCTCCTTGCCCTCGACCTCGCCGGCGTGGATGCCGCCCTGGAAGTACACGACCGCGCGCTCGTCGCGACGCAGATCGGCGGGCGAGCTCGGAGGCGGATCGCCGATCACGAGCAGCGGGAGCTCGCGCCCCTGCGCGCTCGTCGCCATCGTCTCGACGCGCACCAGCGAGCTGCGTCGCTGCAGCTCTCGCACGAACCGCATGACGTCCGCGTGCCGGGAGGTGGCCTCGAAGCCGCTGGTCTCGACCAACGTCTGCAGCTTCGCGGGCGGGGCCGGCTCCTGCACCGCCTGCGGGATGGACGCGGCGGTGAGCGCAGGGACGGTCACCAGGAAGGCCAATCGTGCTCGACGCATCGCTACGCTCCTCGCTAGCTGTCCTGTCTGGGGACGTTGTAAACAGGCGAAGGTCTCTTTCGGGAGCATGGGATAACACCGATCACCCCCCGCCCCGGGGAAGAGCACAGTAAGACTCCCTCCCAACGCCCAGGTCACACCCCACACCCGCATCCTCATCGTCCAGCGCGTCCTCGCAGAGGGATGGGGCCTTGACTCGACGGTGAAGGTGCTCCATTCCGCGACCGTGGTACAGGAGTGGTGGCAGGCCGGACTGGCCACTGCCGGGCCCCTGGGAGGGTAGGGAAAAGCGTTCTAGGGGAGGTCGAGCGACTCGCGAGCCCGGGCCGGTGTGAAACACGGGCGATCCCCGACCCCAGCCTCGAGTCAGGGATAGGTTTGGTTGGAGACCGGCCCGGTAGCCGCGACGCGGGCGAACCGGCGGCCTCCTCACCGCCGCCGCACCGATCCGCGCTCGTCATGCTCCGCCAAGACCGCCTCGTGGGCTCCTGCCTGCTCGCCCTGCTTCCGCTCGCCCTATCCGAGGTCGGGTCCGCCCAGGCCACGATTCGCCCCCTGCCTCCCGTCGCTCGCTCCTGGGAGTCGAGCGCCGTTCCGGCCGTCGGGCGGTCCGCCGACTCCGGGGCGCGGCCTGCGGCCGTCGATCTCGACTTCATCGGCCCCCCGCCCCTGCAGCGGCAGCCGACTTCCGAGGAGCCGCCCGCTGAGGCCTCCTCCGGGCCGATCGACTTCGTCGACGTCGATTTCTTCGCCCTCTCCGTGGGCGCGGCGGACTTCGACGGAGGAGAGGGGCAGCTGACGACGCAGCGCGGGGGCTGGAAGGCCTCGATCGGGCGCCACCGACCCGACGGAACCAGCTACGCCATCGGGATCGACAGCGAGGCCTCCTTCTACGACTTCAGTGGTGGCCTGTCGCTGGTCCCGGACTCCGCGGATCCCTTCAACGACGTCTACGAGACGAGCCTCTCCGGGCGCTTCCTGGTCCGCCGCAGCGAGAAGGTCGAATGGTACGGCGGCGCGCAGATCGGACTCGCCGGCGAGGACCGGGCGAAGCTCTCCGACGCCACCTGGGTCGGGGGAGCCCTGGCGCTGCGCTACCAGGCGGCGCCGCAGTTCGCCCTGCTGGCGGGATTGGCGGGCGTGTCCCGTTTCGAGGATTCACCCTGAATCCTGCCCTACGTCGGCTTCGACTGGCAGGTCACCGATTCCCTGCGCATCCTCACCGAAGCGGCCGAGATCCACGTCGACTACGACCTCGGTGATCGATGGTCGCTGGGGGCGATGTCCGCCTACACCTTCCGGCAATACCGGCTGAACGAGGATGGGCCGCTGCACGGCGGCGCCTTCCGCGACGAGGCGATCCGGGTCGGGGGATACGTGAGCCGGAAGGCCTCTGCCGGGATCGAGCTGGAGCTCGAAGTGGGGACCCTGCTCTGGCGCGAGGTGGTCTTCTTCGACGGCGTGGGTGGCCATCTCGGCGAGGAGGAGACGGACTCGCCTCTCTATGTGCGGCTCGGATTGAACGCGAGCTTCTAGCTGACTGGCGGTCGGCGCCCGAGCTGGCCGTCGCGAAACCCGGGGAGTCCCTCAGAACCGGTTTGGATGCTGGCGGTTCCATGGGAGGTCTGCTCTTCCTTCGCAGAGCTACCCTTCCCACACCTCGTTCAGAACAGCAAGCTCCTCTCCATGCAAGCGCTCCCTCTCTCCGCATCGGTCTGCTTTGCGACCCTCCTCGCCGCGCCCCTCTGCGGTCAGAACCTCCTGCAGAATCCGGGCTTCGAAGCGGGCAGCCAGAGCCCCGACGCATGGACGACCTGGTCGCCCTCCGGCAGCGGGCTCTTCATCTGGTCGGACGTGGACCCTCACGACGGAAGTCGCTGCGTCGAGATCACCACGACGAGCCCTCAGCCCGCCATGTGGCGACAGGTGGTCGGCGTGACAGGCGGCGAGCTCTACACCCTCTCCGGCTGGATCGAGACGGACGCGATCGCCATAGGTGGCGAGAGCATGCTCCAGGCCGTGTTCCGGGATGCCGCCGGATCGATCTTGGAGTTCGTGGACCTGAGCGGCCATGCCGGGACGATCACGCCTTGGATGTTCGACTTCCCGCACCTCGTGCGCGTACGAGCGCCGCAGACCGCTGTCCTGGTCGAGGTGAACCTCTACCTCTCCGGCCCGGGCAGCGCACGCTTCGACGACATCCACTTCGGTCCCTGCGAGAGCGGCACGATCGGTGGCAGCGTCTGCGACAACATCGGTCCGCTCGCAGGGGTGGAGATCGAGCTCTGGGGCGCCGATCTGACGGTCTTCTCCGATCATGACGGCCACTTCACGATCCCCGACGTCCCCGACGCAGCGCCGCGTTGGGCGCTCATCACCCGCAAGGATGGGTATCGGGACACCACCCTCGGCGGCATCGACGTGCGCGAGGGAGAGCTGAGTGAGGTCTCGATCGTCATGCGTCCCGGCTCCAATCCGCAGGACACCGATCTGCGCATCAAGGCCGGTCGGCTGTACCACAAGACGGACTCCTCCGTGCAGGTCGTCGATCCCGAGGCGCTCATCGACCGGGACCTCTACCCGGACCAAGTCCTCCCCTTCCTCGAGAGCAGCGAGTTCATCGACTCCGATGCGACTGGGGTGCAGGCCGTCGCCCAGGAGATCCTGCGCAGCGTCGATCCCGAGCTGCGAACGAATCTGCTCGCAGTCTCCCACGCCGCCTACGTCTGGATCATCCGCAACATCGAGTACGACGTCGTCTACGCCACGGACAACTACACCGATCCGACCTCAGGGGCATGGCAGACGATCAGCGGCGAGGGATGGTGCTGGGGGCACAACTTCACCGACTGGCTCTACAAGCCCTCGGAGGCGCTCCAGGAGAAGCGCGGCATCTGCATCGAGCACGGGCGTTTGGGGGCGGCGATCCTGCGAGCGCTCGACATCCCCGCGCGCCCGAAGATCGGCCACAGCACGATGTTCTGGGTGCAGCCGCCTGCCGGCGAGGGGTACTGGACCGGCATGTCGACCAGCGGCGGTCGTGCCGCCTATCGCGACCGAGGGGACGAGTGGGCGGGATACGGGATCCTGCGCCCCAACACCCTCTTCCTCGCGGCCCTCGATTCCGGGCCGGTCATCCACTCCGACTGGTTCACCGATTGCCCCGGCCTGTGGCGGGAGGTGCACCCCTTCAGCGCCTCCTACCCCGACACGCCGGCTGGCTACGCCGAAGCGCTGGCCGACCTGGCGACCTTCTCCGTGACGGGAGAGGCTCCCCCCGGCCATCACCTGCCCCCCGGGCCCGCGTACGTGATCGCCTACTCGGACGTCACCATCGACCTTCGCAACATCCGCCGCCAGCGGGACATGACCGCTCGCTTCCCCTGCGCGATGTCCAGCGACGTGGTGACCGATCTCGGGGAGCATGCCTGGTGGAGCGACAATCCGGCCTGCATCGGCTCGGCCTCGATCGCCACCGAAACCAACGGACACGAGTCGATCCACTGGCTCGAGCTGGAGGTCGATCTCAGGCCGCTCTTGGGCCCGCTCGAGCCGATCGTCCCCAAGCGCAGGTGATCGGCGGCCGCGCGGAGGGCTAGGGTCCGAGTCCCGGCCATTGGAGTGCGGTCTGACCCCGGCACGCCGGCTCGCGCCGTGAGCCGCTGCCTGACGTTGCGGCCTGCACCGACGCTGCTAGAGTCGATCGGTGCCATGACGACCATCGATCGCCTCCGCCCCCTCGTCCCCGCCGTCCTCGGAATGCTCGCGCTTTGGTCAACGACGGCCCTCTCATCGGCCCAGGCTTCGGCACGCGACGAATCGCGGCTCCTGCGGGGCTGGCTCGAGCGCACCGCGGCCCACTACGACGCCCGCTCCGCCGAACGAACGGCCGCCGACTGGGGCTGGCAACAGTATTCCCGCACGCGCTGGTTCCTGGATGCGCGCACGATTCGGGGGGTGCTCCCGACCGCCGCCGATCAAATGCGAGCGTGGGGCGTCGCGCGTACGCGACGCTCAATGGCCGCGAGCAAAGGCGCCAACTGGACTTCGCTCGGACCGCCGAACGTGGCGGGCCGCATCGTCGACTTGAAGTTCCATCCAACGAATCCCCAGCGCGTGTACGCCGCCTCCGCGAGCGGAGGGCTGTGGATCTCCGACGACGGGGGGCATACCTGGCGGACGAGCACCGATGAACTGCCCTCGCTCGCCATCGGAGCGGTGTGCGTCCTGCCCGACGATCCCGACGTCGTGCTGATCGCGACGGGGGAGGGGCTCAACTGGATGTACGTGGTCTGGGGGGTCGGCATCTGGAAGTCCACCGATGCAGGAGAGACCTGGAGCCCGACGAGCCTGACCCACTCGGTGACGGACAATCACGGCTTCCACGTGATGAAGGCCAATCCGCTCACCGGGACCATCCTCGCGGGTGCCAACGACGGGCTCTGGCGCTCGACCGACCAGGGCGACACGTGGAACCAGGTACGCGTGGGGGGAGACTACTACGACGTAGCGTGGAAGCCCGGCAGCGCCACGCGCGTGTACACGACGAAGGGGAGCGCCTCCAGCGGTAACGGCATCTACGTCTCGAACGACGACGGCCTCACCTGGTCCAAGGCAGGCCTCGGTCAGCCCCCGAGCACGCAGATCAGCAAGGTGAGGCTGGCCGTCACGCCGGCGGACCCGAACGTGGTCTACGCGCACATCGGCAATCGGCAGACCTATGGCACGCTCGGCATCTACCGCAGCACCGACAACGGCGCCCTGTGGACGGCGCGCAACACGTCGCTGAACATCTCGGGAGGGCAGGGCTCCTATTCCGTCACGATCGCCGTGGACCCGGACGATCCGGAACGGGTGATCGCCGGCGGCATCAAGATCTATGACTCCTCCGACGGCGGTCTCAGCTTCGCGGAGACCGGCGGCGGGAATCCGCTCGGGGACGGGGACTCGGTCCACCTCGACCACCACGCCATCGCCTGGGAGCCCGGATCGACCGACAACCTGTGGGTCGGCTGTGACGGCGGAATCTGGCGCTCGACGGACGACGGGGAGACGTGGAGCCCGCGCAACGACGGCCTCGTGACCACACAGTTCTACGACGTCGGCCTCGATCCGAACGATCCTGTCTTCGTCATGGCGGGGAGCCAGGACAACGGCCTCCCCTGGGTCGAGACGCCCGGCGCGCCGTGGTTTCCGTCGACGCTCATGGCGGACGGGTTCGCGGTGATCGTCGAGCCGCTCGCTCCGAATACGATCTACTCCGAGTACCAGTTCGGAGGCCACGTGCGCAGCACGGATCGCGGGCAGAGCTGGGACGTCACCACGAACGGGCTCACCGGCAATTCGATCCCCTTCGCTCCGCTCGCCCTCGATCCCAGCCGCATCGGGCGCCTCTACACGGCGACCTACGACGGCGTGTTCCGGACGACCAATGGGCAGGACCTGTGGGTGAAGGTCGCCCTGCACTCGCCGACCTGGATCTCGATCAGCCCCGCGAACGGCGACGTCGTCTGGACGGTGGATGGAGTCACCACGACGTACCCCCCCGTACGCTATACCACCGATGGCGGGACCATTTGGACCTTCGCCGCCGACTACGGCTTCGTGGTCGGCAACGAGACGATGATCCTCGCCGATCCGAAGCAGCCGGGCACGGCCTACGTCACCTTCGCGGGCTACGGAGGAATCGCGCACGTGGCGCGCACCACCGACTTCGGCGCGAGCTGGCAGGACGTGAGCGGCGACTTCCCGCCCGATCCCGCCAACACCATTGCGGTCGATCCCGCGGCAACGAATCACTGGTTCGTGGGCAGCGACACGGGCGTGTGGTTCAGTGATAACGGGGGCGCGCACTGGACGCCGTTGGGACGGGACTTCCCGAACGTCGTCGTCTACGACCTCGAGGTTCACCGCCGCGCGCGAAAGCTCGTGGCGTGCACCTACGGTCGCGGCATCTGGAGCATCGACCTGCCTCCGATTCCGAAGGGTCCAAAGCGGTAGCTGTGACGACGCGCGTCGAGACCTCGCCCGTGGCGGCCTTGTTCCTGCCCGGGCCGGCATGGCATGGGGGGATTCGGCCGCTGCGCAAGGAGCTCAGCGCAGGTGCAGCATCAACACCTCGGAACTCTCGAGCGGCACGGCGAGCTCACGTTCGTCGAGTACGTCAAGCCCCTGATCGGCACGCAATCCCCCAAGGTGCCTCTCGAGGACGGGCTGCTCCGGTTCGCCCGGCTCCAGTCGGTCTCCGCTCCAGCGGAGCTTCCTCTCTACGTCCCCCAGGGCCACCGTCCGGGGAACGAGCCCTAGAGCGGGTATCCTCTCCGCTCCTCCATGCCTTCCCCCATCGCCGACATCGACGCCGAGCGCGTCCCCCCCTCCCTGGTCGAGTTCCTCGCCGGTAACTCGTGGCGGGCCGGTCTCCCGCAGGGGACCATGCAGCGCATACCCAATCCGATCGGCATGTGGCTCAAGCGCTGGCTGCTGCGCCCCTCCGCCGCGGATCTGGACGTCCTGCGCGTGACTCCCTTCGACGACGGTGGGTTCTTCGAGCGCCAGCGCATCTTCTTCGTCAACGTCCGGGGCCATCACCTCGAAGGCCAAATGCTGCCTTCGGGCGGGAGCTTCGGCTACTGCGCCGCCCTGGACGACGGCACCTACCGGTACCTCAATCGGCGGCCGGGAAACCTCTCGCTCGCCTTTCAGCGGGAGGGGCGTCCGCTCTCAGAGGGGAAGGCGCGCCCACTCGCGGAGCTCTTCGTCGAGTGCCTGGGCCGGAGGGGAAACAACAGCCACCACGTGGTCGAATCCAGCGCGGACATCCTTGAGTATGGAAGCCACCGCAAGGGCCGCCACAACCAGTATGTAGTCAATAGCGAGGCGCTCGAGCAGCACGGCCCCTCCCTGCAGCCCCCGTCGATCATCGACGAGGACGAGGCCTGGGTCGTGCGCTGCCACACCGTGTACGGCTGGATGCACCAGAAGACCGACCTCATCTCGAACCACTACCGGGTCGACAAGGCGTCCTTCGCCATCGAGCGCGAGAGCGACGTCCTGTCGCGGAAGATCTTCACCGCGGTACCGATGATCCGGTACTGAAGCTAGGAATCCTCATGAAGCAGTCGTGCACGAGCCTGGCCCTGGCGCTGGTCCTGTCCGCAGTGCTGGGCGCGAGAGCGTCGGGACAGGAGGGCATGCAGACGGTGACGGACTGGGATCGGCCCGCCGCCGGCATCTGGAGAGCCCGGCTGGGGAACACGGACGCGGTGCTGCGCTACACCGATCTGGCGGCGGCGCCGCCGAAGGTGGAGGCCATCGAAGCGCTGCCGGCGGTCGCGTTCCCCTTCGAGGAGGGTGCGATCCGGTATCTGGTCACCCCGGACCACAAGCTCGTCGTGCGCGTGCCCTGCGCTCCGGACGAGAGCCTGTACGGGTTCGGGCTGCAGCTCGACGGCGCGAAGAAGTCGCGCACGGTGATGCTCCTCAACGTGGACCACTGGGGAACGGGCGGAGGCCGCTCCCATGCCCCGGTTCCCTTCTACGTCTCCAGCAAGGGCTACGGGGTCTTCTTCGACACCGCCCGCTTCCTGAAGGCCTACAACCAGCTCGGAAACCGCAAGGACTCCCCGGACAATCCTCCGGAGGTGGATCGCAATCCTCCCCCGGACGAACGGGACCAGCAACCGGGGCGCTGGCAGGCCGTGCCGCGCAGCAACGCGGTGGAGGCGCAGATCAACGGCGAGGGACTCGAGCTGGTGGTCTTCGGCGGCCGCTCCATGCTCGAGGTCGTGCAACGCTACAACCTGTACTGCGGCGGCGGAGCGCTCCCGCCGCTCTGGGGGCTGGGCTTCTGGCACCGGGTGCACGCCCACTTCGATGCCGAGCAGACGCTGGCGGAGATCGAGCAGTTCGAAGAGCGGGGCTTCCCCCTGGAGGTGATCGGGCTGGAACCGGGCTGGCAGTCCAAGTCCTACCCCTGCACCTTCGAGTGGCAGAAGAAACGCTTCCCCGATCCCGCGGCCTTCACCCGGGACCTGCTCGACCGGGGCCTGCGCCTGAACCTCTGGGAGAATCCGTACATCTCCAAGCAGAGCCGTCTCTACGAGAGGATGTACCCGCTCTCCGGATCCCACCTGGTCTGGCTCGGGCTCGTCCCGGACTACACGCTTCCGGAAGCGCGCCAGCTCCTGACGCAGCAGCACGCCGAGGATCACATCGCCATCGGGGTCAGCGGCTACAAGATCGACGAGGTCGACGGCTACGACTGCTGGCTGTGGCCCGATCACGCCACGTTCCCCTCCGGGGTCTCCGGCGAGACGATGCGCCAGGCCTACGGCCTGCTCATGCAGAACATGCTCTATCAGGACCTGTTCCGGCAGCGCAACGTGCGCACCTACGGGCTGGTCCGCGGCAGCAACGGCGCGGCGTCGGGCTATCCCTTCGTGCTCTACTCCGACGCCTACCGCCACGCGGAGTACATCACCGGCCTGTCCACCGCCAGTCTGTGTGGGGTGCTCTGGACGCCCGAGGCGCGCTCCGCGAAGAGCGGACGGGAATGGCTCAACCGCATCCAGACGGTGTGCTTCTCCCCGATGGCGAAGGTCAACGGCTGGGCCTCGGGGATGAAGCCGTGGAGCTTCGAGGAGGTCACGGATGCGGTGCGCGACGTGATCGAGCTGCGCATGCGGCTGTCCCCCTACCTCTACTCGGCCTTCGCCGCCTATCACTTCGAGGGGATCCCGGCGATGCGCGCCATGATCCTCGAGGACGGCTCCCTGGCCGGCGGCGAGAGGCTCGCGGAGAGCGTCCTCGACGGCGAGCGGAATCCCTATGCCGTGGCCCAGCTCATCGAGAGGAACGACCAGTTCATGTTCGGCCCCTCCATCATGGTCGCGCCCTTCTACGAAGCACAGGCGCTCGAGCGGTACGTGCGACTGCCGGCTGGCAACTGGTACGACTTCTACACCGGCCAGCGGGTCGGCAACGATGAGACGATCACCGTGACGGCCGCAGCGCTCGGGGATCGCATGCCCCTGTTCGTGCGGGAGGGCGCGGTCGTTCCCCTTCTCACCCGAGCGGTGAAGAACACGCGCGGCGCTCGCGGCCACCCCCTGGAGGTCCGTCACTACGGCAGGACCGCGGGCTCGTTCGATCTCTACGAGGACGACGGTCTCTCCTTCGACTACGAGCGGGGCGAGTACCGCCTGCGTCGTCTCCACGTCGACGAGCAGGGCGTCCTGACCGTGGAGGTTCTCGTCGACGAGGCCCCCGCGTTGTTCGGAGAGATCACCTCCGTGAGACAGATGAGCGTCGACTGAGCGCGGCGTACTAGCGGAAGACGACGTACAGCGCCACCGTGGCGAGGAAGATCGCTCCTCCCACCAGGTAGCGATGCCGATACGGGGTCAGGTCCACCAGCGCCTCCTCTCGCGTCGCTGCGACGGTCCGGGGGGCGAGGAGCCGCATCGCCAGCATGACGACGAAGAGGATGCCCAGGGTGATGGACATGTGGTGCAGGTACGTGATCTGCGTGAACTCGTAGAGGTGCTTCGCGAGCCCGGAGACGAGCTGCGTGGATCCGTTCTCCGCGGCGTATACGGCCCGACCCTCCCCGTCCAGGGAGTAGCCGAGGCCGGTCATGATCCATCCCGGCACGCGGAACAGGGCGTAGATGACGGGTCCGACCAGCAGGGCGACCAACCCCGCTACGGCGGGCGCCTTGCGCAGGATCGCTCCGAAGAAGAAGGCCGCGACGATGGCCGGTGAGATGAAGCCCCAGATCTCCTGGATGTAGTTGAAGACGCCCTCGAAGCGTCCCGGCAGAGGGGCCAGCAAGCAGGCCACCAGGGCGATGACGGCCGTGGTGATCCGCCCGACCCGGACCTGTTCGCGAGCGGTGGCGCCCCGGTTCACGAGCTTGCCGTAGAGGTCGACGGTGAAGAGCGTCGAGGCCGAGTTGATGCCGGAGTTGAAGGTGGACATCACGGCCCCGGCCAGGGCGGCCAGCATCACTCCGCGTAGCACGGGCGGCATGATGTTGCGAATCAGGTAGGGATAGGCCAGCTCGCCGGCCTTGCCCTGGTCCCCTCCCGCCGAGGCGAGGATTTCCGTGCCGAACGCCTGGAAGGCGATGATCCCGGGCACCACGATGATGAAGGGGATGATGAGCTTCATGACGCACGCCAGGAAGATCCCCTTTTGACCGTCGGCGAGGGAACGCGCTCCGAGGGTGCGCTGCGTGATGAACTGGTTCATCCCCCAGTAGAAGAAGTTGGGGATCCAGATGCCGACGATCATGATCGTCCAGGGCATGTCCTTGTCGCTGGCGGGCTTCAAGGTGTGCAGCTTGTCGGCATTGGTGGTGCTGAAGTTCTTCCACCCGTCGATCACGCTGCCGCCGGCGACCCCCCCGTCCTTGATCAGCTCCCCTCCCCCGACCAGCTTCAAGCCCAGGTAGAGCACGATGGCGCCGCCGAGCATGAGGGCGGCTCCCTGCAGGAGATCCGACCACACCACCGCCTTCAAACCCCCGTAGATGGTGTAGACGCCGGCCACGATGCCGATCAGCCAGGCGCCTCCCCACATGGCCCAGAAATCCGCCTTCTCGGGCGCCAGGTCGAAGCGTCGCTCGAGCATGCCGCTGAAATCGAACACGCCGTCGAGGCCGCGGGAGCCGCTGTAGAGCACGGTGACCAGCACCGCTACCACGGTGAGCACCAGGAGGTAGACCGACATGGTGGTCCGCGTGCCCGTCGTGTAACGCCGCTCGAGGAACTCGGGCATGGTGTAGATGCCCGCCTTCAGGAACAGTGGCAAGAGCCATAGGGCGACGACCACTAGAGTGATGGCCGCGATCCACTCGTAGCTGGCCACCGCCAGCCCGAAGGAGCCGAAGGCGGAGCCCGCCATCCCCACGAAATGCTCGGTGGAGATGTTCGAGGCGATCAGCGAGAACCCGATCAGCCACCAGGTGAGCTTGCGCCCCGCCAGGAAGTAGTCCTCTCCGCTACGCTCGCGTCGTGAGGCGTACAGCGAAACGCCCACGACGACCACGAGGAAGCCGATGAAGGTGGCGAGGTCGAGGGGGGTCAGCTGCATGGGATCGTGTCGCTACCGTACTTCCCGTCCCGTACGGAGGGAAGCGCGTCGAAACAGCAGACCTCGGCGCTGACCTGCCTCCCGACTGTGGTCCGGCACAACCTGCCGTTCCGCACGTGGATGAGGGGCAGGGAACAGCGCCTCCGCATCTCGCTCAGCGTCACTCGAGCAGGATCAACCGCAGCTCGTACTCCCCCGAGCCGCGTCCGTCGACCCAGAAGGTGTACCCACCGCTGGCCGCCAGCTGCAACGGCAGCAGGCTGTCCCGATCCACTCCCCCATCGTCGTCCTCGCCGACGATCACGCCGTCTGGTCCGAGGACTTTCACGCGGGGATCGAACTCCGAGGAGCGCACGCTGAGGATCACGCTCTGCCCCGCTCGACCCTCGAAGCGCCAGTACTGGCGAGCGCTCGCGCCGGCGGTGCCCCTCGCCACCTCGCCCGCTGCGAGCGTGGGGATCGTGAGCTCGCTGAGCCGGAGCTCGTACTGCCCCCCCCCACCGTCGCCGTGTGCCGACACCTGCAGGCGCAGAGGTCCGCCCTCCCGGACCAGGAGCTCCAGCGCGCTGTTCAGGTCGGTCCCGTCGTCGTCGTTGCCCTGGAGCTCGAGACCGCGAGCGTCATGGAGCCGCAGGTAGGTGTCGAAGGCCTGCGAGGAGAGCTGCACCCGCAGTAGCTGTCCCGGCTTGGCCTCGAAGGAGTAGAAGTCGGACCCGCCGACTGCGAGATCACCCGCCGCCACTCCGGGGGCTTGCAGCGCTCGCGTCGGGTCGCTCCTCGACATGCGGTAGCTCCGCGAGTGCGGGGAGGTGGACAGGACCTGGAGCTCGAAGGGACCCTTGCGGCCGAAGAGCGTGGCGTAGCGCTGGCGATTCCCCTTGCTCGACACGGGCAGGGCGCGCAGGTCGAAGCCCTGCTGGCCGAGGATGCGGTTCGCATCGCCCCGGTCCCCGGTGAAGACCAGGCGCGAGACCACCCCGTCGCGGCGCACGATCTCGAGCGTGCGGAAGTCGAGCGGCGAGCACTGCATCTGCCAGAGGTGCAGCGCGCCGGGAGACAGCTCCTCGGCGATCTCCTCCCCGTCGACCAGGAAACGTCGCTCGGCGCGCCGCACGCGCAGACGCACCCGCGTTCTCGGCTGGCCCTGGATGACCAGCACGTGCTCGCCGGGATGCTCGATGCGGAAGGTCGACATCCAGTCGGCGATCGGGCGACCGGTCGGGTCGAGCAGCGAAGTGGAAGCAGCGGCCCCCTCCGCGCGCGGAACGAGGACCTCGTCCTCGATCGCATCGAACCTCCTGTAGGCACGTCCGTCGGCTCCGAGCTGGAGAGCCACCTCGTCCCCGATCCGCAGCGGGTCGGCACGAAAGCGCTGCACCTCGAGCCGGTAGTTGCCGCCCCCGCGATCCTCGAAGCCGTGGACGACGATGCGGTACTCGCCGCCGCGATCGAGCCGCCGCGCGAAGCGGCTCTTGCTGCCCTCGTCGTCGACGGCGAGGAGCTCGACCTCGTCGGGCCCGATCAGTCGCAGCACCGGATCGAATTCGGTGGTGTCGACGGCTGCGATCAGCGTCTCCCCGTCCTCGACCTCGATCTTCCAGGTGTCGCGCCCTCCCGGCGTGAGGAACTTGACCTCGACGCCGGGACCCTCGAGCGTGCGGAGGTTCTCTTGGGCCGGAGTGGGGAGGGTGAGGAAGAAGACGGCCATCAACAAGCAAGCGCGGCGCATGGTGGATCCCTCGGTTGAATCGTGCGGTGGAGGAGCGGGGCCCATTCTAGCCATCCGATGAAGATGGGGTCCCGGGGAGTGGTGCGACCAGGCCCAGGCCAGCCGACGCGATTCATCTCCGGGTACACATCGAATGTGATCCCGCACCACGGCAGCCTGGAAGCAGGCGGCGCATCCCTCCCGCAGCCGTTCACTCCCTGGCAACTGCCCACGCCTGTGCGCGAGGGGCGCGGCGAGGAGCAGAGCGCCGTCAGCCGGAGTAGTGGCGGCAGACAGTCAGCCCTAGGACTCCGCCGACGCCGGCGATCCGCTGATCGGCACTCTGATGTGGAAGGTCGTTCCCACGCCCTCCTCGACATCGAAGGAGAGGTCGCCGCCGTGCTTTTCGACGATGCACGCGCGTGCGATGGAGAGCCCCTGTCCCGTGCCGCGGCCGACATCCTTCGTCGTGAAGAACGGGTCGAAGACCTTGTCCGCGATCTCCTCCGGAATCCCGCCGCCCGTGTCCTTGACCGAGATGACGACGTCGTCTCCGTCGACGCGGGATGCGATCGTGATCTTGCCCCGCTCGTCGCCCGCTCCACCATTGTCGCCGATGGCGTGGGCGGCGTTGACCAACAGGTTCAGGATGACCTGGTTGATCTCGCCCAGATGGCACGACACCGACGGGATCTCCTCGAGCTGAAGTTCCACGTCCGCCACGTACTTGTACTCGCTGCGGCTCACGGCCACGGTGTTCTCAATGGCCCGATTCAGGTCGGCCGCGTCCTTTTCACCGCCGCCCGGGTGTGAGAACTCCCTCAGCGCCCTCACGATACCGGCCACCTTTTCGATGCCTTCCAGCGAGGACTGCAGCGATTCCGGGACCTCCTTCTGAACGAACTCGATATCGACCTCTTCCTCCGCCTCCACTACCTTCGCCACGGCCTCGGCGTGGTGATCCTCCAACAGCTTGCATGCCACCCGATAGTGCATGACCAGCTCGAGAATGTCGCCAAACACGTCCTGCAGGAAGCGCGTGTTGTCGCCGACGAACTGGATCGGCGTGTTGATCTCGTGGGCGATGCCTGCCGCGAGCTGGCCGATGCTGTCGAGCTTCTGCGACATGCGCAGGTCGGCCTCGACCCTTAGCCGCTCTTCCATCTCCTTTTGGAGCTGACTGGTTCTATCGGCAACGAGATCCTCGAGGTCTTCGAGCAGCCGCGCCGTCTCCCGCTGCACGGTCCACTTTCTGGTCAAGGTGTGGGCGAACTGGAGCACCTCGATGGAATCGAACGGCTTCTTCAGGACCAGGAATCCGTCCTGCGGGCCGATGCGCTCGCTGATGCTGCGCCACGTGTGATCGGAGAACGCGGTGCAGAGTACGATCTGGAGCGTCGGATCGAGCTCGAGCAGGCGTTCAGTCGTTTCCACTCCATCGATGCCGGGCGGCATGCGCACGTCGACGAACGCCAGCGAGTAGGGGCGTCCCTCCTCCAGCGCCTGCTTGACCATGTCCAGGCCTTCCTTGCCCTGAAAGGCGTGGTCGAGCTCGAAGTCCTCGCCTGCGGCGTCGTCGCCCTCCTCGTGGAAGATCTGCGACTCGAGTTCGAGGAGCTCGTCCTCCTGCGCACTCTGCCTCGGTGAGAGGACCTTGCTGAAGTCGTCGTGGATGGCCTGGGTGTCATCAATGATGATGATCCGGGTCGCGGGTGCTGTTTCCATCATGACGCGCTCGCTTTCACCGGCGGCGTAGCTCCAGGCAGGAAGAAGGTGAAGAGTGCACCCTGTCCCGGGCCGTCGCTGTGCGCTTCGATCCAGCCGCCTAGTTCTCTCGCAGTGTTCCCACTTCCATGTAGGCCGAATCCATGGCCGTCCTCCTTCGTCGTGAATCCGTACTGGAACAGGAGTCCCAGGTTCTCCTTCGCGATGCCAACGCCGTTGTCTTCGACCTCGATCACCACCTCGTCCTCGCGCGTCGTGCCCCGGATCGTCATCTCGCCGCCTCCATTGGGGTAGGCCTCGCGGAGCGAATGCTTCGCGTTCCTCACGAGATTGACGAGTACCTGAATGACCTTGTGCTTGTCGACGTCGATGGTGAGATCCTCCGGGACCTCCAGGTGCAACTCGAAGGTGCCGTTGGACCGAGTCGGACAGGCGATGCGGGTCGCGTCTTCCAGGAGGTCACGGACGAGGAGGTGTTCATCGACAACCCAGGGTCTTGCGTAGTCCTGCTGGACCCGAATGACTTCGATGATGTGGCCAATACTGCCGTTGAGGCGGGAGATTTCTCCCAGGAAGGTCTCCCTGTCCTCCTCCATGTTCTTGCTCAGGCCGGAGAGGTACGTGGGCAGGAGCTTGCCGCGGTCGTCCTCGCTGAGGAATGTGCCGAGGTCGTCCTTCTTCGTCTCCAGCATGTCCACGACTTCCGCCAGCCGGCTCACGCGGAAGTCGCGGGCCGTCTGCTCGAGCACACCGGCCGAGACGTTCACGCTGTTGAGGATGTTGCCGACGTTGTGCAGCACGTTGCTGGCCACCTCCGCCATGCCGGCCTTTCTCGAGGCCTTCACCAGCCGGTCGTTGAGCCGCTCCTTTTCGCGCTCCGTGCGGCGACGGGTTTCGACCTCGTTCCTCAGCTCGGAGTTCGTCTTCTGCAGCTGATTGGTGCGCTGCTCGACCAGAGCTTCCAGGTCCTTCGCCTGGGCGCTGAGGAGAGCTTCCCGCTCCTGGTGAATGCTCACCCGTCGGCGGAGCTCCGCCGGCGTCACCTTCATCCGGGCCAGGGCGTCGTGGTAGGCGGTCGACAGTTCCTTGGTCTCCTGCTCGCTGAAGAGACCGCTGTCCCTCACGGACTCGAAGGCAGAGGCCGAGCCGATGCAGCCGCTCAGGATCCTCTCCGCCGCTTTGAGCAGGTCAGCGAGTTCGAGAATCGTGATGAGAGGCTTCTCCTGAATGCCTGCTCCGCGGATGCTCCGCGTCGCGGCTTTGCGCGCATCCTCCTCGCTGAGGTACTGGCCAAGCAACCGCTGGAGAATCTCCCGCTTCAACTCCAGGTCGATGGTCTCGTCGCACTCGATGGCAACGTCATCCGACTGCTGTGTCTGCAGCAAGCCGAGGAACTCCTCCCGCAGCTCGGCCTCGGTGTCGCTGGTTCGTGACAGCAGCGAGCATGAGATGTAAGCGACAATCTCGATGCCCAGGATCCAGAGGACCGCATGGGTCAGATGATGTATCCCCGAGAGCCCCATGAGGCCCTCGGGCCTCAGCAGGCTGATTCCGAATGGGCCCTCGTTCACGACGCTCTCCGGAATCCAGCCGCTCTTGGCGAGCGCCGGCACGAGAAGGGTGTAGGTCCAGACCGAGAACCCGGCGGCAAGGCCGGCGAATGCGCCTGCCTTGTTGCCCTTGCTCCAGAACAGCCCGCCCAGGATCGGCGGCACGAGCACCAGGACCGCCGCGAAGGAGAGCATCCCCATGTTGACGAGCATGTAGGAGTCGCCCACCGTCGTGGTGAAGAGGTAGCCGATCCCCAGGACTACGGCCACGGCCGCCCAGCGACACCTCAACAGATGTTGCTTCAGGAAGCCGAGACTGTTGAAGCGGTCGATTACCGGCAGCAGCAGGTGATTCGTCACCATCGTCGAGACCGTCATCATGCAGATGACGACCATGCCCATGGCGGCTGAGAAGCCACCGAGGAAGACCAACAGCGAGAGCCAGGATTGCCCGTTCTCCAGCGGCAGGAGCAACACGAAAGTGTCCGCCGCCTGCGGGGCGTGGCCCAGCAGCAAGCCTGCCATGGCGATCGGGATGACGAAGAGATTGATGAGGATGAGGTAGAGGGGGACGAACCACTGGGCGGTCCGCAGGTGATCCTCATCCGAGTTCTCGACCACGGTCACGTGGAACTGGCGTGGCAGGAAGAAGAACGCCGACATCGCCAGCACCATGAAGGTCGCCCAGGTCGAGAAGGGCGGCGAGTATTCCAGGACGTTCTGCGCCGGCCCGCCGTTCTGCATGGCCCTGCCGACGAGGTCGCCGAACCCGTCGAAGAGGAAGAACGTCACGTAGATTCCCGCCGCAAGGAACGCCAGCAGCTTGATGCAGCATTCCACGCTTAGGGCCAGGATCATGCCCTGGTGCCGTTCCGTCGGGTCGAGACGACGCACACCGAACAGAATGGTGAACGCCAGCATGACGAGGACGATCACCGGACCGATGTTCCTCGACAACCAGGAGGCCTGCTCGAGGTCGGCCCCCGTCACCAGATGGAACGTCGTGGTCACCGCCTTCAGCTGCAGAGCGACGTACGGCATCGTGCCGACGAGGACGATGACCGTCGCCAGAGCCGCGATCCCCTGGGACTTGCTGTAGCGAGAAGAGAGGAAGTCAGCGATGCTGGTGACGTGACAGAGGTTCTTGGCGCGGATGATCTTGCGGATGACAATCCACGCGAACAGGAGTCCGAGGGTCGGACCGAGATAGATGGCCAGGAACAGGGGCCCCGTCGTCGCCGCCTTCCCCACGCTGCCGTAGTAGGTCCAGGACGTGCAGTAGACGGTCATCGAGAGAGCGTAGATGTAGGCCTGGCCGCGGTGCTTCTTGGCGCCTCTGCCCGACCGCTCGCCCCAGAATGCGACCAGCAACAGGCCGCCCACGTACAGCAGCACGGCGAGTCCGATGAAGCCGGGCGAGAACATCAGCCGACCTCCTTCTCCTCCCTGCTCGAAGAGGTCTGGCGTGACGGCCTGCCTGAGGACCTCGCGAGTGCGATGAGCAGACCGATGACGACCATCCAGACCGTGAAGAGGTGGATGGCGACGCCATCAGGACGCTCGGGACGCCAGGCGCTTGCCATTGGCCAGCCAAAGGCCAGGAAGAGGAGCCCGGCAACCAGGGCGAGGGCGGCAGGATTTTCAGAGAAGACGCGCAGTCGGTGCATGATCCACCTCTGGAAGCCTCCCTCGTCTCGTACCTATCGACCGTTTGAGTCATAGGACTGGGTGGGCGATGCTGAGATTCCGCGACTTCCTGCGGCCCAGCGATCGACCCCAGCTCCTCTGCAAAGGGACTCAGCGCCTCGGGGCCGGCCAGCCCCCGCTCAGCATCCTCCCGCTGGCCCTCGCCTCGACGAGATCCCGGTGGCCCAGCCCGGGGCACTGCGGGCAGTTCTCGAGGGCCCCCACAGCCCGGCCACCGGCCCCTCCTGTGGGCTAGGGGGCCTCTGCTGGCGCCCGCGGGGGACTGTCTTGCGCAGGCGGATCAATACGACTACCAAGGGAAGGCCGAAGAACGCTCGCCCGCCGACCCCTCCGCCGAGGATCCCTCCACCATGCATCCCTCACGACGAGACTTCGTGAAGCACGTCGGAGGGGCCGCCGCGCTCGGCAGCCTTCTCTCTCCGATCCGTCATGCATTCGAACGGCGGATCGCCGCCCAGGACGTGGACTTCGCCACGCTCCAAGAGGCCTACGCCCTGTCGCCGGGGCTCACCTACCTCAATCACGGCTCCATCGGCACGATCCCTCGGCCGCTTCTGGAGACGATGGCGCAGTACCACGAGACGTGCGAGTCGAATCCTTGGCTCTACGTGTGGGGCGGCGCGTGGGTCGAGGGCTGGGAGGAGACGCGCACGAAGGCTGCAAAGCTCCTGGGGTGCTCAGCCGAGGATGTCGCCCTGGTGCGCAGTACCACGGAGGCGTTCAACGCTCTCGCCCGCGGGCTACCCCTCGGAGCCGGGGACGAGGTCGTCTTCAGCTCCTTGAACCACGTCGGCGCGAGCGCGTGCTGGCATCATTCAGCGGCCGAGAAGGGCTACTCGGTCAAGGTTTTTGAGCACCCGATCGACGATCTCGCGTCTCTGACGAGGGAGGACGTGCTCGAGATCTACGACGCTCACATCACTCCGGCGACGCGAGTTCTGGTCTTCCCCCACATCGACAACCTGGTGGGCATCCGCCACCCCGTGCGCGAGCTCGCGGATCTCGCGCACGACAAGGGAGTCGAGTTCGTCGCGATCGACGGCGCGCAGTCCCTCGGGATGATCCCCGTGGACGTGCCAGCCCTCGGCGTCGACTTCTTTGCCTCCAGTCCGCACAAGTGGATCCAGGCGCCGAAGGGCACCGGCGTGCTCTTCGTGCGCGAAGGCGTGCGGGACAGCCTCCGCCCCGCGTCGGTGACCTGGGGGCAGAAGATGTGGAAGGGGACCATCCGGATCTACGAGGACATCGGCACGCGCGATTTCGTGCCCACGCTCACCTTGGGGCACGCGATCGACTTCCAGGAGCGAATCGGGGCGCAGCGCAAGGAGCGTCGACTCCAGGAGCTCTGGCGGCACGCCCGGGTCGCCGCGGAGCGCACGGAAGGGGTGCTGTGGCGATCGCCGACACGCTGGGAGCTCTCCGGCTCCCTCTACTCCGTGGAAGTGTCGGGCAAGGACAGCAGCGATATCTTCCGGCGTCTCCACGAGCAAGACGGTATGGTCTTCCGCGCCTTCACGCGCGATGACTTCGGAGCGATGCGACTCTCGCCGAACGTCGCGAACACGGAAGATGAGATCGATCGCTTCTTCGAGCGCCTGGGGGAGGAGGCGAGCTGATCTCGGGCGAAGGACGTTCTCGGAGCATCTCACGGCCCACAGCGGCGGACACGATCTGGGTTCCGAGATTGACGTTCCGACCTGCCCGACCTGTGGCACGCGCCGCCGGCCGGTTCTCCCGAGCCGCCTCGGCCTAGCTCCGGAAGCACTCGGGGTACTTCAGCCCCGTCCCGGTGTTGAAGAGCACGACCGTCTCGTCGGGGCGTACCCATCCGTCCCGGAGGAGGCGCTCGAGGGCGGGAACGAGCGCCCCCGCCTCGGGCGCGAAGAAGAGCCCTTCGCTCGCCGCGAGCCGGCGTGTGCCGGCCACGAGATCTTCGTCCGAGATCGCGACCGCGTTCCCGTTGCTCTCGCGCAGCACCCGCAGCATCCAGCGGTCGCCGATGGGCGAGGGGACGCGCAGACCGGCGGCGATCGTCTGCGGATTCGGCGGAGGCTCGGACCTGTCCGCTCCCGCCGCGAACGCGGTCACCACGGGGGCGCAGTCCTCGGCCTGCACCGCGACCATGCGCGGCAGCGAGGCCTGCGGGGCGAGCCAGCCGAGCTCCTTCATCTCCGCGAACGCCTTCCACATGCCGACGAGTCCCGTGCCCCCGCCCGCCGGATACAGGATCACATCGGGCAGCGTCCAGCCGAGCTGCTCGCAGACCTCGTAGCCCATCGTCTTCTTCCCCTCGACGCGGTAGGGCTCCTTGAGGGTGGAGAGGTCGAACCAGCCCTCCGCCTGCGCGTGCTCCCGGATCCACTTCCCGCAGGCCGCGATGTTGCCGTCGAGCAGCGTCACGTGGGCCCCGCAGACCTCGGCCTCGATGAGATTGGCCTCGGGCATGTCCCGCGGCATCGCGAGATGCACCGGGAGCCCCGCCCGCGCTCCGTAGGCGGCCAGTGCGCCTCCGGCGTTCCCCGCCGACGGCGCGGCCAGCGCCGCCGCGCCCCGGGCCTTGGCCATGGTGACCGCCGCCGTCATGCCACGGGCCTTGAAGGACCCGGTGGGATTCAGGGACTCGTCCTTGACGAGCACGCTCTCCATGCCCAGCGAGGCAGCCAGACCCGGTACCGGCGTGAGGGGAGTGCCCCCTTCGCCGAGGGTGACGATCTCGGTTCCGGGTCCAGCGGGGAGCACCTCCCGGTAGCGCCACAGGCCGCCGTCCCTGTGCGAGACCTCAGCGCGGGAAACGGCCTGCCGGACCGCGTCCAGGTCGTAGCGGACCTGCAGAGGGGACTGGCACATCTCGCACACCGTAAGGAGGCGGTCCTCCGCCGTGGTCCAATCGCACTCCGTGCACTCGATCAGGGTGAGGAACATGAGTTGAGAGTAGCGCGTAGGATGTGTGATGGCCTGGGTCCGTTACTGGGTTCTGATGTACGTCGGGTCTTGGGTGCGTAAGAGATCTCGGGAATCCAAGAGGTTCGGAGACACGCAGAGCATCGGGGCCGGAACCTGCACCGGAGTGGCTTCATGAGACGAGCATTGCGATCGATGGCGACCAAGCTCGCCGTGCGGTTCGCGGCTTCCGCCCTGCTCGGTCTCCCGGCTCTCGGACAGGCGGGCATGCCGAATGTGAACCGGGTCGCCAATGCCGGGTTCGAGTACAAGGTCGCAGCCGGGCCGGATGGCGACATCCCGCTCTACTGGAGCGCGCACGCCTTTCCCGGAGGCTACGGGAGCTTCACCGTCGCCCGGTTCGCGGCGTGCCACGGTACGAACGGAGTCGAGATCGCGGACGGCAGCGCGACAGCCGGGTGGGGACTGGAATCGGATGCGATCTCGGTGGAGCCCGGCTCCGTCTACACGCTGCGCTCCTGGTACCGGCGCGAATCCGGCGCCGGCAACTCGCTGCGGCTCTCCTGGTACGACTCCGGCGGGGGGTCTCTCGGGTCGCAAGGTACGAGCTCGTCCAGCTCCGCCTGGTCCCTCCTCTCCGTGACGGCGACCGCGCCGGCCGGCGCGGCTTCCGCGCGGGTCCTCCTCGAGTCGGGAGTCACAGCGACCGGCGCGGGGTGGTTCGACAGCGTGAGCCTGGTGCTCGCGGACGAGCGCATCCACGACGGCGGCTTCGACGCGGCGCTGCCGGGCCTCCTGCCGGTGCACTGGACCGTCGAGTCGAGCCACGCCGGATCGGTCCAGGAGGCGCGCTTCGACGAGCTCCCGTGGATCGGAGCGCTGTCCCATCCCCTCACCGGCCCTCCTCCGTGGGGAGGGAACGTCGTCCTGGCGCTCCAGGACGTCTCGACCACGGAGTCCTGCGGCGTCTCGTACGTGGTGCCGGTGACGCCGGACACGCCGTACCGGCTGTCCTTGCGCGCCAGGCGCTCGCAAGGGACGGGCTCGGCCTCGGTCACGCTCGAGCTCCTGGATGCGAGCCAGCAGCTGCTCTCCGCGCATTCGGCGGCCACCAGCTCCCGGACCTTCGAGCAGCTCGAGATCGCGTCTCTGACCGATCCGGGCGCCGCGTACGCCCGGATCCGCTGCCACAGCGAGCCCGCCTCCAGCGGCGCGTTCCGCTTCGACGACGTCTCGCTGGGCGAGGACTACACGCGGCTCTACGCCTCGCCCGATGGCGCGGGTCTCATGGACGGCAGCTCACCCGGGAACGCCGCCGACTACGACGACGGCTCGTTCTGGAGCGGCGTGGTGAACCCGGCGGCGGTGGCGCAGCCGGTGCGAGTCGTCCTGCTCGCCGGCGAGTACCGGGACCACCTCGAGCTCTACGGTCTGGGCGATCCGGTCCACCACACCCTGATCGAGGGAGAGACGCCGTTCGCCGTCCGCTGGTCCGACGGTGGCGGCTCGACGGACGAGTACTGCCTGATCCACGACTGCCAGAACTACCGCTTCCGCCACCTCCACTTCACCAGTGACAACGCAGAGCAGATGCAGTACGTCCTGCGCATCGGCTTGATCGGGTCGGTCGGTGAGAACACGGAGGAGATCGCGGTCCAGGGATGCAGCTTCGTCGGCATCACCCACATGTACTTCGGGATGACCGGCGCGCACCGGCACACCACGCACGACGTCACCTGGGAGTACTCCAGTTGGGTCGAGATCGGCGCCGACGCGCCCGATCACATGATCTACAACGCGTACGGGGCGCATGACCTGTGGATCCACCACAACTACTTCCAGGACTGCGGCGGCGCCTACGTCAAGTTCCGCGACGAGTGCCACGACTCGGTGGTCGAGAACAACACATTCGTCTGCACGGGGACGGTGGGCGAGACGCCGAACATCTACCTGATCTACTCGTCGGCCAACAACAGCGTCTCGACCTACGACGAGCTCCTCCCCTACGACATCGTCATTCGGAACAACTCCTTCACCTACGACGACGTGACCGCCGCGGGGAGCCGGATCCCCCTCGTCATGAAGATGGAGGGAGACGAGCCCTCGCAGCACCCCGGGTGGTACCTGATCTCCACCGCCGACGGGCAGTACATCGCCGACACGTCGAATCGCGCCGAGAACCGGAACGCGAAGATCGTGGAGAACTGCCACATCGACCTGATGGGCGGCGATTTCCAGGTCTACGGGAACACGTACGTCAACTGCCACGACATCCGCTTCTGGTTCTGGCGCAAGACGCCCCCGCCCGGGGACTACTGGGTGGGGCTGGCGGACATCGACGCGTTGCTGGGGCTCTGAGAGCCCGAGCTCCTGGGGGACCTATTCGTCGCTGGCGAAGGGCAGCTCGATGGAGGAGGAGCGGTCCGCTCCCGTGTGGAAGATCACCGTCGGAACGGGGTCGGGGATGGGGGTCGCGCAGTTGTGCGCGTCGGCGCAGGTGACGGTGACGCGGATCCGGTGGCCGGCGTCGAAGTACCAGGCGGTGGGCTGGAGGTCGATCTCGAGCATCACCGGGTTTCCCGGCTCGAGGGGCTCGATGTCCTCGGCGTGGCTCCGGTGCCAGGGCAAGCCGAGGTACGCGTAGGGGGGCTCCTGCGTGGCGCGGTGGGAGGCGCGCAGGCAGCCCTCGGTCACGTAGCGGGAGAAGCCGTCGTCCTCGACCTCTTCGAGGTAGACGAAGAAGTCCCCATCGGTCGCGTTCGATTCGATCCACAGGGTGACGACCGGGTGGCCGATCACCTCGCGATCCTCCTCGAGAGGCGCTGCGGTGAAGCTCACGCCCTTCCCGTCGTTCAGGGCCAGGTCCTCGTACCCCTTCTTCCCCCCGTAGCCGTTGCGCCAGCGATTGCCGCTGCCGCTGGTCGTGGAGGGATCGACGAGGTAGGAGATGCGCCCCGCGTCGGCGGGCGCGGTGGTCACCAGGGTCCCGCGGGTGGGCTGGGGGTCGCCCGGGGTGAAGTAGAGCCTCTCGCGGTCCGCGGGGACGGGCCAGGCCTCGGCCGCACGCCAGCGCCGGCCCACGGGAGCGCCGATCACGTAGTAGTGGATCGGCGGCTCGTCGGCGATGCCGTTGTCGATGCCCTTGAGCCAGTAGTCGAACCAGCGCAGGTGCTCGCCGAGATCGTCGAACTCGTGGCGCTCTTGGTGGAACCAGGGACCGATCGCGATGCGCTGTGGATTCTCGAGGTTGGAGTAGAGGACGACGGCGTCGCGCGTGAAGCAGTCGAGCCAGCCCGCGATGTGATACACGGCCACGTTCGAGCGCGAGATCGCCTCGTGGTGGTGGATCGGGCTCGTGGCCACGAAGAGGGGGATCTCCAGCTCGGAATCCACTCCGTCGCGGAAGGGAAGGGCTGCGTACTGCTCGTTCGTGTCGCGGTTCCCCCGGTGCTCCGCGATGGCCGCGGTCAGGAGCTCGCCGTCCGTGTCCTCGGCGACCGGAGCGACGGTGCGCTGCGTATCGAGCCGCTTCGTGAGCGTGGTCCACTGCTCCAGGAAGTCGTCGCGGTAGATCCCGCCGGCCCAGGCGAAGGCGTACAGGTCCGCGGGCGCCACCGAGGGGATGATCGCCTTGAGATGGGGCGATCCCGTCGAGGCCGCGAAGTACTGCACCGCGCCGAGATAGGAACCGCTGTACATGCCGAGGTTGCCGTCGCACCAGGACTGGGCGGCGAACCAGTCCATGACCTGCTTCCCATCGCGAACCTCGGCGGGGCTGAACGGCCCATCGTAGCGGCCGAAGGACGCGCCACCCCCTCGCACGTCTACCGCGGCCACAGCGTAGCCGCGGCGCACGAGCTCGCGCAGCACCGGCTGCTCCATCGAATCGAGCACCCGGTTGCCGACCTGGAACGCGCGGTTGTAGCGCGTGTACAGCCAGACCAGGGGAACCGGCTCCTCGATCGGGTGCCCCTTCACCGCGGGCCGGAAGATGTCCGCGGCGAGGCGGGTCCCGTCTTCCATCGTCAGGAAGAGGGACTGCTTGTGAACGTCCTCGTACTCGACCGGAGAGAGGAGCGGGTGCCGCGAGGAGCTCTGGACGTCGACTGTGACGCTCTCGGCGACGGTCTCCTCCTGGCAGACCACGGGCAGGGCGAGGAGCGACAGCAGTCCGGCGACGAGGACGCCGACGGGGAGAATGGAGGCGTTCTTCAACGGATTCTCCGGGGAGGGGGGACGCGAGCGCGCCGTGCGGGCACGACTCGCCAGTGGGGTGGACCTGAACCAGGTTTAGCAGGGAGCAGGCAGAAAGCGCGAGGGCCCGGGTCGAGATCCACTCCTAGGGACCGTGGGAGCGGCCGGCGCGCGCCTCGGCGTTCTCGGTAACGAGGACGTAGATCACCCAGGGAGGGATGCGCGACTCGCTGACCCACTCGCACGGGTCGTCCAGCCCGCCCAGGGGCCGCCGCTCTTCCGCGATGCGCAGGCCGGCATCGCTGAAGAGGGAGCGGTAGGTCCCGTCGTCGCACACGACGTCCTCGACGGGCCGACCGTCCTCGATGTCGGTGATCACGATGCGTACGCGATCGCCGGTCCGGGCGTGGCGGTTCTCCGGGTAGTCCCTGGTGGAGAAGGACGCCCACTCGTGGAGGTAGATCTCGGGGGAGGACACGAGGACGATCAGCGCGCCCCCGGGCTGCAGTCGCGCGGCGAGGTCCCGCAGGATCCGCGGCTTGTCCGGCATCGGGACGTTGTCGAAGGTGAACGCGGCGAGGATGAGGTCCACCGCCTCCCGGGAGAGCGCGTCGGATTCGTCCCCCCGCACGAGAACGTAGTCCCCGTCGGAATCCGCGGTGCGCGCGATCGCGAGCATCTCCCGCGAGACGTCCACTCCCGTCACCGCGAAGCCCAGCCGGCGCAGGAAGCGCGTCGAGCGGCCGGTCCCGCAGCCGAAGTCGATCGCCCTCCTCCCCTCCACGTGCTCTCCGATCAGCTCGGGCAGGTCGCGGTAGGCCAGGTAGTAGGTCCCCTCGAAGCGCAGGGCTGCGTACGCCGCGGCCCGCCGGTCGTCGGCGTAGGAGTTCTTCGGCTTCATGGTCACTCTTTTCGTTGGTCTCTCGTGGCCACGTCGAGGAGCACGCTTCTCAGGGCCGCGACGAAGGACTCGATCTCCGCGCTGTCGATCACGTAGGGGGGGAACAGCCTCAGCGCGGCGGTGTGGGGCTGGTAGTTGACGAGGAAGCCGCGTTCGAAGAGGCGGGACACCACGTCGCTGCCCCGCTCCGCCCACTGCGCGGCGAATTCCACTCCCACCAGGAGCCCGCGTCCTCGCACCTCCTGGAACCAGGGGCCTTCCTCCGCGAGCCGCTCCAGGAGCTCGAGCAGCAGCGCACCACGCTGCGCGGCCCGGGCCACCAGGTCCTCGTCCTCGAGGATCGAGAGCACCGTGGCCACGATCCGCCCCGAGAGGGGGTCGTTCTGGTGCGACTGCACGTGGAGCAAGCGCCCCCGGCAGCGCTCCTCGACCTCCGCGCTGGTCACGACCGCGCTGACGGGCAGGCCCGCGCCGAGCGCCTTCCCCAGGACGAGGATGTCGGGGACGATCCCCTCCTGCTCGAACGCGACCCAGCGTCCGGTGCGGCCGAGGCCCGTGGTCACCTCGTTGGCCAAGAGCAGGGCGCCCGCGCGATGGGTGAGCTCCGCGAGCCGCCGGCCATAGCCCAGGGGGGGAACGACGACGCCCGCGTTCGCCAGCACGGGCTCGTAGAGCACGGCGGCGAGGGGACGCGCTCCCCGCTCGATCTCCTCCGACCGCGCGGCGAGGTCGTCCAGGCAGGGGAAGCCCTCCGTGCAAGGCGCCTCCCGTCCCGCGGGGCAGCGCGCGCAGTGGGGCGCGGGGAGCCGCAGGAGGTCGGGAACCGGAGGGAGGTAGCTCGCCGTCCGCCCGAGCTCCGAGAGGGAGAGGGCGGAGATCGTGGCTCCGTAGTAGGAGCGCTCGATCACCGCGACAGCCCGTTCGCCGGTCGCGGCCCTCGCCATCTTGAGACCGAGCTCGACCGCTTCGCTGCCCGTGTTCAGGAGGACGCCGCGCGAGAGAGGGGAGAGTAGGACCTTCGCGAGCCTCTCCAGCGCGTCGTCGACTTCGGGGACGAGGACGGAGGGCGCGACGTGAGCCAGCGTCACGAGCTGGTCGGTGACCGCTCGCACCAGGCGCGGGTGACCGTGGCCGAGCACGCAGCACCAGGTTCCCGCCAGCAGATCTAGGCAGCGTCGACCCGTGTCGTCGAAGACGGACGCTCCCGCACCCCGGTGGAGGGTCACGTTCATCCGGGGGTGGGTGTTCCAGACGCGCATCGATCCGTCCCCCGGTCAGCCGTAGATCTCCCGCAGCCCGGCTGCCAGCCGTCGCACGCCTGCCTCGATCTCCTCTTCGTTCAGGGTGGAGATCGAGAGACGCAGGTGCGGGTGGGCCGGGCTCGAGGAGTAGAAGAAGTGCCCGGCGGCGACCTCGATCCCGTGAGAGGCCAGATGAGCGCACCAGTCGAGACCGGCGTCCGGGACCGGCCTGGGGCTCAGCCAGATCAGATAGCCACCGCGCGGTTCGGTCCAGCGCGCCCAGCGGGGATCGACGTGTGTGCGGAGCGCGTCGAGCGCCGTGCGCATCCGCTTGCGGAAGACCCGGTGCATCCGGCTGACGTGCTGATCGAAGAAGCCACGGGCCAGGAACTCGTGCAGCGCCGCCTGCAGGATCGCGTTGGGAGCGATCTCCGCGAAGTGCCGGACGGCGACCATGCGCTCGATGCACTCGGGATGCGCCACGACCCATCCCACGCGCGCTCCGGGGAAGAGCACCTTGGAGAAGGTCCCGGAATAGACGACGACCCGGTTGCGGTCCATCGACTTGATCGCGAGCACCACCTTGCCCGAGTACTGCATCTCCTCGTCGTAGCCGTCCTCGAAGAGCGGCACGCGGTGCGCCTCGCACAGCGAGAGCAGTCGCTCCCGGTGTGCCTGAGACGTGGTGAGGCCCGTCGGGTTCTGGAAGCTCGGCATGGTGTAGACCAGGCAGGGCTCCTCCCTCGCCAGCGTCTCCTCGAGGAGGTCGAGATCCAGGCCGTCGTGTCGGAGCGGGACCTCGATCGGGCGCAGGCCGTGCGCGCTCAGGAGCGGCAGCAGGTGGTCGTAGGTCGGCGCCTCGACCGCGACGGCCCGACCCGCGCGACCGATCACGCGCAGGAGGAGGTCGGCGGCCTGCTGCGAGCCGTTGGTCAGGAGGATCTCGGCGAGGTCCGCGACGATGCCGTGCTGCTCGAGCCGGCGCGCGAGCGCTTCACGCAAGGCCAGGTAGCCCCGCGGCTCGCCGTAGCTCAGGAGCTCGCTCCCGCGCCGCGCCAGCGCCCGGTTCAGGCAAGAGCGGAACCGCTCGAGCGGGAAGAGCCGCGGGTCCATGTCGATGCGCGCGAAGCAGATGGAGCTCGCGCCCTCTCCTCCCGCCGCGGCCCGCGCCGGGAAGAGCCGGTACTGACGCCAAACCTCGCTCGCCGCCGGCGAGGAGGCGGCCGCCCAGTCGATCAGCCCTTCGTCGGCTCGGGCCTCCCGATCCAAGGGCTCGCGCCGCGCGCGCACCCGCGGCCGCGCTCCCTGGCGCAGCTCGACGAAGCCGAGCGACCACAGCTCCTGGTAGGCCAGGGCGACCGTCGAGCGGTGGACGCCGAGCCGAGCGGCGAGCGCGCGCGTCGACGGCAGCCGCTCCCCCGGGAGCAGCGCTCCGCTCGCGATCGTCTCCCGCGTGCGCTCCACGATCTGGCGGTGGAGGGGGGTGGCGGAGCGGCGGTCCAGGTCGATCAGGATCATGCCCGTGGGCTCCCCAGAAGGCGTTCCGAGGGCGCTCAGGCGAGCATAGAGCGGCACTGGATGGCGTCAACGGCCAGATTCTTGACTATTCGCACCGACCAGTTGTCAGGCGCCACGGGCGCCCCAGCCTGGCCCCGTGGGCACTGCATCGCCGCCCGCGCGTCACTCGCAACCTGCACGGGATCTCGGTCAGCGCCGAACCGTGACCTCGAGCGCGTCGCTCGTCACGTAGAGCGGCGTGCTCGCGTGCACCGCTTCGACCAGGGTCGCATCGTCGGTCGTCCGCTCCATCGCGGGCCAGGTTGGCACGTTGCCGTAGACGAGACGCACGCGGTACGCCCCGTCCTCGGGGATGTGAGGCTTGCCGAGCCAGCGACCCAGGTCGCAGCGCTCCGAGGGAGCCAGGGTGACGATGTCGTCGGGAAGCAGAGGATCCATGTTGCCGCAGCCGATGAATCCAAGGGGTGGCACCGCTTCTCCCGTCTTCGCATCGCTCACCTCCCAAACGATGAACGGTGTGCGTCGGCGACGATCGCTGCCGTCTCCCGGCAAGAGGATCGTCACGGCGCTCCCACGACGATTGACCAGGGAAGCTCGGAAGCTCAGCTCCGTGGCGTTCCACTCGAGCTCGAGCTCGACTCCGCGACGCTCCTGGACGAAATCGCGCAGGGCCTCGTAGTGCTCTCGCTCCTCGGGGCTGTGCGGCGTGATCTCGGTTGCGAGCCTCGTGCGCGCGGCGTGCCCGATGGTGAGCGCATAGTCTTTTTCGCGCTGCTCCGCGGCCCTCTGGTAGCGCTCGAGGAGCTGATCGGGCGCGATGAGGGTGATCCCGGCGGGGACTCTGAGGCGCTCGAGGGTGATCGCCCCCTGCACGTGCACCGTCAGGGTCGCGTGCGGAGGGTAGACGGGAGGGTTGCCTGCCCGTGCGGGGCCGAGGCACAGCCCGCTGGGTGCGTACAGCCGCCAGTCGAAGTCGATGCGCTTCTTGCTGTCGAAGCTGTCGGTCCGCCCGCGCTTCGGCATCAGGACCACCTCTCGAAGATCGGCCTCGACGCGGGCGAACTGCTCGAGCGCACGGTTCACGGCCGCGGAGTCGCCCTGGAAGAAGAACTCCTGGTTGCCGTTGACCCAGCGACGGTAGACCCGGTGGGCGTCGTTGGCGAGCTCGACGACCCCCTGCGCCCAATCCGGGTCGTTGGGCCTGGGTTTGTTGCCGAACTCCTCCTCACCGAGGGAGATGCAGGTCGAGAGTGCGAGGGCTGCGAGGTGTGCGAACATGGGAGCCTCCGGGTTCGGGGACCGTCTCCTGTCCAACCGCCGTCGACCGCCGCGTCCTTCGAGCTCACGCAGCGAGCGAGCGGACCGCTCTGACCCTTCCTGGAATTGGTGCATCGATTGTAGCGCCGGCTCTTCTTCGCGACAGCCTGTTGGGCTGCGATCGTCGCAGTCGAGCCCAGCGAGGCCGGGGGAGACGTGGATCGCGCGGGGGCACGCTGCCTGCGCGCGATTGGAGAGCCGATCGCGGCGATATCATGACACCTCCGCAGGAGGAAGCATGAGCGCAACGAAACCCCGGCCGACGGTCCACTTGGTCTGCAACTCCCACATAGACCCCGTTTGGCTCTGGGAATGGGAAGAGGGAGCCGCGGAGGCGCTCTCCACCTTCCGGGCCGCGGCCGACCTGTGCGAGGAGTTCGATGGCTTCGTGTTCAATCACAACGAAGCCGTGCTCTACGAGTGGGTCGAGCTCTACGAGCCTGCGCTCTTCGAGCGCATACGACGCCTGGTGCGCTGCGGACGCTGGCACATCATGGGGGGCTGGTTCCTCCAACCCGACTGCAACATGCCCGCGGGCGAGTCCTTCGTGCGCCAGATCCTGTTGGGCAAGCGGTACTTCGCTGATCGATTCGGCGTGGACTTGACCACCGCGATCAACTTCGACCCCTTCGGGCACACGCGAGGCCTGGTGCAGATCCTGGCGCGCAGCGGCTACGACTCCTACGTCTACTGCCGTCCCCCCCTCGGGGACCACCCCCTGCCCGGACCGGAGTTCGACTGGATCGGATACGACGGCTCGTGCATCCGCGCCACCCTGGCCACCGCTCACTACAACTCCGCCCCGGGGAAGGCGCGCGAGCGGCTGGAGGAGTGGATCGCGGGGAGTCGGGGCGAGGAGGTCAGCTTGCTGCTCTGGGGCGTCGGCAACCACGGCGGGGGTCCGTCGCGCAAGGACCTGCGCGATCTGGCCCGCGCCATGCGCGCGATCCGCGGCGTCGACATCCGTCACTCCACACCGGAGCGCTACGTGGCCCAGCAGCGCCGAGCGCGTCCCGAGCTGCCGCGGCACGAGGGAGACCTCAACCCCTGGGCCGTGGGGTGCTACACCTCGATGAGACGGGTCAAGGTGCTTCATCGCCGTCTGGAGTGCGAGCTGATCAGCGCCGAGAGGATGGCGACCACGGCCTGCGCGCAGGACCTGTTGGCCTATCCACGCTCCGAGCTCCGGGAGGCGATGCGCGACCTGGCGTGGAGCGAGTTCCACGACAGCCTTCCCGGAACGTCGATCGAAGCCGTCGAAGGGACGGCTGTGCGCACGCTCGATCACGGCCTCGAGATCCTCTCTCGCGTCAAGGCCCGCGCCTTCTTCGCCCTGGCCGCGGGACAGCGCAAGGCTCGCGGCGGCGAGTTCCCCGTGCTCGTGTACAACTCGCACCCCTTTGCCGTCGAGACGATCGTCGAGTGCGAGCTCCAGCCGCAGTGGCCCCACAAGACCAGCCGCTTCATGCAGCCCTCACTGCGGGCCGGACGAGCCGAGTTGCCGGTCCAGGCGGAGAAGGAGCGCTGCAACATCGACGAGGATCACCGCAAGCGCATCGCCTTCCGCGCTCGCCTCGAGCCCGGGCGCATGAACCGTTTCGACTGCCTGCTGGAGATGATCCCGAAAGCCCCCCCCAGGCGCCTGAGGGAGCGCAGCGGACGGATCGTGTTCAAGAGCGACGCACTGCGGGCCGAGATCAACTGCCGGACCGGGTTGATCGACTCCTTGCGCGTGCGCGGTGTCGAGGTCCTCGCCAAGGGCGCCTGCAAGTCGCTGGTGATGACCGACGATGCCGATCCGTGGGGGATGCGCACGACGCGCTTCCGCAAGCGGGCCGGCACCTTCCGCTTGCTCTCCAAGCGGGCCGGGGCGCGCTTCTCGGGCCTCGTGGGTGGGTTCCTCCCCTCGGTGCGCGTGATCGAGGACGGACCGGTGCGCAGCGTGGTCGAGACACTCTTCGGCTACGGGGACTCGTTCATCTGCCAGCAGTACTCGTTCCCGAAGCAGGGCACGGAGGTCGAGGTCGCCCTGCGCGTCCTCTGGAACGAGAAGGACCGCCTCTTGAAGCTCGCCATCCCGACCCTCCTGCGCGATGCGGGCTTGCGTGGCCAGGTGGCCTTCGGTGTGGCGGAGTTGCCCGCCAACGGCGACGAGGCGCTGGCGCAGCAGTGGGTCGCTGTCGTCTCCGACAGCCAGGATCTCGCGCTGACGTGCATCAATGACGGGACCTACGGATTGGACATGCAGCGCGGCGAGCTGCGCCTCTCTCTGCTGCGCTCGCCGGCATACGCCGGCCATCCCACGGGACCGGAGTGCACGATCGTCGAGCAGGACCGCTTCACTCCGCGCATCGATCAGGGGGAGCACCGCTTCCGCTTCTGGCTCAACGCCGGGCCCGTGACCGGGCGCCTGAGGGACATCGATCGCGAAGCGCTGGTCCGCAACGCGCCGCCGATGGCGCTGACCTTCTTTCCCCCCGGAGGGGGCCAGAGACCGCGCGCCGGGGCGCTCCTCTCCGATCGGGTCGTCCAGGTCACGGCCTTCAAGTTGGCCGAGGATGACGAGGACCTGATCATCCGCCTCTTCGAGCCCACGGGGAGGGCGCGCACCACCACCCTCTCCATCCCCTGCGCCGGTGCGCGGACGAGGGTGAAGCTCGCGGGCTGCGAGGTGAAGACGCTCCGGCTCGACCGTCGCGCGGGACGCTTCGAGGAGGTCGATCTGCTCGAGCAGCCTTCAGGCTAGGAGAAGCGCAAGGACCACCGCTCCCCTCACGCGCCGATGTTCACCAGCAGCCACAGCAGGAACACGATGAATCCGACCAGGACCCAACTGCCGCCGAATCCCCACAGGTCGGCGCGTCCGGGCTTGAGGATCTCCCAGCTGGAGCCGGGCAGCAGCTTCTGCGCCTCGAATCTCTCGGGGTGCGCGGCAGCTTCCTCCAGTGCGCGCTCCTCCTCCTGGGGCGTACCCCGCACCGGCGTGTGCATCTTCCCGAAGAACCGATCCAGGTGTTTGCGCCCCACCGGCCTCGTGATCGCGCTCAGCAGGAAGAGCAAGAGGAAGGGGATGAGCGCATCGAAGAAGAAGCGGATCGCCACCATCTCGGCCTTCGAATAGCCGGAGAAGTCGATCCCCACCCAACTCAGGATCCAGAGCTCGGCATGGAAGCGGCCCTGTCCCTGCTTGGGCGAATCGGGGTCTTCGGGGTCGATGCGCACGACCTTCTCGAAGAAGACGCCTGTGGGCGGCGTCACATGCTGCTTGGTGATCGTCTGACCGATCTCCGTGGCGCGCCCGGCCTCGACGTCTTCCGCCAGGGCGCCCGTAGTGATGATCTGGGTCCGTTCTTCAGTCTCGAGCAACAGCTGCGGGTGGTTGCGTGTGACGTCGAGCGCCTGGAAGAGGTTGGGAACCACGGCATAGATCGTGAAACAGAGCAGGACTTGCACGATCACCGCCCAACGCGTCAGGCGCCGCCAGACGAAACCCAGCCAGATCGCCGCGCCGAAGACGGCGGGCAGCGAGATGAAGTACTTGAACAGCTCGAGCAGGCTGTCCACCAGCATCGCGGTCACCAAGCTGCCGCCCAGGATGACGACGATCACCACGCGCCCGACGTTGATGTAGTGGCGCTCCGACTTTCCGGGGACGAGGGGCTGGTAGAGGTTGCGGATGAAGAGCGCCGAGTTGGTCACCGAGGTGGCGTCCAGAGTCGACATGTTGGCGGCCAGGATGCCGGCCAGCATCAGCCCGATGGCGCCCGGGAAGAGCAGGTCGTAGGTCATGTGACCCCAGATCAGGTCGGGGTCGTGGAGCTGCCCGCCATAGAGCGCGATCGCGAGCAGACCGGCCAGCGCCCAGAAGAGCATGATGAAGCGCTTGAAGAACATCCCGCCGATCATGCCCACGCGCGCGGTCATCTCGTCCTTCGCCGATCCGGCGGTGGCCATCATCGGCGCAGCCGCCACGATCGAGACCAGGTTGGCGACCACCATCGCCAGGATCGTGTACCAGGCGTACTCGCTGGTGGCCGCCGATCCGAAGAGCTCGAACATGAAGTTCGGCACCGTGTCGTGCAGACCACTGAAGCCGCCGACGCGGCTCAGACCGATTGGGATCAGAAGCAGCGAGAAGGTGACGATCAGGATGCCTTGGATGGCGTCCGTGATCGCGGCCGCGGTGAACCCGCCTAGGACGGTGTAGATCCCGACGATCAGCGCGTAGACCAGACAGAACAGGAGCGGATCGGTGGTGGAGATGAAGGAGCGCAGCTCACCGCGCTTGATCCGTTCGCCGAGCTCCTCGTAGCGCGCCTCCTGCTCGGGTTCGAGCCCGGACGCCAGCTCGCTCTTGAGCTCCTGGTACTCGTCATACTGCTCGACGCTTTGACGCTCCGCCTCGGTGTACTCGCTCTCCGCCTTGGGGGTGAGCGCCATCATCGTCTTGGACGCCACCGTGTAGCTGACACCCCCGCCGATGAGGGCCATCGCCAAGGTGAAGACCGCGAAGGCTCCGCCCAGGAACGGGCTTCGAAAGCGCTCGCTGAAGTAGTCCCCGATGGTGATCAGCCGCGAGCGGCGGAAGAGCATCGTCGTGAACCAGTAGAAGGGCGTGAGGAACAGCACCAGGTACTGGATCCACATGCCCCCGATGCCCTGGCGGTAGATCTCGCGCGAGACGGCCACCGCTTGGTCGGCGTTCGTCGCGTTCCCGAAGTTCAGGAAGAACTGGTAGAACTTGCCCAGCTTGCGGCCGGCGATGTAGAAGTCCTCGGTGTTCCTCGTGCCCTTGCCCACGCGGTGGCCGAGCCAGAGGATGACCGCCACGTAGAGCAGGATGACTGCAAAGTCGAGCGGGTGCAGTCCCAGGATGTTCATGAGAGGTTCCTGTTCGAGGAGAGCCGACCGATTCCCGCTCAGCCGCCCTCGAAGGCTTCGAAGAATGTACGCACGTTCCCCGGGTCGGCGCCGGGTCCGAACTCGCACTGCGCGATCCACCCGCCGCCGCGATGGAAGGCGCTGCGCAACCTGGTAGCCGCGGCGAGGACCTCCTCCCGCGATCCTCGCGGCAGGATCTGCTGGCGATCCATCTCACCCCAGAAGGTGATCTTCCCGCCGAAGCGCTCACCCAGGAGCTCGACGTCCATGCAGAAGACCTGGCTGTTGATGGCGTCCAACCCCATTTCCACCAGGTCGGGCAGGATGTCGAGGATGTACCCGTCGGAGTGCATGAAGATCGGCTTCCCCGCGGCGTGGGCGATCTCGATGTAGTCGCGGTAGAGCGGCTTGAACATCTGCCTCCACAGGAGTGGTGAGATGAGCATCGCGTGCTGCGTGCCCCAGTCGTCCATGATCATCAGGGCGTCCACCCGCGTGCGCGCCCAGCGCTCCAGCTCCTCGACGTAGAACTCGTGCATGCGCTCGAGGAGCACCGCGAGCTGAGGAGGTTGATCGACGAGGTCGAGGTAGAGGTTCTCCGAGCCGCGCAGGAACTGCAGCTGCTCGAACGGCCTGGGAAAGACCCCGGCGATGACGAACTGGTCCGTTCCACGGCAGAAGTCATCGATCCCCGCGACGTCGAGGGCCAGGCGTTCCCTGGGGATACGGACGTCGTCGACCCGCGACCAATCTTCGATCAGCGGGCGCTTCACCTCTCCGATCACGCCCCGTTCCAGTTTCTCGAATACGCACCCCCACTCGTCGGTGTACGGCTCGAGCTCGTAGCGCCTCCCCTTGGTGATCAGAGGCTCCAGGTAGAGGCCTGGGACCGAAACGATGTCGTCGGGGAAGCGCCGCTGAATGGCGACCAGCTCGTCGCCGTGCCGGAACTCGGCCCAGGGCAGGAACCAGAGTTGGCGCGGGATGCGGGGAGGAGCGTCGAAGGCCAGCGTTCGATGCACGAGCTCTCTGGAAGTCACTCCGCCTCCCTCCTCGGCCCGGCCGACGTCCGACTGCGCTCGGCTGACAGGTTCGTTGGAGTCGGTGTGCTCGTTCATCCAGAGCGGAGCATCTTAGGGGAAGGAGCAATCGGAGTCGACCGGCCCACGTGTGATACGCTCTGCTCTCGGATCGGACTGCAGCGCGGCAGTATCCGGCCCTTGAGAGCGGATGCAGGAGACGGCCGTGGCTGAGACCTTCCTCCAAACCGGACGCGCCGACCTCGACTCGTTGGTTCCCCGGATCGAGGGCTTCCTGGCGTGCGACGCACTCGACGTGGTGATCGACGGCAGACCGATCCGCGGCTACCGCGCACCCGACGCGAAGTCGATCTGGATCCGCGACTACAGCGACATGCTGCGCGGAGTGAAGTACTTCGAGCCCGATCTGAAGAGCGTCGTCGAGCACTTCGCCGAGACGCAGGGCGCGAACGGACGCATCTTCGACTACTTCACGACCTTTCCCGAGAAGCTGCCGAGCGAGCGGGAGAACTGGACCAAGTACGTGCGTGTGCCTGTCGAGGCGGACGTCGAGTACCGCTTCGTCAAGGCCGCTTGGCTCGCCTTCCAGGCCTGCGCCGACGAGGGCTGGATCCGCGAGCTGCTGCCGGCGCTGGAGCGCGCGCTGGAGTACGTCTGGTCGCACCCTTGGCGCTGGGATGCCGACACCGGGCTCGTCAAGCGCGCCTACACGATCGACACCTGGGACTTCGCCTACAGCGCTGGACGCCATGAGTGGCTGCAGTTCCAGATCGACGATCACACCTTCTGGGGGGTGATGCACGGCGACATCAGCGGGTACTTCGAAGCGTGCCGCATCGTGGCGCGGCTCTCTCGGGCCTTCGGCCTCGACCAGCGGGCGCAGAAGTGGGAGGAGCGCGCGCGGGCGCTTCTCGAGGGCATGAACCGCATCTGCTGGAATGGGCGCTTCTACACCCACTTCGTCAAGCTGACTCCGGTGGAGATCGAGGGCGTCGAGGAAGCTCGGCAGCTGAGCCTGAGCAACGCGATGAACATCAATCGCGGCGCCGCCTCTCACGAGCAGGCACTTGCGATCCTGCGCGAATACCGAGAGCGCGGCCGCGCGGGCGAGGCGTTCGCCGAGTGGTTCTCGATCGATCCCCCCTTTCCAGCCGGCGTGTTCGGAGATGAGCTGCTCCTGCCCGGCGCCTACTGCAACGGCGGCATCATGCCCTTGGTGGGCGGCGAGTTGGCCCGCGCGGCCTTCGAGCACGGGCTCGAGGCCTACGGGGTGGAGATCCTCGCACGCTACCACGCCCTGATCGCCGAGCGCGGCGAGACCTATCTCTGGTACCACCCCGACGGCAAGCCGGCCAGCGTCGAGAGCAGCACCAGTCCCGAGGCCTCGGCGACCGACGGTTGGGGCTCGAGCGCCATGCTCTACGCGCTGATCGAGGGGCTGGCGGGGATCTCCGATCGCTGGTGTGGCTTCGCGCGCGCGCGGATCGCACCGCGCTGGCTGGCGGCGGAGGTCGACGAGGCGCGAGCGCAGGCGACGTACGCTGCTTCGGGTGCGCAGGTCGGCTACCGCTTTCGGCATGCGGGTGGGAGAGTGCGCATCGATCTGTGGGGTGCCGACTCCGATGTGGCCTTCCATGTGCTGCTCCCGCAGGATGCCGAGGCTGCTGCGGTGCGGTTGGATGGAAGGGATGTGGCCTTCACCAACACGCGCGTCGAGAGCAGCCGCTACGTGGATTTCGACGTCGGCATCCGCCAGGGCACGAGCCTCGAAATCGTCCTGGCCCTCGCGCAGCAAGCACCATGAACGAGCCGATCAGCATCATCACCGACGAGATCTCCCAGGACCTGCGCGAATGCGAGGCCTTCCTCGTCGAGCACGAGCTGCACGCGGTGGAGCTGCGCTGCATCTCCGATCGCCGCCTTCCCGAGCTCGATGCGAGCGATCGCGAGCGGTTGGCGGAGTGGGCGCTGCGGGGCGACCCGGTGATCACCGCCATCAGTCCAGGCCTGTTCAAGTGCAAGCTGAGCGAGCGCCAGGGAATCGAGCGCGATCTGAAGGAGGTACTGCCCAGAGCGCTCGATCTGGCCCACGCCTTGGGTGCGGAGAACCTGATCGCCTTCACCTTCGAGGCCGAGGGGCACACCGACTTCCCCGCCCACGCACTCGACGCCCTGGCGGCGGCCGCTCGCGCCTGCGCTGAAGCCGGCATCCCGCTGCTCCTCGAGAACGAACCGGGCTACCTGGCCTCGACCGCCGCGCGCACGGTGGAGCTGATCCGCGAGGTCGACCATCCCAACCTCTGCGTCAATTGGGATCCGACCAACGGCAACGAGTTCGCCACCGATCGGCTCGCGGCCGCGGTCGAGGTGATCGCCCCCTGGCTGCGCAACGTCCACGTCAAGAACGGGAATCTGCGCCCCGGCGAGCTCTTCGCGCAGTGTTGCCGGCTGCGCGACGGTGAGATCGACTGGCCCGCGCACCTCGCGCAGCTCATGGCGATCAGATACGACGGGTACTTCGCAATCGAGACCCATTTCCTGCCCTCCAAGGCAGGCTCGCGCGAGATCCTCGGCGAGCTGCGGGAGATGCTGGCAGCCATCGGGTACCTGCGGCAGCAAGGGGCGCGCTGATGGGCGCTGAATGCGAGCCGAGCGTCCTGCGCGCGGCGCTGGCCGCCTGTGGCGGGATCAGCGATCTGACCCTACAGGCGGCCGAGCAGAATCGCGACTTCCGCGTCGTGGCGATCCAGGACCCGCGGGAGCAGGCTCTCGCAGAGGTGGGAGAGCGCTACGCGATCGCGAGCCGTCACCGGCGCTTCGAGGACCTCTTGGGTGAGGAGGTCGACTTCGTGATCGTCAACAGCCCCAATCACCTGCACCGCGAACAGGTCGCAGCGGTCGTGCGCGCCAAGAAGCCGTGCCTCGTGCAGAAGCCGATGGCGAGCGATCTCGTCCAAGCGCGCGCCATGGTGGCGACCGCCGCGGAGGAGGGGATGCCGCTCGGCGTGACCATGTTCGAGCACAGCAAGCCGCTCCACCATCAGATCAGGGAGATGGTCGCGAGCGGCTGGTTGGGCGAACCCACGCTCCTCCAAGCGCTCTCGGCACACGACATCTACCTGAAGGATCCCCCGCCTCCCGACGACTGGCGTCGCGATCCTGCGCAGGTCGGCGGTGGGGCCTTCATCCAGCTCGCGCTCCACCAACTGAATCTGGCGCGCTGGATCCTCGACCGGGAGGTGGTCGAGGTCAGCATGCTCGGCACCCGAGGGCTGACCGTCTTCGAGGACGAGAGCGACGTGGCTGCGCTGTTGTTCGAGCGTGGCCCGGCTGCCCACTTCGCCGCGGGCTACGCGGCGCGCGCGTCACACTTCATGGTCGCCGGCACGCTGGGGACGATCCAGGTGGCATCCGAGCACGTCTTGGTGCGCGGAGCGACCGCATACGCGGGTCCGGTCTTCACCTACGACGAGCCGGGACGGGAACGCGTCTTCGCGCTCGCCGAGCTCGAGGGTGCCTGCCGCGACCTGGCTCTACGCTGCGAAGTCCACGCCCGCTTCGCCCGTTGGATCCGCGACGGCGAGGACTTCCCCTGCACGGCGGAGTCGGCGTTGCGCGACATGGAGGTCGTGGACGCGGCCTATCGTTCGCACGCCAGCCGCCGCAGCATCTCCCTCCGATGAGGACGTATTCGATGTGGATTCGAGGCTTGATGCCCGCCTTGCTGCTCGTCTCGTGTTCTGCGCCCGTGCAGCACACGCTGACCGAGGACCTGCTGGTCACCATCAATTTCTACCGCAGCCACAACATCGGCGGCGCTTCGCCACCTACCGGCCTCTTGCGCTTCGACGAGCAGGCCGGCGCCTTCGAGAAGCTGGCCTGGGAGGAGCTGATCGCTTCGTCCGTAGCGATCGACGCCAGTGGACGCTGGATCTACCTGGCGTGTGGCAACGGCGTGCTGGTCAGCCGCGACGGCGGGCAGACCTGGGTCTTGAGCGGCGGAATCGCGATGGCCGAGGTGCAACGCGTCTGGATCGACGTGCGCGATCCGCGTAGCGCCTGGGCCGCCTCGGCCTACGGCGTGTTCCACTGCGACGACATCCTCGCCGAGGATCCCTGGACGCGGCTGGACACCGACGGCGCCTTCCGCTTCTGCAGCGACGTGCTCCAGGATGCCGTGGACCGGGAGGCTCTGTGGGTCGGGACGGAGAGGGGCATCTTCCTCCTTGGCGACGGGACCATCGAACGCAGGGGGCCCGGCGCGCGCGTGCGTCGGATCGTGCAGGATGCAGTCGACCCGCACCGGATGTGGGCCACGAGCGACGGGCTCGGCCTGCTCCAGTCGCTCGACGGTGGGGAGAGCTGGTCGACCGTGGCTGGCTCGCCGCGCATCTGTTTCTGCGTCACGCGACCTGACGGCTGCGACGAGACACTGCTGGTCGGATCGACCGACGGAGTGCATCGCAGCGACGATCGCGGGCGCACCTGGACCCTGCTGGACGACGGGCTGCCGGACGGCTACTTCGTCTTCGCCATCGCGGTCGATCCGGCCGATCCGCGGCACATCTGCATCACCGGAACCGACGGGGCCTTCGAGAGCGTCGATGCCGGCGTCTCCTGGAGCCGTCTGGGTCTGGAGGCGGCCCTTTCGACCGACATCCGCTTCGTGCAGCGCGCGTCGGTACCGGAAGCGGGGCCTGCGGATGCGCCCGGGAGTCTCGAGCTGCCACGGGGAAGGGCGACTTATCCCGAGCATCGTCCCCAGCGCTCCGCTGGTCTGCAAGCGCGGCGCGACGAGCTCCTCGAGCACTTCCGCTCGCAGCTCCCGGGCCCGGAAGCCACTCGTCTGGGGATCATCCAGGGGATCCTCGCCCTGCGTGAAGAGGAGCCGGATCCGCGCTCGGTCGAGCTCCTGCTGCGCGAGCTCGAGGACCCGTCGCATTCGATGTTCTTCACGCTGCCGGCGATCGCCCTCCTCCTGCACGGCGGCGATGATCTGCCGCCCGAGGTCTCCGAGCGTCTGCGGACGCTCTTGACCGAACACCCGGTCTACCGCGGCGACACCGAGAACCATTGGGTGATGCACTACGCGGTGATGCTGCTCGCCGCCCAGACCTGGCCCGAGACTCCGGCGCAGCGGTGGTACATGGGGCGCAGCAGCGCCAGCCTGTATGCGGAGGCGCGCGAGTGGCTGCTGCACTGGGCGCGGCTCACGGCGACGAAGGGGCAGGGGGAGTTCGACTCGCCGCACTACATGTTCATGTTCGTCACGCCGATGCTGCTCCTCTACGACTTCGCCGAGGACCCGGAGATGCGGCAGATGGCGGGGATGATGCTCGACCTGCTGCTGGTCGACTACCTCAGTGAGTCGCTGCACGGTGCGTACTGCGGTGGTCACAGCCGGGCACCATCGAACGTGGCCCTGCAGACGCGGGACAACCGCGCCGCCGGATACCACTATCTCTACGCCGGTGGAATCGAGCGCCCCGAGCATCCGCACGGCTGGCTGATCCTCGCCTTGCTCTCCGAGTACGTCCCGCCCAGGGAGCTGGCGGGCATCGCGAATCATCGCCAGGACGCCTTCACCTACACCGAAGTCAAGCGCGTGCGCAACGTGATCCGCTTCGGCCCCGAGTTGAATCCACCGGTCTACAAGACCGGCTACATGACCCCGCTCTTCTGCTTGGGCAGCCTGCAGGGGGGCATCCTGCAGCCGATCCAGCAGCACACGTGGGACGTCACCTGGAACGGCAGTGCCCTGAATTCGACCCTCTTCACCGTCCATCCGTCGTACTCCAGCGAAGAGCTGGGGCTGTTCTTCCCCGAGGAGCTGCACTATTTGACGCAGAGCGTGGCCGCGCAGAAGGGCACCTACGTGTCCCCTGACAAGTGGATCTCCGCCTCGCCTTGGGAGAGGGTCTACCAGCACCACAACATCCTCTTGGCGCTCTACCGGGTTCCCGAGGACTGGAACTTCCCCCACGTCGATCTCCACTGGCCAAACTGCCTCGCACGCAGCACAGCTGGGGGCTGGACCTTTGGCCGCGACGGCGACTTCTTCCTGGCCTGCTACTCCACGCGGCCGGGAACCCTGATCGAGGAGGAGGGGCGCGATCGGCTGCGCTTCGACGGTTCGCGGACGGGATTCGTGGTGGTCACTCCGCCGGCGGAGATGCTGGCGGAGGGAGCGGGAGCATTCGAGCGCTTCAAGCAGATGGTGTTGGCCTGCCCCGAGCCCGTGCTGCAGGGTGCGGGAGATTCTCTCATCCTGCGCTTCGAGGCGCCGGGAGGAATCCTCCTGGAGCGGCGCTTCGGCGATGACCTCGGTCGGCTCGCCCGCAGGCCCGCCCCCTTCCCGGTCGATCAGCTCTTCCGGAGCCCCTTCGTGAACGGGCGGATCGGGAGTGGTGTGATCGAGATGACCGACGGCAAGAGCCTGCGCAGGCTCGACTTCAACGACTTCAGCATCCTCGTGCGCGCAGGGAGATGATGAACGCGAACACCCGCTTGGCGGAGTTCCTGAGCGGACTCCAGCGCATCCACCTGGCTTCCGGGTCCCCCGAAGTGTGCTCGACGATCGCCGACGAGCTCGTCGAGGAATCGGCGCGCTCGGCGACGATCACCGCGGGCGGCAGAACACCCACGCGTGCCGCGACGTTGACGATCTCCGTGGGGCGCTCGCCGCGGAGCTGGCGGGGCAAGGCGCTAAGGCCGCCCGCGCGCTGGGTCTTCTTCGGCGTGGACGACCGGGGCCGCGGGCACCTGCGCGCTTCGGCTGCCTGTCACCTGTACGCGTTCTTCAGGCACTTGGTCGAGGACTGCCGCGAGCAGTCGGTCGCAGGCCTCTCACGCCGTCCGCTCAGGACCCCGGCCTTCGCCTGGCAGCGTCCCATCTGGGACCTGTACTTCAATCAGGCGGCGCGCAGCGTGCGCGGCATGGACCGCGCGGAGTACGCCCGGCAGATGGCGCGCCTCGGCTTCACCCACCTGGAGGTCAACGGTCTGGCTTCACCGGAGGGGCACGAAGAGGGCGTGCCGGGCGAGGTCTATCCGCGCTTCTACACCTATCTGCCTGCGCTCGACCAGTTCGTCGCTTCGTTCCTCAATCGCGGCTGCTATCCCAAACGCTACCTGAAGAGGAACCTCGAGCGCCTGAAAGCCGATAGCCGGCTCGCGGCGCGCTACGGGCTGATCCCCTCGATCACCTGCTTCGAGCCCCGCTCGGTTCCCGAGCGGCTCCTGGCCAAGTACCCCGAGCTGCGCGGCGCGCGTGTCGACCACCCCTTCCGCAGCTTCAAGCCGCGCTTCAATCTGGCGGTCTCACACCCGGTCGTGCGCCGCCACTACCGGGAGCTGATCCAGAACCTGCTGCGCGAGGTCCCCGAGCTGGGCTGCATGTCGGTCTGGAGCAACGACAGCGGCGCCGGCTTCGAGTTCACGCGCTCCCTCTACGTGGGGGCCAACGGCAGCGCCTACCTCGTGCGCGAGTGGTCCGACGAGGACGTCTTCACCCGCGGCGCGGCGCGCAACGTGGTGGAGTTCCTGCGAATGCTCCAGTCGAGCGGAGCGGAGATCAATCCGGGCTTTCGCGTGGCGACCCGCCTGGAGCCGTTCGTGCCGGAGCGCGAGGCGGTGATGGGCGGGCTCGGAGATGGCGTCGACGTGGAGGTCGCCAGCCTCTTCGATCGCGGCTGGGAATCACCCTACGGTCACCCGCTCTACGAGGACTGCTCGGTCGGGCCGTTCACGATCTACAACAACCGCTTCGCCGCCCGGGAGAAGAGCGAGATCCGCCGCCTGAAGAAGACCGATTGCCGCACGCACGTCATGTACGCGCACGGGCCGGTCAACAACTTCGAGCCCCTGCTCGCCGTCCCGGCTCCGTGGTTGACCTTCGAAAAGCTGCGCGACATGCACGCGGCAGGAGCGGAGTACCTGGCGCACACCGGCGGTCTCGCCCCCCCCTCGGCCGTGCGCTGGAATCTGAATCAGGAGGTCTTCCGGCGCTTCCAATTCGACCCGAGGATCGACATCGATGAGACGGTGACGGAGATCGCCCGCGGATGGGCGGGTGAACGCCTGGCACGCGACCTCGTGCGCGCCTGGCGCCACGCCGAGCGGGCCATCCGCGCCTACCATCCCAACCCGCTCTACATCTCGTGGTGTGCGTGGTACCGGATCCTGACCCGTCCGCTGGTGCCCGACATCGAGGCGATCCCCGAGTCCAAGCGCCGCTACTACGAGGAGCAGATCCTCAGCACGCACCACAATCCCAACCGCTTCGACCTGCGCCGCGACGTGCTCTTCGACCTGATGACGCCTCCCGTGGCGGGCAGGGCGGTCACGCGCATCGACCGCAGCGCACGCCCGCCGCTCGAGCGCGCGATCGGAGTCCTCGCAGCCGCGCTCGAGCGTTCGAACGCCGGGGACGAGCACGCCGCCGACCTGCTCACCGACCAACTCGACCGCCTGCGCGCCCTGCGCTGCTGGTTCGTCACCAACCGCAACGTGTCCGCCTGGATCGCGAACGTCTACGGCTTCCTGGAGAGCAAGGACCAGAGGCGCCGCCGCGCCTCCCGCAAGCGGTTGCGCGAGATGGTGCGCCTCGAGATCGACAACACCCGCGACCTGCTGCAGCTTTGGGAGGGGAGCAAGACGGTCTTCATGGCCGTCGCCGAAGAGGGTCAGACGACCTTCATCCACGGCACGAGCTTCGGCGCGGACCTGCGGCGCAAGATCGCGCTCATGACCGAGTACGGGGACCTCACGCCCCGCATCGATCCCGACGTCATGTGGCGCGTCGCGGAGCTGGGCTGAGGCTGCCCGCTACCGGTCTCGAGCGCGCCGGGCTCGCTCGACGCGCACAGCGGCTGGCCAACTCGGTATCTTCCTGGTCGGAGGCGAAGGACGATGGTGGAGCAGTGGACGGCCGAGTCGGTCCTGGAGCTGGCCGGAGAGTACCGGCCGGCGTGCGTGCTGAGTGCCGCGGTGGACCTGGGAGTGTTCGAGGCTCTCGACCGACCTCGCAGCGCCGAAGAGACCGCGGAGGCGATCGAGGGGGATCTGCGGGCCACGAGGATCCTGCTCGACGCCCTGGTCTCGCTCGGGCTCCTGGTGAAGCACGGCGAACGCTACGACCGGGCCCCCCGCGTCGCCGGGCTCCTGGGACAATCGGGCCAGGGGAGCGTTCTGGCCATGGCCCGCCATCACGGCTCCTGCCTGCGCCGCTGGGCGCAGTTGGCCGCGGTGGTGCGCACCGGACGCCCCGCGGAGAGGATCGCCAGCGTCCAGGGAGCAGACGCGGACGCGCAGGCGTTCATCGAAGCGATGGACAACGTCTCGGCTCCGATGGTCGCGACCGTGTTCGAGAGCCTCGGCCCTCTGGAGTTCTCCTGCGTCCTCGACATCGGCGCTGGTCCGGGAACGTGGACCATCGAGCTGCTCCGGCGACATCCCGGTGCCCGGGCGATCCTGTTCGATCTCCCCCACGTCATTCCCTGGGCTCGGGAAGGGCTCGAGCGAGGCGGCGTCCTCAACCGCGTGGAGCTGGTGGCGGGTGACTTCGAGTCCGGTCCCCTGCCGAGCGGGGCGGATCTCGTCTGGCTGAGCGCCATCGCCCACCAGAACTCCCGCATGCAGAACCGGAGGCTCTTCGAGGCGATCCACGCCGCCCTACCGCCGGGAGGGCAGGTGCTCCTGCGGGACGTGGTCCTCGACCCCTCTCGCACCTCCCCGGGGTTCGGGGCGCTCTTCGCAGTGAACATGCTCGTCGCGACGGAGGGCGGGAACACCTACACCTTCGAGGAGTACCGCGAGGACCTCGAGAGCGCCGCCTTTGCGGAGATCCAGCTCCAGCGCACCGATCCCCTGATGAACGCGGTCATCGGGGCGCGCAAGCGGGAGTAGAGGTACTCCGCGGTTCAGAGCCCGATCAGGATCAGCGCGCCGCACGCGGTGATCGTCGCTCCGGCGACGGCGTGCGTGTTGCGCTGCAACCAGCTGAGCTTCAAGCGCCTCAAGCCCAGCGTCAAGGCGAGCACCGCAGCGAGCATGGTGCCGATCGTGGCCAGGCCGAAGACGCTCACCACCGCGATCAGGAGCCCCGTGTTCCCCGCCGCCGCCGGGACCATCAGCTGGGGAATGAGGACTTCGCAGGGCCCGAAGACGAAGATGGTGAACAGGATCCAGGGCGTGACCGAACGACCGGGTGCGTCGCTCTCGTGGACGTGCGCGTGGTCGGCGTGGTGAGTGTGGGTGTGGCAGTGGACGGTTTGGTCGGCGTGCCGGTGGACGTGCTCGTGCTGCTTGCCATGGGCTCTGCGCCGCCAGCCCCACACCGCGTAGGCCAGGCCGAAGGCGATCATCGCCCAGGCGGCGAGGTCCCCGCGGGCCGACTCGACCCCCTCCAACCGGAAGATCGCCACCCCGACGGCGATGCCGATCGCCCCGAGCAGGACCGAGCCGAGCACGTGCCCCAGCCCGCAGAGCACGGTCACGAGGGCGGTCTTCGCAACCGACCAGGAGCGCGCACGGGCCAGAACGACGAAGGGCAGGTAGTGGTCGGGACCCGCCAGGGTGTGGACCACCCCGGTCACCGCGGCGAGGGCGATCAGGGAGCTGGAGGGTTCGATGGGCATGGGACGTCCTCTGGTAGTTCGGCATGACTGCTCCGGGGCTGGACGACAAAACGCCACCCAAGCGCCCGATGGGGTGAGCAGCCGTCTAGTTGAGCCGCCCCAGGCGCCATGGGATCAGCATGGGAACCCGGCGCTGGTACTCCCGGTACTCCTCGCCGAAGTCGGCCACCAGATCGCGCTCTTCGAGAATCGCGCCCACCACCATCCAGACGGTGAGGAGCACGTCCAGCAGGAGCCGATCGGCGCTCAGCTCTGGAGCGGCCCAGATCACCACCAGGGTGAACAGGTAGAGCGGATGGCGTACCAGGCGGTAGGGGCCCAGGATCGCGAAGGGGGTCTCCCGGGGGGCGGACCAGCGCATGCGGACCAGGATGGCCTCGATACCGAGCAGGTCCGAGCGCAACGCCAGCGCACCCCAGAGCCCGCCGAGGATGCCGAGGATGAAGGCCGCTCGCACCAGGGCGCGGCCGAACCCGTCGATCCCGACCAGCACCTGCGGCGACTCCTGCCAGAGGACGACCAGGACCGTCAGCACCAGCGCCGAGGCGACGGTGTAGAGCGCGCCCTGGTAGTGCTCGGGAACGAGGCGCGCCACCCGTCGGCGGAAGGAGCGTCGGATCATGGCGCTGTGCTGGACGCAGAACACCAGGCACAGCGCGGCGTCCCACCCGAGGAGCGCTGCCCCGTCCAGCCCCAGGTCCACCAGCTCGAAGGGCTCCCAGAGGAAGAGCGCGAAGAGGGCGAGGGATCCGAGGCCGCAGAGCACGGTCAGCGCCAGCACGCCAAGCGCCTGCAATCTGCCTCGCTCGTTCGTCATCACAGCCTCCCGCGCGGCCGCCCGCCATCCTAGGGACGGTCCGGAGGGGCCTCCAGCGCCTCGTCACGCGCGACGGACGATCCGCCTGCGATCCAGCGTCACTCCTCCCGCTTCACCACTCCCATGCCCGTCCGTCCATCCACCGCGACGGCGAGCGGACCGGCGGTGCGCACGTGCTTGACGTAGTGACCCTCCGCAGCCGTCTCCTGCCGGTCCAGCCATTCCCAGTCGATACCGGGCTGCTCCTCGTGCCGCGTGGACATGAACATCACGCCGTGGGCGACCATGCTCTGGAAGAAGTGCGCGCCCTGGCTGGGCTCGGGGCTCATCTGCGGCAGCGTGGTCTCCACGATGACCCTCGCGCCACTGATCTGGTCCCAGGTCACCGGGATGCCCAACCACGGGTCCTGGGTCCCCCACCTCCCGACGCCGATCAACAGGTAGGGGCGCTCCGCATTGCGCAACGCCCGATCGAATTGCCCGACCTCGGCCGCCATGAGGCGGGTGTGGACGGGGTTGATCTCCTTCGGCTTCACGAAGACCACGTCGCGAATCCCGTCGATGGTGCCGTTGCCCATCGCGGCGCGGGAGGCGAGGAGGAGGCCCGGAGCCTCGAGCTCGGACTCCGCCAGATCGACCTGCTCATCGGAGACTGCGGTGGGTCGGGCCTGGACGAGTCCCAGGCGGGCCGGCACCTGTCCATCCGGATCCAGGGTCAACGCGAACTCGATCTCGACGGAAGTCCCGAACGCCTGCTCGGTGAGCTCCAGGAGTCGCTGCAGCAGGTCATTCCAGGGCAGATCCGTGGAGCCCAGCAGCGGAGCGAAGTTCAAGACCTTCGGCCCTCCACCCCCGGTCCCCGGAGTCAGACGGTCCGATTGCGCGTCGTAGGTGGAGGCGATGTGGAAGAGCGAGCCATGCGCTTGAGCTTCTTCCAGGTCACAGCGGGCGAGGAATTCCTCCTCCCGACTGGGGCTCTCGAGCACCGGCGCCTCCAGATCGACTGCCCAGAATCGAATCTGGGAGTTCTTGAGCAGACCCTTGGTGTTGAGGAACGGAGGCGGTCGGTGAGGCACCGCCGGGCAGTACACCCAGCAACGGCCACCATCCACGATCGTCTTGCCCAACCCCAAGGCGAGGCTGACCGATCCCTCTTGAGGCTGCGACCCGCCCACCGGGTAGTAGTTGTAGGAGCTGGCCGATCCCGAGACCGTGGGATAGAAGCGCCCGCCGAACTGCTGACCGACGAGTTCCTGCACGATCACCGCCAGCTGATTCGAGCTGGGAGAGCGTCCCAGGCGCGTGGCGTGGTCCCTGGCATGGGCGAAGAAGGCCGAGGCGTAGACGAGCTTGATCGCCTGGCAGAAGTGCAGGAATCGGTCATCCGGCTCCTCCTCGTTGTTCGGAATCAGCTTCGTCGCGTAGACGCCGGCGCAGAGACCTCCCAGCTCCTGCTCGAGTGTGCTGGAGGAGCGGATCGCCAGGGGCGCGCTCAGCCCCTCGCTCAGGGCCTGCAGGTCGGTGGCGTGGCCTGCCGGGAACTCGGCCTCCAGGAAGGCGGCGGCGATCTCCTTGTCGGACGTGGCCGACATGGCTCGCTCGAGAAGACCGTTCTCGGCCACGAAGCTGTCGCACAACTCCGTCGTCAGCACGACCAGGTTCGGGACGTAGACCTCGAAGCCCGGGAACGCCGAGGAGTCGAACTCGGGCAGCACCTTGCTCCTCAATAACGAGAGGCTCTCCGCCTTGCCTCCCAGTGCACCGGTCCCCAGGACCGTGTACGGGTGATTCGCGTCAAAGGTCCCCGCATCGAAGACCGTACGGTCGGGATCCGCATGAGCCGCCATGACTGCTACCAGATGGTTCGGTTGTTCTCACATGATGAGACCGACCGTCCGGGCTCCACACGGTGGCAAACAGGCGGTCGACGTTGGCCAAGTGAGGGGAAAGTGATCCAGGGTCAATGGTCGCGCAATACGCACTTGTACGCAACAGGCGCACCCTCTCTCACCTGGGGTCTCGACGCACGAGCACGGGCGCTCGAATCACTCGCCGACGATGCCCAGCCGGGCCCAGCGGCGGTCGTTCTCGATGATGAACGACGCTCGAGCCGCGCCGGGTCTCCCGCAGACACAATCCTCCGCCAACTCAGCCGGCAGGTCGGGGTGGCGCGCCACTCCTCCCCCTGTCCCGCGACCTCCGCGGCGGCAAGATTAGAATCCGATTAGAACGGCTTCGCTCGGCTATACGTGGTGACCTCGCGTGAAGAGCGCGTCTTCGCCGGAACCACGCACAGGGTCCCCCCGTTCAATTCGGTGGTGACTCACCACCTCGAAGGACCCACGCCGACTCGACTCCCAATGGACAAACAACGCCTTCTACCGAGCGCTCTGCTCCTCTGCGTACCTCTGGCCTCGATCGGTCTCGGCTCCGCGGGGGACCGAAGCGGGGAGCCCTTCGACGGCCTCACTCTCTTCCAGCCTCTCGCCTCCACGACCACCTACCTGATCGACCTGGACGGCGTCGTGGTGCATTCCTGGGCGGGGAGCTACACGCCCGGCAACGCGGTCTACTGGCTGGAGAACGGGAACCTGCTGCGCACCATCCACACCGACGGGACCGTCGGGGGCTCCGGGGGGGGAGTCCAGGAGGTCGACTGGGACGGTGACGTCGTCTGGGACTTCCGCTACTCCAGCTCGAGCTACCTGAGTCACCACGACGTCGAGGTGCTGCCGAACGGCAACCTGCTGATGATCGCCTGGGAGTATCTGACTCGCGCCGAAGCGATCGCCGCGGGGAGGAACCCCGCGTACATCCAGGGACAGGTGTTCGCTCCCGACCACGTCATCGAGGTCGAGCCCACAGGTCCCACGACCGGCAACATCGTCTGGGAGTGGCACGTGTGGGATCACCTGATCCAGGACTACGATCCGACCAAGGCCAACTACGGCGTCGTCGCGGATCACCCGCAGCGGGTCGACCTCAACTACCCGCCGAAGGTCGCCCAGAAGGGCGACTGGAACCACCTGAACTCGATCGACTACAACCCGGAGCTCGATCAGATCCTGCTCTCCAGCCACGCCCAGGACGAGATCTGGGTGATCGACCACAGCACCACCACGCAGGAGGCGGCCGGGCACACGGGGGGGAACAGCGGGATGGGGGGCGACATCCTCTACCGCTGGGGCAATCCCGAAGCATACGGCGCCGGGACGGCGAGCGATCAGCAGCTGTTCGCTCAGCACGACGCTCAGTGGATCGAGCCCGGTCGTCCAGGTGAGGGGAACATCCTGATCTTCAACAACGGGAAGAACCGGCCTGGAGGGTCCTACTCCTCGGTCGACCAGATCGTGCCGCCCGTCGACGCGCAGGGACACTACACGCTCGTTCCCGGCTCGGACTACGAGCCCGCCTCCCCGGTCTGGGTCTACACGGCGCCGGTGCCCTCGACCTTCTACTCCCAGAACATCTCGGGCGCGGAGAGGCTGCCCAACGGCAACACGCTGGTCTGCAGCGGAGCCCAGGGCTGGTTCTTCGAGGTGACCGATGCCGGGGAGCTGGTCTGGGAGCACGTCAACACGTTGCCGAACTCGCAGCAGAACCACGTCTTCAAGATCCGCCGCTACCAGGTCTGCGAGGATCCCGTCAGCTACTGCCAGACCTCTCCGAACTCGGTCGGCGCGGGGGCCCTGATGACCTACGCGGGGTCGATCAGTGTGGCGGCCAACGACTTGACCCTGGTCTCGACGGGCTGCCCGCCGAACCAGTTCGGGCTCTTCTACACCGGCCCCGACCCGGCGACCACGCCGGTGGGTGACGGAATCCTGTGCGTGGGCGGGAGCCTGACGCGCTTCCCGGCGCTCCAGATCGACGACCTCGGCATCGCGGAGATGGCGCTGGACTTGGACAGCCTGCCCGGGAGCCTCACGGTCGAGGCGGGCGACCTGTGGCGCTATTCCTTCTGGTACCGCGACCCTGGCTTCGGCAGCGCCGGGTACAACTTCGCGGATGGCCTCGAGGTGACGTTCTGTCCGTGATATGGATGGACCCTCACGGGGTCATCGAGACTCCCTGAGGGCGATGGACGACTGGCGTTCGAGACTCCGACGCGACCCGATCGAGCCGCTGATGGCCGCGGGCGACCCGGCCCTCGAGCACTTCGTCCGACGGGACCTCCTGGGCGAGAAGGGGCTCTCCGCCCGCCGCCTGTGGGACTTGCCCGAGGTCCGGCGGATCCTGCGCAAGCAGCAGACCGACGGCTCGTGGAAGTACCCGGGGAAGCAAAGTGGACCGGCGGTCAAGTACTCGCTCCTCGAGACCTTCAAGCAGCTGCGCGTCCTGGTCGGCCAGTACGGCCTGCGCAAGGGCCACCCCGCGCTGGCCGCCGCGGCGGAGTTTGTCTTCTCCTGCCAAACCGAGGAGGGCGACATCCGGGGCATGCTGGCCAACCAGTACATGCCCTACTACGTCGGCATGCTGCTCCAACTCCTGATCGAGGCGGGCTACGGGAAGGACCCGCGCGTGGAGCGCGCCATGCAGTGGCTGCTCGCGGCGCGGCAGGAGGACGGGGGCTGGGCGGCGGCCGTCCTGACGGGCAAGCTCTCGCGCGCCGAGGCGAACCGCCTGACGAGCGAGCACGCCGATCCTCTGCCGCTGGACTCCACGCAGCCCTTCTCCCACAACATCACGGGCATGGTCCTGCGGGCCTTCGCCGCGCATGCGAGGCACCGCCGCAGCGCGGCCGCGCGCCAGGCCGCGCGCCTGCTGGCCAGCCGCTTCTTCCAGTCCGACGTCTACAGCTCCTATCGCGACGCGGACTACTGGGTGCGCTTCCAGTACCCCTTCTGGTGGAACCACCTGGTCGCGGCCCTGGACTCGATCTCGCGCATCGGCATCCCGCCCGATGAAGAGCACGTGGCCCGCGGCCTGCGCTGGCTGGTTCGCAAGCAGCGCGCCGACGGCCTGTGGGACGTGGCTCACGGCAAGATGCGCCGTCCCGCGAGCGCCGGCTCTCGCGCCATGCGCCCTTGGATCGGCCTGGCCATCTGCAGGGTCTTCGCGCGCTACGGCTGAGGCGCATGGCGTTGCGAATCCGTGACGCGGCGCTGCCTCGGGGGCTCCTCCTGCCCCGGGCAACGAGCATGGCCTAGGATGGAATCGGTCTTGCAGCGTCTTCGTCATGCGCTCCCTCGGCCGTCTCCTACTCGTCGCCACCGTCGGAATCCTCGTCCTCTCCCTGCTTCTCCGGCACGCCCTCGATCGGCCGGAGGGCGAGCCCGAACCCGATCCTTCCGTCGCGTCGGAGCACGCCTTCGATCCCCCCGCGACATCGAATGAGGAGCTCGAACCGGTTCGATCCGACCTGGAACGACTCGCGGCGTCTCCGCCGGAGGATCGGCCCGCCCCCAGCGAGCCCCGGATGATCCCCGCGCCTCCGCCGAAGGACGGACCGATCCTCCTGGCGGGATGCGTCGTGGACGATCTCGGCCAGCCGGTTCCGGAGGTCAAGATCGGCGTGCACGTACGCGGCCAAGGCGTCAAGGCCGGTCCCTACCGGGGCCGTGCCGACGAGGCGGGACGCTTCACGATCCACGGCACGTCGCCGCCGGGGGCGCAGCTCCTGGTCGATCTGCTGTGTGCCGGGTATCGAGGCAACGGGTTCCTCAGGGAGGTCCCGGGACGCACCGACGCCGTGTTGGTGATGAACCGCGAGGCCGTCATCCGAGGGTGGATTCGGGCCGAGCCGGACGCACCTCTCGATCACGTCTATGTGGAGGCGGAGCGGGAGCACTCCGACGACCGTGGCTCCTGGAGTTCCCACGTGCAGGAGGATGCGTCCTTCCGGATCTCACGCCTGCGTCCGGGCCGGTACACCGTGCGCGGACGGCTCCGGATGTACGAAGATCCGTTGTTCGAGGTGGAGGGCATCCAGGTCGCCGTCGGTGAAGTGGTCGACGACCCGCGACTGGAGGCGATCACGCTGTCCAGCCCGCTGCACCTCTTCGAGGTGAAGGCCGAGAGTCCCGAGGGCCGGCTACTGCGAGATGCGACGGCGCGACTTCCGGACGTGCCCTTGTACGACGTGGTGTCCGCCAGGATCCGGGCGGATCGCGCGGGAGTGTTGAGGATCGCGAGTCTGGACCCCGCGCCCCGGGTCGAGATCGGAGTCGACGGTCGACGTTCGACCCGAGTCCTGCTCACCTCTCCGAAGACGACGGTCGTGCTCGGCTCCCCCCTGCGCGTCGTCCTCGTCGTTCCCGGCATCGCGGGCCTTCCCCGGGATCGCGTCCGGATCTCCGTCGGCCTGCACGAGCCAGGGAGCGCTGGGGTGAAGCCGTGCCGAGACCTGAACGAGAGTGGAGAGCTGCGGCTCGACCTCCCCACCCCCGGTCCCCGCGAAGTCTGCTTCCTGCTGGCGACGTGGAAGGATGGCTCCTCGAGGTACTCGCGCTACGTTCCGGTCGCCGATCCCGAGGTGGTCGAGGTGCTCGACACGGACTCCGAGCAGCGCTTCGTCCTCGACCTCCCGCCGGAGGTCATCGAGGCGGCGAGCCGGCGCTGAGACGGGATCAGGGAGCTTCTGATGCGACCGGGCCCAGCCTCAGCGCGCCGCCCTCGAAGTCGAGGACGATGCGCCGCCAGCCGAACGCGGTGAGGCCGAGCAGCCCGTCGTAGCCGAGCTGCTCCAGCTCCTCTTCGAGGTAGCCGATCGAGAGCGCGCGCATCACGGGGATCGACCGCAGCTCCTGGCCGGGGAGCGCGAGGCTGCCGGTCCCGACGAAGACCTCCCAGCGGGCCCCATCCGCGGTCTGCACGACCGACACGTCGTCGTCCCCACTGCCTTCCACCCCCAGCCAGAAGGTGTCGTGCGCCCCGGTATCGAACATCAGCCGCAGCTCGGCACCGTCGATGACCACGTCGACCAACGCTCGGCCGTGCTCCGCGCCGCAGAGGGGAAGCTGTGGCAGATCCGCGTCGCTCTCGGGGAGCTCGCCATCGAGATGGCGAATCAGCGCGCCGCCGGGGTAGTCGATCACCGCGGGCACGTCCAGGAAGAAGTCGAGGCCGAGGACGCCGACGATCGGCCTCCCCTCGAAGATCTCCACGCCGAGCGCGTCGTCGCCGTAGCCGGGCAGGTCCCATTCCTCGCCGGCGATGCGGACGGTCCCCGCGTGCTCGACGGGCTCGTCCTCGCCCGCGCCGCAGAAGAGAAAGGTGAAGGGCGCCCCGGTGTCGAGCGCGAGCCAGGCCTGCTCTCCCTCGAAGAGCACCGGAACCACCTGGCTGTCGGCGACGCCGTCGTCGCGGGTGGTGATCAGGGGCACGCGGGCGACTGCGTCGAGGCCGCGCGGTTCGAGAGCTCCGGCCACGACCCCGGAGAGCGGGGCTTCTCCCCCACCGGAGGTGGCGCAGGCGACGACGCCGAATGAGAGGAACACGGCCGCCAGGGCGAGCTTGGGGGTGCTCATCGCCGGACTATAGCGGACAGTGGAGCCGCCCGCCCTCACCCTGTCGCGCTCGCCACCCTCCGCCGCAAGCCCGCCGTCTGCGGAGGTTCCCTTGTCGGTTCCAGGGCCTCCGGTAGCCTCGTGAGAATGGTACCGTCCTGTCGGTCGCTCCCTGCGCGCACTCGCGCCACGTCACGCCGGAGGTGGCCATCCGCCAGAACTCCTGGACGCACCACGAATGAAGAGACTGCTCATCCTGGATGGCTCCATCCACACCGACGCCTACAAGCCGGTGGAGCACTGGACTCGTCATGTCGGCGAGACGCCCACCGACGCCGTGCACCTGCCTTCGGGCGAGGCCCTGCCCGAGGTCGATCGCTACACCCATCTGCTGGTGACCGGGTCCGAGGCGAGCATCGTCGAGCACCAGCCCTGGTTCGATGTCGAGGCCAAGGCGGTGCGCGAGGCGAGGGATCGCGGTCTGTCGATTCTCGGGAGCTGCTTCGGTCACCAGATGCTGATCTACGCGCTCTCCGGCGAGAGCTTCGTCGGTACCTCCGCCACACCCGAGATCGACTGGATCGCCCTGACACGGCTCGCCTCCGATCCGATCCTGGAGGGATTCCCCGATCCCTGCCATTGCTTCGCCTCCCACTTCGATGAAGTCGTCTCTCCCGAGCCGCCCTGGAAGGTGCTCGCCTCCTCTGAGAACTGCGCCGTGCAGGCGATGCGCTACGGCGAGCTCCCCATCTGGGGGATCCAGGCGCATCCGGAGATCGATCCCGATGACGCCCGCGTGATTCTGGAGCAGTTCCCCGAGAAGATGCCGGAGCGCGCGCATCTGATCCTGCCGGCGCTCGGGAAGGAGCCTCGCGACGACGACGTCGCGGGGATCTTGACGCGCAATTTCCTCGCGTCGGGCACCGGCTAGGGAGGAATCCCCCTCCCAGCCCGAGATCCGACGGGTCTTTTTCCAGAACCCGGTTATGAATGGGCCCGGCCGAGTGTTCAGGACCCTGTGCCCGTGGAGCCGACCTCCCCCGACGATCTTCCCGCCCTCCTGCCCGGCCTGCGGCGCCTCGTGGCGCGCTACGCGGCGGAGGGAGATGTCGACGACGTGACCCAGGAGTGCTGCGTGCGGATCGTCGAGAAGGCGGGGCTCTGGCAGCGAGCGGGCGGGCCGTTCCGCGCCTGGGCGCGGGCGGTGGCCCGCGGGGTCGCTCTCAACCGCCTGCGCCGGCTCCGTGCCGAGCGCCCGCTGGTGGAGGATCCCGAGCTGCCCGCGAGCGAGTTCTCCCCGGACCAGGTGGGTTGGGTTCTCGAGCAGCTCGCGCGGCTGCCGGAGCCCCTGCGGGGCACGCTGCATCTCCGCTACTACGAGGGCCTCCCCCTGGCGGCGGTGGGAGAGCGGCTGGGCATCAGCCAGCCGGCGGCCTCGAAACGCGTGGCACGGGCGCTCGAGATCCTGCGCCGACGCGCGCGCCAGCAGGGCTTCCTCTCGACCTTCCTGCCCGTAGGGTGGGCCGCCGCCCTCGCCAGCTCTCCCAAGATGAAGACACTCGTGCTCGTGACCCTCGCCGGCCTCTTCGGAACGGCGGCCACCAATTTCTTCCTGCCCTCCCCGGACACCCACCTCGTCGCGACGACCGACGAGCTCCCCTGGACATCGTTCGCCGATTCGCTCGACTCACCCCTCGATGCGCGCCAGAACCGGATCTGGTGCGCCACCCTGCCTCTCGCTTGGAGGGAGCTGCGCGAGCTCCTCGGCGGCGACGTGCGCCTGCGTGACGAGCCTCCGACCGTCGAGCGGCTGAACGGCACCCGCGTCCGGCGCTCGGACGTGGACGAGCACTCCCTCGTGGCCCGGGCCGGCTACGTCAAGGACGGCATCGTGGAGGAAATCCAGGCGGAGCTCGAACGCGTGTTCGGAGAGGGACGCGATCCCGTTCTGGACCAACGGGGAGGGAACCCGACCCTCCAGATCCTGGCCTACGCCTTCCTCTTCCAGAGCCTGCGCTATCCGGCTCCCTTCGAGGACCTCGCCAAGGAGCGGCTCGCCTTCGTGCACCGCGGCCAGAAGGATGAGGTCGAGACCCCCGTGGACTCCTTCGGCATCGCGCGACTGAAGCACCCTTCCGAGAAGGAGCACCACCGAGCGCTCGCGCAGCAGGTCTCCGTCTACGACCACAAGAGCAACGAGGACTTCATCGTGCGTCTGCACGCCCGTGGCCCCAAGGACTGGATCCTGCTCGCACGAGTGCAGCCGGGGCAGACCCTCGGCGAGACCTGGGACCGCGTGTGGCAGCGCGTGCGCGCAAGCGAGGCGGAGCGCATGCAGATGGGGGACAGCCTGCGCATCCCCGAGATCGACTTCCATCTCACGCACCGCTTCGAGGAGCTCGCTGGGCTGCACTTCGCGAATCCCGGCTTCGAAGACTCCTTCATCCTCGACACGGTGCAGGACCTGCGCCTGAAGCTGGACGAGCACGGCGTGGTGATGAAGTCACGCGCCACGGTCATGGTGGCCTCGGATGCGTCGCCGCATCCCAAGCGGCTCCACTTCGATCGTCCCTTCCTCTTCGCCCTCCTCCGCGAGGGGGCCAAGGCCCCCTACCTCGTGACCTGGATCGCCCACCCCGAGATCCTCGTCGCGCTCGAGGAGGAGTAGGCTCGCAGGCGCGAGGGATGACGCTCGGCCTAGTCGCCTGCCGGCTCGCCGTCCAGCACCGCCCTGACGCGCCGCAGCAAGGCCCGATTGCTGAAGGGCTTGGCGAGGAACTCGACGCCTTGGTCGAGGACTCCGCGGCGCGCGAGGACGTTCGAGGTGTAGCCCGACACGAAGAGGGTCTTCAGGTCGGGCACGGTCGCTTGTAGCCGCTCGGCCAGCCGCTTGCCATCGAGCCCCGGCATGATCACGTCGCTGACCAACAGATCGAGGGGTTCGCGCAGAGAGGCCACGAGCTCCAGAGCTCGGGTGCTCGTCTCGGCAGTCAGGACGTGGTAGCCGGCCCGCCCGAGGATGAGGACCATGAGGCGCCGCAGGGAATCGTCGTCCTCACAGACGAGGATCGTCTCCGTGCCGGCTGGGGCGCGGGCGCTGGATCGAGCGACTGCAGGCTTGGCCGCCGATGAGTCCACGCGCGGCAGGAAGATCTTGAAGGTCGTTCCGCGGCCAGGCCCCGTGCTGACCGTGATGTGTCCCCCGCTTTGCCTGACGATCCCGTACACGGTCGAAAGTCCCAGCCCGGTGCCCTTGCCGATCGGCTTGGTGGTGAAGAACGGCTCGAAGATGTGCTCCAGCGTGGCCTCGTCCATGCCCCGCCCCGTGTCGGCTATCGAGAGCACCACGTGCGGCCCAACACTCGCTTCCGGGGTGGCCGCGGCGTAGGCCTCGTCCAGGTCGATCTCCTCGGTGAGCACGGTCAGCTGGCCTCCGTCGGGCATGGCGTCTTGGGCGTTGACGACCAAGTTCAGGACGATCTGTTCGATCTGGGTCGCGTCGGCGCGCACGTGGCCGAGGTCGGGCGCGAGGAGGTACTCCAGCGTGATGCTCTCGCTGGCGAGTTGGCTCAGGAGACCCCGTGTGTGGTCGAGGACGTCGTTGAGGTTCAGGACCTCGGGCTGGGCGACCTGGCGTCGGCTGAATGCGAGGAGCTGGCGCGTGAGACGGGACGCGCGCTGGGCGTTGGTCTCGATCTGCCGCAGGCTCTTGACGATCAGGGTGTCTGCCTGCCGCTCCTCCAGCGCTGAGCGCGCGAGCTCCGCGTTGCCGAGAATCGCGGTCAGGATGTTGTTGAAGTCGTGGGCCACGCCGCCCGCGAGCTGACCGACCGCCTCCATCTTCTGCGCCTGAAGCAGCTGCCCTTCGAGCCGCGCCTTCTCCTCCTCGGCTTGCTTGCGCTCGGTGATGTCGATCGCGAACCCGATGTAGCCGATCGACTCGTCGTTCTCGCCCATCAGGAGATTGACCGACATCTCCGTCGGAAAGGGCGAGCCGTCGGCTCGCACGTGCCACACCTCGCCGACGTGAACGCCAGGCTTCCGCGCTCGTTCCAGAAAAGGCAACACCTGCTCGCGCATCTGTTCCTCGGTGTGGAACACGCTCATGTGCCGACCGATGAGCTGATCGGGATCTGTGTAGCCGTGCATCTTGGCGAAGGCCTTGTTGACGAACCGCAGGGTCCCGTCCATGTCGACCATGCCGACGCCTTCACCCGCCTGCTCCACGATCATGGCCAGGCGCCGCAGCTGCTTCTCGGCTCGCGCGCGCTCGTTGATCTCCGCCAGCAACTCCTCGTTGCTCTCGCTCAGCTCCCTGGTGCGCCAGGCGACCAACTCCTCGAGGTGTTGCTTGTGCTCTCGAAGCTCGTTCTCGGCGCGCTTGCGCTCCGTGAGATCGGTCAGCACGTTCGCGAAGCAGGCCGGCGTCCCAGACGAATCTCGCAACAGGAACAGGCCGTGTGTCACTGGAGTCGCCTTGCCCTTGCGCGAGTGGAGAACGAGATCTCCAGTCCACGTGCCGTCGCGAAGGACGGCGGGGAGGATCTCCTCCCGCAGGCGTCGCTGACCGTCCTCGGAGTAGTACTCCAGCACGTTGGTCCCGACCGCCTCCTCCGGACTTTCCTCCTCGAGCATCCTGCAGAGAGTCGCGTTGGCGTAGCGTATGCGGCCGTCGAGGTCGGCCCAGCCCATGCCCTCCCCGGACACCTCGACGAACTGACGGAAGAGCGCCAGTTGCTCCTCGGTCCCTCGAGGCTCGGCCTCGGGGGTGCCGCCCGCTGATGCAGGGTTATTGGCTGTCGAGGGCACCGATCGGTCCTCCTTGAGGCGCGCCTCCTCGGGGATGGCGCGATTCGTGTCACTTGGAGTGCCGGCCATGAGATGGCCCCATCGGCCGGCCTTCCCAGCGCACACGGGCATCTTACACGTCGAGGCCCGGGCCGCGCAAAACCGGGCGAGCCATCTTCCTCGGGCGTTTCGTGGCGCGAGCGTCGTCCGGTCGAGGGCTCGTGGGGGAATTCTCGGTCACGGATTCGACGCGTGCTCGCACGGGGGCGCGTCCATTCCCTCCAACACCTCCTTCCCCATGCTCAAGACGACCCCGACCCTGGCGGCGCTCGCGCTCGCCGTCACCCCTGCCCTCGCCCAGACCAGCGCCCGCTACGAGGTTCGTTTCGACGCCACCTGGAGCGCGCAGACCCACCCCGGTGCCTACCCGGGTGGTGCGCACTTCTCGCCGTTGATCGGCGGAACCCACTCCGCCGCGGCGGACTTCTGGGAGCCCGGCACCCTCGCCAGCAACGCGATCGAGGTCATGGCCGAGACGGGAAACCCCGGCCCGCTCGGAAATCTGATCGACAACGAGATCTCGAACGGCAACGCGGGTGTGCGCATCCAAGGCTCGACCTTCAACTCGCCGGGCGTTCAGACGCGCGAGTTCCTGATCACCGAGGACCACCCGCTCGTCACGCTGGTCACCATGATCGCCCCGAGTCCGGACTGGTTCGTCGGTGTGGACAGCGTCTCGCTGCTCGAGAACGGGCAGTGGGTCGACGTGACGATCACGCTCTACGCCTGGGATTCGGGCACGGATAGCGGGACGAACTTCAACTCGCCGAACTCGGACACCAATCCGCCCGACCCGATTGCACTGATCACCGGTGGCCCCTTCTTCGGTGATGACCCGCTGGGGACCTTCACCTTCACGCGCCTCCCGCTCGGCACGAACTACTGCGGCCCTGCGATCGCCAACTCGACCGGCGCCTCGGCCTCGATCTTCGCGACCGGGAGCGGCATCGCCGGCGAGACGCTGACCCTGACCGCGAACGACCTCCCGACGAACGAGTTCGGCTACTTCCTGGTGAGCTCGACCCAGGGTCTGGTCTCACCTCCCGGCTCGAGCGGGGTGCTGTGCCTCGGCGGCAACATCGGACGCTTCAACCGGCCGGGCGAGGTCGGTAACTCGGGCCCCGGCGGCTCCTTCTTCCTCGTGGCCGACTCGAGCGCCTTGCCCCAGAGTCCCCCCGTCTCCGCTCTTCCGGGCGAGACCTGGAACTTCCAGGCCTGGTTCCGCGACGGCTCGGGTGACAGCAACTTCACCGACGGCGTGTCGATCACCTTCCAGTGATGTGAATCGACGCGTCGAGCCCCCGCGGGGGCCGCTCGAGACGCGCCGCTACGTCCCGCTCTATCTCCCCGGAGAGATCTCCACCACCTGGACCTCCGCCCTGCGGTCGCCGAGGACGATCAGCTCGGTGCCTTCACGGTCACAGGCGATGCTCTGGCCGCCGTAGGTGAAGCCGGTCCAGGGGCCGTGGGTGATGGCACCCACGACGTCGACTCCGATGACCGGACAGCCGACGCGACGAGCGGTGTGGGCCACCCAGGCCGCGAGCTGTTGGCCGTGCTCCGGCCAGTCCTCAGGCTCCGCGGCCCAGCCGTAGGGGACGATCAGCAGATCAGGGTCTTGAGCCGTGACGGCGGCCACGATGTCGTCCTTGAAGGTGTCGGCACAGATCAGCATCCCGATGCGACCGACAGGCGTGTCGGCGACGCAACTCTGCTGGACGAGACCCGGCGTGTAGGGTGGGTCCATCAGCTCCGAGAGGATGTTGACCTTACGCCGTTTGAGGAGCAGCTCGCCGTTCCGGTCGAGCAGCACCGCCGAATCGAACAGACGCTCCCCATCCATCTCCGCCAGTCCGATGGCGACCATCAACTCGTGCTCGCGAGCCATCGCGCCCAGCCGTTCGGTCGTCGGGCCGGGAATCGGGTCGGCCAGCTCGTGGGCCAGCGGATTGACCCAACCCAGGATGGAAGTCTCCGGGAAACAGGCCAGGTCGGCTCCTCGTGCGGCGGACTCGGCCAGCGCCTCATCGATCCGCCGTAGGTTGCCCTCGCGATCGTCGTCGACGCAGTGAAGCTGGCAGATGGCCACTCGCACGGTCATCGGTATGCCTCGTTCCTGGACTGCTGTACATGCCGCATACAGCGCCAGGCAGAGGATACCCAATGCACGTCCACTGCAGTCTCCAACCTTCCGCATGCAGGCCGTCCTTCTTGTTTGGCCGTCCAAGGTGCGAGAGCCGCCGTCGCGCAGCCAGGGCGATCGCCTCGCCCATGGTACCCAACCTCGGTCGCGCTGCTCACCATCACCTGTTGCGTTCGCCGCTAGCTCCCTTCCACTTCGACGTCGGTCGTCCTGTGTCGTCCGATCGGGCGAGTGCTGGGCACGCCACCGCGGGTGTAGACTGAGGCGCTCATACTCCTGCCAAATCCCCTCGCCAAGGCAATTGCCATGCTCCTCTCTGCCCTCTCCGTATCCCTGCTCGTCACCGCCTCATCGCTCCCTCCGGTCCCTGCGGTACGAGGAAACGACGGGGCTCCCGACCTCGCCTGGGGAGAGGTGTTGACGGTCGCCGGCAGCGGGTCCTCCCTCGCCCGTGGAGTGGCGATCTGCCCGGACGACTCCGTCATCGTCACCGGTTCCTTCGAGGGCACCCTGACGCTGGCGGGCACGGAGCTGAAGGAGATCGGCATCTTCGGCAACACGCTCGTCGTCAAGTACACCGGCGGAGGGAAGGCGGTCTGGGCGCGCCAGGCGACCAGCCGTCCGAACGAGGGCTACAACGAAGGGACCGATGCCGCCGTCGACAAGGAGGGCGACATCTTCGTATGCGGCCAGTTCGCGGACGAGATCCACTTCGGATCCGGGGTTTCCCTGGCCACTCCCGATCCCCTCTACATTCGCACCTTCCTGGTCAAGTACTCCCCCGACGGGAAGCCCCTCTGGGCTCGGGACGGCAAGGGGATCGAAACAGGGACGGGCAAGGAAGTGGTTCCCACTTCGGTCGTGGTGGATGGAGAGGGTGACGTCTACCTGTGCGCCGAGTTCTACGACCAGGCCACCTTCGGCTCGCACCAGCTCGATGGCAACGACACGAGCGTCGCTCTGGTGAAGTACGACGGTCAATCGGGAAAGATCGAGTGGGTGGTCCATTCCAAGGGGAATGGAACCAATCGGGCCTGCAACGCTGACGTGGACAGCAAGGGGAACGTCTACCTGTTCGTGGATTCGTGGATGGGCTTCAAACTGAACGACACCTACGACGTCCACGGCGCCCAGTCGTTCAACACAGCCACCGTGGTGGTTAAGCTCAGCCCGCAGGGCGAGTACCTCTGGCAGAGCCGCTGCCTGGGATACGCGAACGGCGCGTTCGTCGGGTGGGGCGCGGCGCTTCCCGGCGGGGGAGCCGTCACCTGTGCGCGCCTGGCCCCCACCACTGGCATTCTGCCCAGTTTCGGCGGCAAGCGGCCTCGCGACACATGCGCAGACAGCCAGGACTCTGTCGTGTGCTGCCTGGACGCCGAGGGCAACCCGAAATGGATGCGCCTGTTCGGGGGACCGGACGACGAACGCGGTCGCTGTCTGGCCGTCGATGACAAGGGCGACCTCCTCGTCTCCGGCTGGATGGAGGGGGGTGGTGCCTACGGACCCACCCAGCTCACGTCTAGGGGGGGAAGAGACGCCTATCTCGTGAAGATCGGCGGCCACAACGGCCAGCTCCTCTGGGCGACGAGCATGGGAGGGCCGGGGATCGACAACGCGAACCGGCTCGTCCTCGACCGTCACGGCAATCCCATCATCGCCGGAAGCTGCCAGAGCGGTACGTTCCACGCCGGGGGCAAGGAGCTGGAGGGAGTGAACTCGATCAGCCTCATCCTGCTGCGCTTCGGGGCACCCCCGGTGCAGGACGCGGGGAAGTAGACGGCAGCGGGGAACGGCCCGGGAGATCAGCGGACCGCCCCGTCGGTGTCCGCGCTCTCGTGCATCGTCGCGCTGGACGGCCTGTGCGCGCTCAGCGGGTTCGCGGCCAAACACGGAGGCCTGCCCAGACCTCTCGAGGAGGATGTTCCCTGCGAACGCACCCTCCCTCCTCTTCTACCTGCGCTATCTTGCAGGAACCGCCGGTCCACTCACGGGGTGGATGTACCTCTCCTGTAGACTGCTGATGAACCGCAACTCCGACCGCATCGAGTTCGCTGCTCTCTGCCCACTGGCTGGGCTGGCTCTCATGCTCTCGCTCGGCTCCAGCGTTCCGGGCCCGAATGCCTCGCCACTTCCCGGACCTCTCCATCACGGCACTGCCCCCGTGCCCCAGGCATTGCCCCCAGCCGTCGATCACAGCACGACGATTCACTTCCCCCCCCTCGGGAAGCAGCAGATCGGCGACTGCACCTGCTGGTCATCGGCCTACTACTACAACACGTACACTCAAGCCTTCGACGAGAGGCTGGACGCCTCCACGGGCGATCCCGACGTGGTCTGCAGCCCGAGGTTCCTCTTCTCCCTCATCAGCATGGGGCACTCCGGAGCGGAGTGCACGCGGTACGCGATGGAGCGCCTCGGCGACGTCGGATGCGCACCGGTCTCCGAGTACTCCATGTCAGCCCACTGGAAGCAGTGGCCCGGCGAGGAGGCGCGGATCGCCGCGCTGAAGAACCGTCCCTATGCGCTGCAGACGGTCAGAGCCGATACGGTCAAGGGGCTGCGTCGGATCAAGCAACACATCGCCAACGGCGGCTGCGCCGTGACCCGCGCCCTCTTCACCTCCAACTACCCGGCCTACGGCGCCAACGCCGCGGGACCTGGGATCGACAACGGGGTCATGTACTCGAAGGAGGGCTTCAACTACCTCCGGCATTCGCTCTGCATCTGCGGCTACGACAACGAGCGCACCTACGTGGACCACCGGGACGGGAAGACGTATCGAGGCGCCTTCTTGATCGCCAACAGCGAAGGTCCCAACTGGGGCTCGCACAACAGCACCGGGACGGGGTCCAAGGGCTTCCTGTGGGTGGCCTACAACATGTTCCTCGAGGGGACCTTCGGGCTGTACGACAACGACGACAACCCCCACACGGATCCCTGCTACTGCAATCCCCTGCACCCCGAGGTCTACTTCTACGACGATCGTCCGGGGTACAGGCCCAGGCTCTACGCCGTGGTGGGCGTCAACCACCGCAAGCGCAATCTCCTGACCGTGACCGGAGGCATCGGACCGGTGCAGGCGCCCGCCTTCCTGGGGCCGCAGGTCGTCGAGCCGACCCGGCACGGTGAGCTCGCGATCAAGGACGGCAAGCGGGTGGTCATCGATCTGACCGACGGCATTGGCCTGTTCGAGCCCGGGAAGAGGTACCCCGTCTTCGTGACGCTGGAGGTGAACGGGAGTGCGACGTCGCACGCCTCCATGACCAGTGCAGAGTTCTTCTTCGACCCCGAAGGCGACGGCACGTTCACGACCTATCTGTCCTCCGATCCGACCGTTGTCGTCGCACCCGGCCAACAGGGCCATGCCATGGTGCACGTGGTGAACCCGTGACCTGTCTCCATTGAAGATCGGCACGCTGCGCCGGACCGAAGTCGGGGGCAGATCAGCCAGTGAGAACAGCGCGCGGTGCGTGAGGGCATGTCACCAGTTGACGGTTCCGGAAATCTCGGGTATGGGTCACGTAGGAGGAGCTTGTCGTCATGGAGACCGTCATGTTGCGTCGTCATCGTTTCCTCGCCGTTGCGCTGCTCCTCTGCCTCTGCCCTCGGGCAGTTGCCGACACGCTCACCTCGGGCCGCATCGTCGATGCCCAGAGCGGCGCTCCCTCCGCATGGGCCTGGGTGGGTTTCGTCACTCGCTCGACGATCGATGCCTATCCCCCGGGCGTCGGCATCTGGCCCGATCTCCTCGTGGAGACCGATGCACAGGGCAACTACGCGTTCAGCGTGGACGACACCAATCCCGACGCGGTCGAGTGCTACGTGTTCACGCTCGACCCCCTGCACTTCAACGGCATCCACGGCGGGAGTCCCGGCACCTACGCCTTCCCCCGCAAGCAGGACTTCTTCCAGCCTGGCGTGGTGGCCCTCGACGGACGCGTGGACAACCCCGGGATCGACTTCGCGCTTCCGAGCAACAAGTCGACCGAGCTCCTCCTGATGCGGGACGGATCCACGCATCTGGCGACCGACGTCTACCGCTGTCGCGCTGCGGGCACCGATCCGACGATCCTGGTGCGCACCGTGTACGACAAGGACAGCTCCGCCGACACCGCGTTCTACACGCTCTTCGGCTACGGTGCTGTCGTACAGGACTCCCGCGGGCGCTTCGATTCGGAGGGGATCGATCCGGTCTTCCGCGACGACGCCTGGGGGGCCAACCAGGACGGCTACGACACGATCGAGTGGATCGCTGCCCAGCCCTTCTCGGACGGTCAGGTCGGAATGATCGGGGGATCCGCACTCGGCATCACGCAGTACCTGACCGCCGGCGCCGCGCCCTCCAGCTTGAAGTGCTGCTACGCGGTCGTCGGCACCGGCAACCTCTACGACGGCGGGTTCTTCACGGGCGGCGTCTTCCGCAAGTACATGATCGAGGGTTGGCTCGCCGGTCAGGGGAGCCTGCACTTCCTGCCCGAGGTGGAGGCGCACCCGAACCTCGACGCCTGGTGGGACGAGGTGGACATCACCCAGCGCATCTCCCACGTCGAAGTGCCGATCTTCCACGTCGCGGGTTGGTTCGACATCTTCCAGGAGGGTGCCACGCGGGGCTTCCACGACCTTCAGAGCGGGGGGGCACCCGGCGCCCTGGGGGAGCAGAAGCTCCTGATCGGACCGTGGACGCACAGCGGTATGTACGCCCAGGTACAGGGAGAGCTCGTCTTTCCCCCCAACGCCGCTTCGGACGACGGCTTCGCCGACGCGCTGCGCTTCTTCGACTACTGGATGAAGGGGATCGATGACGGGTACACGAGCCTGCCCGCGGTGCGCTACTACGTGATGGGCGACGTGGACGATCCCCAGGCACCCGGCAACGAGTGGCGCGACAGCGACGTGTGGCCACCCCCGGCGACCGCCGCGGCGTTCTACATGCTCCCGAACGGCCGCCTGCAGCGCTCGCCTGGCCCCCCCGCGGCCCTCGCGCGCCCCAAGGGAGCGAAGTCGGTGAGCTACCTCTACGATCCCGACGATCCGGCGCCCACGTTGGGCGGCGCGAACCTGATCCTCCCCGCGGGACCGCACGACCAGCGCAGTGTCGAGCAGCGCGACGACGTCGTGGCTTTCACCACTGCTCCGCTGACGCGGCCGTTGGAGGTCACCGGCCACGTGATCGCCGAGCTGTTCGTCTCCTCCAGCGCTCCGGACACCGACTTCATGGTCAAGCTCTGTGACGTCTATCCCGACGGCCGCTCGATGCTGATCCAGGAAGGAGCCGCCCGAGCTCGCCATTGGCGCGGATACCGCAACGAGAACCTCCTGCAGCCCGGGCAGGTCTACCCGCTCCAGGTGGATCTCTGGAGCACGAGCATCGTCTTCAACACCGGTCACCGCATCCGCGTCAGCGTGACCTCGAGCAACGACCCGCGCTACGACCCCAATCCCAACACCGGCGAGCCGTTCCGCCAGCACACGCATCAGGTGCCGGCCACGAACACGCTCCACTGCTCGTCGACCAGCGCTTCGCGCGTGCTGCTACCGATCGTGGAGTGAGAGACGCCGCGGCTGCGTTCACTCCCCGCCCAGCAATCAGTCGACGGGCGCTTCGAGTTCCGTGGCGACGGCGCAGCGGCCGGCTCGGAGCTCAGAAGGTCTCGAGGAGGTCCTCCTCCTCGGGGGCGGTCGCCGGGAGAACCTCGGGGGGCTCGGAGCTCGTCTCCATGTCGAACGCAGCGCGTGTGCTCACGGGCTCAGGCCGGCTCGACTCGCTCTGCGCCCGGTCGGACGACTCGTCGATCGAGTACCGCCCGATGACCGAGCGTACGAACTGGACCTGGTCGGCGGTCTCGACGGCGGTCGATGCCAGCTCCTCCGCGCTGGCCGCGTTGTTCTGGACCACGGTGTCGAGCTCCTTGATCCCCGTCGTGACGCTCTGGATGCCCTCGAGCTGTCCCTGGGACGCTGCGGAGATCTCCTTGAGCAGCGAGTTGACGCACCGCGAGCCGCTGAGGATCTCCTCCAGGGACTCGTTCACGCTTTCAGCGCTCGTCACACCGCGCTGAATCTGATCGTTCGACTCGGCGACGATGCGGCCGGTCTCCCTCGCAGACTCGGCGCTGCGCTGGGCCAGCGCCCGCACCTCGTCGGCGACGACGGCGAAACCATTCCCCGCCTCCCCGGCGCGCGCCGCTTCGACGGCCGCGTTGAGGGCGAGCAAGTTCGTCTGGAACGCGATGTCGTCAATCACCTTGATGATCGTCGAGATGTTCGAGCTGGACTCCTTGATCCCCGACATGGCGTCCTTCATGCGGTCCATCTCGGCCTTGCTGATTTCGGCCGAGGTCGCGAACTCCCCGGACGTCGCGTTCGCCTGATGCGCATTGTCCGCATTCTGCTGTGCCATGCCCGAGACGTTCTCCATGTGCGAGCGGATCGAATCCAGGTTCGACGACTGCTCCGTGGAGGCGGCAGCGAGTTGCTGGCTCGCCGCCTGGGTCTGGGACGCACCCCGGTCGATGGCTTGACAGCCCGCGTCGAACTCCGAGACCGTGTCATGGAAGTTGTCGAGGAGCTGATTGAAAGTGTGCTCGAGATCGCCGAGCTCGTCCTCCCGTCGACTCAACATCCGCGAGGTGAGGTCGCGCGTATCGACCGTCTTGCGGATGCCCGAGACGATCCCGGAGATCGGGCGGGTCAGGGAGCCCGCGAACAGCAGCGCACCGATGCTGAACGCGACCGCCAGGCCGAGGCCGACGAGGCTGATCCTCCACAGGATCGCCTTTGCCGGACGCTGGATCTCCGCCAGGCTCATTTCGGCGATCAGGGCCCATTGGACACCCCCCACGTCCAGCGGGGAGTACGCGCTCACCACGGGGTCCCCTCGGTAGTTGGTGCCGCTCAGGATTCCCTCTTCACCGGCCAGGGCCCGCTTCACGGCCTCCGTGCGCGCCTGCGTGAAGGCCTCGTCGCCCAAGAGCCGGCTCGACGAGCGCGGGACGAAGTCGGATCCGACCAGGTAGACCTCGCCCGTCTCGCCCAGGCCGGAGTGGTTCCCGACGACAGCGTCGAGCTTGGCCAGGGGGAGCTGGAAGACCGCCACGCCGACCTGCTTCCGACCGTCGTAGACGGGAGACGCGATGAAGCTCGCCAGAGCGGTGTAGCTCGGGTCGTAGGGCTCCATGTCGACCAGATGGACCTGACCGGGGCTGGTGGCGTTGAGCGCTCGCTTGAAGACCCGGGCGAAGTTCGTGTCTCGATAGGGGCCCGTCTTGTAGTTCGTCGCGTAGTCGGCCTCCTTGAAGACCGAGTAGACGAGGTCCCCCTCCAGGTTGAACAGGAAGACGTCGTAGAAGCCGAAAGACTCGAGGTAGGCGCGCAGCTTGGGGTGGTAGACGCCGTGGACCTCGTTGTACGCACAGTCGAGGGAGGCGCGGTCGAGATTGTGCTTGGAGCCGACCTCGAAGGAATTCTCCGCGATGTACATCGCCTGCAGCAGGCGACCCGTCTCCGACTTCGGGAGGTAGCTGGTGGTGCCCCGCCAATAGCCGCCCCCCTCTTCCAGCCGCGGACGGAACTCCGTCTCGTAGTAGCGCTTCAGGCTGGCGGTGTGGGCGTCGAACTCCCCCGCGGCCTCGTCCTGAAGCGCGTCGAAGGCGTCGTTGAAGCGCTTGTTGGCTTCGACGATCATCAGGCTGTTGGCGAAGTTGCGGATCTGCTCGGTGATCGTCCCGAAGAAGGCCTGCTCCACGACGCTCCGGTCGCGGTCCCGGATGCCCGCCAGCGCTTCGTGCCGTCGCTCGAGCAGCACGTCGCGGCTGCCGCGGTACGAGAACACCCCCAGGATCAGGATCGTGGCCAGGCCCAGAGCCGTGGAGAGGAAGACAAGGCGGAAGGACAGGGACCAGCTCCGGTACTGGAGGAGTCTTCCCAGGAAGCGCTTCTCTTGCGTCTGAGGGTTGGTTCCTGAAGTCATGACCGCGCTGTATCTGGGGCTTGAAGGGGACGGTTCGGGGTCGTTTTCGACTGCGTCAGGGAGATCCCTTGAGGGCGGCGAGCGGTTGAGTTGAGAACCTGGGATGCCCCTCGATCCACCGCACTGATGCGCCGGAAGCTCGTTCTCATCACTGGGAATCTGCCGTGCACGTGGCCAGGACTCGGCAGGCGGCCAACGAAGACAGGGGACGCTCCCCGTGCCAGCCAACGCTGGCGTTCGAGTACCTGACGCAGACGTCGCCGGCCTCGAGCAGGGCGTGGATGCCGGTGTTCGAGCACTCCGGATCGGAGGCCCGCCGCAAGGGAACTCAGCGCCCCGCGAGATCACCTACGAGGAGCACCACTCCACGCGGACCGGATCTCGAGGAGGATGTCGCGGGTCGCTGCCCGCCTCGCTAGTCGCTGGCCCCCACGCCCAGACTCACCCCGAACTCCATCCACGTGTCGGGAGAGTGCTCTCCCTCAGCGACCACCCACCGGTTCACCTCGATCGTCCCCAGCTTCACGTCGAGGAAGGGCTGGCCGTCCTTCAGGCCCACGGTGCCGAAGCCCGTACCCGTGGAGAGGAGGCAGCGGAAGTCGCCGACCTTGGAGTCGATGTAGATCGTCTGCTCCAGCGCGTCGTAGCGCACGCCGGTGAGGCCCTGCAGGAGCGCGTAGCTGGAGAGCGCGCGCGCGTACCAGTGACCGCACTCGTACTCGTTGAAGGGGTTGCGCACGCGTCCGTCGTAGCGATCACGGCAGGCGCGAACGATCTCGAGTCCCTCCTCGACCATCCCCTCCAGCATCAGGTGCGACGCGACCTGGTACTCGATGCCGGTCCAGACCTCGTTGCTGTAGACGAAGGGAATGCCGAGCTCTCCACCGTGCGGCCAGGTGCAGAGCAGCAGGCCTCCATCCTTGCCGAGGGCGAATGTCGGCCGCTGGGGATTGGGGTGGTCGGACAGGTCCCACTTGAGGTTGTAGCGATGGATCGCGGCCAGGTTGCTGCGCACCTTTTCGGGATCGACGATCTCCGCGTCGATGCCGCAGACCTTCGCCATCCAGAAGCCGAGCACTCCGTCCGAGAGGCAGCCGGTGCCGTACTGGTACTTCGGTCCCTCGGTGTTGAGGGCCTCGATGGTGTCCGCGTAGCCCGGCCCGTTGTGCGAGGCGTCGATGGGGTGGAACTCGGCGTTCAGGCCCTCGGTGCGGATCTCATGGAAGAAGTACTCGCCGTTGAAGAGCTCCTGTTCCATGTATGCACGGCCATTGGTGGCGAGCTCGCGGTAGCGCGACACGTCCTCCCCGAGGGCCTCGCCCATGCGGGCAGCCGCGATCAGGGCGCCGAGGTAGAAGCTCGAGCAGTGGCCGTTCGGGCCCCAGTACTCGATGTCGTAGGTGTTGTGGTGCGGTTCCTCCAGGACGCCGGTGCCGCGCGGATCCCACGTCTCGATGCAGTACTCGAGGCTCTGACGCACCTGGGGCCACATCTGCCGCAGCCACGGCGTGTTGCCCGACAGGCGCCACTCGCGGTGCACCTTCATGATGCCGCCGAGCTGTCCATCGGCGGCCGCGTGGAAGGTGTGGGCCACGGGACGGATCGGCAAGCAGGAGCGGAAGGTCTGGTGGCCCTCTTCGTTCTGGCTCTCGTGGAACTCCGTCTGGCGCAGCGAGCGCTCGAGGTCCGGGAACAGGTGGGGAATCGCCTGGGCGTAGTTCCACACGTGGGTGCAGGAGCCCGCGCAACAACCGACGCTGTCTGTGCAGCCCTCGAAGCACCACAGCTTCCCATCGGTCTGGCGCAGGACGGTGGGCGACTTCAGGATAGTCAGGTTCGCGGCCACCGCCTCGGTCACCTCCGGGGGAAGGGTGGTGTCGAACAGGGCGTCGCGGAAGAGCGCCGAGCAGCCACGGAGAGTGTCGTAGCGCGCCCGCCAGGAGCTGGCCACGTCCTCCACGGAGTCGAAGCGGCCGGCGTACCAGGGGCGGTGGTACGGGGACGACGGAAGAGCGCTTTCGAACTCGGGCCTCGGCGGCCCCTCGGCGACCCAGGCGCCGAAGTCCGGCCCCTCGAAGTCGGCGAGCACCGTCCAGCCTTCGCCGGACTCCCCGTCTCTCGCATCCCCCACCACGGACGCCAGCTCGGCCACCGTCGCGTAGCGGGCATCGGTGGCGACGATCCAGTCCACGTTGATGTGTCCCCAGCTCTCCCGTACCTGGTCGACGATCCGCAGGGTGGCCTCCCGGCCCACCAGCTCGGACACGCCCCAGCCAGCCAGGGTGAGGGTCTCGGCGTCCTGTCCGGCGATCGTGCGCACGACCTCGCCACCGACGACGAGATCCATGCACGTCTGCTCCAGATGCGCCCCGCCCCCCACGAGGAAGTGCAGGAACGGCCGCTCGATCGTGAAGGCGGGCGAGGTCAGCGTCCCCGTGTACCCGTCCCCCGCGGGATCGTAGGTGTTGACCAGACCCGCGCCGTGAAAGCCGGACACCTGCTGCTGGCCGGAGGCGGTGCCGTGGGAGGGTCCGTAGCCGAAGGCGGGTCCCACCGCCGCCGCCGGATCGTCCAGGCCCAGGCGCGTGCGGGTCTCGGGCACGTACCACGCGATCATGAGCCGCACCGTCCGCTCTTCCCCCGGGCGCAGGGTGAAGGGCACGTAGAGCGAAGCGCCCGGCGCGTGACCGTCGGGCGGCGGGTTCTGGACGAGGTTCCCCTTCTGGATGTTCATCCAGACCAGGGTCAGCGCGTCGAACCACCCGCCCTTGAACCAGCAGTGGTCCACCACCGCCTCGTCGTCATGCACGAAGACCGCGTAGGCCCCCTGGTGCTCGGGATTGCTCTCGGTGCCCGCCTGGTACAGGACGAAGCCGTTCTCGATCGGCTTCACCGTGTCGCCCGAGCGGCCCACGTTCATGAACTGGCGGGAGTTGTAGGAGAACACCGCCTCCACGGTCCGCGAGCTCTCGTTCGTGAAGTGGTACTCGAGCGCGCCCACGGGCAGGCTCGAGGCGTTCGCGTCCCCGGGAACGAAGGGGCTCCAGCCGGTGATCTCGACCTCGAGGGGGATCTCGTCGTCGTCGAGGCTCACCGTCGCGAAGGGGAAGCGCGGCAGGAAGCTCGCCTCGTCGAAGCGCGGCAGCCCGAAGCTCGCGCCGCTGGCCCCGTTGCCGGTGCGCGGTCCCCCGAAGACCTTCCAGCCGGGGACGGGTCCCTCGAGCACCTTCGCGGTGTTGCCATCCGCGCCCTTGACGCAGAGGGCGGCGAAGGAGCACGGCTCGTGGAAGGCCTGCATGTGGTTGCGGACGGAGACGTGCGAGATGGCGCCCGTCCCCTCCAGGCAGATCATCCCCGCGCCCAGCCCCCCGATCGGGAAGGCGACGCGGTCGAGGTACGCGCCGGTGTACAGGCCGTTGTACTCGTGGCCCGCTGCGGACTTGAAGGAGTCCTGGATGGTTTGACAGCCGCTCGTGGCGAAGGGGACGGCGGCAATGCAGAGGACGGCCGCGATGCGCGCGGCGAGCTGCTCCGATCTCATGGCGATGCCTCGAGGAGGGGGGGGGACACGAAAGAACACCGCTCGGCGACGGCAGTCGGCGGAGCCTACTGGACCGGTCCCCATGGCGCTAGGAGAGTGCGCTTCGCGCGTAGGGCGGAGGCTGTCAGGAGCTCCGAGGTCGTCCGGGCCCGGCCTCAGCGCGTGTAGGTCTTGGGGGGCGTGCTGGGCCTGAAGCCCATGCGGCCGAAGAGCGGGTACTCCCAGACCCCGCTGCCGTGGGTGAAGGCCCGCAGCTTGCGATCGCTGGGCGAGACGCCGAGCTCCTGGACCAGCACGGCTTCGGGCCAACCCCGGTAGAGCTGGGCCCAGGTCGCGCCTCCGTCGTTGGTCACGTAGACCCCCAGGTCGTTGCCCACGTAGACGTGGTCGGGGAACTCGGGATCCACGGCCACCGCCATGGCGGGCACGTCCGGCAGCCGCCCCCCGTCGAGGTCGACCCAGGTCGCCCCGTAGTCGGTCGAACGGAAGAGGTGCGAGGAGCCGAAGCCCGAGAGGGCGATGTAGACGGTCGCCTCGTCGGTGGGGTCGACGGCCAGGTCGCCCGGGAAGCGGTCGGGGAGGGTGCCCGTGATCTCGGTGAACGACGCGCCCCCGTTCAGCGTGCGGTAGACCTTGCCGCGCGCCCCGCCGGGGACGGTGGCGATGTAGAGCACGTCCCCGTCCTGGGGCGCGGCCGCCAGGACCAGGATCGCGTTCCCGTCCAGCGGGGAGCCGCCGTTGAGGGTCGACCAGTTCCAGCCGCCGTCGGTGCTCCTGAAAAGGTAGCTCGTGCCGCCGTAGAGCACCGAGGGGTTCGTGGGCGACATCACCAGCGGGCTGATGAAGGCGGCGGGGCCGCCCAGGTCGGGCGGGCTGATGTAGTAGAAGTTGACGCCCCCGTCGTCCGAGCGCCCCACGTACAGGTACTGGGCCGTGGCGAAGACGGTGTTCGGGTTCGTCGGGTCGATGGCGCACCAGCCGCCGTCCCCACCCAGCACCCCGCGGTCCCAGCGACCGCCGCCCCGGTAGATGACGCTGCTGTTGTCCTGCAGCCCCCCCATGGCCAGGTTCGGGTCGGTCGGGTCGTTGGTGGCGCCGTTGTAGAACTGCTGGGTCTGCATGCCCCCGTTGACGCCCTCGAAGGTCTCGCCGCCGTCGGTGGAGCGGAAGACCCCCCCGTCGTTGGCGAAGTAGATGACGTCGTGGTCGGTGGGGTGGAAGAGGACGTCGTGGTGGTCGGCGTGGGAGTAGTCCGGGGGACCCTCGGGCCCGCCGTCGGGGATGTCGCCGCTGTAGCCGCTCCACCAGTTCGATTTCTGGGTGAGGCTGGACCCGCCGTTGGTCGACTTCCAGACGTCGATCCCGACGCACATGACGTGGCTGGAGTCGCTCGGGTTGACCGCCACGTCGTGGGCGAACCAGCCCTGGTAGCGCGAGTAGTCGGTCGTCGTGCGCAACTGGAAGCTGGCGCCGAAGTTGGTGGAGCGCAGAAGCCAGGTCGCACCCTGCGACGAGCTGAATCCGTTGCCGATGCTGGCGAAGACCAGGTTGGGGTCGGCGGGCGTCACGGCGAACTGGATCTTGCCACCGAAGCTGCTGGGCACGCCCCCACCGCTGATCTTCGACCAGTTGTCCCCGCCGTCGGTGGTGCGGTAGATCCCGCGACCGCTGGACCACATGTTGCCGCAGCCGACGAGGGCGATGTCCGGGTCGAGGGGATGCAGGATCAGGTCCATGGCCATGACCACCGCGTGCTTCTTCGTCCAGCTCTGCCCCGCGTCCAGGGACTTGTAGACCCCGTCGGTGGTCGCCGCCCACACCACGTCCGTGTCGGTGGGGTCGACGCGCACGGCCCACACGCCGTGGCGTTGGTCGTACGACCAGTCGAGGCTCTTCGACCAGGTCGCGCCACCGTCGGTCGACTTGAGGATGCCGATGCCGTAGCTCCCGCGCGTCGCCCGGTCGGCCTCCAGGTTGCCGGCGTCCTGGTGGTTGTAGACCTCGCCGGTGCCGATGTACATGACGCTCGGATTCCCCGGCTCGAAGGCGATCGAGGAGACCCCGAGCACCGGGTGGCCGGTGTCGATCCGTTCCCAAGCCGCGGCGCCGACGCCGCCGGTGGTGCTGCGCCACAGCCCCCCGCTGGCCGCGCCGACGTAGATCTCGTTCGGGTCCAGCGGATGGAACGCCAGGGTCAGCGCCCGGCCCCCGCCGTTGCGCGGTCCCAGCGGATCCCAGCCCGAGGTCCCCCCCGGCGCACCCCCCGCGGGCGACAACCCGTCGAGGTCACCGCGCAGGTTGTCGCGCGAGTACTCGTAGGCCCGGTAGTAGGCCCCGGGGGGTATGTCGCGGTCGGGGTAGGCGCGCGAGCGGCTCCAGTGGTCCATGGCGCCCAGGGCGCCGGGGAGTTGCGCGCGGGCCGGGGTGGGCCGCTCGGGGAGGAGCACGAGGGTCGCGGCGGCGAGAGCCAGGCCCCCCGCCAGGCTCATGAGGCGCGTCGCGCGGGAGGTTTCGGTGGGAGAGCTCATGGTTCGAGTATAGACGCAGCCGGGCCATCCCTGGTTCGCACCGAGCTGGGCTACGGGAAGCTCACGCGAGGGGCTCGCTCAGTGCCGAACACGGCCCATCGGCTAGGATGGGTTCGCTCTCTCCGAAGCAGCGCCTGCCTCGGTACCGAGTGGACCGAAGGAGTGAAAACATGCACAGCAGAAGGAGAACCCTCTCCCTCCCGAAGTCGTCTCCGGCTCGCGCTCGGAGCACGGCTTGGCTCGCCGTGTTGCTCCTCGCCGCGTTCTCGATCGAAGACGCCGGCGCACAATCGCAAGAGAGTTCGTCCCCTCACGAGTCGATACGCGAAGTCGAGCTGGGACCCGACGATCCACGCCTCGAGGGGCACGGCCCGTCCCGCTCCTTCGAGCACGTCGCGAGCCAACGCTGCGTGTTGCACGTCTCCGCCTTCTCGAGCGACCTGGATCCCCGGCTCGAGGTGTTCGCGGATGCGCAGGGAAGGGACCTCTCCGACGAGAACGCGGGCGGCGGAACGGCGGCCTACCTGCGCCTCGACCTCGACGAGGAGGACGCGGTCCTCATCACGGTCGCCGCGACCGGTGCGGAGGAGCGCGGCATCCTCCACCTGAAGATCGCGGAGGTTCCGCGGCTGACTCCCGAGGAGCAGGCCGAGCTCGACGCCGTCGATGAGCTCACCCGAGAGGTGCACCGCCGCCGGACCGAGGGCGACAGCGACGGGGCCCGCGAGCGGATGCGGGAGGCGGTGGATCGGCTGCTCGCCATCGGCGTCTCCGATCCCGCGGAAACCGACGCCCTTCCGATCCGCCCGCAGGAGGTCACGGAGCGGCTCGCCCCGGCGAGCCAGCTCGCGTACGGCGTCCAGGAGCTGCGCTGTACATTGCGTCTCGTCGAGGCCCTCGGGAGCGACCTGGAGCGTGCACTCCCCCCGGACCACGGGAGTGTCCTGCAGACGTTGCACCGACTGGCGGTGACGAAGTACATGCTCGGGGATCTCGAGGGCGCGCTGCCCCACCACGAGGAGGCCTACCGACGAGCGGTCCGGAGCCTGCCGGAGGAGCATCCCATCCGGGCGACGATCCTGAACGGACTGGCGATCACGCTCGGCCGCCTCGGGCAGCTCGAGCGCGCCGTGGCCCTCCAGGAGGCGGTGCTCGAGGCGGCGGAAGCCTCCGGCGACGAGGGCCGGGTGAGGAGCGCGCGGGTGGCGCTCGCCCTCACGCGCTTCGACCTGCGCGAGTACGAGCTCGCCCTCGAACTCCTCGAGGAAGTGGTCGACGACTACGTCGAGAGCGGCCGTCCGGAGGACGACCCCGCCCTGCTGCGCGCCCGGCAGAACCTGGCGGCGGCGACCTACCAGAGCGGGGACTTCGTGGCTGCGCGCGACCTCTTCCGCCGCGTGGTGGAGGGCTACCGGCGGACGCACCCCCCCGATCACCACGACCTCCTGCTGGCGCGCGCCAACCTGGCCACGACGATGCTGGACCTCGGCGACCCCGGTGGCGCGCAGGCGGAGCTCGAGGAGCTGTTGGAGATCCGCCTGGGCTCGTTCCCGGAGCATCACCCCCAGGTCTTGGCCCTGCGCCTCAACCTGTCCAAGAGCCGGTCCCTGCTCGGCGACACGGACGGCGCGGCCGTGGAGCTGGATGCGATCCTCGCCGCCCTCGACGCGAGGCAGGTCCCCGCCGATTCCCTGCAGCGCGTGGAGGCACTGCAGAACCTCTCGTCGATCTTCGTCGAGCGCGGCGACTACGAGGAGGCGCTCGCCATCGATCGGGAGCTCCTGCGGATGCTGGAGGCGGAGTTCCCCGAGGACCATCCCGGAGTGCTGATCGCACGCAACAACCTTGCGAGCATCCTGAAGCTCCTCGGCGACTACGCGGGGGCGAGACCGCTGGAGGAGGCGAACCTCGAGGTCTGCGAGTCTTCGCTGCCGGCGCACCATCCCCACTGCCTGCGCATCCGCCAGAACCTGGGTCGTACGCTGCGCAAGCTGGGCGAGCTGGAGGAAGCTCGGGTCCAGGAGGAGCTCGCGCTCGACGGGATGCAGGCCGTCTTCGCGGAGGGCCATACCCGCCGACTCGAGATGCTCTCCGGGCTGGCGCAGACGCAGTTCCTGCTGGGAGAGGTGGAGGCCGCCCGGGAGCACTTGTCCGCGCTGCTGCGGGAGTCGCGGGGCGAGGCGGTCGGCGCCCTCACCCGCTCGTCGCGCGAGTCGCGCGCGTTGATCGCCAGCCTGGAAGCGACGATCTCCGTGGCGCTCTCCCTGGCTGCGATCGAAGAGCTGGGCAAGGGCCTGGAAGAGGAGCTCTTCGAGTTGATCGAGACGCTGCGTCACGTCTCCAACGCCCCTCCGATCGACGCACGCCGCCTGCCGCCCGACGACGAGCTGCACACCACCAGGAGCCGGGCGGCCAGGGTGCGACGGCAGCTGAACGACCTGGTGGCGGCGGGCCTTCCCGCGGGGAGCCCGCCGGAGGCGTTCGAGGAGGAGTTGTGGCGTCTGTTCCGCGAGCGGGATCGGCTCGAGTCGCAGATCCGTGACGCCCTCGTCGAGAGCGGGAGCTTCGTGGGAGCGGTGACCTGCGGTGCGGTGGCGGCCGCGCTCGATCCGGAGAGCGTGGCCGTGGGCTTGCGTGTCTACGGCCGTGGGGTTGCGCTCCCCGACGAGCGGCGCTTCGAGGACACCGGCCAGCACCTCCTCGCCCACGTCCAGCGGTCGGACGGGTCGCTGCAGCGGATCGAGCTGGGCCCCGTCGAGGAGCTGAAGGGGCTGGTGGAGGAGTGGCGTGCGGCCAGCGGCCGGCCGCTCGACGCCCGGGGGGTCACGGTGTACGAGCGAGAGGACCGCTCGGCGCGGCAGGCAGCGCTCGGCATCCAGCTCCGCGAGCGCCTCCTGGATCCGATCCTCGCCGCCGCGGGCGGGGCGCGCACGCTGCACGTCTGCCTGGACGAGTTCCTGCACCTGCTCCCGCTGGAGGCGCTGCCCCTCGGGGAGGGCGTCGTCGGGGGGCGCTACCGGATCGTCCGCCAGGTCACGCTGGCCGAGCTCGGGCGCACGCCCGCGACGGGAGAGCGTGGACGGGGCCTCGTCATCCTCGGCGGAGTGGACTACGACGCCGAGAACCGCGACCGGAGCCTGCCCGTGCCATCGGTGCCGGCGACGATGCGCACGGATAAGGTGAGGGACGACTTCCGCGCGCTCCTCCACACGCGTTTGGAGCTCGAGGCGATCGCCGCGCTCTACTCGCAGCACTTCGACGAGGAGCCGAGCCTGCTGTTGGGTTCCGATGCGACGAAGGGGGCGCTGCGCGCTCGACTCGCCGGTGTGCGGTTCGTCCACCTCGCGACCCACGGCTGGTTCGCGCCCGAGACGATCCCCTCCTCCGCGGACACCGCCCGCAGCGCGAGCTGGTCCGCCCCCCTGGACGCGCATCGCAGCGTCCACGGCTTCGCGCCGATGACCCTCTGCGGCCTGGCCCTGGCCGGCGCCAACCGAGGTCGCGATGCGGAGGGCGGAGTCCCGGGGATCCTCACCGCCGAGGAGCTGTGCGGCTTCGACCTCTCGCGCTGCGATCTCGCCGTCCTCTCCGCCTGCGAGACCACCCTCGGCAAGCAGGAGCGCGCCGGGCAGGGGGTCCAGTCGCTGCAGGCGGCTCTGCTGGGAGCCGGCGCGCGGACGACGATCACCTCGCTGTGGAAAGTGGACGACGAAGCGACGCGCCGGCTAATGGAACGCTTCTACTCCCACTTGTGGGTCCGCGGCCTTTCGAAGAGCGAGGCGCTCTGGGCGGCGAAGGAGGAGCTGCGCGACCTGGGGCTGGGCGTCGCGGACTGGGGCGGGTGGGTGTTGGCGGGAGAGCCCTGAGTGGTGTCGGTCACGGGCCCGGGATCCGGAGTTCAGGACCGGGAGCGCGCGCAGTGGCTCCGTCCACCTGCCCGCGCGGCGCTCTTCGCTGGCCAGGGGACTGAGAACTGCTATGTTGGCAGCGGTACGCACCGCGCGACCGCACGGACCCTGGCGGCCAATTGCATGAGGCATTCAGCACTCCCGAGGCTCCCTCTCACCATCCTCGCCGTACTGGGAGCCCTGCCTCTGACCGCTGCTCGAGTCGACGCACGCACAGCGCAGGACGCCCCGGTCGACCTCGCGCGGAGCGCGCGGATCACCGCCTGCTGCCACCACAGCCCCGACTACCGGCCCGAGCGGGTCGCCGACGGTCTCGTCCCCGCCCCGGGGGGACGCAACGATCTCCGCAGTGCATGGTGCGTCGACGGCGCCAACAACCGGGAGGACGGGTGGCTGCGCTTCGAGTGGGACGAGCCGGTGCGCGTCGGCGAGCTCGTCTACTACGGCCGCACCGCCTGGATGCTCTCCGAGTGCTGGAAGGACTTCGAGCTCGAGGCGCAAGGCGTCGAGGCCCCCGTCGCGCGCGGTCGGTTCGAGCAGCGCCACGGCCCGCAGCGAATCCCCTTCCGTGCGGTCGAGACGCGCGCGCTCACGCTGCGTTGCCTGAGCTCGTGGGGCGGGCAGAACCCCGGCGCTTCCGCGGTCCAGATCTTCGCCGCCCCCGCTCCACCGAGCGCACTCCTCGCCCCGGAGCCGCCCAGGGACTCGCGCGAGCTCGCGGCTCGAGTCCGCTCCGGCGAGCTCGGCTTCCGGGAGCTGCTCGTCGTCCAACGACAGGTGCTCGACCCCACACACGTCTACACCTACCACAACGAGGGCTTTCTTCCCGGCGGCGGACTCCACGTGTTCACCCCCGGCAAGAGCGGCGGCGAGCTGAGGACGCTCGTCGCCTCCCCCGAGGGTCAGATTCTCGACTGCAACCTTTCCTTCGACGGCCGTGAGGTGCTCTTCAGCTGGCGGCGCTCCGCCGAGGACCCCTTCTATCGCGTCTACCGCATCGGCGTCGACGGTACCGGCCTCACCCGTGTCACCGACGGCGACTGGCACGACTTCAATCCGACCTGGCTGCCCGGCGGAGACGTCGCTTTCCTGTCGACTCGCAAGCCAGCCTTCGCCTACTGCTGGACCTCGCCGGTCGGGATCCTGCACCGCATGAACCGCGACGGCGGGGACGTCCAGCGCCTCTCGGCGAACTACCTCAACGACTTCACCCCCAGCGTGCTCGAGGACGGGCAGCTGATCTTCGGCCGCTGGGAGTACGTCGATCGCCCCGCGATCCCGATCCAGAGCCTGTGGACGATCCGTCCCGACGGAACCGGGCTGGCCGCCTTCTACGGCAACCGCGTGCTCAGCCCCGCGACCTTCATCGAGCCGCGGGTGATCCCCGGGTCGCGCAAGGTCCTCTGCACGATGACCGCCCACAACGGCCCATGCCGTGGAGCGATCGGCATCATCGATCCGGCACACGGCGTCAACGCCCAGGAGTCGATCCGCAACCTGACGCCCGAGGTCGACATCGGCCACGTCGACCGAGGGGACGGCAACCGCATCCGCGGTCCCTACGAGAGCCCCTTCCCGATCGACTCGCGCTACTTCCTCGTCTCCCGGGCCGGCACGATCCTCGTGCGTGACTACGACGGCAGCGAGCAGGCCCGCCTGCTCGAACCGCGCGCTGGAATCGGCTTCTACTCCCCCACTCCGATCCGTTCCCGGTCGGAGCCCCCGATCCAGCCCTCCGTTCTGCCCGAGGATGCGGCGGAGATGGCGACAATGTTCCTGGCCGACGTCTACGACGGACTCGAGCCCCACGTGGACCGCGGCGAGATCGAGAGCATCTGCGTCGTCCAGGAGATCGAGAAGAGCGAGCTGGCCAACGTTCGCTACCGCGCATTCGGTTTTCAGTTCCCCGTCGTCTCCTGCGGCGCGACCTACGCGCCCAAGAAGATCTGGGGCTACGCGGACGTCCACGAGGACGGCTCGGCGGTCTTCGAGGTGCCGGCCGGGGTACCGATCTACTTCATGGCGCTCGATTCACAGGGGCGCGCGCTGCAGCGCATGCGCAGCTTCACGCACCTGATGCCGGGCGAGGTGCAGGGGTGCCGGGGGTGCCACGCCGCGCGCAACGAAGGCGCCGCGACGACCCGGCGCCCGGCGGCACAGCGCGCACCCGTCCAGAAGTTGCAGCCTCCCGAGTGGGGTGTACGGGGCTTCAGCTACGCGGCGATCGTACAGCCGGTGCTCGACCGGCACTGCGTGAGCTGTCACCAGACGCCCGAACCCGCCGGGGGAGTCGACCTCGGCGGCGACCTCACCGACTTCTTCAACGTCTCGTACGAGACCCTGGCACGCGAGGGCGTGCGTCCCGGCACCAATCGTTTCACGAGCTGGATTCCCACCTTCAACGGCCAGGAGGCGAACATCCTCGAGGTGACGCCGAAGGCGTGGGGCTCCCCCGCCAGCCCCCTGGCCGAGCTCGTACTGTCCGGCCACCCCGACGATGACGGGCAGCCGCGCATCGCCCTGGACGAGGCGGAGCGCCGCCGGATCTTCGCCTGGATCGACCTCAACGTGCCCTACTACGGCACCTCGCGCTCGAACCACCTCGAGCGCACCGGCTGCCGGCAGATGCTCCCGACCGAGCTCGAGGCCACCCTGGCCCGCGTCGCGGAGCAGCGTTGTGCGGGCTGTCACGGGGCGCATGAGGGAGGAGGCGCTCGCCTGCCGCGCAAGGCGTGGGTGCGCGTCACGCATCCGCAACGGAACGACTTCCTCCTCGCGCCGCTGGCCCGGGAAGCGGGCGGCACCCAGAGCTGCGGCGAGGCGGTCTTCGCCTCGACCGACGACCCCGACTACCGCGCGATCCTCGACACCTTCGCCCCCATTCACGAGCTGCTCGAAGCACACCCGAGAATGGACCAGCGCGCGGCGGCGGAGGATTGTCGAGACCGCTGACCTACCGGGGGTACTGAAGCGCGTTCTTCTTCGGAGGCCGAGGCCGTTGTGCCGCTCCGGGGAGGCCGGAGTCGAGGCGTGGCGGAGGGGAACGCGGTTCCGTACCTCCGCGGGCCGTCTTGTGGACCACGGGAGCGTCTGCTAGCGTCCTCCGGTGATCCCGCGACCTCGAACGGCACCCCGAGCTTTCCGGGCTCGGCCCCCTGGCATACCTGTCCGCTCCGTGCGCCGCGAGCTCCACGACCGAAGCGATCCGTGTAGGCCCGAGCACGTCACCCGAGAGCCAGGGGGGATGCTCCCCGCCGAGGGCGAGGCGGAAGTCGCCTGCGAGGTCGACGAGTAGGATGCGGCCAGACCACGTCCCGGACCCCTCCGTCCGCCCGCCACGGGAGCGCCGACGCGGATTCCCGTGGGGGGCTGCCATGAAGTGCCTCGTCGCCGCAGTCGCGCTCGCCGCAATCGCAGTGGGCGTGTTCCTGATCTGGTACCACTCCGAGCCCACCACGGATCTCGTGGACGCACACGGCCGTGAGCTCGTGCAGGAGGACATCGTCGCGGAGGAGGAGGGACTCTTCGGAGGCGAGCTCTTCGCGGAGGTCCGCGCCCTGATCGACGAGCGCGACTTCGAGTCTGCCAAGCAGGGCCTGCTGACGATCCTCGAGAGCTCGGATCGCGGCGGCGAGGCCTGCATCCTGCTCAGCGACGTGACCCGGGAACTCAACCAGGTCGAGGAAGCGGTCGACTACGGCCTCAAGGCCGTCACGCTCATGCCGGAGTGCGCCGAGGCCCACCTCTCCTACGCAAAGGACCTCGGCTCGCTCGCTGCGAAGAAGGCCAAGGGGTTCTCGGGGATGCTCGGGGCCATGAAGCAGGCCAAGCTCTTCGCGGAGGAGGCGGAGCGAGTCATCGAGCTCGATCCCTCGGACACCGAGGCACGAGGGATGCTCCTCATGTACCACATGGCGCCCTTCGTTGGGAGCCGCGAGCGGGCCCGGGAGCTGTGCGCCGAGCTCGAGGAGATCGATCCGATCCTCGGGAAACGGATGCGCGCCTTCATCACCTACCGGGACGGCGATCTCGAAAGCGCGCTCGAGATCTGCCGGGAGGGCATCGCGAAGTACCCCGAGGAGGGAGGCTTCCACAACACCCTGGGCGACATCCTGGCCGGGGAGAAGCGCTTCGCGGAAGCCGACGCCGCCTACGAGGCCGCCCGGGAGGGCGAGCAGGACGAGGACTACTGGCGCTCGCTCTACTTCCAAGCCCGCATGCACATCGAACACGAGGTCGATCCGGAGACCGCCATCGCGCTGCTCGAGGAGTACGTGGCCGCCGAGCCGGTGGGGGGCATGCTCCCCAAGCCCGCCTCCGGTTACTACCGCCTGGGCCTCGCGCTGAAGCAGGCCGGACGGGTCGAGGAAGCGCAAGCGGCCCTCGAGGAGTGCCTGCGGCGGGATCCGCTCGCAGACCGCGCCAGAGAAGCCCTCGCCGACCTCGAGGAGTAGACGCGTTCGTATCTTCGCTTCAACCGGGAGCGCGCCGCGCGCCGGTGGTGACGCACGCGTGGATCGTCCCTGGTCCTGTATGATCCAGGAGGAACATGAGCACATCTCGGTCGTTGCTCCTCCTACTCACCCTGACTGGAGCATTGCTAGCCCTTCTGCTTCTGCTCAACGACTGGGGTCTGGAGGAGGCCACTTCTGAGATGGGATTCGGAGCGGCGAATTCACCCGCATCCGAGAGTGCATCCTCCTCACTGCAGCACCCTGAGACAGATACAGCTGGCAGTGTGGCTCGGAACGTCGTTGAGCAGCAGAGCGCTTCCGACGTGGAGCCTTGGCCTGAGGAGGGTCCGCTTTGGACCGTCGTAGACGCGCACACCGGCGACCCATGTCCGGCCGCGCTGGTGGCGATGCTCGTGGAGCCTGCGGATCCTGTCTCCGCCTGGGAGCTGAGATGCGCAGGAGCGGCACCCTCTGAGATCGTCCGCCGCCTCGGACGTCGCTTCCGCTGTGACGCTCGAGGTCGGGTGCGCCTGCCGCGTTTTCCACACGACCAATCGCTCGTGTGTGCGTGGGCTGAAGAACGTCAGTGCCTCACCGCCGAGTACATCGCTGATAGAGACGGGTCCCTGAGCATTCGTTCACCAATCCTCCGGGTACGAGTCGTGGATCCGAGTGGAGAGCCCTGCGCCGGGGTGCCTGTCGGCGTTCACCGAGGTACCGATATCGAATGGGGCCCCGTGGAGCTCGTCTGGACGGACCGCGAGGGACTGGCTTCCTTTCGTTCCCGGGCTTTCGAGATTGAGGACCACGACTATTGGACGGTTGCACCGGGATGGCCGTTGAGTCAGGAAAGTCCACGCGTGCTTCCCGGTCGCCCTTTCGCAGCGGAAGCCAAGATCCTCAGAATACCTCCCAGCGGCTCCCTTCTCGTGCGTGTTCGAGATCCTCGAGGCCGGGTGCCGCAGGAGATCCGGGTGGCGCTGGAACCTCCAAACGAGGATGTGCGGAAGCTCCGCAAACCGATCTGGGACAGTCCAGATGCGATCTGGGTCGACGATCGCGGCGGCTGGCTTCCGCGGGCACCGGCAACGGACGGTGAGGTTCGTTTTCCTCGGGTGGGACTGGGTCTCCGCTTCGACGTGGTCGTCTCGGCAAAGGGACTGGACGACACGACAGTGGAAGTAGCGGGGCCGAAGAGGGCCGGCGAAGTGGTGACGGTTGACGTCGAGCTGCACCCTCCACCTGCTTTAGTCGCGTCACTGGTCGACAGCAACGGACTTGCGCTGGCCGGTCTGCACTACGAAGCAGCTACGGGCGAGGGTCGTCCAATCTACGCGCAGTACGGTACCACGGGCGCCAACGGCGGAATTCGCTACCTCCGGCCGCGGTGGGAGGAAGGGGTAGAGCCGTGGTTGAAAGTGGTGCTGAAACGGCTGGATGGGGAGGGGTACCCAACCGTGGTGCACGGTGCGCGCTGGCTCGTCCAGCGTCATGAGAAACCGGGTGATCTCGACCTGGGTACTCTCGTCGTGCCCACCGACGACGTAGTCCTCTCGGGAATCGTGGTGGACCAGGATGGGTCGCCGGTTGAGCGTGCGGATGTGGGTTTCGATTCGGCTGACAGAGAGGATCCCGTCACCTGGTTCGATCCGTTCTGGCCATTCGTCTGTACGGATGCCGAGGGTCAGTTCTGTGTTACCGGGGGGTTTGAGGACGTACCCAACCTCGTAGTGGGCGCGCGCGGCGCCGAGGACGATCAGGGCTCCGTTGGTGGTGTCCTTTTCACTCGAGGCACACGGGGGCTCAGGATTCAGCTCACGCGTTTTGGGGAGCTCACCAGCGAGATCAGGATCCCCACCGCGATGGATGACCACCCGATCTTGCCTGAGCTGGCACCGTACGGGGGTCGTGCGGAGACGGAGTTCAAGGGTGAGGACCGCCTTGCCTTGCACTGGAAGGGACTTCCCCCCGGAACGTACGAGTTCGCCCTCTTCGTTGGTGAGCACGATGAAGCCATCGCGCATGTGCCTGGGATTGAAATCCGAGGCGGGGAGGTCAACCGCGATCCACGCATCGATGCGATCGACGTTCGAGGTCGACTCAGGAGCGTGGCCATCCAGGCGCTCAGCAAGGACGGAGGACCAGTACTCAGCCTCGAGGCATGGCGTATGGATCTGGGTCCGGAACCTGTTCCGCTTTGGACGGATGCGTACGGTACCCGGGTCGTGGTCGCCGACGAGAAACCGGCAGTCGTCTGGCTTGCTTCCCCACCGCACCATCGCCTCACCAAGAAGGAATCGGTTCTGGAGGACTGCACCGTGGAGCTCGAGCGGGCGATGTGGGTCTATGTCGAGTTGGATGGCCTACCAGTCGAGGATGACATCCTTGTCTGGCCGTCCCTTGCCGCAGACCATCCGGGACCAAGAGCAGGTGGATACCATGGCTACAATGTTGAGCAGGGCGCTGCTTATATCCTCGCTTGGTGTCCTGGGCCCTGGAAAGTGAGTGTCGAAGTTGACGACATCACCGTGGGGGGGGGGCCCCCCCCCCCCCCGCAAAGCGCCCGCCGCACCGCCCAACACCGCCCCCCCGTCTTCATGGTCGCCGACAAGGCGCTGCAGCAAGTCCGCCTGAGATTTGACCAGGCAGCCTATGAGGAGGCCCTCGCAGAGAAGGGCAGATGACCCCGGGTCCCCCCCCCCGCACGGGGTTCAAGACCCGGAGCGCGCGGCGCGCCCGAGGTGTCGCACCGCTCGCTCCCCCGCCTGCCAACCCTGTAGGCTGGCCTTCCCGAAGGCGATGCCGCGCTGGTGGTTGCCGGCGAGAGCCAGTCCGGGTGCGCGCCGGTACAAGGCCTCCAGGTGCTCGTCGATGCGGCGCACGCGCGCCAGGTGGCCCAGCTCGTACTGGGGAATCGCTCGCGGCCAGCGGACGACGTGCTGGAAGATCGGCGAGGCGGGCAATCCGTGCAGCCGCTGGAGGTCGCTGCAGGCGATCGACACAAGCTCGTCTTCGGACAGCTCCGCGGCTTCGGGATCGGTCGCGCCGCCGATCATGGCGCGCACGAGCAGGTGCCCCTCGGGACTGCGCCCGGGGAAGAGGTGCGTGTCCCAGAGCACGCCCAGGATGCGGAAGCCCTCGGTGCGGGAGATCAGGGCGCCGAAGCCGCGGGGCACGCGCTCGAGGGCTTCGGGACCGTAGCCGAGCGCCACCACCGCGAGCCCGGGCGAGGGTAGGGCGCGCAGCTCGGTGGCCACTTCGGGGGCGATCCCCTCCAGGAGAGGAGCGGCGTTCCACGCCTCACCCGCCAACACCACCGCGTCGGCGGAGATCGCCTCGGCGTCGCCGCGCACCCTGAGGCGCCAGGTGGGGCCGTCGGGGGCGATCGTCAACTCCTCGACCCAGGCGCCGCTGCGCACCTCGAAGGGAGCGCGCTCCCCCAGGGCGCGGGGGAGCTCCTCGAGGCCCGCTGCGAAGGAGGTCAAGACACCGGAGGGCCCCGCCGGTCCCCCGGAGAGCTGCTTGGCGCGGGCCAGCCTCTTCATGGCGCGGAAGAGGGAGCCGTACTCCGCCTCGAGCTCCGCCATGCGCGGGAAGGCGGCCGGCAGGGAGAGGCGGCGCGCGTCTCCGGCGAAGACGCCCAGGACCATGGGGGCGATCAGGCGCTCGGCGGCCTGCCGTCCCAGGCGGCGCTCGGCAAAATCCCAGATGCTCTCCTCCTCGTCGGAGACGCGTTGGGCGATCCACGGCTCGCGGGCGATGCGCGCCAGGCCCAGGGGGGAGACGATGCCACTCAACGCGAAGCGCAGGGGATGGGGTCGGATCTCCCGCAGCTTCCCCTTGCGCACCAGGAAGCGTCGCGCAGCCGCCTCGTCCGCGTGCAGCTTCTCGAGCCCCGCGCGCTGCGCCAGACGATCCAAGACCGGCTCGTTGTCGAGGTAGCCGGTGGGCCCCAGCTCCACCGTCCAGCCGTCGCGGCGCAGGGTGCGCGCCTTGCCGCCGAGCTCGGTCTCTCCTTCGAGGAGCAAAACCTGCACCGGGCCGGCGCCGGTCGCCTCCCAGGCGGACCAGGCGGCGGCCAGGCCGCTGATCCCCCCGCCGACGACGACGACGCGCTCCATGGTCAGACGGTGCGGCTGAAGACGCGCTCGTCCTCCCCCTCGTGGGAGTTGCGCCAGTAGGTGTCGAAGCACATGGCGAGGTTGCGCACGAAGAGCTCGCCGGTGGCGGTGGCGCGCACCTCGTCCGCGGTGATCTCGGCCAGGCCCTCTCGCTCGAGGAGCTGCACACGCTCCAGATCCACGGCGAAGGTACCGTCGAAGTCGATCCCGAAGCTCGCCTCGACGGCGCGCTTGTCGACGCGGAAGTTGCACATCAGCTCGTGGATGACGGTGCGGCGCAGGAGGTCCTCGTCGCTGAGCACCACGCCGCGCTCCACGGCCAGGCGCCCCGCTTCGACCGCGGCGCCGTAGGTGGAGAGCTTCTTGGCGTTCTGCACGTAGGCGCCGCGCACGTCGCCGATCGAGCTGATCCCGAGCCCGATCACGTCCTCGGCGGGGACGGTCGTGTAGCCCTGGAAGTTGCGCCGCAGGCGCTGCTCGCTCCGGGCGCGGGCCAGCTCGTCGTCGGGGAGCGCGAAATGGTCCATCCCGATCGGCTCGTAGCCCGCCGCCAGGAAGCGCTCGCGCGCCAGGGCGAAGAGCTGGAACTTGGCCTCCCTCCCGGGGAAGTCCGCCTCGTCGAGCTGACGTTGATGCCCGCGGATCCAGGGCACGTAGGCGAAGGAGTAGACCGCGGCGCGGTCCACGCCCATGGCGATGGCCGCCTCGACCGTCTCCTCGAAGGAGTCCAGATGCTGCTTGGGCAGGCCGTAGATCAGGTCCACGTTGATCCCCTGGAAGCCGCGCTCGCGGGCGCCTTCGATCAGTCGCCGGGTCTCCTCCAGGGTCTGCACGCGGCCGATCGCCTGCTGCACTTCGAGGGTGAAGTCCTGGACCCCGAAGGAGATGCGGTTGAAGCCGTGGCGGGCGAGGAGGTCCAGATGCTCGGGGGTCGTGGAGCGCGGATCGCACTCGACGGCCAGCTCGGCCCCCTGCGCAGCCTCGAAGCGCGCGAAGCAGGCGCTCAACAGGCGCTCGAGGTCCTCGGGGGCGTAGTAGGTCGGCGTCCCTCCGCCGAGGTGCAACTGGGAAACGCGGCGCCGCTCGCCCAGCTCCCCCACCACCAGGTCGATCTCCCGCTCGAGCCAGCCAAGGTAGGGCAGGGCCTTCTCCCGGTGGGGCGTGGCGATGACGTGGCAGCCGCAGAAGAGGCAGCGGTCCTCGCAGAAGGGCAGGTGGACGTAGACGGAGAGGGGCTCGTCGGGGAGCTCGGCGGCGCGCCGCAGGTGCTCGCGATAGAGGTCGGGCCCGACCTCCTCGGTGAACTCCACCGCCGTGGGGTAGCTCGTGTAGCGCGGCCCGGGGCGGTCGTGGCGGGCGAGGAGCTCGGCGGTCACGCGCCGATCGCTGGGACGGGCGGAGCTCACGACCCCCTGCCTTCGGCGTGCACCGTCTCGATCATCGCCTGCACGCTCTCGATCGGCGCGTCGGGCATGATGCCGTGGCCGAGGTTGACGATGTGGCCGCGGCGCGGAACGCGCTCGAGGAGGCGTTGCGTCTCGCGCGCGGTCGTCTCCGGGCCCGCCAAGAGACAGGCGGGATCCAGGTTGCCTTGCAACGCCTTCCCCTCCCCGTCGTGCGGGCCGAGCGTCTCCCGCAGGGCGGCCAGGTCGCTGCGCCAGCAGAGGGCCAGGCCCTCGCAGGGCAGACCGGCGTGGTCCAGCGCCAGGTGCGGCGCGCCGTTGGCGAAGAAGATGCGCGGCACCCCCGCGGCGCCCAGAGCCTCGAGCAGGTCCACCAGGTGCGGGCGCACGTGCAGGTGCCAGTCCTCCCGGGAGAGCAGGCCGGCCCAGGAGTCGAAGACCTGCACCACGTCGGCGCCGGCGCGGTGCTGCTCGAGCAGGTAGGCCGCCGCCAGTTGCGCCAGCTTCGCCAGCAACTCGCCGAAAGCCACCGGGTCCTCGCGCAGGAAGGCGCGCAGCAGGGTGAAGTCCTTCCCTCCCCGCCCCTGCACCAGGTAGGCGGCGATCGAGAAGGGAGCGCCCGCGAAGCCGATCAAGCTCGCGCGGCCGTTCAGGCTCTCTTTGACCAGTTGCAGGGCGCGCGGCACCTCGGGAGCGATCTCGCTCCCCTCGGGCGTGCGCAGGGCGGCCACGTCCGCCGCCGAACGGATCGGCTGCTCGATCACCGGGCCGGGGTCGAAGCGCACGTCGATCCCGAGAGCCGCCACGGGAGTCATCAGGTCGGCGAAGACGATCGCCGCGTCGAGCGGGAAGCGCTCGAGCGGCATCAGGGTCACCTCGGCCGCCAGCTCGGGGGAGGCGCAAAGCTCCTCGAAGCTGTGGTCGGCGCGCAGGGCGCGGTACTCCGGCAGGTAGCGGCCCGCCTGGCGCATGATCCACACGGGGCGGTGCTCCGTCTGCGCGCCGCGCAGGGCGCCCATCAGGCAGTCGGTCATCGCGGCTCCTCCGCCTCGCGCGTGAAGCGGTAGCCCACCCCGCGCACCGTGTGGAAGTGGCGCGGGTGCTCCGGGTCGCGCTCGAAGCGCTTGCGCAGGCGCACGATGAAGTTGTCGATCGTGCGCGTGGACGGGAAGACCTCGTACCCCCAGACGGCGTCGAGGATCTCCTCGCGGGAGGTGATCTGGCCCGCGCGCTCGCTCAGCACCTTGAGGATCATCGCCTCCTTGTGGGTCAGGGCGTGCTCGCTTCCATCCCAGGCTCGGCCTTTGTAGGTGCGGAAATCGATCTCGTTCTCGTCGAAGGCCAGGGTCGCCTGCTCGCGCACGCGCTCGGCGTGGCCGCGCTGGCGCCGCAGGATGGCGGCCACGCGCAAGAGGAACTCGCGCAGGGAGAAGGGCTTGGCCAGGTAGTCGTCCCCCCCCGCCTCCAGACCGCGCACGCGGTCGGAGAGCGCGCCGCGCGCGGTGAGGAAGAGGATCGGGACGTTGTTCCCCTCGGCGCGCAGCTCCTCGCAGACGGTCAAGCCGTCCTTCTCGGGCATCATCACGTCGAGCACCACCAGGTCCCACTCCGCGGCGCGCACCTTCTCCAGCCCTGCGACCCCGTCGTGGGCCACTGCGGTGGCGTAGCCCTCCAGCTCGAGGTTCTCGGCGATCCCCTCGGCCAGGTGGACCTCGTCGTCCACCACCAGGACGCGCGCTCGATCGTCGCTCACGCCTCGCCTCCCCGGGCCCGCGGCCAGCGCACGCTGAAGGTCGCGCCCCGGCCCGGTCCATCGCTCTGGGCGTCGAGGCGCCCTCCGTCGGCCTCGACCAGGCGTCTGGCGATGTAGAGGCCCAGCCCCGAGCCTTTCGTCCGCCGGCGCATCTCGTCACCGGAACGGTAGAACTTTTCGAAGAGCCGCGGCGTCTCGCTCGCCTCGAAGCCCAGCCCGTCGTCGACCACGTCGATGCGAACCTGCCGCCCCGCCGCGCGGGCGTGGATCTCGACCCGGCCACCGCCGCCCGCGTCCACGGACTTGATGGCGTTGTGCACCAGGTTGCGCAGCACCGTGCTCAAGGCCACGCGGTCCGCCTGCACCACCAAGCCGGCCTCCAGCTCGGAGCTCACCGCGACCCCCCGGCCGTGGATGCGGTACTCGAGGGAGTCGAGCACGGCCTGCAGAGCGGGCTGCAGCTCGATCGCCTCCGCGACGAGCTTCAGCCGCCCCTCGTCGATGCGGCTGGCGTCCAGGGTGTTGGCCACCATCGCCTCCAGCCGGTCGACGTCCTGCACCATGCGGGTGGCGACGCGCTCCACCGCCGGGGCGTCCGTTTCGCGCAGGAGCAGGGTCTCGGCGGAGAGCTTGAGGCTCGCCAGGGGGCTCTTGAACTCGTGGCTGACGGCGGCGATGAAGTTCTCCTGCCGCCGGATCAGCTCGGAGCGCTGGCGCAGGGCTTGGGTCACGACCGCGATGCCCCCCAAGAGCACCAGCAGGAAGAAGCTCCCCTCCCAGCGGTAGCGATTCATGCGCCGGGCGCGCTGGGAGGTGAGCACGTCGATCGCCGCGGGGGAGACGTACGCCCGACCGCCGACGACGATGAGGTGGGGGAAGGTCTGCAAGAGGTCGTCCACGTCCCGCCCCGCGTCGAGGGCGAGCTGGACCGCCGCCGCATCCGCTGTGTACCCCTCGAGCACCTGCGTCTGCACGTCGTCGGTGTAGGTGGACTCCTCGATCACCCAGTAGGCGACCTGGGCGACGCAGATCGCGAGCAGACCGACGGTGGCGATCTGCAGGGCGCGGGTGGTCGAGGGGCGCCAGGGCACCTACCCGCTCCAGACCTCGGCCAGGGCGGCGGCCAGTCGCTCGATCTCACCTTCGCCGTGCGCCAGGGAGAGGAAGCCCACCTCGTAGGCGGAGGGCGCCAGGGCGATGCCGCGCTCCAGCAGCCCGTGGAAGATCACCCGGTAGCGCTCGGCGGCCTCGGCGGCGATCCCGTCCGCCCGTCGCGGGGGCTCCCCCGGCTGCAGGCAGAGCCAGAAGATCGAGCCCACGCGCGCCATGCAGGCCGGGTAGGGGGCGCGCTGCAGGACGGGGCCGAGCTGCTCCTCGAAACGCGCGCCCAGGGCTTCGAGGCGCCGCCAGCCGTCTGCTTCCTCGAGCACGTCGAGGGTGGCGAGCCCCGCCGCCATGGCGACCGGGTTCCCGGACAAGGTCCCCGCCTGGTAGACGGGTCCGAGGGGCGCCAGGTGGTCCATCACCTGCGCGCGTCCCCCGAAGGCCCCCACCGGCAGGCCACCGCCGATCACCTTGCCGAAGGTGGCCAGGTCGGGCGTGATGCCGTAGCGCTCGGCCGCGCCCCCGGGAGCGACCCGGAAGCCGTTGATCACCTCGTCGAAGATCAGGAGCGCGCCGCTCTTCTCCGTCACCCGGCGCAGGGTGCGTAGGAAGTCGGGGCGCTGCAAGAGCAGGCCGTTGTTGGCGGGGATCGGCTCGACGATCAGGGCGGCGATCTCGTGGCCGCGGTCGGCGAAGAGGGTCTCGATCCCCGCTTCGTCGTCGAGGTCGGCGACGAGGGTCTTCTCGGCGAAGGCCGCGGGCACCCCCGCCGACGAGGGTTGGCCGAAGGTCACCAGGCCCGAGCCCGCCTGCACCAGGAGGTGGTCCGCGTGCCCGTGGTAGCAGCCGGCGAACTTGACCACGCACTCCCGGCCGGTGAAGCCGCGCGCCAGACGGATGGCGCTCATCGTCGCCTCGGTGCCGGAGGAGACGAAGCGCACCTTCTCCAGCCCCGGGTACATCGAGATCACGCGCTCGGCGAGCTCGATCTCGGCCGGAGTGGGAGCCCCGTAGGTCGTGCCGCGCTCCGCCGCCCGTGTCACCGCCTCCACCACCGCCGGATGGGCGTGGCCGAGGATCAGCGGGCCCCAGGAGCCGACGAAGTCGAGGTAGCGCCGGCCGTCGGCGTCGACCACCTCGCAACCCGCCGCTTCGCGGATCACCGGCGGCGTGCCGCCCACGGCGCCGAAGGCGCGCACCGGGGAGCTCACGCCGCCGGGCAGGAGCTCCTGGGCGCGTTCGAAGAGCCGCTCGGAGCTCACAGCCAACCCCCCCGCAGGGCTTCCCGGGCGTGGTAGGTGATGATCAGGTCCGCCCCGGCGCGGGCCATGGCGGTGAGGTTCTCGCGCACGATCGCCGCTTCGTCGAGCCAACCGCGCTCCGCGGCCGCCTTCACCGCCGAGTACTCCCCGGAGACGTTGTAGGCGGCCAGCGGCAGGTCGGTCGCGGCGCGCAGGCGGGCGATCACGTCCAGGTAGGCGAGGGCCGGCTTGACCATCAGGACGTCGGCGCCCTCATCCTCGTCGAGGAGCGCCTCCCGCAGCGCCTCGCGGGCGTTGCGCGGGTCCATCTGGTAGCTCTTGCGATCCCCCTGGCCGGGTGCCGAGTCCGCCGCGTCGCGGAAGGGACCGTAGTAGGCGGAGGCGTACTTGACCGCGTAGGAGAGCAGGGCGATCTCCTCGAAGCCGCCGCGGTCCAAGGCGTCGCGCAGGGCGCCCACGCGCCCGTCCATCATGTCCGAAGGGGCCACCACGTCCGCTCCGGCGGCGGCGTGGGAGACGGCCATCTCGGCCAGCAGCGGCAAGCTCGGGTCGTTCGCCACCCGGCCGTCGTCGAGCACCCCGCAGTGACCGTGATCGGTGTAGGCGCAGAGGCAGACGTCGGTGATCACCAACAGCTCGTCGCCGAACTCCGCCTTGAGGGCGGAGACCGCGCGTTGCACGGCCCCCTCGGGGTCGTGGGCGCGCTCCCCGCGCGGTGACTTCTGGCCTTCCCCCGCCAGGCCGAAGAGCAGGACGCTCCCGATGCCGAGCTCCAGATCCCCGGCCACCTGCCGCAGGAGCTCCGTGCGACCGCTGCGGGCGATGCCGGGCATGGGGGGGATCTCCTCGAGCCCCTGCTCACTCGGCAGCACGAAGTGCGGCATGATCAAGCGGCTGGGATGGAGGCGCGTCTCGGCGACCGACTCGCGCAGCCGGACGCTGCGGCGCAGTCGGCGCGGGCGCAGCCGTCCGGGGGTAGGGGGATTCTCGGTGCTCATGATGTCGATGGCGGGGAGGATGTGGAGGCGAAGGCCTGTTCGGCGGCCCGGATCATCCCCTCCAGGTCCCGGGTGCTCGCCTCGGCGGCGACCCGCCAGCCGGCGGCGCGCAGCGCCTCGCTGGTGGTGGGACCCAGGGAGATGGTGAGCGCCCCGGCGGGCAGGTCCGCGCGCGCGGCGTAGGCGGCCACGGCGGAGGGGCTGGCGAAGAAGACCAGGTCGGCCTGGGGCGGAGGGACGCGCGGGGAGGGGTCCACCGCGCGGGTGGAGTAGATCGCCACCCGGTCGATCCGGCGCTGGGCGGCATTCAGGAGCTCTTCGAGGTCGGGACGCGCCTCGACCGCGGTGGGGAGGACGATCGACTCGCCGGGGCGGGAGCGCTCGATCAGGGTTTCGGCGAGGGAGCGGGCGGTCCCCCCGGGAGCCACCAGCTCCACCGGCCCGAGCAGCTCCTCGGCCGCCGCCCCCGTGAGCGTCCCCACGCAGGCCAGGCGCGGGTCTGCCGGCCAGGGCGGGGGCGCGAGCTCCGCCAGCGCCCGCACCGCGCGGCGCGAGGTCAGGGCGACCCAGTCGGCGCCGGCCAGGGCCCGGGCGAGGGGCTCGGCGCTGTCGCGGTCCACCTCGAAGAGGAGACAGGGGAAGTCGAGCGGGTGCGCCCCCGCGGCCGCGAGGCCCCGCGCCCAGGCGGCGTTGTCCTCCGCCGCGCGGGTGAGCAGGACGCGCTTGCCCGCGAGCGAGCTCACGGCCGAGCGGCCTCCTCCGGCATGAGGTCGATGAAGGCTTCCTGCGCCAGCTTCACGGCGTCGGTCCCACTGCGGCACGAGCGGCGCAGCTCGCCTTCGAACTCGAGCACGCTGTGGAGCTCGAGCTCACCGGAGTCGCTGACGCGGCAGAAGGCGCCGAAGGGCACCTGGCAGCCCGCCTCCACCAGGGTCAGAAGCTCCCGCTCCGCCTCGACGCTGCGGCGTGCGGCCTGATCGTCGATGGGCATGAGAGCCTCCCTCACCCCTTGGCGCACGCAGCACGCCTGCAGGGCCAGGGCACCCTGGGACGGGGCGGGCACGAAGATCTCCGGGTCCAGGTTGACCTCGATGAACGGTTCCCTCGTAGGGGAGTCCGCCTCGCCGTGCTGCTTGCCGCGATCGAGTCGGTCCAGGCCGGCGCAGGCCAGGAGCAGGGCGTCGTACTCGCGGGCGTGAAGCTTGCGCACCCGGGTGGGAACATTGCCGCGCAGGAGACCCAGCTCCAGGTCGCCGCGCAGGTTGCGCACCAGGGCGTGGCGCCGCGCGGAGGCGGTCCCGATCAGGGCGCCGGAGGTGAGGGGCAGGTATTCGGCGTCGGGGTCGTGGACTTCGGGACGCAGCACGAGTCGGTCGCGGGGATCCTCGCGCTCCGGGACCGCGGCGATGCAGAGCTCCTCCGGGGAGTCGGAGGGCAAGTCCTTGTAGCAGTGCACCGCCACGTCGATGCGTCCCTCCATCAGCGCCCACTCGAGCTCCCGCACGAAGACGCCGGGCGCGCCGACCTGGGCGAAGGGTCGCGACTTGTCGACGTCCCCCAGAGTCCTGATGACCTCGATCGTCGTTTCGTGTCCCGCCTTCTCGAGGGTGCGGGCGATACCCCGGGCCTGGGTCATCGCCAGGTCCGATCCGCGGGTTCCGATTCGGAGCTTCATTGGTGTCATTCCTCGCCGGAAGTATCCGCGATTGAGCCGAATAGGTCACCCGCTTCGCGGGCGGCGTCGAGCTCCTGGGCCAGGTCCCCCTCCGCGCGGGCGAAGAAGGGGCGGATCGCCTCGGGCCCGTGGGCCAGGGCCAGCTCCCGCAGGCCGGTGGAGGGGAGGTGGGCGAAGTGCGCCGCCAGGCGGGAGGCGAAGCGGCGCAGGAGGTCGCGGCGGCGCGGGTCGAGCTCGCCGAACTCGCGGCGCAGGAGGTGCTCGACCTGGGTGTGGGCGGTGGTCTGGAACTGCTCGCGCAGGGCGGAGATGGCCCCATCCACGCTGCGCTGGCCCATGAGCCGATCGATGCGCTCCAGGGCCTCGTCGATCAGGACGCGCGCCTCCCTCACCTCGAGCACGCGGTGGCCGCGGCTCTCCTCGGCGGTGGCGAGGATCTCCTCCATCCCCACCCGTGGGAATCCCAACCCGCGGGCCGCGGCGCGATCCACGTCGGGGGGCAGCGCCAGGTCGACGAGCAGGGGGAGAGGCTCGCAGCCGCAGGCGCCCGCGATGCGGGCCAGCTCCTCGCGGCCGAGGATCGTCCCCGGGGCGCCCGTCGCGGAGACGAGCGCCGCCAGGGGCGGTGGGGAGAGGCGGAACTCCTCCAGCGCAACGGCACTGGAGTCGCCGCCCAGCTCCCCACACAGGGCGCGGGCGGGCTCGAGGCTGCGATTGACGACCAGGAGCGGCGTCCCCTCTTCAGCGAGGGAGACCCCGCAGCGGCGCGTCATCGCCGACACTCCGAGGAGCGCCACCGGACCCGCTGCGCGCCCCAAACGCCCCCGGACGTGATCGAGGGCGATCTCGGCCAGGGACGTGCGTCCCTGGCCGAGCTTGGTGCGCTCGCGCGCTCGCCGTGCCAGCTTGATCGCCTCCACGAAGAGAGGTCCCAGACGCTTGCCCAGCAACCCGAGTCGGCGGGAGAGCTCCGCCGCCTCGCGCACCTGCCCGGTGATTTCCGTCTCACCGATGCGGGCCGAATCCAAACCGGCGGCGACCAGGAAGAGGTGCTCGGCGGCACCCTCCCCGGCCCAGGCGCGCAGCACGCGCTCGGCCTCCCCCGCCTCCGGCTCGCGTCCGGCGAGCTCGGCGAAGAAGCGCCGGCGGTACTGGGCCACCTCGGCTCCGGCCTCCGTGACGAAGGCGATCTCGACCCGGTTGCAGGTGGCGATGTAGACGAGCTCCCGCGCGCCCGCAGCGCGCGCCAGGTCGGCGATGCGCTGCGGTCGCTCTGCGGCTGGCAAACTGAAACGGGCCAGGGCCGAAGGCCCTCCCCGCCGCCAGTCGAGCCCGACGACTCCGATGCGGTCCATGGGACGTCCCTCGCGATCGAGCGGACGGCGCAGGGAATAGGGCCTTCAGCGGTTCGACTTGTCACAGCAGCGTCATGGGAGACGAGAAGTTGCTGAACTGCCTCCCTTCGATGTGCTTCTCGCGAGACTGCTCGTCGTAGCCTCTTGGCCCCAAAGGACTTGGAGGACCCTCCCCCTGGCGCAGGCCCTACCGACGGAGTGATGCAAGGGCTCCGGGCGAACTGAGGCTCTGGGGGTCCTGAGCGTGGGCTCCGGACGCGGTCGGCGAGGCGTCGACGGCCGGATGCACACGGAAGGGGGGCAGTTCAGGGAGTCTCGAGGCCGCGCATTCGACCGGCGCTGGGCCCTGCCCACTTCACCCAGTGGGCTGATAGGCTTATCGAGCCGGAGAAGCACCCTTCCCTACCCATTCCAACCTGAGGAGATCCTCCGATGCGTTCGAAGCGCCTGTTCGTCCTTTCCGCCCTCGGCCTGGCTGCGGTCAGCCTCAGCCTCACCTTCCCCCGTCTCACCGCCCAGCGCGGCGGCACCACCCCCGTGGAGCTGGTCCGCTGCTACGACAGCCTGGCCACGACGATCCTCTCGGTGAAGGAGACGGAGTCGAACCTGGTGCAGGCGATCCTGGCCTCCACCTACTCGCACGCCAACGGGATCTGCCGCCGCGCCAAGGAGGATATCGATGCAGGGCGCGACGTGACCCAGTCGATGGAGACCCTGGCCGATCTGGTGGCGCAGCTCGGCGGTGAGGGGGACGCTTCGGTGGCCGCGATCCGCAAGCGCCTGCTCGAAGGAGGTCACCACCACAACGCCGCCGGCGAGGAGCAGGGGATCTACGAAGAGGGCTTCGTCATCGTCACCCGCGCGGCCAAGAAGGAATTCCTGACCGCGGCGCGCAACATCGCCCAACTGGGGGGCAAGCCCACTGCGGCGGCCCTGGACGCCCAGTGGCAAACGGTGGCGAAGCAGTACAACGCCCTGGTCAGCGAGCGTTGACCCGGGCCCCCCGACTCGGCTGGGTCGCCCTGGCGGCGGCCCTGGCCGGCTGCTCCGAGACGCACGAGGACGCGGTCCCCGAGGCGAGCGAGGCCGCCGTCCCCGAGGCGGTGTCCTGGCACTTCGTCGACGTCGCCCCCGAAGCGGGCCTGACCGTCGTGACCCACGGCGGCCGCCCCGGCAAGGACCACCTGCTCGACTCCGCGGGGACCGGCGCGGCCTGGCTCGACTACGACCGCGACGGGTGGTTGGACGCCTTCGTGGTCAACTGCTGGAAGCTGGAGGGGAGCGAGGTGGTGGAGCGCGGCCCCAACGCGCTCTACCACAACCGCGGGGACGGCACCTTCGAGGAGGTCACCGCCCAGGCGGGAGTCGGCGGCAACGGCGACTGGGGCAGCGGGGTGTGCGTCGCCGACTACGACGCCGACGGCTGGCCGGACATCCTGGTCACCCACTTCGGCCCCACGATCCTGTACCGCAACCGGGGCGACGGCACCTTCGAGAACGTCGCCGCCGAGGCGGGGATCGAGTGCCCCGGCTGGAACACCGGCGCGGCCCTCTTCGACGCCGACGGCGACGGCGATTTGGACCTCTACGTGGCGGGCTACATCGACTGCACCATGGAGGAGGTCCTGGCAGCCGAGCGCAGCCTGAGCTGGAAGGGGGTCGAGCAGGTGGCCTTCGGGCCCTTCGGCCTCAACGGGGCGCGCGACCACTTCTTCCTCTCCGACGGCCGGGGGAAGTTCACCGAGGCCACCGAGGAGGCCGGGCTGATCGATCACACCCTGGGGTTCGGGTTCGCGGTGCGGTCGATGGACTACGACGGCGACGGGGACCAGGACCTCTACGTCGCCAACGACTCGGACGCCAACTACCTCTACCGCAACGGGGGGGACGGGGTGTTCCGCGAGGTGGGGCTCTGGTCGGGGGCGGCCCTCGACGCCAACGGCGCCGCCCAGGCGGGGATGGGCGTGGCGGTCGGCGACCTGGGGGGGGACGGGGACATCGACATCTTCGTCACCAACTTCTCGGAGGACTTCAGCACCCTCTACGAGTGCAGCGACCGCGGCTTCTACCGCGACGTGAGCGCCGCCCGGGGGGTGGGGATGGCGACCCGGCGCTCCCTCTCCTGGGGCACCGCTTTCTTGGACCTGGACTGCGACGGGGACCTGGATCTGGTGCTGGCCAACGGCCACATCTATCCCCAGGTCGACGCCCATCCGGAGGTGGGGCAGACCTACGCCCAGCTCAACATCCTGTTCGAGAACACCGGCAAGGCGCGCTTCAAGAACGTCACCGGCGAAGCGGGGCCGGGATTCCAGCAGGTGTACTCGAGCCGCGGCCTCGCGGCGGGGGACTACGACAACGACGGCGACCTGGACCTCCTGATCACGCACCTCGACCGGCCGCCGAGCCTCCTGCGCAACGACTCGCGGCGTGGCAATTGGCTGGCGGTGGCCTGCGAGGTCCCCCCCGGCGAGGGCACGGCGATCGGGTCGGTGGTCACCCTCGAGGTGGGTGAACGCACGATGAGTCGGGACCTCGCCAGCGGCGACTCCTACATGTCGGTCCACACTCCGCGCCTGCACTTCGGCTTGGGGGAGGCGGCACGGGTGGATCGCGTGGTGGTGCGCTTCCCGGGAGGGACGGTGGTCACGCGCGAGGACGTGGAGGCGAATCAACTCCTCACGATCACGCCGGGCTCCTGAACGCGAGCTGCGTGAAGAGGAGTGACCGACCGCCGGGCGCGGCGGTGGCTCACTCGCCGAGGTAGTTCCCCCTGGTGATGATCAGCGTCGCGATCACGATCATCAGCATGCCAACGTGCACGACACGGCGGGGCAGTGGGTTGGCTCCCTCCCATTCGCGGAACAGCTTGCCGTAGATGTTGCTGAAGAGGATCAGCATCGACATGTGCAGGGCCCAGCTCGTGAACCCGAACTTCTCACCGAGGTTCTGGTGGCCCATGCCGTAGAAGAAGAACTGGAAGTACCAGAACGCGCCGCTGACCACCGCCATCAGGTAGTAGAAGGACAGGCCGCTACGTCCGGCGCCGGGCAGACGGAGAAACTGCCCCGCGGTGCGGTTGCGCCGGATGAGAAAGACGCACCAGAGCACGTTCGTGACCCACGCCCCGCCGTGCGAGAAGGGGTAGATCGCGTTCCAGGACAAGAGCTCCTTGGTTCCCCTCTCGGTCGCGGCCTCGGCCAGCGGTTCGCCAGCGAGGAGGGCGAAGTTGAACACGGCCGAGAGAACACCAGCGACCACCACCAGCGGGATGCCGCGGCGAAAGTCAAAGGCTCCTTGGTTGCCGCGCTCGCGCAACGCACCGGCCCAGCCACAGGTGAAGATCCCGGCGAGCGCCAGCACGATGCCGAACAGGACCAGGTTGCCCGGGAGGCTGTCGAACAGCGTGTCGTACTTGTGGACGAACCCGTCGGTCGGCGTCCAGAACAGCGGCAGGATGGTCCCCAGGGCGGCGGAGATGCCGATGGCCAGGGAGTAGGTCAGCGAGAAGCCGATGTAGCGGATGGCGAGGCCGAAGGCCAACCCACCGGTACCGTACAGCGCACCCAGGCCGAACGAGCTCAGCATCACCTCGCCCGGAATCTCACCCAGCAGCCCGAGGTAGTCCGGCACGGTCAGAAACGCACCGAGGATGGGCAGAATCAGCCAGGCGAAGGTGGCCTGTGAGATCCAGTAGATCTCCCACGCCCAGAGTCTGCACTTCTTCTGCGGCGTGTAGCAGCTCGCTGCGAACAGTGCACCGACGGAGTGCAGCAGTACGCCCTGGACGGGGTGGACTCCGATCATCAGGTCAGGTTTGGCTCAGGTCAGGTCGGGCGGATCGTATGCGCCCAACTCTAGGGGGTAGCGGCCGCGCTCGCGCACCAGCCGGGTCGCGTAGTTCTCGCAATCTACAACAAGGGCAAGCGGGATCAGAGAGACCGCTACGACGAGGACCTCTAGCGAGCCTGGGGGAGGCGGAGCGGGTGGATCGGGTGGTGGTGCGCTGCCCGGGGGGAGCGGTGGTCACGCGCGAGGGCGTGGAGGCGAATCAGCTCCTCACGATCACGCCGGGCTCTTGAGCGCGAGCTGCGCGAGCGCCTCGACCAGGCGGGGGTGATCCCCGGGTACTGGAACGCGCAAGTAGGAGCCGCCCCCCGCGCTCGAGAAGGTCTCGCGGCCGCGTTCTCCGATCTCCTCGATCGTCTCCAGCCCCTCGGTCAGGAAGCCGGGGGTCACCACGGCCAGGGAGCACACTCCGCGACCGGGGAGCTCGCGCAGGAGTTCTTCGGTCGAGGGTCCGAGCCACGGCTCGCGGCCGAAGCGCGACTGGTAGGTGAGAGTGGCGGCGTCCCGCGGCCAATCCAGAGCGCGCACAAGCGCGTCGGCTGTGGCGCGACAGGCGGCGGAGTAGGCATTCCCCTCCCGCGCGTCGACACGCGTCGGAATGCCGTGGAAGGAGATCAGGAGGTGCTCCGGCTCTTCCTCCGCGTTGCGCATGGCCCCTGCGAGGCGTCCCGCGAGGGCGGTGACGTATGCGGGATCGTCCGCCGCGAGCCTGCGCAGGGTGAGGCGCTCCCCCAGTCCCAGGCGTCGCGCGCAGCGCTCCACCTCGCGTTCGATCGTCCCGGTGGTCGAAGCGGTGGGCTGGGGGAAGAGGGGCAGCACGACGATCCGCTCGGCGCGGCCGGCGGCCTCCTCGATCACCGAAGCCAGGGAGGGCTCGCCGTAGCGGTAGGCGATCGAGACGCGCGCCCGGGTCCCCAGCTCCTGCCCCAGGGCACGGGCAATGGCGGAGGTCCCGGCCGCCAGGGGTGAGCCCTCGTCGCCCCAGATCTGGCGGTAGAGCTCCGCCACCACGGGTGGGCGCTTGCGCAGCACGATCCCGTGCAGGATCGCCATCCAGATCCAGCGCGGCGGCTTGTCGACCACCAGCGGGTCGCTGAGGAACTGGCGCAGGAACGCGCGCACCGCCTCGGCGGTCGGCTCGGCGGGGGTGCCGAGGTTGACGAGGACGGCTTCAGGCTGCGCGGCCATGGGAGAGACAAGCTACGCGGTGAGGGGGGGGGTACGGAAGTGGGGCCGCCCCGCCCCCGAGGACTCACTCGGCGGAAAGCGCTCCCAACCCGACCTCGAGGGTGATCGTCCCCGACCACCATTCCTCGTGGTCTTGACCACCAGTTACTTCGTACCACGCCCAGGTGAGGGACGCACCGACCATGAGATGGACCTCACCTTCGATCTCGAGAGAGTGGAGATGCCCCTGGTCCAGGTCCCACAGAAGTTCCCCCTCGCCCTCGAAGGCCCAATCGCTGACCGCCGAGGCCGAGAAGGCCGTTCCGACCAGACCCAGGAACCCGTACTCCTCCGGATCCACCTCGAGCTCGCCCTCGTCGAATCCCCCGCGGAGGTCCACCAGCAGTGGAATCGAGGCCAGGGTCCGCCCTTCCACCTCGCGCTTCCCCTCGTACTCGGCGCGGACGGTACCTTCGAGCCCCTGGCACCAGACCGGGATTGCTCTCCAAGGCGCCCAGCGAAGAATGGGCGCGTCGAGGTTCGAGCGGAACTCGGGGGCGGGGAGATCGATGGTCCCGATCTCGGGGAGCAGGGTGTCCGCCAGGATCAGCGGATCCACCTCCCAACGCTCCCCCACCTGCACCTCGTACGTGCCGGGCAGCCAATCCAGCAGGTCGCGATCCCCCTTCAGGTCGCGCCAACGGTCACGAGGGATGTAGGGTTCCCCCGCGAGGGTGTGCTCCCAAGTGTTCTCCTCTTCGTTCCAATCGAAGGAGAAGGTGCGCCCCTCGATGGGGCTGATCAGTTCCTCTACGTCGAACAGCCCCTCGCCGGTGCGCGCGGTGAGCCGCAGGAGGTCGTAGCGGCGTGTGAAGTCGAAGGGGAAGCCGTGCTGAACGGCGTGGTAGGTGTCGGTGATGCTCTCGCGGCAGGTCAGGCCGAACACGGCGATGGGATGGCTCTTCAGATCGGATCCACTGTCGAATGGCCCATCCCACGCGTCCCTGCTGGCATCCAGCTCGAGGTCGAGCGCGAATGCGAAGTGCTTGGCGAGCGGCACCCCCTCGGGAGCGCGGAAGTCGAGGCGCTCCGCCGGAGCGAGCGAAGCGGCGGTCCACACGACGAGGACCGGCACGAAGACTGCGCGGATCACGGGATCACCTCCCGAGAGGAGGCTAGCACGCCGATTCCCTCTCGGGTGGTGATTCCCGCGGTCGGCGGATGATCGCCCCTGCGCCGAGTACTCACTCCACAGAAAGCGCTCCCAACCCGACCTCGAGGGAGATCGTCCCGGACCACTCCTCGTCATGGCCCTGACCTCCGGTCAGTTGGACCAGCATCCAATTGAGGTATGCGCCGACCACGAGGTGGACCTCGCCCTCGATCGCGAGGGAGTGGAAGTGCCCCCGATCCAGGTCCCACAAGAGCTCCCCCGTGCCCTCGAACGTCCAGCCGCAGAGCGTGGAGGCAGCGATGGTCACTCCGAGCTGCCTGGGATACCCGAGATCCTCCGGATCGATCTCGAGCATGCCCTTGTCGAAGCCCCCGCGCAGGTCCACCCGCAACGGAATCACGGCCAGGGTCCGGCCGGCCACCTCCCGCTTCTTCGTGTACTCGGCGCGGACGGTGCCCTCGATGCCCTGGCACCAGACACCGGCCACTCTCCAGGGTGCCCAGGAGAGGATCGGCCCCTCCAGATTCACGTCGAATTCGAATGCGGGGAGCTCGAAGGTCCGGATCTCGGGGAGCAGGGTGTCCGCCAGGACCAACGGGTCCACTTCCCAGCGCTCCCCCACCTCCACCTCGTACTCACTGGGCAGCCAACCCAGGAGATCGCGATCCCCCTCGAGGTCGAGCCAGAAGTTGCGGGGGATGTAGGGCTCCTCCAAGAGGGTGTGCACCCAGACGTCCTCCTCCTCGTCCCAATCGAAGGAGAAGGAGCGCCCCTCCAAGGGACTGATCCGTTCCTCCACGTCCAGCGGCCCTTTGCCGGTGCGCGCGGTGAGCCTCAACAGGTCGTAGCGGCGCGTGAAGTCGAAGGGGAAGCCGTGCTGAACGGCGTGGTAGGTGTCGGTGATGCTCTCGCGGCAGGTCAGGCCGAACACCGCCCCGTGGAGACCCGCCGAGCTGTTGGACTCCACGAATCCGGGATACCACGTGTCTCTGATGGCATCCAACTCGAGCTCGAGTGCAAATGCGAAGTGCTTGG
>CAZDQL010000002.1:96749-151968 GCA_964507325.1 uncultured Planctomycetaceae bacterium | reverse complement strand
AGATACGTCGTGCCATCGGACTTCGTGCCCAGCGTCCACCAGTGCCTCTCGCCCTCTCCGAACCGGTTGCCGATGATGCCCCGCCAGCCGTTCGCCGCGTCATGGTCCAACGACGCCACGACGAATGCGGTCCAGCTCTCGCGAGACCAGTCTCGCACGAGCGGACTGCGCATGAAGTCGTCGCCATCGAACCGTAGTACGGCGTTTCCGCCCATGCCGTCCAAAGCCAATGAAGGCTGACTCGCATCCACGGCCTGGATTGCGTGATTGCTCCGGCCGGACTTGTCCGCCCATTCGTGGACACGGCTGCCCATGGGGAGACCATCCGTTGTACCGTCGCCATCGATGTCGGAAGCATCCAGCCAGAGGATGGGGCCAGAGTCGTTCTGCTCGGGATGAGGACCCTGGCCGTCAGCTCGTGAAACCGAAGACACAGGGAGAAAGAGCAGGCAGGGAAGGAGGAAGCGGCGAACGCTGAATCTCGCGGGATCCTCCTTTCGACGGCATGCCCCTCGAGCGCGTCCGGTGCTCTCTCCATCCGCTGCCGTTCCGCAGTGCACCTCTTGGTTCCCCCCGCTCGCCGGCACGCGCATGGCGTCCATTTGGCCCGGCGAGGGCGTTGCCTCCCCTCCGCCGAACAGGTCTTTGAGGAACCTCCTGCAGGGCATTACCTATTCCCGTGTTGGCGGAGAATACCACGACGCGGCAACCGGCGCGTGGGCTTGGGGGCCCGGCGCCCCTGGAGAGCGGATCGGAACGAGCTCGGACACCGCCGGTCGAGCCCGGTCGCGTCATCCCCCAGCCGACAGCCCGGAGAGAGGAAACAGCCGATGAAGTCCCGTCTGGTCGCATCCTTGGCCATGCTCGCGTTCTCGATCGCCAGCGCGCTGCCGGCGGCATTGTCCGGCCACCTCGTTCGCTCGCCCTTCCATTCTCCGCTCCACCAGATCGCGAGCTCGATCGTGGCCAACTCGCCTGAGGTCCACTTGATCATCCTGCTCACCGACGAGCGCCCCGAGGGAATCCTGCGCGCGGCCGCCGAGGCATAGAGAGAGGCCCGCCGAAGCCGAAGCCCTGTTCGACAACGACCGGCCGAGGAAGGCCAGGTCGCTCGGAATCGACATGGAGAAGTGCACCAGCTCGAGCGACGGCGGGGCGCGCACCGGTTGGATCGGCACAGGACCAGAGCCGCGAGACGCCCGAGAGACATCAGCGAATCGAACACCGCGCGTCTCGATCCCCGGCCAGGGCTCACACATCCGCCCTCTCGAGCGAGCGGCTCTCCATCGACGAGCGCGGCCGCGTCCTCCTCGAGCTCCGCCACCCCTGGCGCGACGGGTCCCCTTCGCAGCGCCCCACCGGGGCATTGCGATCCGCCTTCGGCGGACCGGGGCTTACCCCACTCACCTCGTCTTCGAGCCGCTCGTCCTCCTGGAGCGCCTCGCCGCGCTCGTGCCCCACCCGCGCGAGCACCTGCTCACCTACCACGGCGTGCTCGCGCCCGCCTCCCCGTGGCGCGGTCTCGTCGTGCCGGCGGCCGCCCGCGAGAACGAGAGCGAGACCGTCGAGCCAGCCTGCGCCGTGCCGCTCGACTCGCACGACCCCCTACCGGATACCGAGCCCTCCCAGTCTTCACCGCTTTGCACGAATCCGAGCCCGAGACCGCGCTCTACCCCCCCTGAGCAAGAGTCAACAACGCCGCCGCGAGATCGATCCCGTACCAGAGGTTCGCGAGACGAAGGTTTTCGTCCGCCGCGTGCTGGTTGTTGTCGTGGTTGGCGATGGGAACGATGACGATCGGTGCTGAAAGGCCCTCGGTGAAGAGGTAGAGGGGGAGGGAGCCGCCGAGGGTGGGGACGAGGAGGAGGTCGGGGCCGGCGGCGCGTCGGGTGGCGGTGATGACCTCGCGGATGACGGGGAGGTCCATCGAGGTGCGGGCGGCGACGTAGCCACCACGGCGGCGGATCTTGATGAGCTTGGCGTGGGAGCGGCGTGTGCCGAGGTCGGGGTCGTCTCGGACGATCGCGAAGCTCTGGGCGCGGATGTGGCGCTCGATGACGTCGAGCATGGCCGCGGGGTCGTTGCCGGCGACGAGGCGGACATCGATCGAGGCCTGGGCGACGTTCGGGATCACGTTGCGGGCCTTCTTGCCGGCGTTGCCGGATTCGAAGCCGCGGATGTTGAGGGAGGGGCGCAGGAGGCTTTCGAAGTAGCCGGGGGACTCGGGGCCGCCGGGAGGGAGGCCCAGGTCCGCGCGCAGAGCGTCGTCGTAATCGGGCAAGGCGGTCAAAGCCGCGCGCTCGGCCTCGCCGGGCGGAAGCGTCGAATCGTAGAACCCCTCGATGCTCACGCGCCCGTTGGGTTCCTTCATGCTCGCGAACAATGCCGCGAGCCGCTCCGCCGGATTGGGCGCGAAGTTGCCGTAGTGGCCGGAGTGCAGGGGGCGCACCGAGCCGTACACCGTCATGTCGAGGCCCGTGATCCCGCGCACCCCGAAGTAGAGCGCCGGAGCACGGCTCTGGTGGACCGGACCGTCGCAGAAGAGCCACACATCGGCGGCGAGGCGCTCGCGATGCGCCTCGATGTACGCCCCGAGATGCGGCGAGCCCCTCTCCTCCTCGCCGTCGAAGAGGAACTTGACGTTCACCGTCGGGGCGATGTCCGCCTCGCGTAGCGCGTCGAGGGCGGCAAGCCACGCGATCAGCGGCGCCTTGTCGTCGCCTGCGGAGCGCGCGTAGAGGCGCCATTCGGGATCGATCTCCTCCCCCGCCGCGGGGAAGGGACGCGACTCGCCGCCGGCCTCGATCGCCGCGGTGTAGAGCGTCGGCGTCCAGGGATCGTGCGTCCAGCGGCTCGGGTCCACCGGCTGGCCGTCGTAGTGCACGTAGACGCCGAGCGTGCGCGCGGCGCCCTCAGCGCGGAGCTCTCCAAAGAGGAGTGGTGACGCGCCATCGATCTCGAGCGCCTCCATCGTCACGCCGCGACGCGCGAAGGCGCTCTGCAGGAAGGTGACGTTGCGGCGGATGTTCTCGGCGTCGCCCGCGACGTTGGGGATCTCGAGCAACGATCGGAACTCGGCGAGGATCTCCGCGCCGGCGCGTTCGCGATGGACACGGGCGGCCTCGACCGGGTCTTGAGAGCCCGAGAGGGGGACGAGGGCCAGGAGCGACAGCGCGCGGGGATTCATGGGATACCACCCGATGCATGGTCCGGCGAGAGCGAGAACGGCCGAGGATTCATCGACCGGTCGAAGCGCTCATCCTACGCCGTCTCCCGCAGGATGCCGAGCGCGGCGGGAACGCCTACTCTTCCGTGGAATCCATCCGCGCCTCGACCACTCCGCCCCGCATCCGCGTACTCACCAGGAGCGTGACGGGCCCGTCCGGGCGATCGAGGCTGGCGTTCGTGCGCGCGGCCGGTGTCGATCGTGTCCTGCACCAGGCGGCGGATGGAGCACGTCCGGCAGTGGACCTCCCCTCCGCAGCCCTGGGGGGCAGCCGCGTACGCGCATTCCATCGCCTCCCCTCCGAGCAGTCCCCGATGCTCCGCCTCGGACCGACCGAGCATCGCGGTCAGGGCTCGATTCGCGGCAATCACTCGGCGCTCGCGGTTCACCACCAGCACCGGCGCTTCGAATTGGTCGAGGTACCCACCGAGATCGAGACCCAGCCATTGGGGCTCGAATCGCTCCCGACAGCTCTTGCAGATCCCATGGGTCACGGCGTCGCTCTCAAGGGGTTCGATCTCCGAGAGGACCTCGCGGCAGTAGGGATCGCCGTGGCACGCAAGCTTGCGGTGCTGCTGCACCGTCTTCGGGAGACCGGCGAGGTCTACGACCCACTCCTGATCGCTAGAGGAGATGCGGACGGCCCTTCTGCTCGTTGTGCCCCGCTCCGAGAGCTGCCCGGTGTCCTACATCAGGCCGCGCCGGCGCAGGAGCCGGGGCACTCGATCGCGGATTGTCAGCACAAGGCGCTCGACGAAAGGAAGAACGAGGTGAAGCGCCGCCATGAGTTCCGTGCAACCCACCCGCCGGTTGCCCCGCCCATCCTTCTGAGCCCATTCCTCGGGAGAAGTCTGCCCTCACGGCTCGGCTTCGGATGGGATCGACGGCACGGGCAGGATTCCTCTTTGGCTCCATGTTGGCCGCGCCGATGATGGGCGGTCATGCGGACCGGAGCCAAAGTCGTCCCGAATGCTCGCACCGCCGCTCACTTGTTCCTCGCGGGGTTGGGACTGCTGGTCGTGGCCGTCTGGGGGCTGCGCAGCGATGTGGTGTGGATCTCGCAGACGTTCTACGCCTATGCGTGGTGGGCCTGGATCCTGCTCTTGGATGGGTTCTGCGTCTGGCGGCGGGGGAGCTCGCTGCTGACGACGAGGCGGCATCTTCTCGGTTTGCTCGCGACGTCATCGGTGACGTTTTGGTTCCTGTTCGAGGCGCTCAACCTGCGCTTTGGCAACTGGTACTACGTCGGCACGTTCGAGCTGGACGGCCCTTTCACATATGTGTGGGCCGGGTTGTTCGTGATGGCGGCGTTCTCGACGGTGTTCATCGGCATCTTTGAGGCGTTCGATGCCTTGGGCGCGGCGAGAATCCTGACGCGGCGCTCGAAGCCCAGGCGCATCCCCAAGTGGTTGCCGGCCACGTTGCAGGTCGTTGGCGTGTTGATGGTGACTTTGGCGGTGGTGTTTCCGTTCTACCTCGCGCCACTCGTCTGGGGCAGCCTGACGTTCCTCATCGATCCGTGGAACTACCGCCGTGGCAACCGCTCGCTCTTGCGGGACTTCGAGGCGGGAGACGGACGCGCGGTGGCGCGGCTCTTCCTGGCGGGCTTGATCTCGGGCTTGGTGTGGGAGAGCCTCAACTTCGCCGCGCCACAGAAGTGGCTCTACACGGTTCGCGGCCTCGAGAACCTGAAACTGTTCGAGATGCCGCTCCTCGGTTTCCTCGGATTCCCCGCGCTGGCGTTCGACGCGGTGACGGCGTTCTCGCTCCTGTCGTGTCTCTTGTGTGGCAACCGGAGTTGGGAGCACTCCGACGATCTGGCCGCACTACCGCACCCGGCGGCCGGCGTCACGTTGAAGCGCTACTGGCGCACGCTGCCGTTGCAGCTCATCTTCTGGGTTGCGGTGACCATCGCGCTGATGCCAAGGAGCATCGGCTCCATCCGTTTGCGGCTCGCCCGCATCCCCTCCGTGGCGGAGTACGCGCGCCACCTGGCGGAAGAGGACATCCACTGGCCCAGGCAGTTACAGCAGGCGCTGGAAGAAGCCTCGCAGCGAGATCAGCTGATGCGGCAATTGGGTTGGAGCGAGGAAGAGCTCGAGCGCATCCGGGACGAGGTGGAGCTGTACCTCTTCAAGGGCATCGGTTCGCGGCACGGGCGCCTGCTTCAGCAAGCCGGTGTGCGCGCGGTCAGCGATCTGGCCGATTGGACGCCTACCGGCTTGCACGCCGAGTTGATCCGCGTCGCGAAGCTCGACGACACGCGCCCGCCACGTCTGGACTGGGTGCGAGTCTGGGTGCTTGCGAGTCGCAGTCGCGGGGTGTTGTTGAGCGCGGCTCCGTGACGCGTGCGATGGCACGCCCGCCACCCTCCGCGCGCTCGATCTCGTCACCTTGGACGGACTTCCATGAGAAGGCCCTCCCCGGTCAAGGCTCGGTCTAGGTTTCCTTGATGTCCTCGTGATCGCCGCAAGACGATCGGGGCCGCGTCAGCGTAGGAGCGCTTCGACCTCAACTGTCGCCTTCTCGCGCGCCGGCCGGGCCACGTCGGCGAGGGAGACGGGGATCCCGCCCTGGCGCTTCGACTCGTCGGCGGCCTCCATGAAGAGGAAGATCTCCAGCATCTCCTCAGCGTCGATGGGAGGTTCATGCGTGCGGAAGAAGCGAACGATCTCCACGACCAGGGGCCGGTAGCCGGTGTAGGGGCCGAGCGGGCCGACGCCCTTGGTGCCGAAGACTGTCCCGCCGTAGTCCGCCTTGCCCGCGCGGATGCCCCGGAAGGTCCCGATGCGACCGTCCGGCCAGGTGCCGACGACCAGATCCGTCTCCGCGGTGTGCACGCGCACGACCTCCAGACAGCCCGGCCCCATGGCGGTGTAGAGCATCTCCACGCCGTGGATGCCGTACCAGAAGAGGTCGGGGTGGTGCGGCTCGAGCTTGCAGGGGCTGTGGGCGTCCACGCCGATCACGTCGCCCAGGCTTCCGTGGCGCGCCGCCTGGGCGTTGGGCGCGTAGCGGAGGGACGACGCGGTGAACGTCGGCGTGTCCAGCCGCTCTGCGAGCTCCAGGATCGCCATCGCGTCCACCAGCGAGCCGGCGAGGGGCTTGTCGATGTACATCGGCTTCCTCGCGCGGAGCACGGGCAGGGCCTGCGCGAGGTGCGGTCGGCCGTCCACCGTCATCAACATCACCACGTCGACCTTCTCGAGGAGCGCGTCGATGGAGTCGACCATCTCGACCCCCATACCCTCGAGCTCCGCGGTGAACTTCTTCCCGCGCTCGATCCACTCGGGAAGGTCGCTCCCCGGCGGATAGGCGGCGACGACGGGACAGCCCGCGACGTCCTCCGCCGCCTCGGGATCGTTCATGATCTTCGCGAAGGCGGTGACGTGGCTCGTGTCGAGGCCGATCATCCCCACGCGGATCGGGGCGGGCGGCGCGGCCTCCAGGACCTGGGGGAGGGGAAGGCACGCGAGGACGGACAGGATGGGCGCAAGGAACATGGAACGTCTCCTTCTTCTCGATCGGCGCGCTCGCTCGCGGCGGGCGTCGCCCTCCGCCGGACGCTGGTACGACGTGATGGCGATCGTATCGATGTAGGTGCCCTGAAACACCCCGTCGAGCGCGTCCACCGCGAAGGTGAACGTCCACGGTCCCGAGGGCACGGGGCTGTTCGTGATCGACGTTCTGGCCTGTCCGGAATGTCTCCTGCGCCGGTGGCTGGTCGCTGGATCCCCTTCGACACGACCCACCGGGTGGTTTCGATCCGCCGTTGGCGGACCGGGGCTAACCTCTCCGATCCTCCTTCAAGAAGGTTGCGAGCTACTGCTTCGGCTCCCACTCTCCAAAGCACTCGACGGAGACCTCGACCTTCGGATCCGTGCCATAGGCCTGGTTGTAGTTGTAGTACCACCCGAGGAACTCGGAATCTCCGCCGCCCTGGGTGGTGATGAGGAAGCGGTTCGAGAGGCCCCCGATGGCCGCCGCGCGGTCCCGGGGCGTGTCCTTGTCGCCCGCCTGGGGATCGATCGGCACCCAGCCGTAGCCCGGCAAGTAGACCTCGGGCCAGCGATGGAACACGTCGTCGAGGCTCGCGTCGTCGCCCCGCACCACGATCGCTCCCACGTAGCGCGCGGGAAGCCCCGCGGCGCGGCAGAGGGCAATGAAGGAGAAGGTGTACTCGGAGCACGAGCCGGTACCGCGCTGCAGGACCACGGGCGCGACGTTCCAGCCGCCCTCCAGCTTGTACTCGAGGGTCTCGCGGCAGTGATCGAAGATGCGGCGCGCCACGAAGTAGCAGTTCGTCTCGTCGCCCACGATCTCCTGCGCGAGGTCCTGGATGTACGGATCGTCCATCTGGTACTTCGAGCCGTTCGCCGTCCAGCGCTCACGGATGTCGGCGGGCACGTCTTCGAGCGTTCCGCAGCGGTCGGGGAAGATGAAGTAGCGGATGGCGGAGATCTCCGCCTCCACCCTCATCACGGACTCGACGCCCATCCCGCTGGACACGTCGCGGTAGGTGAAGACCTGAACCGGCTGCTCCCAGCGATCCTGCTCGAGTCGCACGGACTCGGGCCGGACGAAGCTCGACCCGTCGCCCACCGCCGCGCCCGCGGAGCCCTCCACGGCCGGCGAGAAGAACACCGAGAGGACCTTCTGCTGCGGCATGTCGCGCGGGATCGCGAGGTAGGTCTCGAGCTCGTGCAGCCCCCGATCGGGTGGACCAGACACCTTGACCTCGTGGGTGAAGGTGATCGTCGCCTTGCGGGTGTCGGTCAGCACGTACGTCTCGTCGTCGTCGCGCACGATCCGGTGGAGCTCGTCGCTCTCGTAATCCACGCACCAGAGGTGCGAGCCGTCCCAGGCCATCCCGCGCGCGAAGTTGCCGGGCGCGTCCACGATCAGGCGCGGCTCGCCGCTCTCGGGATCGATCATGTAGAGCTCGTCGCTCATGCGGTCCGAGCACCACAGGTACGTGCCGTCGAAGGTGAGCCCGTTCGCGGACTTCGACGGCGCGGTGACCGTCTTCACCGCCGTCCCGTCGGACAGGTCGATGCGCATGATCTTCTTCGCCCTGGCGTCGCTGACCCAGAGCGTCGTGCCGTCCCAGGTCAATCCCTCCGGTTTGCCCGACGGCGCGTCGATCGCCTCGAGGACGGCGCCCGACACCGGATCCACCCGGAAGATCGTCCCCCGCGCCTGGTCGACGTTCCACAGATGCGTCCCGTCCCACGCGAGCCCCATGGGCCAGAAGCCCGGCGAGGGGATCGTGCGCGCGATCGTCTGGGTGGCCGGGTCGATCGCGTAGAGCACGTCCGCGCGATGGTCAGCGACCCAGAGGTGCTCGCCATCGAAGGTCATCCCCGTGCAGAACTTGCCCGGAGCGTTCGAGGTCAGGACCACCTTCCCCGAGTGCGCGAAGGCGAGCGGGGACAGCATCAGGAAGAGAGGGACGACGAGTAGCCGGCGAGAGCTGTGCATTCGCGATCTCCTGTCGTGGAGGCGCCTCGAGGCGCCGGGAAGCGGCAAGGGCCGCTCATCATCCCGTACCAGCCGCGCGAGGTCTAGCGCGGGTGCTCGCGGTCAGTCCCCGCCACCCGCGACGAAGCGCCGCACCGCCTCGACGTCGATCGCGCGCGTCACGTGGCCGCCACAGCCCGTGGTCGTCCGCGCCGCGAGGAGCGAGTTCAGGACCGACTCCTCGGTGGCATCGACTACGGCGCGGAAGAGGGGGGTCATGCGCGAGTTCGGGAGCACGGTCATCGTGTGCGGCTCGCGGACGCCGGCGTCGATGACGTTGCCGCCATACGTCGAGAAGGCGATCACGTAGTCGCCGCTGCCGTTCGACATCACCGAGCCGGAACGCGCGAGGCCGAGCAAGGCGCGCTTGGCGAGCCGCCGCAGGTTACGCGCGTCGAGGGGGGCGTCGGTGGCGACGATGACCATGCACGAGCCGTCCTCCTCGGCGTCGGTCGACTCCTCGGGCGGGAAGGGCCGCCCGTCGATGCGGAGCTCGCCGCCGAAGTTCGACTGCACGAGCACGCCGACCGTCCACTGGTCCACGCGCCGTGACGACGTGCCGATGCCGCCCTTGAAGCCGAAGCAGCGCGTGCCCGTCCCTGCGCCCACGCATCCCTCCGCGACCGGGCCGCGCGCGGCGGCGTCCCACGCCGCCTCGACGTGCTCGCGCTGCACGTGGAAGGCGCGGATGTCGTTCAGCCAGCCGTCGTTCGTCTCCCCCACGACGACGTTCACCGAGCGCACCTCCTCGTTCCCCGGCAGGCTCAGGCACTTGCGCACCATCGCCTCGAGAACCGTCCCCACCGACAGGGTGTTCGTGAGCGCGATGGGCGCCTCGAGCTCGCCGAGCTCCTCCACCTGGGTGAAGCCCGCGGCCTTGCCGTAACCGTTGCCGGTGTACGCCGCGGCCGGAACCCGACGGCGGTACGTGTTCTCACCGAGGCGCGGCACGATCACCGTGACGCCCGTTCGCGCGTCGTCCCCCTCCACCACCGTCGCGTGGCCCACCGCAACCCCCTCGACGTCCGTGATCGCGTTGTGCGGGCCCGGAGTCCCGTCGCCGATCACGATGCCGAGATCGCGTGCGCGGAGCGAGCGCTCGGATCCGAGGGGGAGGGAACCTTGGATGAAGAGAGAGGCGAGAACGGCAAACCACATGGGACATCCTTCCTTCGGCTTCGCCGGGCAGGGGCCGCCACCACGGTAGGGGGTCCCCTCTCCGGTGTCTCGGCGCCGCTGTCTGCTTCCAGCCGTCAGGCCGGATCAAGCCATCCGGACCCTACTCAAGGGTGACGGTGGTCGCGTCCGTGAAGGTGCTGTACCCGGGGATCCGGTACCAGGCCTGGAAGCTCCAGGTCTGGCCCGTTGCGTAGAACACACCGGGGTGGTTCGGGACCGCGCCGAGGCCGGCGCCATGAACGCCGTTGATGAGGTCGGTCTCGAACGGCGGGCCGGCCGCACCGATGAACAGGTCCAGGACGTAGCGGCCGATGTTGCCGCCAAGGCAGAGATCACCAGTTGCTCCGGGCGGGTCGGAGATCTGGCCTTGAGTGGCGCTGACCATGGCATAGCCCGCGATCATGCCGGTCATGTCGCTGTGGGTCAGGATCAGGCCGGTACCCGTTACGCAGTCGTGCAGACGGGTGGAACCGGTGTTGTTGTCCCCACAGTACGGGTCGTCACACAACACCGTGTCGCAGCCACTGCCGCAATCACCTCGACTATCGACGTAGAGCACGAGCCAGAACTGGCCGGGAGGAGTGATGCAACCCGTGCAGGCCACCGGCTGGGCGACGTAGCCGCCGAACCAGTAGCAACCGTTCAGCTCGTCGATCGCGAATTGGTCCTGCGCGCCAAGGCCGACGGCCTCCGGCGTGCACTCGCTGGCAGTGATGTTGTAGCAGGTCTCACGACCCGGTGTGACCCAGGTGTCGTCGTATCCGGCCAGCAGCGGGCCCGTGAAGGCGGTCCCGGGCTGGATGTAGCGAGCACCCCATCCGAAGGAGTCGAGGTTCAGGTCGGCGTCGTAGCCGGGGTAGCAGGTGCCACCGCCGCCTTCAGCCTGGAAGCACACCTCATAGCCCGAGCCGGCGATGTCGATCGTCACGATCCAGCAGCCGCCAACCGGCAGGCCGGTGACCAGGAAGGTCGCGCCGGTCTGGTTGAGGCAGCTGGTCGGGGTCGACACATCGTCGCAGGGCGCGTAGGCGTCATACCACCGGAACTCGACGTTCAGGGCGGTATCGGAGCAGCAGTAGGCGAACTGCCAGCCGTCCACCAGGTACTCGTCCAGGGGGCCGGTGTTGGGGGAGGGACGCCCCGTGCCGGGGATCACGCCCTCGTCGACACCCAGGTAGCCGGACCAACCGGTGCCGTAGTAGCCGGACTGGTAGTCGGCCTTGAAGATCGGCGTGGGGGCGTAGCTGGCCCGCGTATTGGCGCGGGTCCATGTCCCGGTCTCGAGGTGATAGATGCCGGCGTCCTTGAGCGGGGACGTGATCCTGACGGGCTGCAAGGTCTGCTGGGCCGCGGCCGTGGCGCACAAGATCAACGCGCTGGCAGTAGCAAGGGAGGAACGCAACATTGAGCAGTTCTCCTCGGCAGAGGATGGTGAGACGTAGGGAGAGCCGAACTCAGGTATACGCTCCCCCCGGCGAACCGTCAAAGCACGGCGCCCCCACGCCCCTCAGACCCCCGACGGCCCCTCACGACGAACCTCGCCGCTCCGACGCGCGGCGCCGCTGTATGCGCCCAGCCGTCAGGCCGGAGCACGCCGTGCGGAGCCTACCGCCGGTCGAGGGGGATGCCGCCGCCCGGCCGAGCACCTGCTCACCTACCACGGCGTGCTCGCGTCCGCCTCCTCGTGGCGCGAGTCGAGTGGCTGCCACCACCGGCCGCTGCTTGGCGTTCTAGCTCGAACCCTCCGCGCTCTCGGTCTGGTCACCTCGGACGGACCATCCACCCAGCGAGTGATACGCTGTTGGGCGGCTGGACCGGGCTCTGCTTTCCGGCGTGCCGCGCGATCGCGGCCGAATCGCCTGCCAGCCATTGGAGGATTCCCACATGAAGGCACTCTTGCCCCTGTTGCTCCTCGCTCTCGTCGCAACGCTCTTACCGGGCTGCTCGGACGTCTCCGCCTCCGCGAAGACCCCGGAGCAATGGTTCGAGTCGTTCCAGACCGCCGGTTCCACGAAGGACGGCGCCGGCCTGATCGAGCTCTTCTCACCGGAGGTCCGCGAGGAGTTCACGGCGCAGATTCACGACTGGGCGCAGTCCCAGTACATTCGTGTTCCCGACGACCGCAAGGGCGAGATCTTCGCTGACCTGAGGGGGAAGCTGCCCGGGCTCACGCGCGAAGAGTTCGACGGTTTCGGGGACATGGCAAGGGATGATCTCGTCCTGAAGGTCTTCCCCTCCTTCCCAACGACCGGCGAGATGTCCCGTGAGGTGAAGGCGATGCGCTTCGTGTCCGCGGAGAGGAAGGAGGAGACCGCGATCGTCCGCTTCGCGAATCACCGGAACCAGCCGCGCGAATTCGATCTCGTCCGCATCGAGGGTTCGTGGCGATTGGCGAACCTGAAGGACCGACGAGGAAACTTCGAGATTCCCCCCGAATCGTCGCAGGAGAAGCTCGCTCGTGCGCGGGCCGAGATCGCAGCTCTCGCGGAGTGCGTGCGCCTGGGGCGTCTGCAAAGGAGGAACCTTCCGCGGGATATAGTCGAGCTGACCATGGCGCACAGCAAGCAGCTGACGAAGGACGGGTTGTTCTCGGAACTCGACGAGAGAGAGGCGCCGAAGGATCCCTGGGGCACTCCCTATCGTCTCGACTGCAGCGATGAACGTCCGAGATTGTCTTCGACCTACGTGATCTCGTCGCTGGGCGAGGACCGGAAGGAATCGGAGGACGACATCCGCGAGGAGATCAAGCCCGAGTGACATCCGGCCGGATCAGTGCTCTGGCACCCAGCCGTACCGCTTCAGATCCACGCGCCCCTTCTCGTTCAGCTCCACACCCTCCTGGGCGAGGCGGCGGATCTGCTCGTGGGAAGGACCGCCCGACCTCTCGAGCGAACCGCTGTCGGAGCGTCCCCCGGCGGCTCCATCGGCCTCTGGTAGCCTCTAGGCCATGGTTCTAGCGCCTCGGTCGAACCCTCGGCGCTCCCGGGAGGGGCGCCGGGTCTCGAGGGAAGGATGGGACGGATGAAGACCAACAAGGACGTGCAGACCTCCTCCAGGGTCTGCCTGCTCCTGTTTGCAGCGCTGCTGCCGTTCTCGTGCACGAGCAGTCCGCCCCACGAGGGGGGCGACCCGCAACACCAGGTGCAGGGCAAGAAGTCACTGAACCGCGCGAAGAGCATCCGCTACACGGAGGAGGACTACGCTCGCTGGCGGGAGGAGAATCCCGGCAAGAAGTTCAGCGACTACTACGTCGAAGCCGTGGCGAAGTGGCTCGACGCCGGCCGGCCGCACCCGACGCTCGGCAAGAAGCTCGAGGGCGACCTCCCCTGGGAGGAGTCGGGTCTGCACGAGATGGCGCTCTTCCTGGAGGAGGGGCTGCGCCCGGAGCACGTGTGCGTCGACTACGGCTGCGGAAGCCTGCGGATCGGCCAGCACGTGATGAGGTACGTCGATCCCGGCAACTACTGGGGTCTGGACGTCACCGATCGCTTCTACCGCGACGGCGTCGAGATGATCGGCCCGGAGGAGATCGCCGAGCGCCGTCCGAACCTGCGCGTGATCACCCCCGAGACGGTCGCCGAGGCGCGCGCCGCGGAGCCCGATCTCGTCTTCGCGGTGGCGGTGCTCATCCACGTGCCGCCGGAGGAGCTGGACGACCTGCTCCGCAACCTCACCACCCTCGTCCTGCCGCAGACGCGCGCGTACGTGACGTACCTGTCGGCGGAGGAGACGATGCGCCTGTCCGGGCGAACCTGGGTGTACTCCGAGGACTTCCTCACCGAGAAGATCGAGGCGCTGGGGGCGCGCGTCGAGTTCCGCCCCGGGCCGACCGTCCACTACGTGGATCTCGACGAGGAGATTCGCGACGGGTGGCTCGTGATCACCCGGCCGGGAGGCTAGAGGATTCGACTGCGGTCCGGGTTCCGGACCCTCCTCCTCGATCGTCGATCCACCTCGGCTCGATGGCGTCACCGCGAGGAACGGCTCGTCGAGGCCCTGCTCCAGGCCGTGGTCAGCGCGGTCGCTGCGACGGAGATCGCATGCAAGGTCGCGGAGCGCGCGATCCTGGTCCATCCCCTTGGCGGTGGGACGGTCGACGAAGCGGTGGGACAGCGCATCGAGTCCTCCCGGGAAGTCCCTCGAGGCGCGGGGGTGGAAGACACCCCATTTGATTGCCACTCCCGGGCTTGCGACACCGTCGGGGGCCTCCGAAGATCGCTGGTCCAGTACACCTCGCCAGGCGGGTAGGAGGGGAGACGTCACAATGATCCAGCCCGTTTCCGACAGACGAACACCCGGAGCACGCGATGAGCCATCTATCCCGCCGACAGTTCGTGCAGGGGGGCGCCGCCGCGGTCGCACCGCTCCTCCTCCCCTCGCGCCTCCTCGGACAAGAGGCACCCAGCGAGAAGATCACGGTCGGATTCATCGGCATGGGCGGCCACGGTCGGGCTTGGAATCTCGTGCGCTACCTGGGCTTCGACGACGCACGGGTGCTCGCGGTCTGCGACGTGGATGCGGCACGGATGCAAGAGGCCAAGCGGATCGTCGATGAGGCCTACGGGAACCAGGATTGCGCTGCGTACCGCGACTTCCGGGACGTGATCGCCCGCGACGATATCGATGCGGTCGTGATCTCCACCCCCGATCACTGGCACACCCTCATGAGCGTGCTCGCGATCCGGGCCGGAAAGGACGTGCAGTGCGAGAAGCCGACATTGACCATCGACGAGGGGAAGGTCCTGGTCGAGACCGTGCGAGAGGCCAAGGCGGTCTTCCAGACGAGCACCGAGGACCGCTCGATCCCCGAGTACCACCGGATGGCGGAGCTGGTGCGCAACGGTCGGATCGGAACGCTGCAGAGGATCGAAGTGATTCTCCCCAAGCAGCCGTCGGGGCCCGGGGATCCGACGCCGCAGCCCGTGCCGGAGGGATTCGACTGGGACCTTTGGCTCGGCCCGGCTCCCGAGGCTCCCTACACCAAGGACCGGGCGCACTTCAACTTCCGGTGGATCTGGGACTACTCCGGCGGGATCATCTGCGACTGGGGCACCCACCTGTTCGACACGGCGCAGTGGGCGAACGACACCGAGCACAGCGGGCCGGTCGAAGTGGAGGGTACGGGGACCCACTGGCAAGGCGGGCTGTTCGATACCGTCAAGGACTACGACGTGACGTATCGCTACGCCAACGGAGTGGTCATGACGTGCCGGCCCGGCGAGCCCGGCATCAAGTTCATCGGCAGCGAGGGCTGGGTGGGCAACCGCGGCTGGCGCGCAGCGCTGGAGGCGAGCGACCCTGAGATCCTCGACGCCGTGATCGGTCCCGAGGAGACGCGGCTCTTCACCGATCCCCGCGGCGAGCACCGCAACTTCCTCGATTGCGTCAAGAGCCGGGAAGATCCGTACTTCCCGGTGGACATCGGCCACCGCGTATCCACCGTCTGTCACCTGGCCAACATCTGCTTGCGGCTCGAACGCAAGCTGCGGTGGGATCCGGCGGCCGAGGTCTTCGTGGACGACGACGAGGCCAACGCGATGCGGACGCGAGAGCTGCGCGCGCCCTGGAGCCTGGGGGGATAGGCCATTCGAGCTGTCTGGCGGGTGAGCTGGTCCCAGACTTCCGCTACTCCTCCCCCCCCGCGTACCCGATCTCCCGCAGCATCTCGCGCGTCCCCTCCCCCGCTCCCACCCCCGGGGCGGGACGGCGGGCTTCCAGCTCGCGCTGCAGGCGTTCGATCACGGCCTGCATCTCCCCTGCCGGGCCGGGGAGCTCCGCGGCCAGGTCGCGCAGTTCCCCGGGGTCCTCGTCCAGGTTGAAGAGCCTCCGTCCCGTGCCCTCTGGCGCGTAGTGCAGGACGAAGGAGCCGCGACGCAGCCCCAGGATCCGCTGCTCGGAGTGACCCTCCCAGTAGCCGCGCTGAGTGGAGAGCACGATCGGATCCTCCCCTTCCGCGGGGTGATCCTGGGGGCGGGCCAGGTCGATCGCGTCCCGGGGCCCGGCGAGCTCGATCCCCGCCAGGCGGGCCAGGGTCGGCGCCAAGTGGCGGTTCGAAACCGGTGACGGCACGCGCATCCCCCGCGGCAGGCCGGGACCCGCCATCACCAGGGGGGCGCGCACGAGCTCGCCGAAGAGGGTGTGGCCGTGGGCGGCCAGGCCGTGGTCGAAGAGCTCCTCCCCGTGGTCGCTGGTGAAGACCACGATCGTCTCGTCGGTCAGGCCCAGGGCGTCGATCCGATCGAGCAGGCGGCCCAGCCAGAGATCCCCGGTCCAGACGCAGGCGTCGTAGAGGTCGCTCATGCAGGCGACCTCCTCCGGCGGCACGGCCTCGGCGCCGGAATCCTCCGAGCGCCCCACCCCCAACACCAGCCGCTGGAAGTGGCGGATGATCGAGTCGGTGGGAAACTCCTCGGGCACGTCGGAGGCGAAGAGCCGCCGACCCTCCGGGTGGGCCACGTAGGGGGAGTGGGGATCGACCAGGTGCACGTACAGGAAGAAGCGCGTCCCCGCCATCGCCTCGATCCAGTCGAAGATCGCGGGCATCACCAGGTGCGACTTGCGCGTGGTCCCGCGGCCGTAGTCGAAGAACTCGAAGCCCTGGCCGAAGTTCTTCTCGGGCACGATCAGCGGGTTGCAGGAGAAGGCCGCCGTGGTGAGACCCGCGCGTTGCAGGGCCTCGGGGAGGGTCTCCAGCTCCTGGGCGAGGTAGCAGGAGTCCCCGTCGGTCACGCCGTGCTCGGCGGGGTAGAGACCGGTCAGGATCGAGGCGGTGGAGGGCCAGGTCCAGCTCGAGGTGGCGTAGACCTCCTCGTAGAGGATCCCGCGCGCGGCCAGGCGCTCCAGGTGGGGCGAGGTGCGTCGCTCGTAGCCGTAGGCGGACAGGCGGTCGACGCGCAGGGTGTCCATCACCACCAGCACGATGTTGGGAGAGGTGGGACTCGAGGGGCGACGCGGGCTGCGCAGGCGCCGCTCCAGCGCCAGCCCTCCGAAGCCCGCCTTCAGGGCTCGCGACGGGATGCGCTCCTCCCCGTCGGGCCCGAGCAGGGTGGTCTCGAGGCCGAGGAGGTCCCCCCGACCGAGGGGCAACCCCCGTGGCCCGGCCAGGTCCACCCAGGCGGTGCCGCCCTTTTTGGGCAGGGGCTCCAGGTCGATCTCCGCCACCGCAGCCTCGTCGCCACCGACGGTGACGCGGAAACGCACGCGGCATCCGGAGAGCTCAGCGACGCGGGGAAAGAGCGCCGAACGGTCGATCCCGGCGCGCAGGCTCCAGCGCGCGGACCCGATCCGCTCCGGGAACTCCAGCCGCACCTCCGCGGGCGGAGGCAGGATCAGCGCGGGCATGTCGGCGCCGTCGACACTGAAGTTGGGGCAGGGGCAGATCACCCCCGGGTGCGCCTCGAGCTCGGGGTGACGCCGGACCACCTCCCAGGGCTCGTTCAAGAGGGACCCGACCACTTCGACCACGGTCATCTGCGCTTCGAAGCGACCGAAGGCGGCGCGCCACCCGATCGGCAGGCCGAGCAGGAGCAGCGCGGGGAGGAGCGGCGCGGCCCAGCCGCTGCGTCGCTCGCTCCGGAGGAGCCCCCCCACCAGCCACGCGGCGAGGACGATCCCACCCAAGCCCAAAGTCGCCACGGTCACCCTCCCCCGGTCGGTGTCGATACCCACCGCGCGGGTCGCGTCGGCGGAATCCCAGCCCGCGAGGACCACCAGGAAGAGGAACGCGGCGGCGAGACCGAGCACGACGCCGAGCGCCACGCGGGCGAACCCGGGTCGCACCCGTCGCGCCAGGAGCGCGGTGAGAACTGCGACGGCCAGGGCGCAGAGGCCCACGCGCACGGCGATCCCCGGCAGCGCATTCGCCAAGCGCACCTGGAACTGACCGAGCTCGCGCCGGTGGGAGAGGTGCTCCATGGCGTAGAGCAACCCCGAGCGCGCGACCATCAAGAGGACCGCGACCCACAGGGCGCGCGTTGCGACCGCCGCCCAGCTCAGGTCCCGCTGGAGCGTTCCTGCGCCGGACACCACGACTCCACGGCAGGGGTACCGCTCGACACCATCGTCTGGCCCGTTCGGAGGCTCTCGCCCTCCGCCTCCAGCATGCGCGTGAGCGCCACCGCCTCGTCCAGGGTGGCGACCGTCTCGCGGTCACCGCGCCCGATCGCCATCAGGAGGTCGCGCACCTCGCCGTCGTACCCGTTCAGGTCGGAGATCTCCACCGGTTCGGGGTCGTCCCCGCGGTAGAGCGTCAGGACGTGCTCCCGTCCGAGGCGGTAGTCGGCGGTGGCCTCCTCGAAGGTCACGGTGAAGTTCATCTCGAAGGGGAAGCCACCGGCCAGGTCCCAGCCCCCCTCGGCCACCACGTTGGAGGGCCCCGATTCGTAGCGGTAGAGGGTGGTCAGGTGGTCGGCGTCCCCCGCGCTGACCAGCGCAGAGGGCGCGCCGAAGCACCAGCGCACGAAGTCCGCGTCGTGGACGTGCAGGTCGAAGAGGGCACCGCCGCAGTGGGAAGTGTCGGCGTAGAACTCCGCCGACCAACCGGGGCGGGCGGTGAGGCGACGGAAGACCGCTCCGCGCACCGCGCCGAAGGTCCCGGCCTGGATGACGCCGCGCAGCCAGTCCCAGCCGGGCCAGTAGCGCACGCACATGGCGGGCATGCAGATGCGGTCGCTGGTGCGGGCGGCGGCCACCAGGCGCTCCACCTCGGAGGGGACCAGGGCCACCGGCTTCTCCAGCAGGACGTGCTTGCCCGCCTCCAGGGCCTGGATGGCGAGCTCCACGTGGCTCGAGGTGTGGGTGCAGATGCTGACCAGATCGACCTCGCCGAGGGTGAAGAGCTCGGCGGGGTCCAGGTGGAAGCTGGTGCGCGCGGGGTCGAAGAGCCTCTCCGCGTGCTCCCCGGTCTCCAGGTTGCCGCTGGCGCTCGGCTCGCCGCTGGCGAGCGCGGGGTTCATGTCGCTGACCGCCACCAGGCGGTTGGCGAGGCCCGCGGCGGCGGCGCCGTCGAAGGCGGTGACGTGGGTGCGGCCCATGAATCCGAGGCCCACCACCCCGACGCCGATCTCCTTCGCCGCCGCGCTCAACTCACACCTCCGATGCGCTGCAGCTGCGCCTCCACCAGGGCGCGCGCCCGGGTGACGTCCCCGATGCGGTCCTCACCCGCCTCGCGCTCGATGACCAGGTTCACCTCCAGCCCCCGGTCCCGCAGCAGGTCGAAGAAAGCGTCCCAGTTCACCTCCCCCTCGCCGGCGGGGACCTCGGTCCCCCACACCCCCGCCACCGGCGAGCGGGTCGCGTCCTTGATGTGGATCTGCCGCACCCAGGGGTGCAGGAGCTCGAGGGCGTCGATCGGGTCGTCCTGTCCGTAGAGGATCATGTTGGCGGGGTCGAAGTTGACCCCCACCCGCGGGCGGTCGAGCTCCGCGAGCCAGCGTGCCAGGTTCCCGGCGGACTCCTGACCCGTCTCGAAGACCAGCTCGACCCCGTGCTCGGCGAAGAGGTCGATCAGGCGGCGCAGGCGCTCGTGCAGCTTGTCGTACTCGGGGTCGTAGCGCTCCTCGGGGAGGAAGCCCACGTGCACGCTCACCAGCTTGAGCCCCATGCGCTGCGCGAGGGCCGCGGTCCCCTCCGCCGTCGCCAGGTTCGCCTCCCAGTGCTGATCGGGGCGCAGGCCGCCAGTGTCGCGGATCGTCTCCAGGGTGGAGTAGTCCTCCCCCTTGGCCTCCATCATCCCGGAGAGGACCTCGACGCCGGCCTGGGCGAGGAGCGCGCAGACCGACTCCTCGGGCCAGGCTCCCGTGCGGATCGGGTCGAGGGCGAGTTGCACGCAACCCAACTCGAGTCGCTTGAGCGAATCGGCGAGGTCGCCCGCCGAGGTGGGGCGCAGGGACCAGGAGCAGACGGCTATCTTCCTCATCGTTGTTCCTCGGGGGGAGAGGGGGGGGAAGGGGGAACGCGCCCAGTATGCCGCCGCGGCGCGGGAGGGTCACCGCGAGGGTGTGCGGAACGCTCGAGCCGATCCCCTCGTCCCCCAGGCCGTCCAGAAAACGGGGCGGACGACGGCTTCTCGATACATCGCCCGCCCCCGGAGCGCTTGCCCATGGAAGCGTCCTGACGCAGGGCCAGTCTACGGGAGACGGGCGCGGAGCGGATCATCGGCCGATGAGGTGGTGGTCCGGCCACGGGAGCGCAGCCCTCGGCGCAGCCGCCGATCAGAGCTCCCAGCCCTCGCGACGCTCGAAGTCGAGCAGCGCGTTGGCCTCCTCGTCGCCGGGGAAGGTCTCGCTGACCGGGTCCCACTTCAACTTGCGCTCCAGCAGCATGGCCATGTGGGTGATCACGCACAGGCTGTTGGAGCGGTGGCCGACCTCGACGGGGCAAATCGGCTCCTGGCGACTGCGCACGCACTCCAAGAAGTTGCGGTAGTGGTCGTCGCTGACGTAGAGCTTCTCCTCCTCCTCGCCGACGACCTTCTGGAGGATCGAGCTCGGCCCGGCGCTGATGCCGCCACGCTTGACGAAGAGCCAGCCGTCGCTGCCGGTGAAGGTGACGCCTGCCTGCGGGTCGGTGCGCTGGATCAGCTGCACGCCGTCGGCCCACTTGCCGCGGGCGAAGAAGAAGGTGTGGACATCGAAGAGGCCGCGCTCGGGGAAGAAAGCCTGGGCCTCGATCTCGGTGAGGCCAGAGTCGTGGTCGCCGCCGTGTCCCCACTGGGCGGTGTCGTTCATGTGCGAGCCCCAGCCGCAGATCATGCCGCGGGTGTAACCCTCGCGCTGCAGCCATCCGGGGCGCCCGTAGCCCTGCTGCGGGTGCACGCCGAGCTCGGCGTAGGGGCGCTCGGCGCTCGGGCCCATCCACAGGTCGTAGTCGAAGTGCTCCGGCAGCGGCGTGTCCGTCACCTGGGCCGTCCCGCGGTCCGGCGGCAACCAGACCTCGACCCGCTGCAGCGCGCCGAGGCGGCCGTTGCGCACCAACTCACAGGCGTGGCGGAAGTTCCTGGCCGAACGCTGCTGGGAGCCAACCTGCAGGATGACGTCGTTCTGGCGCACCGCCTCCACCAGCACCTGGCCCTCGCGGATGCTCAGGGTCAACGGCTTCTGGATGTAGATGTCCTTGCCGGCCCGCGCCGCGGCGACGCCGTGTCCGCCGTGCCAGAAGTCGGGTGTCGACACCGTCACCGCGTCGATGTCGGACCGCGCCAAGAGCTCGCGGAAGTCGGCGTAGACCGCGATCTCGGGGGCCGCCTCCTCCTCCGGGAGCTTCTCGGCGTAGCGCTTCTCCGCGTCCCGTTTGGCGTGCTCGGCGCGCTGGAGGTCGGGATCGCAGACGGCGACGACACGGGCGTTCAGGGCCGGATCGAGGCCGCGCTCGAGGAGGCCGAACATGTCACCACGACCCATGCGGCCTGTGCCGATGCAGCCGACCCGGATGGCGTCGTTGGCATTGGAGGAGGCGCGCAGGCCGCGCGGCAGGATCAACGGAGCGACGCAGACGCCGCCGAGCTTGAGGGCGGTGCGACGGGAGACGGGGGGGTGGGTCATGGTCTCTGGGCCTCCTGGTTCAGTCGGGCCGCGTCCCAGCGGCCGGGGTGCACGAACACGCGGTAGCGCAGCGTGAGCCCGTCGCCGCGGCGCAGCCGCAGCGGCTCGTAGCAGAGCACCGCGGGGGTGAAGAAGCTCATGTTCCCGCTGCGGATCGCGTACCAGGGCGTCGCCAGGAGCGCGTCGCGTTCGAGGTCGAGGATGGCGATGCCGGCGGCCCGGCCGCCGAGCTCGCCGTGGTAGTCGAAGGCGTACGACCGGCCTCGGAAGCGCTGCTGCTCGTTGAACTCGACCGGTCCGCTGGTGGTGGCCGCCGCCCGGTCCTCGAGCTGGGCCAGGCGCAGCGACAGTCCCGCGTAGCCGCCGTAGGCCTTGCCGCCGGGCTGTCCCGGGGGGGGCGTGCGGTCGAGGACCACCTCGTCGACCAGCGCGGTGAAGCGGGAGGTCCAGTCGATCGCGTAGCTGCCGTCCGCTGCCGGAGCGGAGATCTCGAGCTCGCGCTCCTCGGCGAGCACGCGCCCTTCCTCGGGGGACACGTAGTGCAGCCGCATCTGGATGCTGGCGCGGAAGTCCCACCAGGCCTGGTAGTGCGGCTCCTCCCAGACCGTCCTACCCACCGGCCGGTCGCTTCCAGGCGCGTTCTCCCAGTAGTTGACGCCGTTGATCAGCTTCCACGAGAACCACAGGCCGTGGTGATGGACGTGGTCGGCGGGAGCGTCGACGGTGAGCGGCGGGCCCCCCGGCAGGGCCAGGGGGTGGAAGTAGGAGAAGGGTGAGGCGGGGTCGAGGTGCAGGCGCCACAGGTCCTGACCGTCCGCCTGTAGCGCCAGTGAGCCGGGCGAACTGTCCCAGCCGAGCTGGCCGGGGTAGCGGTCGCCGGTCCCGCCGAGCGCGGCTCCGGCGCGCTCGGTCTCGGTGGCGCGCACCATCTCCGCGAGCACCTCCTCGTCGACCTCGACGCCCAGCCCCGGGCCGGCGGGCGGAGTCAGGGCGCCATCGACCACCTCGAGCGGCTCCTTCAACAGGCTGGCGGTCAGGAACTGGGGGCCGTTGAGCGCCGCCGGCTTCTCCAGTCCGTAGGCGCCGTAGAGCAAGAGCGTCGCCGCCAGGGAGAGGTCGGGATCGGTCAAGCCGCTCCCGAGCCACATCAGCCCCTCGCGCTCGAGCAGCTCGATCTGCCGTCTCGCCGACAGCAGCCCGCCGCAGCGCGACGGCTTCATCGCCACGCCGTCCAGCATGCCGAGCCGGATGAACTCGCGCAGCTCGACCGGGGAGACGACGCCCTCGTCCATCAGGATCGGCAGCGCTGCCTGCTTCTTCAGCGCCTGGTAGCCCTCGATCTGGTTGGGCTTGATCGGCGCCTCGAAGACGTCGACGCCCGCCTCGGCCAGCTTCGGCGCCACGGCGAGCGCGGTCTCCGGCGCGTAGCCGCCGTTGGCGTCGGCCCACAGGAAGGCGTCGGGCGCCAGCGCCCGCACCGCTCGCGCGAGCTCCAGGTCGAACTCGGGATTGGGCGCCACCTTGATGTTGAAGTCGCGGTAGCCGCGCCGCCTGCCCTCCGCCACCAGCGCCTCGGTCTCCTCGAGGGCGCGCGGATTCACGGTCCAGCTCAGGCGCAACGGCCCGCCGGCCTCCCGGCCCCACAGCTCGGCGACCGACTTCCCCAGCCGCTTGCCGGCCAGGTCGTGCAGGGCCAGGTCGATCCCCGCGCGCGCGATCGGCATGCCGCTCGAGAAACCGTCGGCGATCACCGCGCCCAGCTTGGCGTGGGCGCCGTCGAGGTCCTCCGCCTCGTGCCCGAGGAGCTGCGGTCCGAAGTACTCGCGCAGCACGACCTCCACCGTCTCCAGCGTCTCGTAGCTCCAGCGCGCGATCGGCACGCTCTGGCCCCATCCGACGCGCCCGTCCGCGGTGGTGATCTTCACCAGGACGGAGGCCCGGCCCTTGGCGCCGTGTGGTCCGGTGAAGAACTTGAAGTGCCCCGTCATCGGGTAGCGCAGGGCGAAGACCTGGAGCGACTCGATGCGCGAGCCGTCGCCGCTCGAGAGGCGGGTCGGCAGCCACAGGGTCGTCAGGGGAACGGCGCCGCAGGCCTGGAGGAAGCGACGCCGACTGGGGAGGGGCATGGGGGGACAGTTCATGGGAATGGTCCTCACCACTCTATTCCCAGCCCACCGGAGAGTCAGCAGATCCCGTTGCGGATAGGATCGGCCGACATGTTCAAGTGTGCCGCAACCCTCTTGTCAGCCGCCCTGGTGGCGGCTTGCTCCGCGCCGCCGCAGGTCGCGGCGGAGCCGGAGTGGATCTCGCTCTTCGACGGAGAGACGCTGGCCGGCTGGGAGGCGGTCGACTACGGGATCCAGGGCGATTGCGAGGTGGTGGACGGGGAACTCCACATCCACATGGGCGAGCTGGTGAGCGGCCTGCGCTACGCAGGTGACCTGACGGCGATCATGCCCCCCGAGCGGGAGGGCTACGAGCTGCGCCTTGAAGGCCGAAAGGTGAGCGGGGTCGACTTCTTCTGCGGCCTGACCTTCCCCGTCGGGGTCGAGGACTGCGTGTCGCTGATCTGCGGAGGCTGGGGCGGCGCGGTGACCGGCATCTCCTGCCTCGACTTGCGGGACGCCTCGGAGAACGAGACCACCACCTACCGGTCCTTCCTGCCCGACCGCTGGTACGTCATCCTCGTGCGGGTCACCCCCGAGCGCATCGAGTGCTACATCGACGACGAGCAGGTCGTCGACGTGGAGCTGGCGCGCTTCACCGATCTGCAGGTCCGCTCGGAGATGCTGGAATACCAGCCCCTGGGGCTCTCCACCTTCCAGACGCACGCCGCTTACAGGGCGGTCGAGATCAGAAGCCTGTAGTGGATCTGGAGGCGCTGCGCGCCCCGCGCCCCGCACCAGCTAGGATGCGGGCATGAGCCCCCTCCGTGCGTCCCTCCTGCTCTCCGTCGCCCCGTCCCTCCTGACCGCTTGCCGCGCGGTCCCCCCGGCGGCCGAGGCCTCCCCGACCCGGTCCCCGAACGTGGTGATCGTCTTCACCGACGACCAGGGTTACGGCGACCTCTCCTGCTACGGGCACCCCACGATCCACACGCCCCACCTGGACACCCTGGCCACGCGCGGCATGAAGCTGAGCCAGTTCTACGTGGCCAGCCCCGTCTGCTCCCCTTCACGGACGGCGCTCCTGACCGGTTGCTACCCCAAGCGCGTCGGGATGCACCGGCACGTGATCTTCCCCGAGTACGACTACGGCCTGCACCCCGACGAGGTCACCCTGGCGGAGCTGCTCGGGGAGCAGGGCTACGTCACCGGCTGCTTCGGCAAATGGCACCTCGGTCACCGCCCCGGGCTCCTGCCCCGCGACCAGGGCTTCGACGTCTTCTTCGGCGTGCCCTACTCGAACGACATGGCCCAGATCCACCGGCCGCCGGACACCAAATACCGCTTCCGCCTGCCGCTGATGGAGGGCGAGCAGGTCATCGAGTGGGAGCCGGACCAGCGCCTGCTGACGCGTCGCTACACCGAGGCCGCGGTGCGCTTCATCGAGGAGCACGCCGACGAGCCCTTCTTCCTCTACCTGCCGCACTCGCTGCCACACGTCCCGCTGTACGCCTCGCAGGCGTTCGAGGGCACGAGTCCCCGGGGGCTCTACGGCGACGTGATCGAGGAACTGGACTGGAGCGTCGGCCAGATCCAGGCCACCCTCGAGCGGCTGGGCCTGGTCGAGGAGACGCTGGTGATCTTCACCACCGACAACGGTCCCTCCCGGCACGGGCCCAACGGCGGCTCGGCGGGCCCCCTGCGCGGCAGCAAGGGCACCAACTGGGAAGGGGGTCAGCGGGTGCCGTGCATCGTCTCCTGGCCGGGGACGATCCCCGAGGGGGCGGTCCTGCGCGAGGTGGTGACCGCCATGGACGTCCTGCCGACGGTGGCCGCCTTCACCGGTGCCGAGCTCCCCGCGGATCGACGCCTCGACGGCCACGACGTCGGCGATCTGCTCACCGGTGTGCCGGAAGCCGCCTCCCCGACCGAGCAGTTCATCTACTACACCTCCAAGGGCGAGCTGGCGGGGATCCGACGCGGCCCCTGGAAGCTCTTGCTCGCCAAGGGGGAGCTGTACGACGTCGAAACGGACGTCAGCGAGCAGCGCAACGTCGCCGACCAACACGCGGAGCTGGTGGAGGAGCTGACCACGCTGGCGCACAGCGTCGACGCCGAGATCAGCGTCCACGCGCGACCGACGCTCGCGGTCGAGGAGCTGCTCTTCGACCCGGTGAAGCCGGAGGAGGGTGTCCGCTAGCGGGCCGCCCCATGGGGAGCTGCGACCGTCGCCGCCTCCTGCTCTACGTCGTGCTGCCTGCGGCGGCGGTCGGGCTGTGCCAGGCGCTCTACTTCTCGGGCGTCGACTGGATGATGAGCCTGGCCTCCCCGGCGAGGAATCGGGAGTTCGGGCTGCTGGAGAACCTCCAGAACGCGCTCCTGCTCGGGCTGGCGCTGCTCGCCTGGCGGGGTGCCCGCCTCGAGACCGCGCGGGCCGCCCGCTGGGGCTGGCGCATCGTGGCGGGCCTGGTCTTCGTCGTCTTCCTCGAGGAGATCGACTACGGGTTCCACTTCCTGCGCCTGGCCCGCGGGGAGTGGACCGGCGCCGAGAAGGTGAACCTCCACAACCAGGGCTCGCTCAACGTCCTCCTCAAGTCGGCGTCGAACGTGGTGCTCGGGGTGGGGTTCGGGATCCTGCCCTTCTTCGGCAAGCGGTTGCCCGAGCGGCTGCGCCCCTGGCTGCCGAGCCGCTGGACCCTGGCGACCCTGCTCCTGGGGGTCCTCTTGAGCCGCATCGGCCACCACCTCGACGAGAGCGTGGCCCACAACGGCTCCCTGACCAGCAACATCTCCGAATTTCGCGAGACGATCACCTACTGGGTGGGAGCCCTCTACCTGTGGGAGCTGCGGCGCCGCCGCGCCGGGTCAGGCGCAGCGGGCGACCGATCCGTCGAGTAGCTCCCTGCGACTCCTCTCGAGCCACGCCCACCACGCGTCCATGCCCTCCCCGCTCTTCGAGGAGAGGGGCAGGAGGGGGGCGCGGTCGTTGAGCTGATCGAGATCCGCGCGGACCCGCTCCGGATCGAAGTCCAGGACCTCCATCAGGTCGATCTTGGTCAGTAGCACCACGTCCGCGGACTGGAAGAGGGTGGGGTACTTCGCGACCTTGTCGTCCCCCTCCGGCAGACTCAGGAGGGCCACCCGCAGGTGCTCCCCCAGGTCGTGCCCGGCCGGGCAGACCATGTTCCCCACGTTCTCGATGAACAGGTAGGAGATCTGCTCGAGAGTCAGTCGGTCGAGCCCATCGCCTACCTGGGCCGCGGAGAGGTGGCAGCCGCGGCCGGTGTTGATCTGGACCACGTCGGCGCTGGCGGGAGCGAGCCGCTCGGCATCGCGAGTCGTCTGCAGATCGCCCACCAGCACCGCGCAGCGATCGGCGGGGCCGAGGGCCTCCAGCGTGCGCTCCAGGAGGGTCGTCTTGCCGCTGCCCGGCGCCGAGACGACGTTCAGCGCCAGCACCCCGATCTCGCTCAGGCTGCGACGGTTGGCCTCGGCCAGGGATTCCTCTGCCTTGAGCACGCTCTCTACGACTTGGATCTTCACTGCACTGTCTCCTTCCTTGGTTCGCAGGCGCATTCCGCGTCCACCTCCCCCTCCCCTTCGATCGAGGTCAACACCACGTCCGTGCCCCCCACCAGACGGGCGGCCGCTCGGCCGCACCCGGGGCAGGTGAAGTCGTCGATGGCGGGCGAGAAGGACTCCCCGCAGGCCTCGCAGCGCGCGGAGAGCGGTTCCTCGACCAGCACGAGCTCCGCTCCGGCGGCGATCGTGTCCTCACTGAGCACCGTGAACGCCGTGCGCAGCGCCTCCGCGACCACCTGTTGCGCCCTGCCCACGCTGAGCTCGATCCGAAGCACCCGCGTCAGGCCCCCCGTCCCCGCGCAATGGAGGACGTGGCGCAGGAGGTGATCGGCGAGGGCCAGCTCGTGCACCTCGCGACCCTCAAGCGCTCCCGGAGAGGGTCTCTTCCCCGAGCGCTGACCCGTTCTGCTTCTGCCCCGAGACCAGGGCCTCGAGGTGACACACCACGTTGCGCAGGTTGTCGGCCTGCTGGCCGAGCTCCATGGAGACCGACGCCGACTCCTCGGCGGAGGCGGCCGTCTCCACGGTGGACTCGTTGATCTTGGTCATCACCTCGTTGATGCGGCTGATGCCCTTGCTCTGGTTCCCAGAGCCCGCGGCCATCGTCTCGACCACGGCGAGCTGCTCCTGGCTGGCCGCCGCAATCTCCGTCACATGCGCCACCGCCTTCTCGACGGACTGGAAGATCTCGTCGAGGAGCTTCTCCACCTCGGTCGTGGCGCGCACGCCGTTGTCGGTGCGGGCGCGGGCTTCCTCGATCAGGGCGGAGGTCTCCCCCACCGCTCCGGCGCTCTGCTGGGCGAGACTGCGCACCTCTTCGGCGACCACCGCGAACCCCTTCCCCGCGTCTCCCGCCCGGGCGGCTTCGACCGCGGCGTTGAGGGCGAGCAGGTTGGTCTGGAAGGCGATGGCGTCGATGGTCTGGATGATCTTCGCGGTCTGCACGGAGGAGTCCTTCAGCTCGCTCATCGCCGAGGCGAGGCGATGGGTGGCGTCCTGGGCGTCCTTGGAGGCGGCCTGGGTGCCCTGGACGAGCCTTTGGGCCTCGACCACCGAGTTCGAGTTCCGTTCGGCCATCTCGCCCACGTTCTTCGAGCTCTTGGCGTGGGCCTCGGCCATGGTGGCGATCTCCTCGATGCTCTTCGACGTGTCCTGGAGCGCTTCGGACTGACCGCTCGAACCGTGGGCGACGGTCTGGCTGGCGTTGGCGACCTCGTGGGAGTATTGGCTGACCTTGTCAGCGCCCTCCTGCAGAGTCGCCATGATGTGGTGGATCGGGCGCCTGACCGTGCGGTTGATGGTGAGGTGCAGGGCCAGCGCGACGACCGCGATGCTCAGCAGCAGCCCGATCCCGCTCACCCAGAGGCCTCTGCGGAAGGCGTCGCCGAAGCTCGCCTCCCCCTGGGCGAGAGCGGCCGCGATCAGATCGCGCTCGTGGGCGACCGTCTCGTTGATCTTCTCCTTGGAGAGCTCCACGTAGATCATCCCGTAGAACTGGCCCAAGGCCATGTCCGGGTGGAAGCGGTTCATGTCCGCGTCAGCGAAGAGCGGCTCGTAGAGCCCGATGTGCTCTTCGTCGTTGACCACCACCCGCGTCCTCATGCTGCGCGCCTCCTCCCAGACTTCGGGGGGCGCGACGCGACCCTCGGCGTCAGCCGAGGAGGACAGCTCGACCATGCCGTCGGGTCCGAAGAACGAGAACTCGGTCAGCGAGGAGAGCTTCTCCTGCTGTTCCGCGATGTAGAGGAACTTCTCGGCTTCGCCCGGCTGCAGGGACTCGCCGATCGCGATCTTGATCTCCTCGAGCAGGTCCTGGGCGGACTCCGCTCCCATCGCCTCGATGCTCTGCACGGTCGACACTTGCATCTCGTCCATGGAGCCCCCGATCTGCTGCATGACATCCTGGAACCCGGTGGTCGTCAGGCGGTTGGTGATCAGCTGCAGCAGCATCCCCGAGCCACAGAAGAGGCCCAGCATGACGAGGAAGATCCGACGACTGAGGCTCATGACTGCTCCTCCTGGAGGCCGCGCTCCACCCTGGCCACGGCGTGGTACTGCTCGCCCTTCCTGTAGAACGGGAAGTCGCGCCGACGGGCGAAGCCCTCGAAGCTACACCCGATGCAGGGAGCTCCCGCCCGGATGCACCAGTTGACGCCACCGTTCCATTGCCGGCGCGGGCACTCGGTGAAGGTCAAGGGGCCCAGACAGCCCAGCTTGAAGAGGCAGCCCTCTTCGGCTCCGAACTGCTCGGCGTAGATGTGCTTGTTGTAGTAGTGGAAGCGCGGGCAGTCGTCGTGGGTCGAGCTGCTGTAGAACATTCTCGGAGTCAGGAGCTCCGGATGCACCTCCGGGTAACCGCGACCCGCCACGTAGGCGAGGGTCCCGACGACAGACTTCGGATGGGTCGGGCAGCTGGGGCAGTTCAGCAGGCGGCCCTCGACCGGGATGCCCGCCTTCACCATCAGGTCACGCACCGAGCCCGCGCCGGTCGGGTTGCCCTCCGCCCCGGGGATGCCCCCGTACGCGGCGCAGGTACCGACCGCCACGACCGCCATGGCCTTGCGCGTCAGCGGGACCAGGATGTCCTGGATCGACCGGCCGGCGATGGTGCACGCCTCCGGCATGTCGAGGGGAATGGCGCCCTCGACGACGAGCACGAAATCGCCCGCCTCCTCGATCTGCTCCAGCAGGTCGACCACGGTCTGGCCTTGGGCGGCGCCGACGTTCTGGTGGAAGACGAGGGAGATGTACTGGGTGAGCAGCTCCAGGGGCCCCGGATGGTCGGAGTTGAGGAGCGATACCGAGCAGCCGGAGCAAGACTGGGCTTGCACCCAGCACACCCTCGGGTTGCCACCCGCCATGCGGAGCAGGCCGCCGGCCATCGCCCGGCTCTCCGTACGGGAGAGCCCGGCCGAGGCCGTCAGCAGGGCCCCGAGTCTCAGGATTTGGCGTCGGGAAAGGTCAGCCATGATCTTGCTATCCGTCGGTTGCGTGGACGGCGGTGGGTCAGTGCACGGCGCAGGCGATGCAGGGATCGAAGGAGCGCACGATCCGGGCGGGATCGATCGGTTGGTCGGGGTCCTCGACGACGGTGCCTTCGAGGGCCATCTCCACCGGGCCCGGCTTGCCCGCATCGTCGCGGGGGGAGCAGTTCCAGGTCGTGGGCACGACGCACTGGTAGCGCGAGATGAGGTGGTTGGAGATCTCGAGCCAGTGACCCAGGGCTCCGCGGGGAGCCTCGGTCAGGCCGATGCCGGAGGCCTCGAGCGGCAGGTCGAAGTCCCGGGCGGGGGAGCCGTCGATCTCGAGCTCGTCCAGCCACTCGTGGGACTGCTTGGCGACCCAGACCGCCTCCAGGACCCGCGCCAGGTGCCGGCCGAGGACCGAGTTGAGCTTCTCGGCGGGGACCTCGTACTTCCCCAACACCCCGTTCACCGCCTTGTGGACCCAGTGGTCGGTCGAGGAGTGATAGGCGCAGAGGACCCGGGCCAGGGGGCCGACCTCCATCGGATGCCCCTTGTAGCGCGGGGCCTTGAGCCAGGAGTAGGCACCGCCCTTGTGCGGCGAGGGTTGCGTCTCTCCCCTCGAGGGGTGCAGCTTGGAACCCGAGTCGAAGCGCGAGCTGCCCACCTCCTCCGAGATGCGTGCCTGATCGAAGCGCTCGAACTTGCCCTCGATCACCGCACCGGGGGGCAGGAAGCGGTCCCCTGCTTCGTTCATCTCGAACACGCCGTAGGACAGGAAGTTGTCGTAGCCACGGCCCACGTCCCACAGCCGGGGGAAGGCGCCCGCCGCGGTGACGACGTCGGGCAGGTAGGTGTCGAGGATGAACGACTCGACCTTCTCGAGGCGCGACCCGTAGGCGAGGATGCGCTCCATGGTGGGCCGCTGCGTGCAGCCGCCGGGCACGATGGAGGTGCTGTGCGGCATCTTGGCCCCGAAGACCGCACACATCTCGTGGGCGATCTTGCGGATCTCGAGCGCCTGCGCGTAGTGCGCGATCAGCTCGCAGTTGACGCCCACGTCCTCGACGTAGTCGGCTTCCCAACGGGGCAGGAGGGGCGCGGCGGCGAAAGCGTCTCCGCGGTCCAGCGCATCCTGAACCCAAGCCTTGACCGCTCGCAGCGTCCCGTCTTGGCCTTGGTAGGCGAGGATGGCCGTCACGTCGACGAAGTCGAGGGCGGCCAAGTGGTAGAAGTGCAGGACGTGCGACTGCAGGTAGTTCGCCGCGAGGATCAGGTTCTGCAGGAGCCGCCCGTTGTGGTTGGGGACGATGCCGTAGGCATTCTCCTGGGCTCGCACGGAGGCGATGCCGTGCGACACGGGGCAGACGCCGCAGATGCGCTGGGTGATCTGCTGGGCATCGAGTGGGTCCCGGCCCTCGAGGATCTTCTCGATGCCGCGGAACATCTCGCCTTCGCAGTGCGCAGCCGTCACCTCCAGACGGCCGTCCTCAGCGGTCCGCGTGTCCGTGTGGATAGCCAGGTGCCCCTCGATGCGGGTGATGGGGCTGATGCTGATCGTCTTGGCCAAGGGTGGCCTCCGGGGTGATCTGGGGCAGGCGCTCCCGTGGCCGGGGCCAGGGGTCGGCAACCGGAGGGCGGGGACGCAAGCCAGGGGACAGTCCCTATTCGGATCTTCGCGGGGGAGGCCCTGAAGCAATTCCGGGTCTGGCCAAGCCGCCTCCCAACCGCTCGAACGCCTCTCCTCCCCACCCTCGGGGGGTGAGCTGCGAGCCGGGGATCGAGGCCGTCGCGGACCTCAGGGAATCCCCCGAGACCCGGACGGCGCCCCGCCGTCACCGGAAAGGGCCCCCCACGCCTGGTAGAGTCCCCATGTGCCCGAGTCGCCTCCCGAATGCCTCCTCATGCGGGCGAGGATCCAGGGCGCCGTCCAGGGCGTGGGATTCCGGCCCTTCGTCTATCGACTGGCCACGGAGCTCTCCCTCGATGGGTGGGTGGTCAACGACGCCCGGGGACTGACGATCGAGGTCGAGGGTCCGCGGGTCGCCCTCGACGAGCTCCTGGCGCGCATCGAGGGCGAGAGGCCCGCCGCGGCCGCGATCGTAGCGATGGAGGTGGATTGGGACCTCCCCCGAGGCGCCGAGGGCTTCGAGATCCGCCCCAGCGACGAGACGGGGGAGCGGACCGCTCAGATCCTGCCCGAGATCGCCACCTGCCCCGCCTGCCTAGGGGAGGTCCTCGACGAGAGCGACCGCCGCCACCTCTACCCCTTCACGAACTGCACCCTGTGCGGCCCGCGCTTCACCATCCTGCGCTCCCTCCCCTACGATCGCCCGCGCACCTCGATGGCGGGCTTCTCGATGTGCCCCGCCTGCCGCGCGGAGTACGAGTCGCCGCTGGACCGGCGCTTCCACGCCCAGCCGAACGCCTGTCCCGCTTGTGGTCCGCAGCTGTCGCTCCTCGACCCGGGGGGAGCCGCGGGCGCCACGGGGGACGCCGCGCTCCAGGGCGCCGCCGAGGCGCTGCGCCAGGGGGCGATCGTGGCGGTGAAGGGGCTCGGCGGCTTCCACCTCCTGGTCGACGCGACCAACGGCGCGGCGGTCGCCCGCCTGCGGGAGCGCAAGCCCCGCCGCGCCAAGCCCTTCGCCCTCATGGTGCGCGACCTGGACCAGGCGCGTGAGATCTGCCATCTGGATCCCCAGGCGGAGGAGGCGCTCCGTTCCCCGGAGGCGCCGATCGTCCTGCTGCCCCGCCGGGAGGGGGCGGCGGTGGACGAGGGGGTCGCACCGGGCAATCCCACCTGGGGCGTGATGCTGCCCTACTCGCCTCTCCATCACCTCCTGCTCGCCGCAGTGGGCCGGCCGGTGGTGGCCACCAGCGGCAATCTGAGCGAGGAGCCGATCTGCATCGAGAACGGGGAGGCGCTCGAGAAGCTGGGTGGCATCGCCGAGCGCTTCCTCGTGCACGACCGCCCCATCGTGCGGCACGTCGACGACAGCGTGGCCTGGATCGTCGACGACCAGCTGCGGCTCCTGCGACGCGCCCGGGGCTTCGCACCGCGGCCTCTGGTCCTCGACGAGGAGCTCCCGCCGGTGCTGGCGGTGGGAGGTCACCTCAAGAACACGATCGCCCTCGGTCTCGGACGGCAGGTCTTCGTCAGCCAGCACCTCGGCGACATGGAGTCTCCCGAGGCGCAGGCGGCCTTCAGGGAGGTGATCGAGGACTTCCTCGACCTCTACGACGCCGACCCCGTCGCCGTGGCCTGCGATCTCCACCCGGACTACGTCACGACGGGCTGGGCCCGTGCGGCGGTCGGCGATCCGCCGGCGTCCAGCGCCGAGGCCCCGTCGCGCCTCGCGGGGCGGCCCCTGATCCCGGTCCAGCACCACCACGCCCACTTCGCCGCCTGCCTGGCGGAGAACGGGCACCGGGGGCCGGCCCTGGGCGTCGTCTGGGATGGGACCGGCTTCGGGCCGGACGGGGTGATCTGGGGGGGCGAGTTCCTGCTCGGCGACGCGGCCGGCTTCCGCCGCTTCGCCTGCCTGCGTCCCTTCCGCCTCCCCGGCGGCGACGCGGCGGTGCGCGAGCCGCGGCGCTCGGCCCTGGCCCTGCTGTGGGAGCTCGGGGGTGAGCGGGCGCTGGAAGCGCTCGAGCTCGAGCCCCTGCGGGCCTTCACCACCTCCGAGCGGCGCGCCCTCGCCGGCATGCTCGCCCGCGACGTCCACTGCCCGCGCACGACCAGTGCCGGCCGACTCTTCGACGGCGTGGCCGCTCTGCTCGGCGTCTGCCAGGAGGTGAGCTTCGAGGGGCAGGCGGCGATGGGTCTCGAGCACCTCGCCGACCCCGGAGTGGAGGACGCCTACCCCATCTCCTTCGAGCCCCCCTCGGCAGCCACGGCCGAGCCCGGCCTGGTGGACTGGCGACCCCTGCTCGAGGCGCTGCTCGCCGACCTGCGGGCGGGGGTCGCGCGCGAGCTCGTCGCCAGCCGCTTCCACGGGGCGCTCGTGGAGGCGGTCGTCGCGGCGGCGGAGGCCGCGGGCCAGGAGACGGTGGCCCTCTCCGGTGGCTGCATGCAGAACCGCCTCCTCACCGAGCGCGCCCTGGCGGGCCTGCGTCGCGCCGGCTTCCGGGTGCTGCTCCACCGCCAAGTCCCCCCCAACGACGGGGGGATCGCCTGCGGGCAGGTCGCGGTGGCCGCCGCCCGCCTGCGCGGGGAGTAGCGGGACCGGGGGGGCCGTCCCCCGCTTTCCGCCCCGCGCCCCGTCAAGCCCTCGCGGCATCCACCCGATGAAGGCCCCGGAGGATCGACGATGTGCCTTGGAGTCCCGGGAAGGGTGGTGAGCAGCGGCCAGGACGAGCTGGGAGTGCCCTCGGGCACGGTCAGCTTCGGCGGTTCGCAGCGTGAGGTGTGCCTGGCCTACGTGCCCGACGCGGAGGTGGGGGACTACGTCCTCGTCCACGTCGGGTTCGCCCTCAGCAAGATCGACGAGGAGGAGGCGCAGGAGGTCTTCGCCCTGCTCACGGAGCTCGCGAGCGAGGAGGAGGTGCGGCGATGAAGTACGTGGACGAGTACCGCGGGGAAGCGGAGGCCGCGGAATTCCTGGCGGCCATGCACCGCAAGGTCACCCGACCGCACACGGTGATGGAGATCTGCGGCGGCCAGACCCACACCCTGATCAAGAACGGGATCGATCGCCTGGTCCCCGAAGAGGTGTCGATCGTCCACGGCCCCGGTTGCCCGGTGTGCGTCACCCCCCTGGAGCTGATCGACCGCGCCATCGCCCTGGCCAGGCGGCGGGGGGTGATCCTGACCTCCTTCGGAGACATGCTGCGCGTGCCCGGATCCACCCAGAACCTGCTCGGGGCGAAGGCGGAGGGAGCCGACGTGCGCATCGTCTACTCGCCCCTCGACGCGGTGACCCTCGCCGCGAAGAATCCCGACCAACAGGTGGTCTTCTTCGCCGTGGGCTTCGAGACGACCGCGCCGGCCAACGCGATGGCGGTGCAACGGGCGCATGAGCTGGGCCTCGAGAACTTCTCGATCCTCTGCTCGCACGTCTTGGTGCCGCCCGCGATGCGGGCCATCCTCTCGGCGCCGACGAACCGGGTGGAGGGCTTCCTCGCTGCGGGCCACGTGTGCACGGTGATGGGCTACGAACAGTACGAGCCCCTCGCCGAGGAGTTCCGCGTCCCGATCGTGGTGACGGGGTTCGAGCCGCTCGACCTCCTGCAGGGCCTGCACCTGCTCCTGTGCGCCCTCGAGGAGGGCCGCTACGGGGTCGAGAACCAGTACGCGCGCTCGGTGCGTCGCGAGGGCAACTCGCACGCGCGGCAGGCCGTGGAGCAGGTCTTCGGCGTCTGCGACCGGAAGTGGCGCGGCATCGGCTGCATCCCGGAGAGCGGCCTGCGGCTGCAGCCCGCCTTCGCCCGCTTCGACGCGGAAGAGCGTTTCGAGGTCGGGGGCATCGCGGCCGAGGAGCCGCCGGAGTGCATCGCCGGGGAGATCCTCCAGGGCCTGAAGAGGCCCTCGGCCTGCGCAGCCTTCGACGGCGCGTGCACTCCGGAGCATCCCCTCGGCGCACCGATGGTCTCCACGGAGGGCGCCTGCGCGGCCTACCACCGCTTCGGGAGGAAGGTCCATGTCTGAGCAAGCGCACGATCTCGCCGGGGGATTGACGTGCCCGGCGCCGCTCCCGGAGGCCCCCTCGGTCACCCTGGCCCACGGGGACGGCGGCCGTCTCACCCAAGGCCTGATCGAGAGACTCTTCCTGCCCGAGTTCGACAACCCCGCGCTGCGGGGCTTGCACGACGGAGCCCTCCTCGACGTCGGGGGAGCGCGACTGGCCTTCTCCACCGATTCCTTCGTGGTCCACCCGCTCTTCTTCCCCGGCGGTGACATCGGCTGCCTCGCCGTCCACGGAACGGTGAACGACCTGTCGATGTGCGGCGCCCGCCCCCTGGCCCTCTCCGCGGGCTTCATCGTGGAGGAGGGGCTCCCCATGGAGGACCTGCAGCGCGTCACCCGCTCCATGCGCGACGCGGCGGCGGAGGCGGGGGTATCGATCGTGACGGGAGACACGAAGGTCGTCGATCGCGGCAAGGGGGACGGGCTGTTCATCAACACCGCCGGCGTGGGTGTGGTGAACCCCGGTGTGGACATCTCTCCATCGCGCGCCGCGGCGGGAGACGTCGTGATCGTCAGTGGCCCCATCGCCGACCACGGGGTCGCCATCCTCTCGGTGCGCGAGGGGCTGGAGTTCGAGACCGCGCTGGAGAGCGACACCGCGTCGCTGGTCGACCTGGTGCAGAGCATCCTGCAGATCGCCCCCGGGAGCATCCACGTCCTGCGCGATCCGACTCGAGGGGGGGTGGGTGTCACCCTGAACGAGATCGCCGGCCAGGCCCAGCTCGGCATCCGGCTCGACGAGCGGGCCATTCCGGTCCGGGAGGAGGTGCGCGGGGCTTGCGAGATCCTCGGGCTCGACCCCCTCTACGTGGCCAACGAGGGCAAGTGCCTCGTCATCGTCGCCCGCGACGCGGCCGAGGAGGTCCTCGCCGCGCTCCTCGCCCACCCGCGAGGCCGCGATGCCGCGGTGATCGGCGAGCTGGTCGAGGACCACCCGGGCCAGGTCGTGCTGCGCAGTCGCATCGGCGGCACGCGGGTCGTCGACGTGCCCAGCGGCGAACAGCTCCCGCGGATCTGCTGAACGGCGGCCCCCCCACCTCAGTCAGTCCGAACTGCCGCCCTTTGGTGGGCATTGCGCGGAACTGCTCGTCGTAACTCCGCTTCTTGCAAGGACTTGGAGCATCCGGGCACCCGCGGAGGCCCCTTCGGCGGGATGGCGCACCGGAGGCGCGCGGGCAGCTGCCGTGGGACACCCCAGAAGGGGGGTCCGACTGCGGTGGTCCAGAGGCCTTGGCCCGGGATGCACACCGAAGGGGGGCAGTCTCCTACCAGTCGCTGAGGGGGCGTAGCTCGCCCACCTCCCCCACCTCCCCCGGCGCGAGCACCACCGCCAGCCGCACCTCTCCCGCCTCGGCGGCGAAGCGCACCACCAGCCGCCGCACTCCGGCGTTCCGGCGTTCGGGGGGTGCCCGCTCGGCGCTCTCCACGCGGAAACTGGCATCACGCGGCTCGAGGACGCGCGCCGAGAGGGTCTTGCCCTCCTGTTCGAGGGTCGCCCGCCCGCCCTCGAGGCGGATCTCGGCGTCGGTGGTCAGGCCCCAGGTGACCTCGCAGGCCTTCGAGAGCCTGAACTCGTCCTGGATCAGCACCGCGCGGCGGTCGTCGACCAGGGCCGCCCCCCGGAGCATGCGATCGGTCCTCCCCGGCCAGGCGCCGTCGATGGCGACGATGGCGTGGGCGCCCTGGGGGTCGTACTTGAAGGCGACGAAGCGAGCCTTGCCGGCGACCGCCTGCTGCTCACCGTCGAGGGTGACCAGGTTGTGGCTGTGGGATCCCAGGCGGTAGTAGGTCCACCGGCGCCCTCCCTGCTTGCCGTCCCAGTAGCCGGGCAGGTTGTAGTCGTCCGCGCCCAGGTCCCGCGCCCAACGCACCCCGTGCGCGTCGAGCTCGAAGTTCCCCAGGTCCAGGTGGCCGTGGTTGACCGCGTTGTAGCCCGCCTTCAGCGCCAGGAAGAGCGCAGCGGGATCGTCCCGGGGACCGCGCAGCAGCGCCAACTCCACCGGCCCGCCGAAGTGCTCGTCGAGGGGCGCCTCCTGCACCTCCTGGCCCCCGTCGGGCACGTACCAGATGGCGTGCAGGGGATACGCGCGGTGCTTCTCGATCCAGGCGCTCTCCGCCCGAGCCAGGGCCGGTTCGTCGTAGCGACGGGCGAGCCAGTAGAGGGCGGGTAGGGCCTTGCGGCGGGCGCCCTCCCCCACGTCGGCGAAGGTCACGTAGGTGCCGTCGGGACCGCAGGCGGCCAGGGGAAAGTGCCCCGAGCGCGCCAGGCCCTCCCGCTCGGAGAGGCCGAAGTCGTGCCCCAGGGCGCTGTCGAGGGCGGCCAGGCCGAAGACGGTGTAGTGGGTCGCGTAGCTCCAGTACCCCGGCCCCTCCGGCCAGGCGCCGTCGGGGTCGTAGGTGTCCAGGGCGCGCGGCAGGGACTCGACCGCGGCGGGCACGATGGTGCGCGCGAAGCGGGGGTCGCTCTCCGCGATGGCGAGCGCTCCGACCACGAGGCCGCCGTTGCAGACCTGGTTCCAGTTGAAGGCGCTGCGCACCCACCAGGCGGGACCGGAGTAGGCCGCCAGGCCCGGCTCCAGCCCGTGCTCGATCAGGCCGGCGCGGACCTGCGCGCGGGTCGGCTCGTCGAGGGCGGCGAAGCACCAGTCGTAGCCGACCCCCACCGCGTGGGACATCTCAGCGGTGTCGAGGAAGTGGGAGGGGTTCCAGTCTGGGAAGGCGCAGACGGCGAGCAGGTTCTCGCGCACGGCCTCCAGGTAGCGCTCCTCCCCGGTGAGCCGCCAGGCGAGCCCCAGGGCGTAGACGCGCGATAGGCACTCGCGGCTGACGTGCAGCAGGCGCGGCCCTTTCTTCTGGTAGCGCAGCGGTTGGGCCGCCAGGTAGTCGTCCGCGCGGCGCAGCGAGTCCTGGATCGCCTTGCGCAGCAGCACGTCGGTCTCGGCGAGGGCCTCGATCTCCGCCTGCCGCTCGCGGGTCAGGATCAGGCGCGGGTGCTCGGCGCGCAGGCCGTCGAGGACGTCCTCGCCGCCCGGCGCGGGGAAGAGCGACGGCAAGACGCCCAACAGTGCGGGCAGCAATGTCAGCATCAGCGCTCCTGAGCCTCCCCCGTCATCGGAACGAACCGCACCGGGAGGAGGTGCTCCTCGACCACCCCCTCGCTGTCCTTGCGCAGCCGCCGCAAGTCCTGGCGGTCGCCGCCGACGGGGATCACGAGGGGGGCTCCGGGGGCGAGCTGCTCGATCAGCGCCGGCGGGACGTGGTCGGGGGCGGCGGTGACGATGATGGCGTCGAAGGGGGCCACCTCCGGCCACCCGCGGTAGCCGTCCCCGGTGCGCAGGTGGAGGTTGGGGAGCTCGAGCTCCTCCAGGAGCAGCTTGCGCGCTCGCTCCGCCAGGGAGGGGACGATCTCGATCGACCACACCTCGCACCCCGCCCACACCAGGACCGCCGCCTGGTACCCCGATCCGGTGCCGACCTCGAGCACCCGCTCCCCCCCCTCGAGCTCGAGCGCCTCGGTCATGAAGGCGACGATGTAGGGCTGGGAAATCGTCTGCTCCTTGCCGATCGGCAGGGCATGATCGCGGTAGGCGTATGGGCGCATCTCCTCCGGTACGCAGAGGTGCCGCGGCACGGCGCGCAGCGCCGCCAGGACGCGCGGGTCGGAGACACCGCGGGCGGCGATCTGCTGCTCGACCATCCGCGCGCGCTCCTCGGCGCGCTCGTACTCCCGCACGGGGAGAGGATCGAGTGCCGCCCGCACCCGCGCCTCGGGGGAGTCGCAGGACCCGGCGGCCAGACCCAGGGCGAGGCCGGCCAAGAGCCGGTGGTGGCGGTTCACGACCCTTGGATTCTACCTCGACGTTGCATCCGCGTCGGTGCCGCTGTGGTGGAGTATCCCCATGGGTCAGGGTCCCGGAAGCCTCGCGGCGCGGTTGCACACCCTCCTGGAAGAGGAGGAGCGCCCCGCCGCGGAGCGCGAGCGGCTGGTCGAGTTGATGGGGCTCTTCGCCACCCTCCCGCCGCCCCCCGATCCGATCGGGCTCTACCCGCGCTACGCCGTACTCCACGGGGCTTTCCTGCGCGCCGCGCGGAGTGCCGACGGCGAGGCGCTGGAGGAGGCCTTCCTCGAGCTCTACTGCCATGTGCACGGCCACGAGGCGCCCTACACCGCCGAGGAGCGCCGGCGCGTCGACGAGACGGGGGGCTACTGGTGCCACGCCGGGGGGCTCTCGCCGCTCCTGAAGGCGGGGCCCTTCGTGGGCCCAGAATCTGTCTGCGGAGATTTCGGCGCGGGGAACGGGCTGCAGGGGCTGCTGCTGCAGAGGCTGAACCCCCACCGGCTCACGGTGCAGATCGAGATCTCGAGCCGCATGGTCGAGGCGGGGCGAGCGCTCCAGGACTGGCTCGGGATCCCGGGCGACCGCGTGCAGTGGGTGGTGGGCGACGTCCTCGACGCTTCCGCCGAGGGGATGGACTTCGTCTACCTCTACCGACCCGTGCGCCCGGAGGGAGAGGGAGAGCGCTTCTACCGCGGGCTGGCTGCGACCCTGGAGCAATCCCCGCGGCCGGTGGTGGTCTTCAGCATCGCCGACTGCCTGGGGGCCTTCCTCTCCGAGCACTTCGAGGTGTTCTACACCGACGGTCACCTGACCTGCTTCCGCTGCGACGGCCGCAAGCACGATCGAGGATCTCGACGATGAGACTACTGCCGCGCCTGACGCCCCTGATCCCCCTCGCCCTCCTCGCCGCTCCGGCACTGCCTTGCACCGCCTTCCTGATCGCGAAGGGCGGCGCAGTCCTGATGGGCAACAACGAGGACTTCTGGAACCACGAGGTGCGCATCTGGTTCGTGCCCGCAGAGGAGGGGCGCTACGGCCGTGTTGTCCTCGGCTACGAGAACATGTACCCCCAGGGAGGGATGAACGAGAAGGGGCTGGCCTTCGACGGCTTCGCGACGGCGCGCTACCCGATGCGCGAGCAGGAGGGGAAGGAGGTCTTCGGCGGCTCGTTGATCGACGAGGTGATGGCCACCTGCGCCACCGTCGACGAGGTGGTGGCGCTGCTCGAGCGCTACGACCTGCGCGCGCTCGAGAGCGCGATGCTGATGTTCGCCGATCGGTCGGGGGACTCGGTGATCGTCGAGGGGGACGAATTCCTGCGCAAGGAGGGCCCCTTCCAGGTGGTGACCAACTTCTACCAGTCGCGCCAAGAGGACGATCGCGGGCTCTGTCCGCGCTTCGACGCGGCGCAGGAGATCCTCGGGGAGGCCGAGGAGGCCTCTCTCGCCCTCTGCCGCAGGGTGCTGGCGGCGACGGCGCAGGAGGGCGGCGCTCCGACCCAGTACTCGAACGTCTTCGACCTGCGCCGGGGCCGCATCCACCTCTACCACTTCCACAACTTCGAGGAGGTGGTGGTCTTCGATCTCGCCGAGGAGCTGGCCAAGGGCGCCCGCGTGCTCGAGATCCCGAGCCTCTTCCGGCCGAGCTTCGCCTACAGTCGTTACGTCAAGAAACGCGAGCGCGAGAAGGCCGCCGAGATCGACCGCCGCCGGGGGAAGCCGGTGGAGATCGAGGTCCTCGACCGCTACGCGGGGCGCTATCGACTCCAGCTCCCCGGCGCCGGGGAGATCGTGGTGGTCGTCCGCCGTGACGGTCGACGACTCCTGGCTTCAGCCAAGGGGAGCGCCGTGCGCGACGAGGATGAGGAGACCGAGCTGATCCCCGAGACGCGCACGAGCTTCTTCTACGTCGACGGTGACGGGGCCACGACGATCCGCTTCGTCACCGGCGAGGAGGGCACGCCCGACCGCATCGTCGTCACGCCGCCGATGGGCGCGGAGTTCCAGGGGGAGCGTATCGAGTGAGGGGCAGGCCCGCAGCGCGGGTTCAATCCTCCAGAAGCACGCGCACCGCCGCCTCCACCCCCAAGACGACCTCCCCCATGCGGCGGTAGTCGAGGGTCTCCGGAGTGTCGCCCTTCTCGTGGTAGTGCGGATTCCGCATGAAGGCGGTGTCGGTGATCATCGTCGCCGTGTAGCCCGCCTCCCAGTAGTTGCGGTGATCGGAGAGGTCGATTCCGGAGGTGAGGCCTCCGAGCAGACTCGACGCCACGAGCTTCATCGCCGGCAGCTCGCTGGCCTCGGCCATCGCCGCGTGCACGGCGTGGACCAGCTCGGCGTCCTGGCCGCGCCCCACCACCGCGACGAAGTTCCCCGTCGAGGGGTAGAGCCGCGCCAGAGCCGCGCTCGGGTAGCGCTGGGAGTCGGGCTCGTCGCTGAAGTAGCCGAGCATCTCCAGGCAGAGCATTCCGCGCAGCTCGACCCCCGCCTGCTTCAGCGCCTGCGCGTGTTGCGCGCTGCCCATGGCGGGGGTCGCGTAGTGGGGCGGCTCCTCCAGGGAGTAGGCGACCAGCTCCACGCGCCCCCGCGGCGGATCCTCACCGAGCCGCTCCGCCAGCTCGAGCAGCACCGCCACCCCGCTGGCGTTGTCGTCCGCGCCGGGCATGTGCCCGCAGACGTCGTAGTGGGCGCCGACGACGAGTCGCCTCCCGTCCCCGGGGCCGAAGAAAGCGCTCACGTTGCGGTAGGTCTCGCCGTCGACCTGGTAGTCCTGCAGCGCCACCTCGCCCCCCGCCTCCCGCAGGTGGCGCTCGATGTAGTCCGCGGCTTCCATCAGCGCCTCGGGATGCGCGGCGCAGCGCGGCGGATCGAGCTCCGCCAGGTAGCTCACGTGGTCCCTGAGGGACGTCGAGGGTTGGAGGACCGCGACGGCTCCGCAGCCCAGCGGGGCGAGGAGTGCCGCGATGCGCAGCGCGGTTCCGATCCTGAGTGCGTGCATCGCAGCCATCGTACGCGGGGAGTGAGAATCGTGGCGAAACGGTCGTGACTCCGTACCCTGCACGGATGCGCTCGATCCTCCTCTCCCCCATGCTCCTCCTGGCGCTGGCCGCCACGGCTGCGGCCCAGAACTCGACGGCGCGCATCCGCCCCGAGCCGTCTCCCCTCGCCGCCCGTGCCGGAATGGCCGTCGATTGGCGCGCGGATCTGGAGTCGGCCCTGGCGGAGTCGCAGCGCAGCGGAAAGCCGGTCTTCTGGTACGTGCCGACCGTCTCCGGCTCCTTCATGGATCGCTGGGATCGGCTGGACCGCCACATGCTGGCGGGGCCCTTCTCGTGGCCGCGCACGGTGGCGCTCTTGAACGAACGCTTCGTGCCGGTGCGCATGAAGGCGAGCCGCAAGCTGCGCAGCGCCCACGGACTCGAGCCGATCGCCTTCATCGAACCGGGATGGCTGGTGCTCGACGGGGAGGGGCGGGAGCTGGGCCGGGAGCACCAGATCTCGACCTTCCACCCCGCGCGCTTCCTCGCGCCGTTGGCCGCGCTGGCGGAGGTGGAGAACCCCGCCCTGGATCGACTGCCGGGGGACGTGGACGATCCCGCCGTGGCGCAGTGGCTCGAGGGGGTGGAGCACTGGCGCGGGAAGCGGGAGGCGGAGGCGCGGGAGGTGTGGCGGTCGCTCGGGGCGGAGCACCCGGAGCACCCCATGGCGGCCAAGGCCGCCATGGAGGCGCAGGGGATCGGGCCCTTCGTGCACGCCTTCGAGACCTACGACGAGTTGCCCGCGGCAGCGTTCGTCCCGCATCCCGCGGGGACGCAGGCGCCGCGGGAGGTCTATGGGGAAGAGGCCCTGCGCGCGCGCAGTGTCGCGTTCCTCCTCGATCAACAGCGCTCGTCGGGGGGGTGGGAGGACTCCGCCTACGACTTCGGCGGCACCGATGGGCTGCCCAACGTGTTCGTGGCGGTGTCCGCCATCTGCACCCTGGGACTGCTCGAGCACGCCGCTCGCCTGTCGGAGCCCGACGAAGCCCTCGAAGGTGCCCTCGAGCGCGCGCTCGCGTACGTGAGCGACGAGACCCACATCAACCGACAGGACAGCGACGAGATCCTCTGGGCGCACACCTACCGCATTCGCTGCTTCGCGCGCTGGATCGAGCTGCGCCCGAAGGACGCGCCGCGGGTGCGCCCCCTGCTCGAGGCTGCGGTCGCGGACCTGATCGCCATCCAATCCCCCCAGGGCGCCTGGGGGCACGAGTACCCGAGCCCCTTCGCCGTCGCCGAGGCGTTGATCGCCCTGGGCGAGGCACGGCGAGTCGGCGTCGCCTCCGACGACCTGGAGCAGGCGGTCGCCCGCGGCGTGGGCCGACTGATCGCCTGTCGCACCGCCGAGGGAGCCTACACCTACGGCCTGGTGTACCGCGGACGTCCGCGCGCCCGTGCGGAGGGCTCGGTCGGACGCACTCCCCGGGGTGAGCTGGCGCTGACGCATTGGGCGCCGGAGAAGTCGATCGGGCTCACCAAGGCCTTGGCGCTCTCCTTCGAGCACGAGCACCACCTGCTGCCGATCCGCAAGTACGACGACCACACCCGCAACTTCGGCTACGGCGGGTTCTTCTTCTCCTGGGATCTCCACGCTCGCACCGAGGCGATCGCTGCCTTGCCGGCGGGCGATGCGCGGAGCTCGGCGGCGCGCCGACAGCGGGAGCAGCTCCTAGCGCTCCCTGAATTCGACGGCGCCTTCGCGGAGAGCCACGAGACGGGCCGCTGCTACGCCACGGGGATGGCGTTGTGGTGTTTGGGGATCTTGGACGGCGTGGCTGACTGACGAGTCACCACGCCGTCCTGTGATCGGCGGCGCTGCGGGCCGCGGAGCGGACTCCGGGGCGGGTTAGTCGCCCGTCACTTGACGCAAGCGGTGCAGGGCTGCCCCCCCGGGCTGGCCATGCAGGACTCGGTGCAGTTGACCTCACGGCCGGCGTTGAAGCCCTTGCCGCAGTCGGCGCACCAGCCGGTTCCGCCTCCCGAGAGGGTGGCGCAGCCCTTGCAGGCTTCGCTTCCACCGCACTCGCCGCAGCAGGCTTCTTCCCCGCCGCACTCGCCGCAGCAAGCCTCCGTCTGGCCGCACTCGCCGCAGCAGGCCTCCTTCTGGTTGCAGCCACAACAGTCTCTCAGCGAGCTACAAGCCGCCAGCAGGACCAGGCTCAACGAAACGAGCAGTGCTCCGGTCTTCTTCATCATCATCGATCTCCTCGGCGGTAGCAGTTGGGGGTCTTCGTGCCCTAGTCCGACGTCAACCGCCAGCATAGGGGGGCACCGGGCGGGCGGGCAAGGGCGCCGGTTCCGGCCGGCGCGACGCTTCCGTGCTACGCTCCAGCACACCGTGGTAGGCCGCGCCGTGCGAACCACGAAATCGCAGATCGGGAGGTGCTCGCCATGCAATGCTGGACTCTCGTCGTCCTGTTTCAGGCGCTCACGCTGGGAGATCTCGCGCACACGGCCGCATGGGAGAGCACCTCCGATCCAACCGACAGCTATGCGCGCAGGATTCGAACGCCCAGGCCTTGGTGGCACCGATGGGCCGACCCCTGGTGGTATCCCTGGGGCATGCTCGACAGGTTCACCGACCTCGACGAGCTCACCGGGCTGGTATCCAGTTGGAGCGACGCAGAACTACGAGAGCACTTCGAGGAATTGGAGCACCGTTGGGGATGGTTGCCCTCCTTCTGGTGCGCACATGACGCGTGCCTCAAGGAGATGGCTCGCCGGGGAGGTGAGCATTGGCGCACATACCTGGTCGAGGTGTTCGAGCATCGCCGCAAGCCCAAGCGCCATCATGGATACCTTAGAGGTAGCGCCGACCTGGAGGTTTTCACCGCTCTCAGGCGACTCGAGGGAAAGGACGATCCCATCGAGGTGGTCGTCACCAAAGCGGGCCCGATGGAGTTCGTGTTCCCCGAGCTCCCGGTGTTCCGCGTCGGACTTCGGAACCGGGACCCGTCTGGTCAGTCCTTCATCATGCAGAAGGGTGGCAACTACAGAACCGGAAGACTGACGCGTTGGCGCGTGGAGGTGCGAGACGAGAACGGTGACCCCATTGGAGTCCACAGAGAATGGGGCCCGGGGTATCAGTTCGGCGGGGGAGCCGCTTCTCACGAGATCTTCCCAACCGGGGAGACATGGAGATGCGCGGACTTGCCACTCCGCAATTACCTCGACCTCCCCGGGCTCGGAACCTACACGGTGACCATCCAGTATCACGATCAGGCCCGCATCGTCGATGTGGTGGACGCGACACCCCTCATCGTGTCGTCCTCTGACGAGGTGAGCTTCGCTTGGGTCGCACGCGAGGTCAGCATCACCCCGGAGGAGGCCGCGCGGATGAGGGGGCTCCTGGAGAAGCTGTATGAGAAAGAGCCGATCCTGTTCTTCCGCAGCCCGTACGACGCCAGGATGTCTCCTTGGGGACGGACAATGCCCTCAGTGGCGGAGGAGATCTACTTGGAGGGCTGGAAGATGCTCCCCATTCTGTTCGATGCGCTCCAGGAAGATCAGGACCTCCATCACCGAGCCTGGCTGCTCGCCATGCTGGAGAGCATGACGGGCCTGAACACACACGGCCGTAGGTACCGTGCGTTTGGCGAGTACCGCTCAATAGAGGGACCGCGTCCCCCAGGTGGCCACTTTGGACGGCCGGACTGGGGAGGTCGCGGTAGTGATGGTGGCCTCACCAGGGAAGGCCAGGCCCAACTCATCGCAGACTGGGAACGCTACCGGGGACTGATCCGCGTGATCGAGTAGGTTTCGGCGCGAACACCGCCCGCCGACCGTGTGACATCGCTGTTTGGCGGGCTGGTGTCGCCTTTGAAAAGCCCTACGGCCGTGGTACACCGGCGGCCGATCGCTCACCCCGCAGGCAATCCATGGGCTACATATACGGAGTCGTCGGTTCCCTACCGGACGAGGAGGCGCGCCAGCTCGCCACCCGCATGGGCGAGAGCATGGCCTTCCGCTCCTCCGCCGAGTCCGAGGTCCTGAGCTCCGGCCCCGTCCTGCTGGGCGCCGCGGGGGAGGTGTCGGGTGCGGGTCAGTACCTGGTTCAGAATGAGACCGGCGACGTCGTCGCCGTCTGCGAGGGGGAAATCTACAACGTCGACGAGCTGAAAGCCCTGCTCGGCGAGCTCCCCGCGGGCCCCACATCGGGGACCGGCTTCCACCTGATCCCCCACCTCTACCAGCGCTTCGGACTGGACTTCCCACGCCACCTCAACGGCGTCTTCACCATCGCGATCTGGGATGGCGCCGCGGAGACGCTGCACCTGGTCCGCGACCACGTCGGCTCGCACTCCCTCTTCTACGCCCGGCGGGGTGAGCACACCGTCTTCGCCACCACGATCCCGGCCCTGCTCGCCTCGGGGCTGGTGCCGCGGGAGGTCGATCCGGAGGGGCCGGCGCGCTACTTCGCCACCAAGGCCCTCGGGCCGCCGCAGACGATGATCGCGGGCGTCTCCGCCCTGCGACCGGCGCAAGTCCTCAGCCTCGGGAAGAGGACGCAGAGCGAGCACGACTACTGGCGGCTGGGGGAGATCGACGTCGAGCGCGACACGCCGGAAGCGGAGCTCGCCCAGCGCATGCGCGAGGTCATCCTCGACTCCATCGCCATCCGCCACGCCGCCGGGGGCCGCATGGGCAGCCTGCTGAGCGGCGGGTTGGACACCGGCGTCGTCTCGGCGACCCTCTCCGGCTTGGCGGGCGACGCGGGCTTGGACGTCTTCTCGGTCGTCTTCGAGGAGGCGTTCTTCAGCGACGCAGGCCTGGTCGAGATCATGCTCGAGCGCTTCAACCTGCGCGATCACACCGCCATCCTGGGGCCGGCGGAGTTCGCCGAGATCATGACGAACGCGGTCCGCCACTTCGACTCGCCGGTGAACGACAACGCCTACGTCGGGATCTACAAGGCGATGGGACTGGCGAAGGAGCACGGCTGCAGCGCCATCTTCGAGGGCGAGGGCCCCGATGAGATCTTCCCCGCCGGGAATACGCACGGCGAACGGCAGATGGCGCCGCTGATCGCCATCCCGGCCGGACTGCGGAGACTGGTCTTCGGGACGCTCGCGCCCTCCATGCCCGTCGGCGGCTCCTTCTGGAACCGCGGCCGGCGCTACATGGCGCGGCTGGGCATGTCGGACGACGAGCGACGCGTGACCTGGCGGACCTTCTTCCACAAGGGCGTCCTGCGCAAGCTCCTGCAGCGGCCCCACTGGCCGCGGGAGGACGTCTACGCGGTCCAGAAGGCCTACTTCGCCACGACCGTGCTGAGCGACCCGCTGAACGCCTACCAGTACGGCCTGATCAAGAGCTTCCTGCCCGACGACCTGCTCTACAAGGACGAGCGCATGGCCGCCGCCCACGGGCTCGTCAACCGGGTGCCGCTGATCGACCGCCGGCTGGTCGAGCTGGCCCTGAAGGTGCCCTCGCGCCTCCAGCTCGAGAAACCGACCCCCGAGAAGGACGGCATCAAGCTGCTCTACAAGCAGGCCCTGCGCGGGCTGATCCCCGACGAGGTCATCGGCCGCAAGAAGATGCGCGGCTTCAGCCAGCCGACCCCGCTCTGGTATCGGGGGGAGCTGAGGGAGTTCGTGCACGACCTGCTCCTGAGCCGGCGCACGCTCGAGCGTGGCTACCTCTCGGAGCCCTTCGTGCGCCGGGTTTTCGACGAGCACATGTCCGGGGGAAACATCGACAGCGCCCTGAGCTCGATCATGATCTTCGAGCTGTGGATGCGGGCTCACATCGACGGGGCCCCGGCGGGGAACCCCCTGTGACTCCGAGCGCTTGAGGCCTGCCCCGTGGAGCGTACGATGGCAAGCCTCGCCCCCCCTCCGACGGGACGTCCACCGTGTCAGAGCCGCCTCCCTACGATCTCCCACTCGACGGGCCGACCCGCGTGGCCATGGTCGGCGCGGGCTTCATCTCGGACTTCCACCTCGACGTCCTGAGCAAGATCCCCGACGTCGAGCTGACGGCGATCTGCGACGTCGACCTCGCAGCGGCGCAGAGGGCCGCCGAACGCTACGGAGCCCGAGAGGCGGTGACCGAGCTGGAGCGCCTGCCGGAGCTGGGCGTCCAGATCGCCCACCTCGCGGTGCCGCCGGATCGTCACTTTGACCTGACGCGGCGCCTGCTCGAGCTCGGCCTGGGCGTCTTCGCCGAGAAGCCGATCGCCCTCTCCACCGCGGAGACGATCGAGCTCGCCGATCTGGCTCGCGAGCGGCGTCTGCCGCTGGCCGTCAACCACAACAACGTCTTCCACCCCGCCTTCCGGCGCATGGTCGCGCGCATCGAAGCGGGCGAGATCGGCCGCGTCGAGCACGTGCAGCTGACCTTCTCGGTACCCCTGCGGCAGCTCGACGCGTCGGACTACACGCACTGGATGTTCCGCGCGCCGCGCAACATCGTCTTCGAGCAGACGATCCACCCGCTGAGCCAGATCCACCACCTCCTGGGACCGGTGAAGCGCGTCGAGAGGGCGCTGCTCGGGACGCGCGAGCTGAACCCGGGGCAGGTCTTCCACGAGCGCTGGGCCGTGGCCGCGGAAGCGGAGCGCGGCACCGCCCAGCTCTACACGGCCTTCGGCCGCCCCTTCACGCGCTGCACCCTGCAGGTGCTCGGCAGCGACGGCAGCCTGGAGGCGGACCTCTTCCACGACGGTCTCTCCGGCGAAGAGAAGACTCACTGGCTCGACTTCTGGAACAGCTTCCTGGCGCAGAACCGGCGCGGCAAGGCGTCCAAGCGCGACGCTCGGCGCGTGCTCCGCGGTTGGCTCGGTTTCACCCTCGGCCTGCGGCCGCGCCGCGACGCGTTCTACGTCGGCATGCAGGGGAGCATCGAGGCCTTCCACCGCGCGCTGCGGGCGGGGGAGCGCCTGCCCAACGACGCCCAGACCGCCGTCGAGGTCGGCGCCTGGTGCGATGCGATCGCGGGCGAGATCTCCGGCGAGGCGCCCCCCCTGCCGGACTTCCCCGAGCCGGGCGCGGCGCGGCCGGGCGAGGTGGTCGTCCTCGGCGCCACCGGCTTCATCGGCCGGTGCGTGATGCGCGCGCTGCTCGAGCGGGAGGTGCCGGTCACGGCGATCGTGCGCCGGCGGCACTCCCTGCCGCCGGTCATCGTCGATGCGGCCCTGGACGGCCGCCTGCGCCTCCTGGACGGCAGCCTCGAGGACACGGCGTCCCTCGCCCAGGCGCTCTCCGGCGCCCGGGCCTGCATCCAGCTCGCGACGGGGGGCGGCGACACCTGGGAGGTGGTGCAGCGGTCGATGGTCGCGGGCTCGGTGAAGATCGCCGAGGCCTGCCGCGAGGCGGGGGTCCGGCGGCTGGTCTACGTCTCGTCACTGGCCTGCCTCTACACCGGCAAGGACTGCGGCACGCGCGAGCTCGAGGACAGCACGCAGATCGATCCGCGCATCGCCGCCCGCTCCGTCTACGCGCGCGGCAAGGCGGCGACGGAGGAGGCGCTGCTCGCCTACCACTCCGGAAACGACGTCGGCCTGGTGATCGCGCGCCCGGGCGTGGTCCTGGGCGCGGGCACGCCGATGCAGCACAGCGGGCTCGGGTTGTGGCTGCGCGACAACCACTGCGCCGGGTGGGGCGCGGGGGAGCATCCGTTGCCCCTGGTCCTGGCGGAGGACGTGGCCGAGGGCCTGGTCGCCGCGGCGCTCCACGAGGGGGACGAGCTCTCGGGCCAGGCGCTGAACCTCTGCGCCCGCCCGCCCCTCTCGGGTCGGGAGGTGGTGGAGGAGCTGGCCCGGGTCACCGGCCGGCGGATCGTCTTCCACCCGCGCCCGCTCCTGCTCTCGCAACTGATGGAGATCGGGAAGTGGATCGTCAAGGTCGTCGGCCGACGGCCCGGGGTGGTCTTCCCCTCCTACCGCGATCTCAAGGCGCGCGCGTTGGTGCCGGCCTTCAAGTGCAACCTGGCGCGCGAGGTCCTCGGCTGGCAGCCGGTGGAGGAGCGGGAGGCCTTCCTCGACCGGGCGGTGCGCATCTACGCGCCGCGGGAGAGCAGCGCGGACGAGGGATGAGCGCGCCCGAGAAGCCCCTGCACGCGCTGCACGCCTTCGCGACCTTCGTCGCCGCCGGCCCGCAGGTGCGCGTGGCGGAGATGATCAACGCCCTGGGATCCGCCTGGCGCCACAGCATCGTGCCCCTGGACGGCCACAGCGAGGCGCTGTCGCTGCTCGACGACGGCATCGACGCGCGCCTCTTCGACCCACCCGCCGGGCAGAGCTCCCTGGTCCGGATTCCGGCCATGCGGCGCATGATCCAGCGCGAGGACCCGGACCTGCTCCTGACCTACAACTGGGGCAGCTTCGACGCCGTCATGGCGGCGCGCACCCTGTCGCGCCGGCCCCACGTGCACCACGAGGAGGGCTTCAACATCGACGAGGTGGCGGGGCAGAAGCGGCGCCGGGTGCTCTGCCGCCGGCTCTTCCTGCGGCGCTGCCACCGGGTCGTCGTCTGCTCCAGCGGCCTGGTCAGCATCGCCCGCGACACCTGGGGTGTGCGGCACGACCGGGTGCAGTTGATCCACAACGGCATCCACCCCGACCGCTTCACTCCCGGGGCTTCCGAAGTGCGTGCCCAGCTCGGCATACCCGAAGACGCCCTGGTGATCGGCGCCGTCGGTCACGTGCGCCCGATCAAGAACCTCCCGCGCCTGGTGGAGGCCTTCGCCCACCTGGACCGCGCCGGCCGCCGGGCACACCTCCTGGTCGTCGGCGACGGCCCGGAGCGCGCCAGGCTCGAGGGACAGGCGCGTTCCCTGGGGGATGCCGGCGGAAGGATCCACTTCCCCGGCCACCAGTCCGATCTGCGCGGCTTCTACCGGGCCATGGACGTCTTCGCCATCTCCTCCGACTCAGAGCAGCACCCGGTGGTCCTGCTCGAGGCGATGAGCACCGGTTTGCCCGCGGTCTCGACCGACGTCGGCGACGTCGGCCTGGTGCTACCGGAGGAGCAGCAGCGCTTCCTCGTTCCCGTGGAGGCCGAAGACGCCCCGGCGCGGCTGGCTCGCCTCCTCGAGGAGCTGCTCGCCAGCCCCGAGCTGCGCGAGCGGCTGGGCGCGCAGAACCGGACGCGGGTGATCGAGGGGTTCTCCTTCGAGGGGATGCTCGAGGCGTACCGGGGCGTGTATGGGGCTGCGCTGGCGGCTGGGTGAGTGAACAGGGCGTCGGGCGACGCCTACCGTCGATGGCCGTGGAGGACCCAGGAGAGGCTGGCCCTCAGGCCCAGTGCGCCCTGGCCGTCGACTTCCACTCCAACGGTATCCGCCAGGCCTTCTCGCGGAAGGGAGGCTCCGATTCGTCGCAGCACCTGGCCAAGCGCCTGATCAGTACTCGCAGTCGTGCTCGCGGCCAGCGCATCCGGAATGGCGCTCAGGAGACCCGCCACGTCGGCGCTCGGTAGTACGAGGCCCTCCCGGGTCCGCGGGGGCTCCAAGTCGCCCGCCGCAAGCTGCGCCACCAGCTCACCCACCAGAGCACGGTGGGTGCCGATCACGAACGTCTCCCCCACCAGCGAGCAGGCCGGCTCGAGGTTGTAGCGCAGGTCGGCGCTCTCCCCCGCGGAGGGGGGCGGGTAGCGGCCGTAGGTCACCGAGTGGCCCGCGCTGGACTCGACTTGCACCTTCAGCAGCGGCTGGCGCTTCAAGGCGGCCTTGACGTTCGCGAGCGAGAACGCCGTCTGCACGGCGGAGACCAGGCGGGGCCCCATGCTCTCGGGATCGTCGACCTGGATAAGCAGCGCGACCGAGGGCAAGCACGGATCGGGGACCGCGCGCGGGTCGAATTCGACCGAGCGTGCGACCACGCCGATCCAAGGGCTCAGGGAGGGGAGCACCTCCTCGGCCACGTCCGCGCCCCCGAAGAACACGGCCAAGCCCGAAGCGACATCGGCGAGGGCCGGTTGGTGCTCGGCGTCGAAGAGCTCCTCACGACCGCGGAAGATCGCCGCCAGGTCGCGGTAGACCACGCCGCGGGCGACCTCGTGCGGCCGGAGGGTGGGCAGCGGGGGCAGGGGCGATTTCCGAGAGGGCAGCAGGACCGCATGGGGCCCCTCCGCAGCGCCCACGCCGACGAGGTCCACGTCGACCCTCCCCCCATCGAAGCGCACCTCGACCACTCCTTCCTGGGCCGCCACGAGGTTGGCGAGGGAGGCTCCGAACAGGAGCTGGGCCAGCGGATCGAAGGGCAGGCGACGCAACTCCCCCACCTCCTCCGGCGCCACGGCCTCGATCCCCTCCAGATCCAGCCAGGCCCAGAGGAACGTCTCCGGTGAGCGCTGGGTCTCCCGCGCGCGGCTGAAGCGCTCGTCGGTCGCCAGCCCGCCGAGCATGCCTTCGGCGCCCAGGTCGATCATCTCCCGCAGGGTCTCTTGGTCGGTGCTGGCGAGGAAGACGCCCTCGCACAGGGCGATCGCCCCCACCCCCCCCAGGAGCCACACGTCCACGCCGCGGATCTCGCGGTGAGGCGGGACGATCTTGTCCCGCGGCAGCCCCTGGGTGTCGGCCACCTGGGTCATCACAGAATCGACGACCTCCTCCCAGAGCTCCGCGTCACCCCACGCGGCGACGCAAAAGATCGGAACGTCCGTCTCCCCGGGGAGCACCCCCGCCGCGAGCCCCCCCTCGATGAGCCGCTCCAGAGCGGGCAGGGCTCGACGTCCGGCCCACAGGTCCATCAGCTCGACCGCATCGGGGAGGGAGAGCCCCACCTGCTCCTGCATCCAGTCCTCCAACGGCGAGCCCAGGAGAGGCGCGACCAGGGGATGCTCGAACCCCTGTGCGCACAGCTCCCCGAGGCCCTCCGCCTCGAGGTAGACCACGGTCCCGGGAGGCATCAACGCCGCGACATCCCGCCCGTGCTCGAAGGGCGCGGGCGGGATGGCGGCGAGGGCGACCGGGAGGGCGCCGAGGAGGGTGCCGACGAGGGTCTTGTTCATCTGGACGCCGGGACGGGGAGGACGGTAGTCCCGGCTCCCTGGGTACGGAAGCCGCGGGCGGACCTTTCACCTACTCGGCGGTCTCGGCGGAAAGCTGCAGCCGACCGCTGCTAGGGCCGCTGGAACCCCACCAGCCCGTACAGCCCGGCGGTCACCGCGTGGGTGTCGGTGAACGCCATGCCGGTGCCGAAGGGATCGCCGTAGATGGCGCAGCTCTCCCAGATCAGGTCGCCCCCCATGGGGTCGAAGAGGTACAGCACGCCGCCGGCTCCGACGAGCAGGGCGTGGGCGGTGCGCAGGTGGAAGCCGTCGATCGTCTCGTCGAGCAGGTCCAGGGTCTCGAGCACCTGGTAGTCCTCCTCCAGGAAGGCCACGGTGACCAGCTCACCCCCCGTGGTGGAGAGGCGGATCAGGTCGGGACGCACGCCCATCTCGGAGGTGGCGACGCCGTTGAAGGCGCCGCCCACGATGGCGCTCAGGGCCTTGGTGGTGCCGTCGAAGACGTAGAGGTCTCCCTGGCTCCCCACGGCGAGGATCTCGGGGGAGGGGTCCTCGTCGGTGTTGCCCACCGTGACCGCCAGGATCTGGCTCGCGATGAAGAGCGAGCTCCACTCCAGGGTCGCCGTCTCCAGGTCGTAGACGTGCACGTACTTCTGCGCGCCGCCCAGCACCTCCAGATCGCCGTCCTGGTCCACGTCCGCGATCGTCGCGTCGAGGAAGGCGCCGTCCGGCTTGGGGTTGGGGACCTCCCAGATGCGGGTGGCCACGCCGTTCTCCACGTCCCAGATCTCGATCGTGCCGTCGTAGGTGGTGGAGGTGGCCACCAGGATCTCGAGGGCGGGATCGTCGTCCACGTCGTGCAGCTCCACCTCCCAGGTTCCCGACCAACCCAAGCCGCCGGCGACCTCGGGGCCCAGGAGCTCCAAGGCGAGGGAAGGGCCGTCGAAGACCAGGATGCGGCCGGAGCCGTAGCCCGAGTCGGACTCGTTGGTGACGGTGACGATCTCATCCACGCCGTCGCCGTCCACGTCGCCGCTGACCGGCGCGCGGAAGGGGCCGTCCAGGTGCACGCTCGACCACTCGTGCTGCAGGCTGACCCAGTCACCGACGAACATGCGGTCCTCGCCGGTGCTGGTGTGGCCGGAGCCCCAGATCACCTCCATCACCCCGTCGGAGTCGGCGTCGGCGCAGAGCACTTCGGTCGTGCCGTGCTCGGGGTTGTAGATGGCCCACTCGGTCACCAGGGTCTTGGTGTCGATCCCGAGCTGGTCCCCCCACTGGGCTTCGCCGATGACGAGCTCCAGGGTGCCGTCGGCGTCGACGTCCACGAGATCGGTCGCGCCCACGTTGAAGATCTCGATCGACCACTTCGGCAACTCGGTGTCGACGTCGTAGGCGAAGGCGTAGCCCCAGGTCTGGGTCCCGATCACCTCGTCCATGCCGTCGTCGTCGATGTCCCCCACTTCGATGAAGGAGCCGAAGCCGTCCCCCCAGGTCCACTGCACCGACTGGGTGTCGACGTCGAAGACCTCGCCGGTGGTGAAGGCGATCTCCATGGAGGGGTCGGCGTCCATCTGACCGCAGCCCATG
>CAZDQL010000002.1:0-96649 GCA_964507325.1 uncultured Planctomycetaceae bacterium | reverse complement strand
AGCGGAGCGGAAGGAGTACGAGATTCGGGCCGGGATGATATCCAACCCTCGGCGACGCGGCGACGCGGCGACGCGCCACTAGGTACGCGGCGGGGCAGTTTCTACTCGCATGCTTGTCTATGGAAGGTAAGAACTGCGCCTCCAAGTCCTCGGAGGAGGGTGGCCTCCCCCAGTGGGGGCAAGGCAGCACTTGGCGTGCATACTCGCGGGTCGTATCTCGGTGCCATGTCCCAGCCCATGCGACTTTCCCTAGGACTCCCGCTCATCGCCCTCGCCGCGTGTCACGCGACCCCACCGGTGGAGCTCGTGAACTGGAACACCTACCACCTCTTCGATCACCAGCAGCACCGCGAGGAGGCCGCGGCGTGGCTGGGAGAGCGCCAGCCCGCGGTGGTCGCGCTGCAGGAGGTCCTGCACGTGGACGAGGAGGGCCTGGCGGAGCTCGCCGCGGGGTGGGGCCACGAGCACGCGGTGATGCACAAGGAGTCGGGCTACCCGGTGGCGCTCACGAGCAGCGCCACCATCGAGGTCCTCGAGCGACTCGTCGAGGGCTTCCACCACGGCTACCTGCACGCTCGCACCCACGACCTCGACGTCTTCGTGGTGCACTTCTGGCCGGGTGAGGTGCAGCAAGCCGAGCACGTCGCCTCGCGAGCGAGCGCGCTGGTCGAGGAGGGGCGAGCGGTGCTCGTCGTGGGGGACTTCAATGCGGAGATCCGCCACGACGAGGCCTACCTGCGGGAGCACGGTCACCTGGGAGAGCTCGTCGGCGACGAGCGCGTCTTCGACTTCCGCATCACCGATACCTTCCTGGACGCCGGCTTCGTCGACGTCACGCACCGCTGTGCGCCCGAGGCCACCTACACCTTCGGCTCGCCGGCCCTGATCCCGCGCTGGCGCGAGGACATGCAGGACGTCCATCGGGTGCGCCGGCGCATCGACTTCGTGTTCGCCGATCCCGCCACGGCGCAGCGCGCGCGGTCAGCCGGGGTCGTCAGCGACGATTCCACGGTGGGTCAGTGGTCGGACCACTATCCGGTCTTCGTGGAGTTCGACGGCTGACGGTCGCGGTTTCATGGTCTCTCATCGTGCTCGCGCTCCAACCAGGGGAGCGGTAGCTCGACGGGGCGCCCCGTCTCTTTGTCGACCGTCATCACGGCGTCGGTCTCGCGCAGATGCTCGGTCATCAATCCGGCCAGCTCGCGCACCTTCTCGGGCGCTTCGGCCGCCAGATCGGTCGTCTCGCCCAGGTCCCGTTCGAGGTCGAACAGCTCGAAGCGGCGGTCGACGTGCTGGTAGATGAGCTTCCAGCGCCCGTGCCGCACGACGGTGTAGGGCGGCTGGTCGTACGTGTTGGGGTAGTGCCAGAAGAGCGCCCGCGGCTCCTCGGGCGCGGGTTTGGCAGGGTCACGCAGCAGCGGGGCGAAGCTCTCACCGTCGATCGGACCCTTGACCGCCTCGCGGGATACTCCTGCCAGCTCCAGCACGGTGGGAAGCAGATCGTCGACGTGCACCATGCGCTCGCACACCGAGCCCGCCGGGGCGACTCCCGGCCAACGCACGAGCATCGGAACGCGCAGTCCACCCTCGTACGGCGTGAGCTTGTGGCCGCGCAGCGGACGGTTGCGGGGGGCCTGGCTGGGCTGGCCGTTGTCGGAGAGGAAGATCACGATCGTCTCGTCTTCGATCTCTTCTCGCTCGAGCAGGTCGAGCAGGTCTCCGAGGGACTTGTCCATGCCCGCGACCATCGAGGCGTACGTCGCCTCGAACTCCGACAACCCGGCCTCGACGTAGGGCTCGAAGAAGCGCTGGTCCTTCTCCCACGGTGCGTGGATCGCGTAGTGCGAGAGGTACAGGAAGAAGGGCTGCTGCGCGTCGACGGCCTGCTTGACTGCGCGCAGCGCCTCGATCGTCAGCGCCTCGGTGAGATTCGTCTCGGTCCCGTGGTACGCCTCGAGGTGCGGGACGTCCCAGATGCGATCTGCATTGCGCCACGCCGCGCTGTAGTCGTGTTGGCCGTGATAGCTGCCCGGTCCGCCGGCTGCGTGCCCGCCGATGTTCACATCGAAACCGCAGTTGAGCGGCTCCGCCCCCGGCGTCCCCCGCGCCCCGAAGTGCGCCTTGCCCACGTGGATCGTGCGGTAGCCACTCTGCTTCAGGAGCAGCGGCAGGGGTGTAGGCGCGTGGACGGTACGCGGCACCCCCGGCTCGGGGCTCAGCCCGTTCCAGTTCCAGTCAGCGGCACGCACCTGGGGGTGAGCGTGATCGGGTTGGACGTCCTTGCGCAGGGTCCAGTTGGTGACGCGGTGACGGCTCGCCGACTGCCCGGTCATCAGGCTCACCCTCGTCGGTGAGCAGACCGCGTACGCGTACGCCTGCGTGAACTTCACCCCGCTGGCGGCCAGCCGCTCCATGTTCGGAGTCCGGTAGCGCTCGTTGAGCGGCGTACGCTCGGAGTGGAACGGCACCGAGGTCTCCTGCCAGCCCATGTCGTCGACGAGGAACACGACGACATTGGGATGCTGGGCGCTGGCGAGGTGCGCCAGGGCGAAGAGCGCGACGGAGATCCCCAACGCGCGAATCCGGTTCGAGGGGGCTTGCATGACGGGTGAACATACCGCGCCCGTCACCATCTCGGGGAATCGCGATTTGATTCACCGACCTCGTGCCCGAGCCACACGATCCTCACCCACCTCCGCCATCCGGTCTCCTCGCCCGACGGCTGCTACGATGGTGGTTCACGCACAGAGGATCTGCCGGTGCTGCCCTCCATCCTCCTGACCCTCCCACTCCTGTTCATCGTCCGCCCAGCGGTGCTGGACTCGGAGTCGCCGATTCCCTCGACGCTGGCCCAGATCTCCAGGGACCACGCGGTCTTCATCGATGCGCAGGACGGCGACCTGCTCACGATCGTCACCGACCACCGCATGGGGACCGATCCCGACTACCTGCACGTCTTCGCTCCGGACGGCCGGTTGCAGGAGCGGTTGGAGATCACGACCAGCACGACCACCCAGGTGGTCCTCGATTCGGGCAGCGGCACGTACAAGCTGCTGCCCGTCAACTACACCTACATCCACACCTACACGGTCCCCGGACCGCGGCCGATGGTCGTCGAGCCGTTGGCCCACGAGGAGCTGGTGCGCGTCAGCGGTGCGGCGGACCTGTACTTCGAGGTGCCGCCCGGAACGCCATCCTTCACCTTCCACGCCCACTCGATGTGGGCCACGGGGACGATCACCGAATCCCTGTACGATCCCACGGGGTCCCTGGTCCACACCTTCGTCCTTCCGGCGCACACCTGGCAGGAGGATCTCGTCGTGAACGCGCCGACGCCGGGGTCCTGGCGTTGTCGCTTCTCCGCCCCCACCTACGATCGCGCGGGCGCGTGGCTCGACGGGGTACCGAACTACTTCTCTGCCAACCCTGCCCGCTGGTTCGAGCCGCAGTCGATCCCGGCCTCCGCGACCCTGAATGCCGATGCCACGAGCGTCGTGTCGGATGGTGCGCGGGTCGGGGTGAACTGGTGGATCCAGCCCCATAGTCCAGGCTTCGTCGCGGAGCGAGACGCCATCCTCGAAGCCGGCATGGACACCGCGCGGCTCAGCGTGGATTGGCGCTGGCGCGAGCCGACGAACGACAACGCCGATCCACAGGTCATCGACTGGAACGGCTTCAACTTCTCCGGGCTCGATATGCGCATGGCCGCCTACCACGACGAGATCGTGAGCGGCATCCCCGACGCCGATCCGGTCCTGCTCTTCTACTGGAGCCCCGCGGTCAGCTGGCAGTCGGGAAACCCCGCCACCTGGACGGCGAGCCAGCAGGAGGAGTACGCCGAGTTCGTCCTGGCGATGATGATCCATCTCGTCGCACCCGACCTCCAGAGCCCACCCGCCACCACTCCCGCCTACGACGTCCACTGCATCGAGATCCTGAACGAGCCCAACCTCGCCATGGGGAGCGGCAACTACCAGAAGTACATCGATCTGGTGACTGTGGTGGGGCAGCGCATCCGCGCTCACCCCGATGCGCGCATCAACACCCTCGACCTCGTGGCTTCCGGCATCGGCGTGGTCTGGGGTCAAGCGGGTGTGGAGATGGAGAATTGGATCGGCAAGCTGATCGACCAGGCGGACCCCTACGTCGATGGCGTCAACTGGCACCAGTACGACTACATCCGCATCGAGGAGTGCCACCGCTTCGCGGAGGACATCGCCAAGGTGAAGGGCTGGCTGCAAACGCGGGGGGACGGGATCGCCGACGAGCGCATCCTGATGACCGAGTTCAATCAGCACGGTGGGCCCCCGACCACGTGGGAGCGGCAGGACACCTTCTACGGAGCGCTGTGGTGGACGGGCGCCACCTTGGCCGCGCTGCGGGGCGGGGTGGACTACATGCAGTACTACAAGCTCGTCGACGATCCTCCGGGCAGCTACAACTACAAGGGCATGCTGTTCAACGACGGGCCCTACGACCCGCCGCTCTTCCCCGGGGGCCCGCCCCACGGCGCCAAGCCCGTGTACGAGGCCTGCGCCTTCGTCAATACGTACCGCCGCGACCAGGTGGTCGAGTCCGACTGTGACCATCCCGAGGTGGCCCAGGCCGTGACCCTGAGCGCGGACCACGACCACGTGTCCGTGCTGCTCGCCAACCTGGAGGGGCGGACGATCGACCTCACCGTCGCGATCGACCTGCCCCCCGACATGCAGGGGCCGGACTACCATCTGCGCGCCCACCTCTTGAACGAGGGCGGGGGCCAAGGCGGTGGGGGGCTGCGTCACGCCCTGACGACGATGCTGCTCCCCTCCACGCCCACCGAGCTCCGCGCTCAGCTCGTACTGCGGCCGCGGACGCTCTACGCGCTCACGTTCGACCGTCGCTAGCTGCGGATCCATCACCAGCGTCGGGTCAGAGTCGTCCCAGGTGGGCAGGCGCTGGTGGTGAAGCGGGGAAGCACACGGAAGGGGGGCAGTTCAGTACCATTCCCCTTCGAAACGGAGGCAACGATGCGAGAGCGCTTTCGAGAGCTCGCCCCGGCGGCCGACTTCTGGTCCTTCCGGATGGTGAGCGAACGCAACGAAGTGATCCAGGTCCGCCAGGACGTGCTCCAGCCGGTGGGCAGCTATCGCGACGTCGGGGTGATGGTGTCGGTGATCCAGGACGGCGCCGCGGGCTACGCGGCGACGAGCGACCTGTCGCGGAGCGGGCTGCAGGAGGCCGTGAAGCGCGCGCTGAGCTGGGCGGAGCGGACGCGCTCAGGCAGCGTCGTGGACTTCACCGAGGTCGCCCAGAGGTCTCCGAGCGGTGAGTATCACGCGCCGGTGGAGAAGCCCTGGACCACGGTTCCGCTGGGCGAGAAGGTCGACCTGGCCAGGCGCGAGTGCGCGCGGCTCAAGACCGACGAGAGGATCGTCGACTGGTCCGCGTCGCTCTGGCACATGGACATCGAGCAGTTCCTCGTGACCTCGGGGGACGGCGAGGTCCACCAGCACTACGAGGCACTGATCCCCGGGCTGAGCGTGACCGCCAACGAGGGCAGTGAGACGATCACCCGCAGCCGCGGGGACTACGCTCGACAGGGAGGCCTCGAGGTGCTCGACGCAGTGGGCTTCTCCGAGCACGCGCCGCTCCTCTCCGAGGAGGTCCTCCAGCTCCTGGCCGCGCCCAACTGCCCCACTGGCAAGTTCGACGTCCTGCTCGACCCGACGCAGATGTACCTCCAGATCCACGAGTCGATCGGCCACCCGCTGGAGCTGGATCGGATCCTGGGGGACGAGCGCAACTACGCGGGGACCAGTTTCGTGACGCCGGACATGATCGGCAGCTACCGCTACGGCACGGAGCTCTTGAACATCACCTTCGACCCCGAACTGGCCGGGGAGTTCGCCAGCTACCCCTACGACGACGACGGGACGAAGGCGGAGAAGCAGTACATCATCCACGAGGGCATCCTCAAGCGCGCCCTCGGCGGCGTGATCTCCCAGACGCGAGCGGGCAAGCCGGGCGTCTCCTGCTCGCGCGCCTGCTCGTGGAACCGTCCGCCGATCGACCGCATGGCGAATCTGAACCTGGAGCCGGGCAGCTCGACCTTCGAGGAGATGGTGTCGAGCATCGAGGACGGTGTCTTCATGGCACAGAACAACTCCTGGTCGATCGACGACAGCCGCAACAAGTTCCAGTTCGGCTGCGAGTACGGCCGCCGCATCCGCAACGGCGAGCTGGCCGAGGTGGTCAAGAAGCCCAACTACAAGGGGATCTCGGCCACCTTCTGGCGCAACCTCAAGATGGTGGGGAACCGCGCCACCTTCCAGATGCTGGGGACGCCGTACTGCGGCAAGGGGGAACCGGGCCAGGCGGTCCGGGTGGGCCACGCCTCTCCCGCGTGCGTGTTCGCCGACGTGGACGTCTTCGGAGGAGAGTGAGCCGTGCAGAACTACTTCGACGATCTTGCGACCTTCCTGACCTCGAAGCTGAGTGCCGACGAGTTCGCCACGATCAACTTCAGCGCCGAGGACTCCGATTTCATCCGCCTCAACCATTCGCTCGTCCGTCAGGCGGGGCACGTGGCGAACCGCTCGATGAGCTTCGACCTGATCCAGGGCGCGCGTCACGCGGGGGGCGGTGTCACGCTCACCGGGCAGGGGGACGAGGACCGCGGGCGGCTCGTCGCCCTCCTCGACGATCTGCGGGCGCAGCTGCCGGTGCTCCCCGAGGACCCACACCTGCTCTACGCGACCGAGGTCTCTTCGACCGAGCAGCACGGCACGGACGAGGTCCCCGCGCCCGCGGATGCCCTCTCCTCGATCCTCGCCGGCGGCGAGGGGCGCGACCTGGTCGGCATCTACGCCGCGGGTGGAATCCACCGCGGATTCGCCAACTCGTCCGGCCAGCGCAACTGGTACTCCAGCTACAGCTTCAACTTCGACTGGAGCTTCTATCTGCAGGCCGACAAAGCGGTGAAGAACGCCCACGCGGGCTTCGCCTGGGACCAGGACGCCTTCTGCCGCAAGGTGGAGAACGCTTGCACCCAGCTGGAGGTCCTCGGGCGCGAGGCGAAGACGATCGACCCGGGGCGCTACCGCGTCTACCTCGCCCCGTCCGCCGTGTACGACTTCCTCGGCATCCTCGGTTGGGGCGGCTACGGCTTGAAGGACCGCCGCACCAAGCAGACGGTCCTGCTCAAGATGGCGGAGGAGGATTCGCGGCTGCACCCGGGCGTCACGATCCGCGAGAACACCGCCGAGGGGGTGGCTCCCAACTTCGAGGGCAAGGGCTTCCTCAAGCCGCACTCGGTGACCCTGATCGACGGCGGCGTCCTCGGCGAGCCCCTGACCAACCCGCGCAGCGCCAAGGAGTACGACGTGCCGACCAACGGCGCCAACGGCTGGGAGGCCCCCGAGTCCCTCGACGTCGCCGCGGGCGAGATCCCCGAGGCCGAGGTCCTCGAACGCCTCGACACGGGCGTCTACATCAACAACGTCTGGTACCTGAACTTCTCGGACCGGCCCGCGTGCCGTATCACCGGCATGACGCGTTTCGCCTGCTTCTGGGTCGAGGGGGGCCGGATCGTCGCGCCGCTGAACGTGATGCGCTTCGACGAGACCCTCTACCGGGCCTTCGGGGAGAACCTGATCGGCTTGACCAGCGAGCGGGAGATGATCCTCGACCCGGAGACGTACGAAGAGCGGGCGACCGCCTCCGGCCGGATTCCCGGTGCGCTGATCGAGGACTTCAACTTCAACCTGTAGGGCAGCGACCGAGCACCGGGGTGGCTCGACGCCTGGGTGCCGCGCCCCTCCTGCCCTACCAACAACCCTGGAGCGTACCCCCGACCTCCCGCGTCTCAACGCGCTTGAGGGGTTGATCCCCCTCGGCGATGCAGGCGCCGGAGGCCAGGTCGAACTCCCAGCCGTGGTGCTGGCAGGCGAGGGTCCCGCCCTCGAGATCCTCGGCGAAGAGCGGCGAGCCCTCGTGCGGGCAGAGCGCCTCGTACACGGTCACGCCCTCGTCATTGCGCAGGACGATGAGCGCCTTCTCGTCGACCTTCAGCCAACGGGGCTCGCCGGCGGGCAGCCCCTCCACCGTGACGATGTCGTGCCAGACGGGCTCGCGGCCCAGGTTCTCGGGGCGGAACTCCTCGAGGCCCATGTCGAGCAGGATGTCGGTGGCCCACACGATCTTCGCCAGCCCCAGCACGGGGAAGGCCATCAGGAGGGCGTCGAGCACCTCGTCCGGGGAGGCGCCGTTGGAGAGGGCGCGCTTGAGGTAGTGGCGGAAGCCCGCATCCGTCTGGACCGCCACCTTGGTGATGACCGAGATCAGGTCGCGGGTGCGCGTGTCGAGGTGGGTCTCCGCCTCCTTCAGGAACTGGAAGTAGGCCCCCATCGCCTCGGGGCGCGCGGCGAGGAGGTAGTCGAGTGCCTTGCTCATGACGACTTGACCGTGACTTGCGGGGAAATGGGGGATTGGGGATGCTGCGTGGCAGCCAAACACACCCCCGAATCCACCACAAGACCCTCCCCGAAATGTCCAACTTCAACTCCACGATGAACCGCGCAGTCTGGTTCGACATCCCCGTCGCCGACATCGACCGGGCCGCCGCCTTCTACCAGGCGGTCCTGGGGGTGGAGGTGCACATTCAGGAGCAAGACGGGCTGCGCTTCGGCGTCCTCGACCACCAGGACGGAAACGGCGGCTGTCTGGTGCCCGCCCAGGGCGGCTTCGTATCCGAGGGGGGCATCCTGCTCTACCTGAACGTCGACGGGCGCATCCGGGACGCGGTCGCCCAGGTGACGGAGAAGAGCGGGAAGGTCCTCCAGGCGCTGCACGGGATCGGACCCTACGGCTGGTGCGCCATCGTGATCGACAGCGAGGGGAACCGGATCGCGCTGCACTCGAACACGAATGCGTGAGCGTGGTGCGTGACCTAACCGATCGACAGCGATCCGCCGTTGTCCTGCGCGCCGAGCCCCAGCAGAAACCGCGCCGCGCCCGGAGCCCACTCCCCAGGCCGCGGATACCCCTCCGCGCCATCCCCCCAGCACATACGCAGCATCTCGGTGTCGATGGCGCCGGGACTGACCGCCACCGCGGCCAAACCGGCGGGCAGCTCCTGGGCCAGAGAGCTGGTGTAGCCCTCGATCGCCCACTTCGTCGTGCAGTAGGGGCCGACCTCGGGCGAGGTCGACCTGCCCCACGCAGAGCTGATGTTGACGATCACGCCCGTGCCGCGCTCGATCATGGCGGGGACGAAATCACGCACGACGTTTGCCACGCCGGCCACGTTGACCGCGAGCATGGCCGCCATCTCCTCCGCGGGCACCTGCCACAAGGGGGCGCTGCGGTTCATGATGGCCGCGTTGTTGACGAGCAGGTCGGGCGCTCCATGCCGGCCGAGGACCTCCTCGGCCCAGCTCGTGACGGCTGGCGCGTCGGCCACGTCGACGACGGAGAAGGAGTGCGGCGCACCCAGCGCGGCGCGCAACTCCTCCACGTGGGCGGCGCCGCGCCCACAACCGACGACGGTGTGCCCGAGCTCGGCGAGACGCTCCGCCAGGGCGCGTCCCAGGCCACGCGTCGCGCCGGTCAGGACGATGGTGCGGGGGGAGTCGGTCATGGCTCTGGACTGCTCCTGTTCAACGCCTACAAGCCCGTCATGCGCTTCGACACCGTCGCGATCAGCTCGTCGTGCTGGGCGTCGTCCTCCGCCAGCGTGCGGCGGAAGTCCCCCTCCAGGCGCCGGCAGGCCAAGCGCGCCAGGTCGGCCTCACCCTCCGCCGCCGTCCCCGACTCGATGCGCGAGGTGACGTAGGAGAGGACCGCGCAGGCTCCGAAGAGCGCCACCGCCATGTCGGTCAGACGCTTCAGCACCAGTTGCGCCCCGCGCACGCGCTTGCCGTGGCGCTCGACCGCGCCGCGGGCGCGCTCGGTGAAGAGCGGTACCAGGGACTCCACCACTTGCTGCTCCCACTCGAAGTCGGGGTGCACCCCGTCCAGGCGCGGCGCGCTCTCGGAGTCGCGGGCGGTCCCCTTCAGGAGCGTCCGCAACCCCTCCGCCCCGACCATCATGCGCAGCACCTGGTTGGTGCCCTCGAAGATGGTGTTGACGCGTGCGTCGCGCACGATGCGTTCGAAGGCGTACTCGCGCGTGTAGCCGATGCCGCCCGCAACCTGCAAGGCGTCGTTGGCGATCGTCCACAGCCGTTCGGTGGCGAAGGTCTTGGCGCAGGCGGCCTCGAGCATCGACTCGTGCTCGCCGCCGTCCGCGAGCCCCACGGTGAGGCGCACCCCCGCCTCCATCGTGTACAGGTCGGCGTCCATGGCGGCCAACATCTCCTGGACCATGCCGAAGCTGCCGATCGGCCGGCCGAACTGCTCCCGCTCGGCGGCGTGGGCCACCGCCAGCTCCCGCGCCAGGCGGGCGTGGCCCATGCTGCCCGCCGCGATCCCGTGGCGCCCCGAGTTCAGGACGTTCATCGCGATCTTGAAGCCCTGCCCCTCGCCCCCCAAGAGGTGGTCCGCGGGCACCACCACGTCCTCGAGCAGCACGTCGGTCACCGAAGAGCCGCGTTGGCCCATCTTGTCCTCCGGGAGACCGGTGCTGACGCCGTCCATCTCGCGCAGCACCACGAAGGCGGAGATCGGCCGCCGCATCAGCTCGGCGTCGGGGTCCTCGGGGTGCGGCGTGCGGGCGAAGATGGTGAAGAGGCTCGCGACCCCGCCGTTGGTGATCCACATCTTGCGGCCGTTCAGCTTCCACGACCCGTCGGGGAGGGGATCGGCGGTGGTGCGCAAGGAGGCGGGATCGGAGCCGGCGCCCGCTTCGCTCAGGCCGAAGGCGGCGATCAGCTCGCCGGCGGCGAGCTTGGGGAGCCAGCGCTCCTTCTGCTCGGGGGTCCCGTAGAGCAAGAGCGCCTTGATCCCGATCCCCAGGTGCGCCCCGAGCAGCGTCACGCAGGAGGTGCAGCGGTTGGTGAACACCTCCATCATGCGCGAGTAGGCGTAGTGGCCGCAGCCCGCTCCGCCGTGCTCCTCGGGGATGATCAGCCCGAAGAGGCCGAGCTCGGCGACGCCCTCGATGATCTCCTCGGGGATCGCCTTGTCGCGGTCCACCCGGGCGGGATCGATCGCCTTGGCGGCCCAGTCCCCCAGCATCTTGGCGACCTCCTCGGCCATCTCAAGCGTCTCGGGGTCGGGGTGGGGAAAGGGGAGGATCCCCGCCGTCTCCAGGCGTCCTTCGAAGAGCGAGCGAACGAATCCTCTGTGCTCGGTGTCTTGGGGCATGTTCGTGGGCGTGGAGTCAACCGAAGTAGCGGCGTTCGCCGGGGTGGAAGTTGGGCAGGACTCCCATGGCGTCGAGCAGGGAGACCAGGAAAGAGGCGGACGTCATGCGCCCCATCCCACCCTGCATGCACCCCCCCTCGCCGAAGGACGCGCAGCCGTCGCGGCGACCCGCGGGGCGGTAGAGCAGCGCCGGAACGGGGTCGCCGCAGTGGTGGCCGCTGGCGCTGTCGGTGGAGTGGTCGGCCGCGACTCCCACCACCAGCTCGCCGTCGACGGTCCACCCGAGCTCCGCGTCCACGCGCTCGAAGAACTCCTTCTTGGCCAGCGGATCCCGGTCGTGGGAGCAGATGTCGGGGGCCTTGAAGTGCAGGAAGACCAGGTCGTGCTCCTGCAGGGCGCGCCGCGCGGCCGCCACCTTGCCGGCGACGTCGGTGTCCACGTGGGAGGTGAACTCCGGGGCGGTGACCGGCTGGAAGCCGAGCTGCACCCCCAGGCCGAGCAGGGTGCGCTCGCCGGCGACCACCGCGGCCTTCAGGCCCAGGTTGCCCACGATGCCGCGCAGCTCGGTGACGGTACCCGCTCCACGGGCGATCACCCCGTTGGCGAGGGGCTCGCCGAGGGAGCGACGCCGCTCGTTGACGGGGTGGGCGGAGAGCCGCTCGTAGGCCTCGCCCATGAAGCGGTTGAGGGCCTCGGCGGTCCTCTCCGCGGAGCCGTCCCCCGGGACGAGGGGCCGGCTGGTCAGCATGCGCTGCTCCTCAGCGCTGTCCCCCGGATCGGTGTCGCTGATGGCGTCGGAGAGCCCCGAACCGGAGAGCCGCAGGACCGCGCGGTACTCGGTCGCCGGCTCGAGGTTGGCACGGATCCCGTCCCCGAGATCGACGTCGCGCAGGACCGAGGCGAGCTCGTGGACCCCCGACCGGATGCGCGCCGCGCGCCGGTCCAGGACCTGCCAGCCGCGACCGTCCGCGTGCAGGGTGGCGAAGTTGGCGCGCAGGGCCACGTCGCCCAGGTTGACCTCCATGCCCACCCCGGCGGCCTCGATCGGGCCGCGGCGCAGCTCCCGGACGCAGTCTGGGCCGAGTCCCATCAGGGCCCCGGCGCCGGTGTGGGTCCCCACCGGAATCCCGGGACCGAGCGGATCCACCAGGCAGCACTGGCCGTCGCTCGCCAACCGGTCGAGGTTCGGCGTGTGGGCGGCCTCCAGCGGAGTGGCTCCGTCGAAGAGGTCGATGGGACGATCTCCCATCCCGTCGAGGATGATCAAGAGGCCGTGGTGGACCATGGTGGATGGGACCCCCGGGGGACAGCAGGTCAGTCGTGGGAACCGGAATTCAGGACCGTCTCGGCTTGCCCCTCGAATTCGCGCGACAGGACGCGCAGGATGCAGCTCATGGCGCTCGAGATGGCGCGTTCCTTGTCGTCGTTGACGACGATCGGCACGCCCACGCGGTCGGCGTCGGAGAGCAGGTGGGACTGCAAGCTCCAGATCTCGTCGAAGTGATCCAGGTAGCGCCGCGCCCGCCGGTCGGGCGCCTGCTTGCCCCGACCCCGGATGCGTTCGCGCAGCTGGCGGGGCTTGAGCACCGCCAGCAGAATGGGCACCACGAGGGCGTCGCTCTCTTCGGCGATGGAGGCCACCAGGGAGGGCGTGACGTGCACGCCTTCGAGGATCAGCGACGTCCGCTCGGCGAGGGTGCGCTGAATCACCGCCCGGGAGGCCACCGAAAGAGACTCCGCCTGGGTCAGGAAGCCGGCGATGGTGCGCTGCTCGGGGTCCTCGACGCTGGAGTCGCCGTGGGGCAGCTCCTTCCAGGCCAGGAAGGAAGAGGTGTGCAGCGCCGGCATCAGACGCTCCGGCACCATCATGCGCATCACCTCGCGCAGCATGTCGGTGGACTGGATCCCCAGTACCTCCAGCACGTGGGCCAGCTCGCTGGCCAGGGTGCTCTTCCCGCAACCCACGGTCCCGCCGAGCAGGACCAGGAGCGGGCGGCCGCTGTCGTAGAACTCCTCCCAGACCAGGTAGCGGCGGGCGGTGGTGGGACCCTGATCCCGGAGCAGTCGCTCGTGGGTCAGGGCGCGCAGCTCGTAGAACCCGATCTCCTTCAGGCGGTGCTCCACCATCGACTGGTAAAGGCGGGCCGCCACCCCGGTGGCCTCCTCGGGGGTGAGGCCGCAGGACTCCAGGCGCAGCCGGTGGCGACCCCGGGAGAAGGGCGTGGACGCGCCGTTGGGATCCAGGACCATGATCGTGGGAGAGAGGAAGAGGGCCTGCTCGTAACGGCGTACCCACTCCTCGCCGTGGCTCTCCCGGATGACCTCGGCGACGCGCGCGCGCAGCTCGACGGTGGTGATCTCCGAGTCGTCGGGGATCTCGCTGCGGATCGTCGAGGCGATGCTGTAGGAATCCTCGAAGGACAGTCCGGCGTCCTGGAGGGAGCGCGTCAGGATCCCGCGCAGGAAGGGCACGCGTTCTTGTCGCGTGCCCACGATGACCATCGGCTTGACCATGGCTCGGAGAGTGGAGCGGTCGAGATGATAGGCGCTGTCGCAGGGGATTGGCAGGCGTGGGATGGAATCTCGCGTGTGGGCGGGGATATGGTCCTTCCGTATTCCTCCACCCTCGACCACTCCCCGCCATGCAACGAGAAGAGCTGACGCGTTACCTGAAGGAGTACCTGAAGGCCGACGAGTTCGAAGACCACTGCCCCAATGGGTTGCAGGTGGAGGGCCGGGTCGAGGTCGAGCGCGTGGTCTGCGGCGTGAGCGCGTCGGTGGAGCTCTTCCTGCGCGCCCTGGAGCTCGAAGCCGATACCGTCATCGTGCACCACGGCATCCTCTGGAAGCCGCACCTGCCTCCCGTGTGCGGCGGCTTGCGGGAGCGCTTGCGCCTGCTGCTCACCCACGACGTCAACCTGTACGGGTTCCACCTGCCCCTGGACGCACACCCCGAGGTCGGCAACAACGCGCGGCTGGTCGAGCTGCTCGACCTGGACACCCCCGAGCCCTTCGGCGAGTACAAGGGGCGACCGATCGGGATGCGCGCGGACGCGGGGGGCATCGGCATCGACGAGCTGAGCGCGCGGATCGAGCGGGCCCTGGAGCGCGAGCCCCTCGTCTTCCCCCACGGCCCGGAGGCGATCCACGGAGTGGGAGTCATCAGCGGCGGGGCCCAGAGCGAGCTCGGCCAGGCGGTCTCCTCCGGCCTGGACGCCTACGTCACCGGGGAGGTGAGCGAGTCGACCCTGCACCACGCCAAGGAGGAGGGGATCCACTTCATCTCGGCGGGGCACTACGCGACCGAGAAGGTCGGGATCCAGGCCCTGGGGGAGCACCTCGTGCAGCAGTTCGGTCTGACGGTGGAGTTCGTGGACGTCCCCAACCCGATCTGACCGCCTACCCGCCCGACTCCGTACCGAAGCAGTAGAGCCGTCGGGCGGTGCGCAGGTAGATGCACCCCTCCGCCAGGGCCGGGGTGGCGTAGCACGCCTCCTCCAACTCGTTGGTCCCCAGGACCTCGATCCCCTCGTCGACCTCGAGCACCACCGCCGTACCGCCGTGGGAGACGATGAGCACCCTACCGCCGGCGGTCACCGGGGATGCGAAGCACCAACCCTCCAGGGCGTCGACCCGCCGCTGGGCGAGGACCTCTCCGGTGACGCGGTCGAGGACCGTGACGATCCCCCCTTCGTCGCTCACGAAGAGCACCGCGTCCTCGGTCACCAGGGGCAGCGCCACCTCCGGCACCCCCTTGCTGCGCGTCCACCAACGGTAGCCCTCGTCGGTCACGTCCCCGCTCCCGGAGAGCTCCACCGCGAGGAGGCTGCGGGTCCCGGTGCCCACCATGACGTAGTGCTGGAAGACGTCGCGCAGGGCCTCTTCCTCGGCGGCATCCAGCAGGCCGTTCCCATCGCGATCCGCCAGCCCGAAGAGCGCCCCCACCCGGGCGGGCGCGTGCGGCCAGGCGGGGATCTCCTGCGGCGCGATACCCCCGTCGCCATCCTCGTCGCGCCCCCGGATCACGGCGTCGTCGACCCGCTCGTCGTGGGGCGGACCGTACCCGGCCAGATAGGCGACGCCGTCGCGCACGACGGCGCCCCCGATCGGCTCGTGGAAGGTGCCACGGGTCCAGCGGATCCGCTCCCCGCTCCCGAGGTCGAAGGACTCCAGGGCGAAGCTGCCGAGGTGGATCAGCTCCGCAGGCCCCTGCGCGGGAGCGTGGATCAGGGGCGTGGACCAGCTCTCCCCGGTGGAGGGGCGCTCGACCCTCCAGGCCTCCTCCCCATCGCGCGCGCGCAACGCGAGCAAGGTGGAGCGCTCGTGCTGGTCGAGGGCGAGGACCACCTTGCCGTCCACCAGGATCGGCGACGAGGCGAGGCCGTAGCCCTCCTTGGCCGCGAAGGGGCCCAGGGGTTCGCGCCAGCGCTCGCGCCCGCGGTGGTCGTAGGCGACGACTCCGAAGTCGGGGAAGAAGGCGACCACCGTCTCGCTGTCGACCGCGACGCTCGGCGAGGCGGGGCTGTTGTGCTCGTGGTACTCGCTCCGGCGCGGGCGGGCCAGTGCGGCCCGCCAGAGGCGCGCGCCAGTCGCGCGGTCATAGGAGAGTGTGTCGAGAGTGTCGCCACCATCGGCGGTCAGGAAGAGGCGCCCACCGCAGAGCACGGGAGAGGAGCGGCCCGGTGGAACGCGCGTTACCCACCGCACGTTGGTGCGCGGCCCGAAGCGGATCGGAAACGCCTCACCGGGCGCAGCCCCGGCGCCATTCCTCCCACGGAAGCGATCCCAGTCGTCGCCCGCGGGAACGCCCCCCCCGTCCGCCGGCGCGCATGCGACCGCGAGGGCCAGGGTGAGACTCGGAATCCGCGCGCTGGTCCGCATCGCTCCGGCCAGGCTACGCCCTTCGCGGCCGGGGCGCGCGCTGAATCTGTTAGCCTGACTCGTCAGCGATCTCCCCATGCTCTCACGTTCCGCCGGTGCGCCGCCGAGCCTGTGCGTGCTCGCCCCCCATCCCGACGACGAGGTGCTCGGCTGCGGCGGCACCATCGCTCGGCGCGTGGCGGAGGGCTGGCGGGTCGACGTGGTGGTCGCCCGTCTGACGTCCGGGGATGCCTCGCCGGCCGAGGTGGCCGAGCTGCGCGCGGACCTCGTGCGCGCCGGTGAGGTCCTGGGGGTGACGCGGACGACGGTGCTGATCGAGGGGGGGGAGGGCGACCTGGATCACCTCCCCCGACGGGAGCTGGTCGCTCGCATCGACACCCTCTTCGAGGAGGAGGGCTACGCGGAGGTGCTCTTCCCCTACGCCAGCCACCACCAGGATCACCGCGCCGTGCACGAGGCGGTCTTCAGCGCCCTGCGCCCGCGGCCGGCGTTGAACGGACTGCGGCGGGTGGGGCTCTACGAGTACCCTTGGGTCGGCTGGGATCCGGCGCCGCCGCCGGGGGGGCGCTGGTACGTCGACATCAGCGAGCACCTGGAGACCAAGATCGCCGCCTTGGAGGCCTACCGCGATCTGCGCGATCGCGACGGACACCCGATCTCCATCGCGGGGGTGCGCGCCTTGGCGGCCCAGCGCGGCGTCGAGTGCGGCGTCCGCCACGCCGAGCTCTTCCGCGTCCTGCGCTGCCAGGAGTGAATCGTGGAGGGAACCGAGAGCCGCAGTCGAGCGACGCTGATCGCCCTCCTCCTGGCCCTGGGCTTCGGCGTGTGGGGTGCCGCGGGGGTGAGCCTCGAGCACTCCTGGGGCTGGGACGAGGCCTGGAACGTCCAGTACCCCGCGGCGCGCATGGCGCTCAGGCTCGAGCGGGGGGAGCTCGGCGAAGTGGGCCGGGTGGCCGTTCAGTGCCAGCAGTACCCCTTCGTCTGGCCGGCGGTGCTCGGAGCCGTGCAGACGGTGACGGGGATCTCCGAAACGGTCGCGCGTCGGTCGGGGCGGCTGCTCTGGGGGGTGGGTCTCCTGGGGCTCTTCCTCCTGGCGCGCCGACTCACGCTGCGCCTGGCGGAAGCGCGCGGGAGTCCGGCGAGGGGGGATCCCCTCGTGCCGTGGATCGCGATGGGGTTGGGCGCGTGCTGCCCGATGGCGCTCTCCTTCTCGGGGACCCTCTTCCTCGAGACGCCCTTCGCGGTGGCCTCGATCTTCGCCCTGCACGCCTGGCTCGGCCGGGGTCGGGGGCAGTCGGGGTGGCGCGAGGTGGCGGCGGGGGGCTGGATCACCGTGGCCTTCTTCACCAAGTTCAACTACGGCCTGCTCCTGGCGTTCGGTCTGGGGCTCGCCTACCTGATCGAGGTCGCGCTGGAGGTGCGCGCAGGACGTGGGCGCGACGTCCTGCGCCGCAGCCTGCTCCTGGGCGCGGTGCCGGTGGTCGTGTGCGCCTGGTGGTTCCTCTGGCCCTGGCCGGGGGGGAGCAGCGTCGCGGAATCGCACCGTTCGGCCCTGATCGGCTTCCTGGGCGGGAACCGGGATGCGTCGATGAGGACCAGCCTCATGCAACGGGTGATGGACTGGGGTACCTATCTGGTGCTCTCGCCACGCTGGTGGGTTCTTCTTGCTGCAGGGCTCGTGGCGACCCCACCCCTGTTGCGTCTGGCCCCGGCGCGTGTGGTATGGATCGTGCTCCTGGCCTCGACGCTGCCCGTTGCGCTGCACCCCTTCCACCTCGACCGTTTCCTGCTGCCGGGCGCCGTGCCGCTCTGGATCCTGACGGCCCTGGGTCTCGCGCGACTGCTGCCCGTCTCCAGCCGCGGCCGAGTCGCGACGGGGGTGGTCGCGCTCCCCCTGCTGTTCCTGGGGCCGCAGTGGGACAGTGGGTGGCTCGCGGGGCAGTTTGGACTGCTGAAGGAGGAGACGCGGGAGGAAGTGTCGCAGGCCTTGCGCTCCCGGCGCGACTTGACGGCGGATCGGCGACTCGGCACCAACGGCCTGACCCGCGCCCAGCACGACGCCCTGCTCGATCTCTTGGCCCCGACACTCGCTCCCGAGGAGCGCATCGGCTGGGTCGGCATGTCCCAGGCCTTCTCCCCCGCGGCCTTGCACCTGGGGCTGATCGCCCGCGGCCAGCCACCCCGCGCGGCGTTCCTCGAAGGTCGCTTGGACCGGAGCTTCGTGACCATCGCCAACGTCGATCCCGGTTGGGACGACCCGCGGCTGGCGGCGTGGGCGAGCGGCTTCGACGTGATCCTGGCGACGCGCCCCGTCGACCTGACCGCCAACCCGGCGCGCGAGTTCCTGGGGGACTTCCAGGTGCGCCTGCTGGAGAGCGGACGCTGGAAGGCGACGGAGCTGGGCGCCCTCGACATCGTGCGGCGCGCCGGCCAGGAGAACGTGGTGCGCGTCTTCGCGCTGCGGCCGTCGCGCTAGTCTGCGGCCCTGCGCTCAAGCGTTGGTGCGCACCTCCATCCCGTAGAGCTGGGCGAAGGTCTTCACCTGGCGGGTGAAGTCGCCGCAGTACAGGATCGGGTGGGGGCCGGGGTAGACGCTGCAGACGTCGTCGACTCCGTCGACCTCGACCAGCACCCGCGTGGCGCAGCCTCCGGTGGGGGGGCAGGCCGGAGATTCGACCACTCGCCCGCCCCAGGCGTCGAGGCGGTTCGCCCTGGTGTGGAACTTGAAGAGCGTCACCGGCTCCCCGGCGGGCCAGACGACGTCGAGCGCGGGCGTCTTCGGCAACTGGTGGAAGAAGGGCTTCAGGTCGTACGACGCCTCCACTCCCTGCGGCCCGTGGAGCTGCGTGGCGCAGGTGCAGTGCGAGGCGAAGTACAGGTTCTCCACCGTGTCGAAATCGGGGTTGTGCTGGAAGCCGCCGCGACCGAACAGGCCTGCGCCGAGCATCAGCGACAGGGAGGCGTTCAGGTCGTTCTCGCACCCGCAGGGCACCAACATGCCGTTGTGGATCGAGAAGCTGAGGCAGGGCTTGCGGTGCCCGAGCATCAGGCACTCGATGGTGATCGCGTCGGCGTCGTGGCGCTGCATCAGGCGGCAGACCGCCTCGTGAGCGCGCGTGGCGTCGAGGAACGAGTCGTCGGTGAGGTCGGTGACGCGAAGCGCGCGCGAGCGGATCGCACCGGCGAGCGACTCCATCTCCGACGTGACCTCGATCTCGTCGAAGAGGTCGTTGTAGTGGCCTGCTGGGACCCCGTGGATCGCCGTGCCGAAGAACGGCTCGCTGTCGTCCGCCTCCTCCTGAAGCCTCCCCGAAACGCGCAGGAGGCGGCTCTGGGCCATGCGCGCATGCGCGTGCACCGAGCGCAGCCCGCGCTCGAGCGCGTCCCAGTTCTCGACGGAGTGGATGTACTGCACGCGCTCCCCGTTCCGGAAGTGGGCCGGCGGCAGCTGGTGACTCGCTCCGACGGGGTGGTACAGGACGATGGGCCCGTCGTACGCGTCCAGGATCGGCGCCAGCTTCTTGCTGAAGGAGTTCCAGAAATTGAAGAGCAGCAGGGCGCCGGGCGGAGACTCCGAGAGGCTCTCCACGAACGCCGCGATCCCCGCGTCGGTGTAGATCGACTGCGGCTCGAGGTCGAGGGTGACGTCGAGATCCGCCGCGATTTGCTCGACGCCCCTGGTGAACTTCGCCTGCTGCGCCTCCGGCTCGAACTGGTTGCCGGGCCAGGTGGACCACTTGAACCGGCTCCAGCCGTCCTCGCACTCCCCGCGGAGCACCACCTCCTGGGGTGGGTAGAAGAAGGCGCCGCGGATCGACGCCGGCCGGATCGGGCGCACGAGTCGGGCCGACTCCCTGGGGTCGAAGGTGGCGCAACCGACGGGCAGGAAGGCCAGGGCGGAGAGGGCTCCCGCGGACTTCAGGACCGTACGACGATCGATGCAGCTCATCTCGTGCTCCTCATCGGGGTCAGGATTCCGTCGGGTACGGCGCGCGGAGCGCAGGGGACCTGCCCGACGGGAGCCATCGTAGTGACTCTCGCCGATCCGAGCTGGCGTGAGCGTGTCGCGGACTCCTAGGAGCGCTCATCGGGGGCCTCGGCCAACACCTCCTCCGCCACCCCCCGGTACACCTCCAGCGCCCCGCGCACCCAGTTGGCGATCCAGGTGGCGTTCAGGCCGGGGGGGGCGTGGCGAGCTTGCCACCAGGCCATGGCGGCCAGCTCCAGATCGCCGCAGCCGCCCTCGTCCAGGGCCCCCAGGATGCGGGGCAGGTGGACCAGCAGAGGCTCCGGCGCCGGGCCGCCCGCGTCGGGCGGCGTCGGGGGCTCGTCACCCCAGGTGGCCCAGGTCTCCTCGTCCCAGTCGCCGAGGTATCGGTTCAGGCGGTCGAGCTCCCACCACTCGGCTTCCTCCTCGGCCCAGCGCCGGCCGGCGCGCGAGCCCCTGTCGGCATCGGGGTCGGGAACCTGGAGGCGCGAGGCGCGCAGGCGCGCGATGACGAGATCCCGGGCGGTTTCGTGTGTCATGGCGAAGGGGGTCTACCCGCTGCGCCTGCCTGCATTCTCACTCACCACCCGATCGGCTGCGCGGCGCCCATCCCCGGTCCGTAGACCACCGCGTTGGCGAAGAGCCGTCCGGTGGCGAGGTGATAGCCCCGGAAGGCTGGCGTGGCCGCGAAGAGGATGACCTGCCCCTTGCCCAGGCGCTCCACCGTCAGCCAGGCGCTGCCGGCGAGGCGCTGGCGGGCCTCCGGCCAGACGAGACCCCCCAGTCGCAGGCGCTCCTCCTGCGCGATGCGCAGCGGGGTGCGGACCGGCGCCTTCGACAGGAAGACATTCGAGCCGGTGAAGTAGACGGGCATCTCCTCCCCCACGCCGGCGGCGATCCACTCCCCGGGGTGGACCAGGGCGCGCAGGCTGACTCCGCGGGGGGAGAAGGTGCGCGCCCAGCGGTCCTCTTCCTCCCGGATCTTCGGGTCCTTCTCGGCCGGCTTGGCCTTCTCGGTCTTCTCCTCGGCACCGTTCGGATCCGCCTCCTCCGCGGGGGCGGAGTCGCCCCACACCAGCGCCTCGTCGATCGTGATCTCCCGCGCCGCCCACTCGCGGGCGGTGGCGCGCTCGAAGCTCGCGAGCTCCTCCAGGGCGTCGCGCCGCAGGACCACCGAGCTGAGCCCCAGCTCCTCGCGCGTCAGGGCCGCGGCCGAGCCGCCGCAGGCGATCAGGGTGCCCCCTGCGCGGATCCAGGCCTCCAGCTTCTCCTGGGCGGGCTCCAACACCGCGGACACGCCGCCCCGGCCCGGCGGCAGGATCAGGACGTTGTAGCGGCGCAGGTCGTAGCGACCCAGGCGTTGCACCTCGAGGATCGTGAAGGGGACGCCGAGCGCGCGATCGAGGTGGTGCCACAGGTGACCGTACCTGTCCACGCTCAGCGGCGCGTTGGCGAGCAGCGCCACCCGCGGTCGAGCGAGCAGGTGGAAGTGCTGTCCGCCGAGGTCGGGGCCGTCGGTGGTGGAGTAGCTGGTCGTGACGGCGCGCACCTCGCCGACGCCGGCCGAGGTCGCGGCCGCCAGTATCTTCTCCTGCACCTGGGCCGCGTCCCCCTGATTCTCGTGCAGCCGGACCAAGAGGCTCCCGGGGGGGTGGGGCGCCGCGCCGAAGGGTTCGTCGGCGAAGTGCACCTGCAGGCCGAGCTCCATCGCCCGCGCCGCGAAGGCGACCGAGGCGTCGTCCTCACCGTCGACGATCCAGGCGACGGGGGGCTTCTCGGAGTCCTCGTGCACCAGGAGTGGCGGGGTGAGGGGGATCGCGGTGCGGGGAGCGCTCTCGACCGCAGCCACGTCGCACCACCAGGACTGCACGTCGAGGGCGTGGGGCAGCGACCAGCAGGTGAGGTCGTAGATGCGCGACTCCCCGGTGCGCTCCAGGTCGCGCCGCTCCAACTCCAGCGCCTCCAGGTCCATGCGCGGGTCGAAGTCCAGGTAGGCGCGCACCAGCTGCCGCATCGGCTGGCGCGCCGGCACGATCAAGCTGCCGGCGGGGAGCTCGACCGACTCCGACGACTCGCCCAGGTGACTGGTGGCGTTGCGCGCCTCGAAGGAGGCGTCGGCGCGCAAGACCTCGATCCCTTGACCGTTCAGGATGCGCACCAGCTCGCGCAGGCGGTGGGGATTGCCGTCGGGGTGGACCACGAACATGCGGTCGTTGCCCTCCGTCTCGGCCGCCACGTTGCGGCGCTTGTTCTCCAGGTAGTGGGTGAGCGCCTCCTCGCGCCGCTCCGCCAGGGCGGCGACGTTGGCCAGGCTGGCCACCACCTGGTGGTGCACCGACTCGCGGAAGGTCAAGACCTCTCCGGACGCCCGTCGCAAGGACGAGCCGGCGGTGCCGGCCTGCTCGTAGAGGATGCCCACGCCACCGGTCAGGGAACCCCAGGCGTCGGAGTAGAAGGGCCCCCAGGCATCCGCCCACTCGCGCGTGTAGTAGGACCAGCCGTGGGCGTCGAAGGCGGAGGCGATGCTGGCGCCGTAGAGGCGCTGCCAGCGATCGAGCTCCGGAGCGAGGTGCGGGTGGAAGGGAGGCGCCTGAGGGTAGAAGAGGTACGTGTCGAGACTGCCCATCTCGTGGGCGTCGACGAGGAGCTGGGGATGGAAGGAGAGGATCGCCCGCCAGCGACCTCTCGTCTCGGGCTGGGTACCCGCCAACCAGTCCCGGTTCATGTCGAAGAGGTAGTGGTTCCCCCGGCCGTAGGGCCAGTGACCGCGGTGCCAGCTCTCGTAGTCGAGGTTGGGGGTGATGCCGGCCGCCTGCTCGACCATGCCGACGATGCGCTCCCGGCCGTCGGGGTTCATGACCGGATCGATCACCACCACCACGCGCTGCAGGAGCTCGAGCACCGCTTCGTCCTGGGACGCGATCAGGTGGTGGGCCAGGGCGAGGGCGGCGTCGCAGCCGGAGAGTTCGTCCCCGTGGATGCTGTAGCCGAGCCAGGCCACCGCCGGGGTCTCGCGCACGATCCGCTGCGCCTCGCCCGACTCCAGACCGCGCGGGTCGTTGAGGCTCTCCAGCGCCGCGCGGATTCCGTCCAGGCGCGCCAGGTTGCGGGGGGTGGTCACCACGGCGTAGACCAGGGAGCGCCCCTCGTGGCTCTGCCCGTAGGTGTGGAGCGACATGCGCGGGGAGACCTCCGACCAGTGGCGGAAGCACTCCAGGATCTCGGAGTGGTGCGTGGGCCGCGAGGCGTGGCGCCGGCCGAGGAGCTCGTCCGGCGTGGGGATCTCGGGGTCGTAGTGCGCGCCGGGGAAGAAGGGGACCTCGTAGGCCAGGCCGGCGGGATCGCCGAAGGGAATCGGGACGAAGTCCTCCTCCGATTCGGTCTGAGCGACCGCGGGGAGGGCTGCGAGGGCGAGCAGAATGGGCAGGCAGAAGGTCGAGGATCGTTGGCTCATGGCTCCGGCCAAGCTACCCCAAGCCGCCCAGGGGGGAAATCCGTGCTACTTCCTTCATACTCCCGGGCATGGAGATCGAAGCCGCGATCGTCTGCCTGGTCGGCCTGCGCTGCTCGGGGAAGACCACCGTCGGTCGCTTGCTGGCCCAGCGCCTGCGCTGGCCCTTCACCGACGCCGACCAGGCCCTGGTCGATGCCTGCAGCGAGCGCGACGGTCCGCGGGCGGAGGGCGCGGGGGAGCTCCTGATCGCCCTCGGGGAGGAGGAGTTCCGCCGCCGGGAGGCCCACGTACTCGAGGAGCTGCTCGACGCCGGCGCGCCGCGGGTGATCGCCACCGGCGGCGGCTGCATCGAACGGGCCGCCACGCGCGAGCGGTTGCGGCGGGTGCGCACCCTGTGGCTGGACGCGCCCGTCGACGTCCTCGCCACGCGCCTGCGAGGGGACGACACCCTGCGGCCTTCATTGACCGGCGGCGATCCGGCGGAGGAGCTCGCATCGATCGCCGTGCGCCGCGCTCCGCTCTACCGCGAAGTCGCCGAGGCCACCTGCGACGCGACCCGCCCCCCGGAGGAGCTGGCGGGGGAGATCGCGCTCTGGATCGCCGGCGAACGGTAGCCCCGCCGCGGCCTTCCTAGCCGTCGTCGCCGGCGACGATCCGAATGCGCTCCTCCAGCGTCGCGGCCATGTCGCTGCCCAACCTCCTCAGCGCGCGCACCTCCCCGCGGGCGCCCTCCTCGTCTCCCAAGGCCAAGAGCACCAAGCCCAGGTTGAAGCGCGTCAGCGCATCCCCCGGCTCGAGCCGTAGCGCCTCCCGGTAGGCGGCGAGGGCCAGGCGGTTCTCCCCCTTCTGGTGCAGCACGAGCGCCCGCCCGCGGGCGGCCAGGAAGTGGGCGGGGTCGATCGCGAGCGCCTGCTCGAAGTGGCGCAGCGCCTCGTCCAGGCGCCCCTGGCGCTGCCGGGCCACGCCCGCTTCGTACTGGAAGGTCGCGGCGGAGAGCTCCTGGATCTCGACCTGGGCCAGGCTGTACTCGGCGGCGGCTCGCTCGAGCCCGTTGGCGGCGAAACGGGAGGCGAAGGCTCCCCGGTTCGCCTCGGAGGCGGGGGCGATCCAGCGGCCCGGGAAGGGAGCGGCCGCGTCCCGCCGCGCTTCGAGCGGCAAGGGGCAGAGGGCCAGGTCGTCGATCAGACGTCGCGGCTCGAGTCGTCCCCGGTAGGTCGCCACCAGGTACCCATCCGGTTCGATCAAGAGGGTGGTCGGCACCACCAGGGGGCGGGCACTGTCGTGCAGGGCGCCCTGTAGGACCTCGACGACGCCCAGCGCTTCTTCGCTCGCGAAGCCGGCGGCGAAGGGCCACTCGATCTCCTCCAGGAGTGCCCGCGCCCGCTGGCGATCCTCCTCGCCGCGATCCACGCTCACCGCCAGGACCTGGATGCCGGCGGCGGCGAGCCCCTGGGCCTCGGCCTTCAGCGCCCGCAGCTCCCGAACGCAGGGCGCGCAGAAGCTGCCCCACAGGACGAGGATCAACGGCTGGCCGGTGCCGCGGGGCCCCCTCTCGTCGATGCCGAGGAAGGGCGCGGTGCGACCGTCGAGGGTCTCCAAGAGCAGACGCGGCATCGGCAGCTTCGCGGAGAGCACCGTGCGCGAGGATCCGTCCGCCTCCGGCGGCGACAGGGGACCGGGGACGATCGCCGCGGTCGGCGGCGGGACGGGGACGGCGCTCCCGCTGTCCTGCTCCAGCGCGTAGGTCCGTCCCCAGGTGGGCGCGCCGAAGCTCTCCACCTCGCCACCGGGCCAGTGCACCTGGACCTCGCCCACCTCCCCGTCCCCCAAGCCGAAGTGCACGCTCCAGGTGGACTGGGCCAGGAAGCCCTCGCCGCAGCGCAGGCTGCGGATCAGGCGCCGTCCGTCGGTCGTCTCGAGGCTCACCCGCGCTCCCACCGCGGAGCGGTTGCAGCTACGCCCCCGCAGGCGGAAGGCGATCCAGTGCTGGGGCCCTGCGTGGCGGTTGACGAGCACCCGGATCCGGGGCCCGGTGCGGTTCATCACGATCAGGTCCTGGGAACCGTCTCCGTCCCAGTCCACCCGGGCGGCGGCCCGGCCGTCGTCGGGGAAGTCCAGGCCGCTGGCGGCGGAGACGTCGGCGAAGCGCCCCTCCCCCAGGTTGAGGAAGGCCACGTTGCGCTCGTTGCCGTTCCACGAGAGCCCCTGCCGAACCAGACGGCTGATCGCGCTCCAGCCCACGCTGTAGCTCTGCCCCGCCGCGCCGGGGAGATCGGGGGATTGCAGCACGACCTGCCGCCAGAAGTAGCTTCACAAGTCGTCCCGCCGCTCGCCGGTCACGAACCCGTTGGGGGAGAAGAGGTCCAGCTGCCCGTCGTTGTCGAAGTCGAGGAAGAGCGCCCCCCAAGCCCAACCCCCGAAGGCGGTACCGCTCGACTCGGTCGCGTCGACGAAGGCGCGCCCCTCTTGGCTCGAGTAGAGCGTGTTCCCGCGGCAGTGCCGGCGGAAGAAGGCCGCCGTCTCGTCGGTGGATTCTGGGCGGTAGTCGGGGTGGGAGGCGATGCGACTGCCGGAGGCGGCGTACATGTTGGTGATGTAGACGTCCATCCAACCGTCGCCGTCGGCGTCCCCCCAGGTGACGCCCATGCCGGCGGAGACGTCCTCTCCCTCCATCTCGGCGGCGACGTCGACGAAGGTCCCCCCGTCGTTGCGGTACAGGTTGTTGCGGCCGAAGTCGTTGGCCACGTACAGGTCCTGGTCGCCGTCATTGTCGTAGTCCTCCCAGGCGGCGGCGAAGGTGAAGCGGCGGTTGCCGGCCCCCATCCCCACCTCGTCGGCCACGTCCACGAAGGTCCAGTCGCCGCCGTTGCGGAGCAGCAGGTTGGCCTCGCCGTTGTTGGCGTCGTGGTAGGGCACGGGCAGGCCCTGGCGGTCGTAGGGGGAGACGTAGGAGCAGACGTAGAGGTCCAGATCGGAGTCCTCGTCGAAGTCAGCGACGGCCAGGGAGGTGGCCAGGGAGCGCTCGATCATGAGCCGGCGCTCGAAGCGGGCCCGGCCGTCGTTCTCGAAGAAGACCAGACCAGAGCCGGTCGAGACGACCAGGTCGCAGTCGGCGTCCTCGTCGAAGTCGACCAGCAGGGTGCTGGAGGAGTGGTCCAGCAGATCGACGCCCGCGGCCGCTGACACGTCCTCGACCCCCCCCTCGGCGCGACGCAGGAGCAGCTTGTTCGGCAGGCCCCCCGGCTGGCAGAGGTAGAGGTCCTCGAGCCCATCCCCGTTCACGTCGCCGAGGGCGATCCCCTGGTGCCCCAGGAAGCCGGGCTCGAGGGTGGCGGGGATGACGCCGCGCCAGTGGACCAGGCCGGCGGCCAACTGGTCGTGCAGGGGCCCGGCGGTGCCGAGGATCGACGCGCTGGCGTCGGCGAAGGGTCCGTCGGTGTGTGGCGCGTAGGCCGCCGCTTCGAAGGAGTCGACCGTCAGGCCGACGAGCTGGATCCCCTCGCGAGCGGGGCGCCAGCGCGCGCTCCAGCGGGCGTTGTGCTGGACCCGACTCTCCCCCACGGCGCCGGCCGCGGTCAGCCGGATCTCGGTCAGCGCCCCGTCCTCGAAGCTCGGCACGGCGAAGACCTCGCACTCCAGACGCGCGTCGCGATCGAACTGGGCGCGCCAGGAGGCGAGCGCCTGGGCGAAGTCCCCCGCCGGGGGCGCGCTCGCCGCGCTGCCCCGTGCGCGGGTGACGGTCCAGCCCCCGCCCTCGCGCAGCGCCGGAGCCTCCGCCCTCCAGAGTGCCGGCGCCTCGAGCTCGGGTCCGATCCAGCTCGCACCGGCGAGGGCGGCGGGGAGCTCGTCCCCGGCCCAGGCGACCTCGATCGACTCGAGGTGCTCGCGCACCAGCGCGTTCCAGCGCTCGGCTTCCCAGGTGTCGACCGCCGGGTCGAGGAGCGCGAGCTTGTCGAGCAGGACCTGGTCGACGAGGCCGCGATCGGGGTCGGCGGCGACGGGAGCGACGTCGGAATCCTGGCGGGCCGCGGCGAGGGCGGAGAAGAGGACCAGGCTGGCCGGGATTCCGAACGCGGTGGACCGTCCCATGGGATCGGAGCGTACGTTACGCGCGGAGGCCGTCATGCAAAAACCCCTCCTCGTATGCCTACTGATCCTGGTCCTCGTCGCGGCCTGGATGATCCGGCGCTCCTACTGGGAGTCCAAGGACGCCGGCGCGCCGCCGATCGAGCACGTCCTGGCCCGCGAGCGGGTGGCGGCCCACTTCGAGCGGGGCAGTCTGGAGCTGGCGCGCGAGGCGCTGGCCCCCCTGCTGGCCGTCCCCGAACCCGCCCTCGAGGACCTGGTGCGGGCGGCCGCGGTGGACTTCTCCGACCGCGCCAACAGCGACCCCGGACCCTTCCTCGAGCGCATCCGCGCAGTGGATCCCGACGATCCAGCCCTGCGTTACATGTCCGCGCGGCTGAGCCTCGAGGCGGGCGAATTCGAGACGGCGATCGAGCACTTCCGCACAGTCCTGCGCCGCGTGCCGGGGGATCTGCCCTCCCAGGTCGGTCTGGCGATGACGTTGGAGGACCTGGGGCGCACGTCGGAGGCGGAGGAGCTCCTGCGCGAGATCGTCGCCGGCGGGATCGACCACGGCGGAGTCTGGTACGTCCAGTCGGTGTACCGCCTGGGGCGCCTCTTGTGGGCCGAGGAGCGGAAGGAGGACGCCCAGCACTTCGACGAGCTCTACAGTCAACTGCGGGAGCTCGGGTTCGCCGGCGCTAGCGCGGCGCAGCTCGACCAGGGGAGCCTGGCGGGGGTGCTCGCGCCACGCCCGATGCGACCGACCGGGAGCGGAACGACGAAGCCCGCGGGAGCACCGAGCTTCGAGCGGGAGGAGCCGATCCTCCCCGAGCTGGCCTCGGCCCGCGAGCTCCTCGCCGAGGACGTCGACGACGACGGCGACGTGGACTTCATCGCCGCCGGGGCCGGTGGGGTCGTCTGCGCCCTGCGCACCCGGGACGGCTACCGGATCGAGCGCGTCCTCTCCGAGGCGGTCGACCACGTGCGCGCCTTCGACCTCGGCAACGACGACAGCCTGGACCTCCTCGTCTGTCGTGGCGGGGAGCTCTTGCTCTTCGAGGCCGCCAGCGGCGCGGACCTCCTGGAGCTCGGCGGGCCCGGCTCGGGGGCTCCCAGCGGCACCTGGTCGCGCTCCCCCCTGGAGCTCGCGCCCCTGCCCGCGCCCCCGGAGGACCTGGTCTTCGCCGACATCGACCACGAGGGCGATCTCGACCTCTTGATCGTGGGCCCCTTCGGCGCGCGTCTCCTGCGCAACGACGGAGCCGCGCCGCGCACCGGCGCCGACGGAGCAGAGACGCGCGGGGCCTTCGTCGACGTCTCGCGCGAGGCGAGCCTGCCGCGGGACGTGCCGCTCACCTGGTGCGCCACCGAGGACGTCGACGGCGACCAGGACGTGGACCTCCTGCTTGGAGGCCCGAACGCGCTGTACCTGATGGACAGCCTGCGCGCCGGGGGGTTCGAGGACGTGGCCGGAAGGGTCTTCGCGGGGGCCACAGGGATGGGGCGCGAGCCGCTCCTGGCCGACTTCGACGGGGACGCCCGGGTGGACCTCCTCGAACCGGGCGACCCCGCCACCCTCTGGATCCAGCGCGAGGACGGGTCGCTGGAGGCGCGCACCACCGAGCACGGGATCGGGCCGGAGGCACACCCCTTCACCCTGGACCTCGACCTGGACGGGACCCTCGACCTCTTCTGGGGAGGCCGGGGCGCGCTGGCCCTCGGGCAGCCCCAGGAGCTCGACGTGGAGGTGGCGCTGCTCGCCGGCGAAGGACCGCTCGCCGCGGGCGACTTCGACGGAGACCTGGACCACGACCTGGCCCGCAGCACGGCCGAGGGGATCGAGATCCTGCGCTGCGGCGGTCCGGTGGGTCGGGCCGCGCGCCTCGAACCCCTGGGGCTCAAGGACAACCGGCGCGCCGTGGGCGCGGTGGTCGAGGTGCGCAGCCGTGAGCTGTACCGCCGCATCTACTGGCGCGGCGGCGCCGACCTGGTGGGCTCCGGTCCCTACGACGCGATCGACGTGGTGCGCATCACCTGGCCCAACGGCGTGGTGCAGACGAACCTGGACGTGCAGTCCACCGACCAGCCCTTCATCGACTCCGGCGGGGGGCCGTTGGAGCAGTCGACGGCCCTGGGCGGGTCGTGCCCCTTCCTCTACACCTGGAACGGCAGCACCTACGAGTTCATCTCCGACGTGCTGGGGATCACGCCCCTCGGCCTGCCGATGGCGCCGGGGGTGCTGGTGCCGCCGGACCACGACGAGTACGTGCTCGTGCTCGACGAGCAGCTCGTGCCGCGCGATGGCTGGCTCGAGATGCAGTTCACCGAGGAGCTGCGCGAGGTCACCTACCTCGACCGGATCCGGCTCGACGTGGTCGACCACCCGCAGGGGACCGAGATCCACCCCACCGAGCGCTTCACCTTCCCCCCCTTCCCCGAGCACCACGTGCACACGGTCCGCGAGCCGTTGCTGCCCCTCTCGGCGCGGGGTTGCCGCGGGCAGGACTGGACCGCCGAGCTGGCGCGGATCGACGACGTGCACGCGGTCCCCTTCGAGCCCCTCGAGTCCCAGTTCCTGGGACTGGCCACGCCGCACTGGCTGGAGCTCACCTTCGACCCGGAGCGCGTCCGCGGGGCAGAGCGGCTGCGCCTCCTGTGCACCGGTTGGTTCTACTGGACCGACGCCAGCGTGAACATGGCCGCGGCGCGCACGCCGGGGGTCGACTTCGTCCCGCCGATCCTCCAGGTGCCCGACTCCGCGGGAGGTTGGGTGGATGCCGGCCCCCCGCTGGGCTTCCCGGCGGGCAAGACCAAGACGATGGTGGTCGACGTCACGGACCTGGTGAACCGCAGCGACCCGCGCCTGCGCCTCTTCTCCACCCTGCGCCTCTACTGGGACTCGGTCCGGCTCGCGGTGGACGGGGACGACGCGCCGCTCGCGATCACCTCCCTCGAGCCCGTCTCCGCCGAGCTCTGGCCGCGCGGCTTCAGCCGCCTGATCGAGACGGGGCGCGGCGACCTGCCGGAGCGCTTCGAGTGGGGCGTTCTGAGCGAGCACAAGCGCTGGAACCAGCACCCGGGGATGTACACCCGCTACGGCGAGACGGTGCCGCTGCTCCACGACGTGGACGATCGCTTCGTGATCATGGGCAGCGGCGACGCCCTCCGGGTGCGCTTCGACGCGGGGGCCCTACCGGATCTGCCCCAGGGGTGGAGGCGCGACTACCTGGTCTTCCTCGACGGCTGGGCCAAGGACCGCGACCCCAACACCGTCGAGGCGCTGGAGGTGGAGCCGCTGCCCTTCCACGGCATGAGCGCCTACCCCTACGGCGCGGACGAGGCCTTCCCCGCCGATGCGCTGCACCAAGCCTGGAGGGAGGAGTGGAACACCCGTCCGGAGCGGGCGTGGATCCCCCCCCTCTCCCCCCGTCGCGAGGCGCAGTGGGTGCTGCGCGAGGGAAGGACTCCATGAGGCTCACACTGGGCACCGACATGCACCTCCGCGCCTTGCCCCTGGCGATCTGTATCGCCGCCGCGGCCCTCTCCCAGGAAGACGGGCCCACCGATCCGCGCTCCCAGGCACTGATCACCCTCGAGGGGCACTTCCCCTTCGAGCCGCCGCCGACCGCCGAGGCCTGGAGCGCCCGGCGTGAGGAGGTCCGGCGGCGCGTGCTGGTCGCCGCGGGGCTGTGGCCCGGGATCGTGCGCGTCGATCCCCGACCCGTGATCTGGGGCAGGATCGAGCGCGACGGGTACACGGTCGAGCGCATCTACTTCGAGAGCCTGCCCGGATTCCACGTCACCGGCAGCCTCTACCGCCCCGAGGTGGGAACGGGGTCTGGCGCGGGACCCCATCCCGGCGCCCTCTGCCCCCACGGCCACTGGGCCAACGGTCGCTTCTCGAACGTCTCCGACGACGATGCGCGCGCCCAGATCGAGCGCGGGGAGGAAGAGCACCTGCCCAACGCCAAGTTCCACCTGCAGGCGCGCTGTGCCCAGCTCGCCCGCATGGGGTGCGTCGTCCTGCACTACGACATGCTGGGGTACGCGGACTCCAGGCAGCTCGAGCACTGGAGCGGGTTCGGTGACGTCTCCGCGGAGCTCTGGGCGCTGAATCCCTTCGGCCTCCAGACGCGCAACTCGATCCACGCCCTCGACGTGCTGCTCTCCCTCCCCGACGTCGATCCGGGCCGCATCGCGGTGACCGGGGGCAGCGGCGGCGGCACCCAGACCTTCATCCTGGCCGCGGTCGACGAGCGTCCCGACGTGCTCTTCCCCGCCGTCATGGTCTCGACCGCCATGCAGGGGGGATGCATCTGCGAGAACGCCGCGCACCTCAGGGTCGGCACGGGGAACATCGAGCTGGCGGCGCTGGCCGCCCCGCGGCCCCTGGGGCTCACGGGGGCGAACGACTGGACGAAGGAGATCCTGAGCGACGGTCTGCCCGAGCTGCGCACCCTGTACGCGCTGGTCGGCGCGCCGGATGCGGTGGCGGGCTGGTGCTACCCGGACTTCCCCCACAACTACAACGCCGTCTCGCGCGGGCACCTCTACCGCTTCCTGAACAGCCACCTCGACCTCGGTCAGGAGCTGCCGATCGTCGAGGCCCCCCTGGTTCCGGTACCCCCCGCGGAGCTCAGCGTCTACGACGCCGAGCACCCCCGGCCGGAGGGGGGGATCGCCGAGGTGCGGGCGTCGCTGATGCGCATCGCCCGTGCGGAGGTGGAGCGGCTCGCCGTGCTCGCGGGAGAGGACCTGGCGGAGTACCGGCGCGTCGTCGGCGGTGCGCTCGCGACGATGCTCCACGGGACGCGTCCCCTCGAAGAAGCGCGCCCGCGCCTCGAGGGAACGGCAGAGGCGATGCGCGTGCTCTGCGCGGGGCCGCCCGGGGATGGCGTGTCGCAGGCGTTGGCGGGCGCGACCGACGTCGCCCTGCTGCGCCCCTTCCGCGGCCCGCTGCGCACGGACCACCGCAGGGGGTTCGCGCTCTTCACCTTCGGCTACAACCTCACCTCGTTGGCGCACCGCGTGCACGACCTGCGCGGCGCGCTCGCCCAGGCCCCCGCCGGGATCCGGCCGGCGCTCCTGGGTCAGGGGGAGGAGGCGCTCGCGGCGCTCCTGGCGGCGGCGCTCGATCCCAGCGCGGTCTCCCGGGTGGCGGTCGACTTCGGAAGCGGGTTCGAGGCGGTCGCGGACCACGACGATCCCGACTTCCTGCCCGGGGCGGAGCGCTGGGGGGGGCTGGCGGGGTACGCCGCCCTGGTCGCGCCGACCCCGCTGACCCTCCTGGGCGTGGACGAGGTGCCGGCGGTGGTGCGCCGCGCCTACGCCGCCGCGGGGGCACCCGCTGCGGTGCGGGCGCTCCCGGAGCCGGACGCAGCCGAGCTCCTGGCTTGGCTGCGGGGGCGCTGAACTGCGCCTACTGCTGCGGCGCGGCGGCGACCTCGATCTCGAAGGTCAGATCGTGGCGACAGACGTCGCCCATCAGGATGTGGCCGGGCCAGGTCTGCCCCGCATCCGTCTCGAGGAAGGCGCGGCGCACCGCTTCGTTCTTGCAGTAGGCCAGGTGGGAGAGCACGTCCACGTCTGCGCAACCGTGCTGACCCAGGAGGGCACGCACGTGGGCCAGGGTGGCCTCGACCTGAGGCTCCACCTCGTCGGGGTACTCGGTCACGCCGTCGGCGTCGATGGCGGCGGTGCCCGAGACGAAGACCGTCCTTCCTCCCGGAGTGGCCACCGTCGCAGCGCGGGAGAAGGCCGAGCCGTAGTCGAAGGCGGAGTTCTGCTCGCCGTCGACGTCGTGCCAGTGGAAGGTCCCCTCCGGCCCCGTGACCGCGATCAGGTCCATGGTGCAGAAGTCCTGCGGGTCCACGGGGTAGATGCCGATCCCGGTGCTGGCGGGGAAGGTGGGCGCGCCGCGGCTCGGGTCGTACATCCCGATGCGCTCGAAGAACTCGGTCCGCGCGGCGTTGAGATCGTCGTACCAGGCGCAGATGTCCCCCAGCCAGAGCCAGGTGCGCGCCACGTCGGTGAAGTCCTGCTGGAGCGCGGTCAGGCGCTCCTCCGCGGTGCGGAACATGCGCGCGGCGCGCTCGTGCGGGGTGCCCGCCGAACCGCCGTGCATGGCGCCGAGGAAGGTCCAGCCGTGCTCCCCGGCGCGCAGGCAGCGCCCGATCGGCCCTGCGTCGGACCGGAGGACCTCGGGGCGCTCGGCGCTCCCCACGGCGTGGATCTGAATCCCGAGCGCGGGATGCTCGCCGGCGGGCCCCAGGAGCCTGGTGGGAGGCATCCCGTCGTCCAGGTCGCCGTAGGCGGCGGCGCGGATGGCGTCGATGGCGGGAAAGGCGTCGCTCGGCGCAAAGATCCGTTCGCTGAAGATCGCGGCGCCGCGCTCCCTCAGGGTGCGCGCCACGGCGCGGAAGGCCTCCTCCGCCCGCTGCGCGCTGTCGCCACCCTCGGGGAACGGCGCGGTGGCGGTCAGGTGCAGTTCGCTCTTCTCTCCGGTGCCGCGGGCACGCAGGTACAGAACGATGGCGTTCTCGTTGTCGTTGGGATCTCCGGCTTGCATGGCGAGCCCAGGATACGGCCCTTTCCGGATCTGGAACCGAGACAAGCGGCGGGATCGGCCCTGGTCCGAGTTCGTAGTCCTGCGCTCCCTACAATCGAGGGGAGGACGACGGGGGATTCGACCATGACCGAGATCGCCATCATCGGTGCCGGAGTGATCGGCTGTGCAGCGGCCTACGAGCTCGCCAAGCGCGGCGCGCGCCCGACGGTCGTCGACCGCGAAGGCGACGTCGGTCACGGCACGACGGCGGCGTCGTGCGGGATCGTGCGGCGCTTCTACTCGACGATCGCCATGGCCGCCATGGCCCAGGAGAGCGCGGAGGTCTGGGCCGAGTGGCCGGCGTACCTGGACTTCCAGGGGCGCTCCGATCTGGCGCGCTTCCTGCGCCCGGGGATGCTCTTCATCCCGCCTGCGATCGACGCCGAGATCGAGCGCATCGTGGCCCACACCCGTGAGCTGGGTGTGCCGGTGGAGGTGCTCTCCCGGGAGGAGGTGGCGCGGCGCTTCCCCTTCCTCGACACGCGCTCCCACCAGCCGGTGCGCCGCCCCGAGGATCCCGACTTCTTCGACGACTCGGGGTCCCCGATCGCGGGCGCCCTCTTCGAGCCGGACTCCGGCTACGTGGTCTCGCCCCTGGGATCCACCAAGGACCTGCGCGCGGCGGGGGAGCGCGAGGGGGTGCGCTTCATCCTGGGTCGGGGGGTGCGCGCGATCCACGACGGGGAGGGGCCGCGCCGCTTCCGGCTCGAGCTCGAGGACGACAGCGAGCTCTCCGCCGACGTGGTGGTCAACGCCGCGGGACCCCACTCGGCGATCATCAACGAGCTGGCCTCGGTCCGCCTGCCGCTCGAGACGCGACCGTTGGTGCGCGAGGTGAGCGTGGTCGCCAATCCGCTGGACGCCGCGGGGGAGTCGGACGCTCTACCGATCATCGCGGACGTGGATTCCGGGGTGTACCTGCGTCCCGAGTCCGGTGGGCGGGACCTCCTGGTGGGTTCCCTCGATCCCCCCTGCGACCCGCCGTCGTGGGTCGCGCATCCCGACGACTGCGACGGCGTCCTGAGCGCAGAGACCCACGAGCGCCAGATGCTGCGCGCCATGAAGCGCGTTCCGGAGCTGCGGCTCGGCGCACGGCGCGGCCTGGCCTCCCTCTACGACGTGACCCTGCTCGACTGGAACCCGATCGTCGATCGGACCGATCGCGCCGGCTACTACGTCGCCATGGGGACCAGCGGTTCCTCCTTCAAGACCGCGCCCGTGATCGGGGCGCTGCTGGCGGAGCTGATCGACGCCTGCGAAGGGGGACTGGACCACGACCGCGACCCGCTGCGCGTGGGCCTGCCGCGGACGGGCTTCGAGGTGGACGTCTCCTTCTTCTCGCGACTGCGGGGAGCCCACGCGTCCACGGGGACCGTCCTCGGCTAAGGTGTGTCGATTCGGGTGGAGACCAAGGAGAGATGATGATTCGTTCACTGCTGCCGATCTCGTCGGTGGTCCTCGCCGGCGCGCTCGTGACCCCGGAGACCCGCGCCCAGGACTCGATCCTGCTCGAGAACCTGCACGTATTCGACGTGGAGAGCGGCGAGATGAGGGGGCCGCTGGACCTGGCGATCGAGGGCGGGCGCATCGAGGCGCTGGGGAGCGACGCAGAGGGCGCGCTGCGCATCGACTGCAGCGGGAAGTTCGCGGTGCCGGGGCTGTGCGAGTGCCACGCGCACCTCGCCATGCTCACCAAGCAAGGGGATGAGCACGTCGCTCGGCAGCTACGCGCCTTCTCCACCCACGGCGTGACGCACGTCCGCGACGTGGGCGGCCCGGTGGAGCTCCTGCAGTCGATGAGCCGGCGCATCTCGACGGGGGAGCAGATCGGGCCGGAGATCATCTACTGCGGGCCGATGCTCGAGAAGAGCCCCCTCCACTGGGCGATGCACAACGAGGAGATGCCGGGGTTCACGGTGGCGATCGATACGACCGACGACGTCGATCGATTGCTGCCGGAGCTCGCCGCCAAGGGTGCCCGTCTGCTCAAGACCTTCAACAACCAGGATCCGGCGGTCTACGAGCACCTCGTGAAGAAGGCCTCCGAGCTGTCACTGCGGATCGTTCACGATCCAGGTAGCCCTCTGTTTCACGCCATGCCGATCGATCGCGCGCTCGAGCTGGGAGTGACGAGCTTCGAGCACGCCAAGGCGCCGTGGCCGGTGATCCTCAAGGACGAGCTCCAAGAGGAGCACGCTGAGATCCTGGCACGCGGCGTGACCGGGATGGGTGACATGCCCTTCACGATGAAGGTCCTCGGGCATGGAGTCGATTCGATCTCCCTGGAGAAGCTCGATCGACTCTGCGGCTCGATCCGGGAGAAGGGAGCCTACGTGTGCCCCACTCTGCGGGTCTTCGATTCGATGCTGGAAGAGGAGCCGCCCGAGGAGGTCCCCGAGGCGATGCGGGAGACCCAGCAGAGAGCGATCGCCTCCATGAACGAGGTGAGCCGCTTCCTCGTCGCCGAGCTCGCCCAGCGCGACGTGAAGCTCCTGGTCGGGCACGACGGCCCCGCGCCGGAGGGCATCCTCGACGAGATGGAGCTGATGGCGGAGTGCGGGGTGAGCGAGGTCGAGATCCTGCGCGGAGCCACCCTCTACCCCGCGCGCTGGCTGGGGGCCGCCGAGCGCATCGGATCGATCTCTCCCGGCAAGGAGGCGAATGTCCTGGTGGTCTCCGGCAATCCGCTCGAGGCGATCGAGCACATCCGGTCGACCTTCCTGGTCATCCAGAAGGGGGAGATCGTCTTCCGACGGGAAGAGCCCGGAGGTGCTGAGGACGAGGGCGACGCGGTCGACGAACCGCTCCCCCCCGGGGTCGTCGATCTCGATCTGGCGCGAATCCTCGAGCTGTACAACCTCACAGACACCCTCGGGGATCGACTGTGGCCCGGCTTCGACACCCGCAGGGTCCCGATCGCACTCAACATCGACGACGAGCGCGAGCTCCTGATCGCCCACCCCACGCCCCCCGACCACTTCGCGCCGCTCGGCGGCGTGACGGTCGGGGAGTCGGTGGTGATGCTGCGCGACGGCGTGACGCGCTTCGGCCCGCGCGGAGGAGGCTGGGCGATCACGCTGGGCGGCGAGGAGACCGTCTACGTCTGCACCATGCCCGCGGAAGGGGGCTCCACGGAGAGCTACCTCGGGCTGATGCTGCACGAGGCGTTCCACGTCTACCAGCAGGAGTACCGCGACCGAGCGGACGGACCCCGGGGTGAAACGCCCACCGACGATCCGATCTACTCGGCGCTGCTCGGCCTCGAGAGTCGCATCCTCGCGGCACTCGCGAGCGAGCCCGACGAGGCCCAGGCGCAGGAACTGGCGCGCATGTTCGTGGCCGTGCGGCACGAGCGCCGTCGCGACCTCCCCGAGGAGGTGGTACGCGCCGAAGGGGAGGCGGAGTACAGCGAGGGTACGGCGACCTACGTCGAGGCGCGCATGCTGAAACTCCTGACCTCCGGCGAAGTCGTGCGCCCGGTCGCCGAGACCCCCGATCCGCACTACCGAGCCTTCGAAGAGGCCGAGAAGATGTACGCCGAGCGCCTCATGCGCATCACGCCACCTCCCGGCCAGGTGATCACCTTCTTCCACGCCATGTACAACCTGGGGATGGCGCAGGGGCTGGCCCTCGATCGCCTGCGTCCCGGCTGGAAGGAGGAGATGAGCGAGAAGGGGATGACCCAATTCGCGCTGTTGGAGCGCACCTTCCCGTTGACCGAGGAGCGAGAGCTCGAGCTCTTCGCCCTGGCGGAGGAGCGCTTCGATTTCCTCACCCTCCTCGATGAGCAGGAGCGACTCGTGAACGAGCGCCTCGACCTGATCCGCGGCTACATCGAGGCCCCCGGCAGGCGCTATCGAATCCACCACGACCGCATCAGGGGGCGCTTCATGTGGAAGCCGAAGGGGCCGGTCTACGACGTGCCGCCGTCCCTCTTGGCCGAGGACGTCCCGGGCGGGGCGAGCATTTGGGCCGGGGGCATGGAGACCTTCGAGAAGGAGGGGCTGAAGTTCGTGGCCGACGGCGTCCCGATCATCTTCCGTCACGACTACCTGGAGTGGATCGACGGCGAGCCCGCGGCTGACGGCTCTGACTGCGTCGTGCACTCCGAGCGTTTCGAAGATGGCGTGCACCACGGCCTGCGCATCGAGGCCGACGGGTTCCTGCTCGAAGCAGACCGCGCGCGCATCGAGCAGAGCGAGGAGGTCGTCGACATCCTGCCCGAGCCGGCGGGCTGAAACGAGCTGGCTAGCCCAGCTCCTCGACGCGCTCGAGGGGGTAGACGGCCGAGTAGTACAGCTCCGCCATCTCGATCAGGTTGCGCGCCGTGTGGAGCGTGTAGCTGCTGTCGTTGATCAGCGAGGTCGCCATGGGGGTGGTGATCAGCGCTTCGCGGATCAAGTGGTCCAGGGAGCCGTTGGCCACGACGTCCGTCTCCTCGACGCTTCGCCGCAGCGCCTCCAGCGCGGGTAGGACCGTCTCGTGCGGATCCGCGCCGACGTTCACCTGGTCGCGCAGCCGGACCAGCTTGCGCATGACACCTCCCAGAGCGATGCGCAGGCGGTTGTACGCATCGCGAATGTACGGGTTGTCGGAGTTGATCGAGACGACCAGGTTCTTGCGCAGGTGTTTGACGCCCTTGACCGCCTCCGCGATCCTGCGCGCGCAATGTCGCAGGGCGAGCAGCGCGTCCTCCTCCCCCGCCGGCAAGCGAGCGAGGGCCTTGCTGATGAACTCGACGATCGCCCCGTGGAGCACCTTGACGGTCTGCTCGTAGTCCTCGTCGACGTCGATCTCCAAGGGCTTCCTGCGGTTCTCGACGATCTCGGGGAAGGGGCGTGCGGAGAGGATCTCCCTGCGGTGCAGGTCGATGCCGTGGGCGAGGATGACGAAGGCCTTGTTGTAGAGCCGAGCGACCTCGCGTCTGACGGCGTCGACCGCCGTGCCGCCGAACTCCAGGGCGGCGTCGTTCAGATACGCCGGGCGGGCGGGCTCGGCCTCCTGGGAGGGGATCAGGCGCTCGAGCACGCGCACCATCGGCCGCATGAGGGGCGCCATCAGCAGGACGCCGGCGGCGTTGAAGAGGGTGTGGAAGACCGCCAGCTTCAGGGCGTAGTCCCCCGCGCCGATCCCCAGACCGTCGCTGGCCAACTCCACGAGCGCCACGAAGTGGTCGATGAAGGCGATCGCGATGCAGCCGGTCACCACGTTGAAGACGAGGTGGCCCCCGGCCAGGCGCTTGCCCTCCACCGTCGCCCCCAGGGCCCCCAGGATGGCGGTCACCGTGGTGCCGATGTTGGCCCCGATCGCCAGGGCCAACCCGTTCTCGTAGGTGATCTGCCGACTCGCCAGGGCGGTGATGATCAGCACCAGGGTGGCGTGGCTGGACTGCATCACGACCGTCGCCGCGGCGCCGATCAGGGTGTAGAGCAGGAGACCCCGGAAGCCCGACACGGCGTACGCCGACAGGTCGATCGTCTCCCTGAAGGCCTCGAACCCCTCCTTCATGTAGTGGATGCCTAGGAAGAGGAAGCCGATCCCCGCCAGGACCCAGCCCACTCCTCCCAGCGTCCGACTCACCTGGGACTTGCCCTTCTGGAAGATCAGGACGACGCCGAAGGCCAGCATCGGCATGGCCCAGGCCGAGATCTTGACCTTCAACCCGAAGCCCGCCACCAGCCAGGCTCCGGTCGTGGTGCCGAGGTTGGCGCCGAAGACGATTCCCAGTCCGGCGTGCAGCCCGATCATGCCGGCACTCAGGAAGGAGATCGCCAGGACCGACACCAGCGAGCTCGACTGCATCAGGGTGGTCGTGACCATCCCGAAGCAGAGGCTGCGGCCCAGGCCCTCGGTGCTGCGGTGCAGCACGCGCTGCAGCAGGCCGCCCGAGAAGGTGCGGAAGCCCTCCTCCAGGGCCAGCATCCCGAAGAGGAAGATCGCCACCCCGGCGGCGACCTCTTTGAAATCGGGGCTGATCCAGAAGCCGTAGGCGAGGATCCCCAGGATCGTGGGCAGGAGGGTGCGCCGCAGCATGGCGCGCACACTCTACCTAGTGGTGTGATCTACCTGCACGCTGGAATACTGGTCGACCGCGAGTCGACAGCCTACTGGAAGGTGATCGCCAGGGCCGAGCTCGTATTGGTTGTGACCATGGGGTTCACGTCGCTGTAGCGGAGCTGGAAGGACCAGATCTCGCCGGGGGACACGACCACTCCGCTCGGTAGGGTGCCGAGCTCGACGTGCAGATAGATCACTCCGGTGGATCCGGTCCCGACGACCTCCACGACGTACGGCAAGCCGAGACAGAAGGGGCCCTGGTCGAAGGGGCTGATCGGGACGAAGTTGCGGTGGTCGGACAAGTAGAGGAACGCCGTTTCTTCCGCTGGCAAGTCCGTGGCCTGAAGCAGGACCAGATCGTCGGTGATGACGTCGCTCCCGCGGCCGGTCAGCACCACCGCGCTCCCGGTCGAATTGGGATTGCTGAAGCAGTACGACTGGCCGATCACCGGATCGCAGCCGGGACAGTAGTCCGGCTCGAAGGGGTGGAGTCCTTGGTCCGCTACCGTCCCATCGGAGTCCAGAGGATCGGCCGGGTCGCCGGCATCGATGCACGGCGAACCCGGCATGAGCCGGAAGTCGCGCGTCGACTCGGACCAGAACTTGGGATCCGCGGCCAGATTTCCATTTCCGGACCATCCTCCCTGAACCGTCGAGTAGGTGGCCACCGCCCCACCCGCGAGCCCGTCCGCATCATTGGCCCAGACCACGCAGTTGCGCAGGGTCGCTGCGTAGGCTCCCCCCCCCTCGGGGGTGGAGCCGCCGAGAGTGTTGGCGTGCAGGACGCAATGCACGAGGGAGGCGGGCCCGTGTACCGCTGCCCCCTGCCCGGAGATCAGGTCGTTGTCGCCCTCGGCGTGGTTCTCCGCGAAGAGACAGCGCGTCACCTCCGCGCTGGCGACGGGCGCGACGAACAGCCCTCCGCCGAACCCCGACTCGGGGTAGAAGGGCTGGCTCTCGGAGTAGTTGTCGGCCAGGGTGCAATCCGTGAAGGTCGCGCTCCCTGCTCCCAGATACACCCCGGCCCCATCGGCACCGTAGTTGCCGTCGATGAGCGTGTCGTCGACGGTGAGCGTGGTGAGCCCCACCTCGTCCACGTAGAGCCCACCACCCCAGAAGGCGTCGACGCTCTCGTTGTCGACGATCTGGCAAGCCTCGATCGTGGCCGTGCAAGAGCCCAGCGCGATCCCGCCGCCGCGGTACTCGTTGCGGTTCCCCGAGATCCAGCAGGACTGCAGGTCGATCGTGCCGCCGATCACCTGGATCCCGCCCCCCTTGTCGAACTCCCCCAGCCGGTTCCCGTTGTACTGCACCTGACAGAAGTCCATCGACGAGGTGCAGCTCCAGAGGGTCACGCCGGATGCCGGTCCGAAGATCTCCCCCAAGCGCTCGTTGTCGGAGATCTGGCAACCGGTGAGCTCCACCGTCGAGCTGGAGGCGTGCAGTCCGCCACCGACGGGGCAATCGACCACGGTGCAACCCGCCATGCGCAGCGTCGCGGACTCGGCGTAGACGCCGCCCCCGCTGTCCACGGCTTGACAATCCTCGATGCGACAGTCGGTCAGTTCGATCTCTGCCCCTGAGAGGTACAGGCCTCCGCCGACGATGCTCGTGCCCGTGTCCGTGCCGATCCCATTGCGCAGGGTGAAGCCCTCCAACCACGTCCCGGCGCCTTCGCCCGTCGCGCAGGTCACGACGCTGCCCACGCCCTGGACGTCGATGGCGGTTTGACCGGGTCCCTCGACCGAACGGATGGCCAGTGACTTGCCTCCGTAGTCGACCGCTTCGAGATAGACGCCGGCCTGCACGAAGAGAGTGTCTCCAGACAGGGTCGTCGGCTCGTCGATCGCGTACTGCAGGCTCGTGTACGGATCGCCGACGCTCCCGCTCCCGGGCGGGACGCCATCGACGTCCACGTACCAGATAGACTGGGCCTGGGCCGTCGAGGCCAATAGGGCAGCGACGAGGAGCTTCATGGGGGGCCCCCTCCTTGCCACCGATTGTAGGGTGAAACGGAGTGGATTCACGCCTCCACGCCCGCCACCCGCTCCGGTTCGCCTGACGTGCCTCGAACCAGGACTGCCGCCCTCAGAGCCCCCGCAGCCACTCCGGTACGAAGGGCGCGCGGGAAGGGTCGGCCAGGGCCTGATCGAGCACGGCGACCAGGGCCTCCCGGTCCTTGGGCAGGGTGCCCTTCAGGGTCAGGTAATTGCTGGCGTGGTTCGAGCGGAAGATGGTGCCCCGGAGCTCGAGTCCCGCCAGGAAGGTGCGCAGCTCCTGGGCCACCTCGAGCGGCTCCAGCTCCTCGAACTCGCCGCGTTGCACCTGCTCCCAGAGCGGGGTCCCCTCCACCGGCATCACCACCAGGGTGCTGACGAAGCGCGGCTGGATGGCGTTCACCACCGCCGCCGAGCCGCGGGCGTGGGCGTCGGAGAGTTCGCGCCCCCCCAGGCCCAAGAGGATCATCGTAGAGAGCTTGACCCCCGCCTCGTTCGCCTTCCGGGCCACGCGCACCATCTCGGCGGCGTCGACCCCCTTCTCGGTGCGGCGCAGGACCTCGTCGTCGCCGGACTCGATCCCCAGGTAGTAGAGGGTCAGGCCCAGCTCCCGCAGACGCGTCATCTCCTCGACGCTGCGCACGGCCAGGGACTGGGGCGAGGCGTAGATGCTCACGCGACGCAGCAGGGGAAAGGCCTCGGCCAGGAGCTCCAGTACCCCCTCCAGGAAGGCAGCCTTGGCGATCAGCGCGTCGCCGTCCGCCAGGAAGACCTTGCGCACCCCGGGGAACTCGCGCCGCGCCCAGGCGATCTCCCGCGCCAGCTCCTCGAGGGGGCGCACCCGGAAGGGCTTGTCCGGGTACATGCCGCAGAAGGTGCAGCGGTTGTAGGAGCAGCCCAGGGTGGCCTGCAGGATCAGGCTGGCGGCCTCGGAGGGGGGGCGGAAGACGGCACCTTCGTAGCGGATCACGGCCGGATTCTACCCGTGGGCCGGGCCCGTGCTCCCGATTGGGGTAGAGTCGTGCCACGGGGAAGCGGCACTTCCCCCCGATCCACCTCCACCCCCGCTACGACATGCCCACCACCGAGGACATCTACGCCGAGCTCAAGCAGGTCTACGATCCCGAGATCCCGGTCAACATCGTCGACCTGGGCTTGGTCTACGAGGTCGAGGTCGAGGAGTCGATCGCCAAGATCAAGATGACCCTCACCTCCCAGGCCTGCCCGATGGCGCGTCAGATCCCGGAGATGATGAAGCAGCGCCTGAACACCCTCCCCGACCTCGACGAGACCCGCATCGAGATCGTCTGGGAGCCCCAGTGGGGACCGCAGATGATCTCCCCGGAGGGGCGCAAGATCCTGGGGATCGAGGACGACGCGGTCCGCTGAGCGATCCGCCCCCGCCTAGGACGTCGGGGGAGGCATGGGCGGGGGAGCGCCGGGGTTGGTCTTCAGCTCCTCTTGCCAGGAGAGCATGCGCGCCTGGGCTCCCTCCTCTTCGGCGAGGGCGATGTTGGCGCGCGCCTCGTCGGCGTTTCCGGCTTGCTCCGCCGCGGCGGCCCTGCGCTGGTAGAAGATCGACAGGCTGGTGTGGGCGAAGGGGTCGTCGGGGTCGAGCTCCACGATCCGCAGCCCGACCTCCACGGCGCGGTCCAGCTCGCCGGAGTGCATCAGCGCCATCGCCAGCCCGTGCAGGGCTTCGGTCCAGTCGGGCTCGTGCTCGAGCGCCGCCTCGAATACCGCGACCGCCCCCGAGTTGTCCCCCTCGCCGTAGAGTCGCATCGCCTCCAGGTAGTGGGCCTGGGCGGTCTCGTTCCTGTCCGTCATGGCGGAATGGTAGTCCAGGATGGCGGTCGCCGACACCGTTGGGGGGTGGAGTGGGGGGCGCCGGGTGTCCCTCGCGCCGCCCCGGCCGAGGCGGGGACGGCTCTGGATTCACCGTGCGGCGGGTCGCGCTAGACGGCGGCCGCGATCAGCTGATCGGGCGTGACGATCGCGCCGAACTTCTCCTTGAGCTCCAAGAGGCCCTTCTTCTGCTCGGCGTAGACCTCGAAGAGCCTGGGCGGCACGTTCTCTTCCTTGCCGTAGGCTTCGTTCTGCAGATCGATGCGCGCGACGATGTTGTCGATGTAGAGCGAGAACTGCATGTCGTACAGCTCGCGCGGATACGCCTTGCCGATCACCTCGTCGAAGAGCGCCTTCAGGTCCTCGTACTTCGGCAGGTAGCCGATCGGCGTGAGGATGCCCTCGACCTCTCCGTGGGAGAAGCGTTCGAGCCAGGAGAGCCAGGCCTTCACGTCGCGCTTCTCACCGAGCAGACCCGTGCCGTTGCCGCCGCGCGCCTGGTGGGTGAGGAAGTAGTTGAGGCCAGCCAAGATCGGTCGACCCTCCTGCGACAGTCTCGAGCTGTTGAAGAACTCGAACTGGGAGCCCATGTAGTCCGCCAGGGCGCCGGGGATGAAGGGAGCGTTCGCCCAGGGCGCGCGCTTGACGCCAGTGGCGCCGACCTCGGTGGCCGTGGCTTGCGAGACGATCGAGGCGCCGATGACCACGCCGTGATCGGGGTTCGGAGCGACCCACACGGGCGGCATGGTGTCGGCGTCGCGACCGCTGTAGGTGACGACCTTGACCGGCACGCCGTCGGGGTTCTCCCCCCACTCGGTGTTGTAGTTCGCGATCGACGAGCAGCGCAGGGTGCAGCGGGCGTTGGGGTGCGAGATCGGGATCTCCTTGCCGTCCGCGTCCTTCTTGCCCGCGAACCACTCGCCCTGGAAGTTGAACCCCTTGTCGGGGTGCGACTCGCCGTTGCCGACCCAGTGCGGCTTCTTCTCGTCGTCGATCAGGACGTTCGACCAGATGACCTCGGTGCCCGGCTCGCGCAGGCACTTCATCAGGTAGGGGTCGCCCTCGCTGTTGACGTCCTCCACGATGCCGAAGATGCCCTGTTCGGGGTTGATGGCCCGAGCGGTGCCGTCCTGGGCGATCCAGATCTGCGCCAGGTCGTCGCCGACGAAGTCGGTTCCGGCCATGGCGGTGGTGGTCTTGCCGCAACCGCTGGGGGCCGCTCCGGCGAAGAATGTCAGGCGCCCTCCGGGGCCCTTCATGCCGGTCAGGAACATGTGCTCGGAGAGCTCCTCGCCCCGCTTGAAGTAGGTCGCGAGGTCCACGCAGAAGCGGTGGTTGCCCTTCTTGAGCAGCAGGGTGTTGCCCGCGTAGGTGCAGAACATCGAGAAGGTCGTCAGGTGGCTGCGGTCCATGAAGACGCGCGCGTTCGGCAGGTCCTCGTCCCGGTTCAGCCCCTCGCTGTGGACGTTCGTCAGGAACTTCCCATAGCGCTCGATCTCGGCGTCGAACGTGTCGTAGACGTTGCGGTAGAGGAGATCACCGCTGTGCATCACGTAGGTCGAGGAGGAGATCTCCAGGGCCGGGATGGCGGCTTTGGCGCCCGCGGGACCGCGGTTGAAGAAGCCGACCATGCAGGTCTTGCCCTCCATGACCCCCAGGAACTTGTCCTTGATGTACTCGTGGGCGTCGTCGCGCAGGATCTTCTTGGCCAGGACGCTGATCTTCTCGTCCGGGTTCACGATGTAGAAGGTCCGGTCGACGATGCGCGCCTGCTCCTTGGTGAGGTCGTAGTGGATCGTGTGGCCGTCCATGGCCAGCGGGGCTTCCTCGCCCTTGTCGATGCTCAGCTTGCGGACGAACGCCAGATCTTCCGCCGAGCCGGAGTTGACGAAGACGTCCTTCGGCTTGCCGATGGCGATGGCATTGGCGATCTTGATCAGCGCCTCCTCGTTCTTGATCTTCTCGATCTTCGCGAGGTTCGCCGCGTCCATGGTTTCGCGGAAGACGCCTCTGGCATCGTCGATGGTCTTGATCCCGCCGATGTCGCTGAGGATGTCTACACCCTTGTTCAGTTCCAGCACTTCAAACTCCTTGTGCTTCCTTGGTGTCCTCTCGGGACTCGATGATCGGGCACGCCCCTCCGAGGCGTCTCGCCGCGTGTTGCTCTGGTTTGACCGGCCCCCGATCGGGTAGGCGGTCGGGGAGCGCATGCCCCGCGCGGAACGCGAGGCCGGTCAGCCGGTCCAGCGTCGCGCCAAGCGAAGGGCCGTACTCTAGTCCCCTGGCGAGAACCTGTCTCCCCCATTGAGGCGGGGATATCGTCGGGGTGGCAGCCCCGACAGACTGCGAAGGAACCACCCAACAACGACCACCCGTACGACCCGACCGCTCGGAATCAGGTCTGGGCGAGGCTCGCGACGCGAGGGGTCGGCGATCCGCTCCAGCGCCCAGATGCGGCAGGCATCTCCTGGCGATCCGATTGGGGGACGGGGCGACGACCCGGGCCTACTCCGGATCGGGGGGCGGCGTGCTGGCGAGGGAGGGATCGCACCCGGTCAAGGTGCTCAGGGCCCGCCGCGCCGCTGCCACGACCACGGGATCGGGATCCCCGAGGGCCTCTGTCAGAGCCGGGACGGCCCGGCCGGATCCCAGCGCCTCGAGGGCGTTGCACAGCAAGCGCCGGCGGGTCGGCGGAGCGGCGTGCAGCGCTGCGGCCAGTTCTTCGGCCACCTCGTGCCGCCGTAGACGGTGGCGGGACAGCTCCCGGATGGCAGCGACTGCGCGGCCGCCGTGGCGGCCGTGGAGGTCCCCCAGGCACTCGGCGTAGTACAGGGCGAAGAAGCGCTGCTCCTCCTCGTACCAACACCACCACCGGGCGGGGTCGGCTACGAGCCGCAGGCCCGTGATCTCGCACAGGGCCCAGTGGGCCTCAGCGGCGACCCTGGGATCCTCCAGGAGCCCGATCAGGGTCAGGGCGCATTCGGGATCGTCGAGCTCGCCCAGGACCAGGATCGCGGCCCTGGCCAGGTTCGACTGGTCCGGATCGAGGTGCTCCCGCAGCAGCCTGGCGAAGGCCAGGTCCACGTCGCGGTCCCCGCTCCCGCCCAACCGTCGGGCCTGGGCGAACACCTCCAGTCGTTGGTTCGGATGGCGTCGAGCGAACCCGAGCAGCACCTCGAGCCCGGCCGGGTCACCGTCATCCGCCAAAGCGCGCATCACCGGCGGCAGCGTGGGCGGAGTCAAGCCGCTCCCCCGGTGGAGTAGCAGCCGGCGGGTCGCCTCCGGGTCCTTCTCCAAGAGCGCCTCCACCGACCACTCGAGTGCATCCTCACAGCGGGGTTCGAGGGGCATCACCGCATCCGGGGTGGCCAAGGCAATCACCTGCGTGAGATCCTCCGCTCGCCCACCGAGAGCCAGTAGTCGCGAGGCCACCGCACGGGCACCGACCTCTGGAGACTCAGCCTCCAGCAGTCGTTCCGATTGAGCCGACAGAGCCGCGCTCGGCAGGGTGGCGAGGGCCGCGAGCAGATGGTCCCGTTGGGGGACCGACAGGGTCTGCGGCTTCTCGTCCGCCTCGAGTGCGGGGACTCGGCCGGCGACCATCAGATCGATCAGTTCGGGTAGGGCTGCGTTGACGTCCTGCTGCAGACGACGCACCAGCTCCTCGGTCGGGATCGCGTCCGGCAGACGGGAGTCCCGCAGGAGACGCACGCACCTCGCCAGGGCCGGCGTGGGCTCTCTCACCTGAGGAATCGGGCTCGCTACGCCGGAGGTGGCGGCGAGCAGAAAGGCGAGCGCCTGCCGCATCACCACTGAATCTCTGCGGCGGAGACGGGTCGTTCGCGCCAGGTCAGACGGGTGAATCCGGATTCGGACTCGTCACCATCCACCTCGCGCAGAGCCTCGTCGAAGTGAATCCTGGACCACGAGCTCAAGCGGACGGACCGCGCGACGAGCGACCCGAAGAGCTGGAAGTTAGAGTCGATCTCGACGTGAGCGTTGGGAGCGTAGACCACTCCGTGGAGCTCCGCGTTCGATTCGAAGTCCACGTCGTCGAGGTCGACCTCCTCATCGGGGTTGATCACGTTGTCGCTGAGGAGGTTCAGCCTCACGTCCGATGGCGACTTGGTCGTCGAGGCGAGCATGGTATTCGAGCTCATGACGAAATCGTCGATGACGTAGATCTCGACCGCCCCCCCCCGTCGCTTCGATGACGAGCTCGCTGTTCGACTTCATTTCGACGGACTGGAAGACCACGGTGGCCGGGCCCTCGATGGTCAACGTGCCTCCAGTCTCCATCAGGAAGGCGTCGAAGGCGTGCTCTCCCGCCCCGAGGGTCTGGGAGCCGTTCGAGGAGATCGTCAGCGGTCCACTCGAGACGGTGGTGGGCAGCTCGATCTCCGGCATGTCCACCTGGTCGGAGGCGGGCGTGGTCGTGCCGCTGACCACGGCGTTGCCCATCACCGTGGCGGTCCCGGAAGGCCCGGGCACGGCGTTGCCCATTACGGACGCGTTCTGCAGCAGAAGGATGTCCGTGTTGCTGCCGACGTTGCCTTCGTCATTGGCCCAGGCGTCGTTGCCGTTGCCGTTGACCTGCTGATCGGCGTAGGAGCCCAAACGTGAGTCGTAGCTGTCGACGTGGGCGTTGCTCGACATGGCCAGCCCCTCGTCGCCAAAGGCACCCCAGGAGAAGAGGCCGTCGGCCTGGGTCTGCACGACCAGCTCCACCCGAGCAGCCGAGCGCCCCTGCACGCCCGTCGCGATCAAGGACATGAGACCCCCGCCGAGATCCGTGCACTCGACCCAGAAGTCCCCGCCGCCGTACTCGACCCGCTCGCCATTGGAACCCAGGTTGCCACTGCCCTCGAGACGCAGATCGTGAACCGCCTCGGCCAGCCCGGCCTCGGCCAGGTAGCGGGCGCCCACCTCGTTCTTGGTGGAGTGGTTCAGCCGGTGAGTAGAGGCCACGCTGCTGAGGATTGCCATCGATAGGGTGCACAAGGCCCCGACCGCGACCATCACCGTCACCACGGCCGCGCCTCTACGTGCGCAGCCCCCTCGTTTCAAACCGTACTTGTTCAAGCCGTCAGTCCCCCAAATCCTTCAGTTCCGCATTCTCACGCTCATCTCGGCGGTGCGCACCATGACCTCCCCACGAGGGTCCTGGTGCCCGACGGAGAGTCGCAGCGTGATCACATTCCCGTTGCGCTCGAGGTGAAAGCCTGGTTCGTCCTCGAGCTGATTGTCGTTCTCGTCCGTCCCGTCGAAGGTCTCACCCTCCAGGTACTCGAGTACGCCGTGGCAGAGCACCACTCGTTTCTCGTTGGGACCGCCGACATCTCGAATGAGCAGCAGGTCGCGCTCGTCGACCAGCCCATCCCCGTCGTTGTCCACTCCGTCTGCCAGCTCACCGGCCTCCATCTGGGTCAGGAGCTGGTTGGTCGGTCCGAGCACTGGCCCCGCCTCCGTGTAGTCGACGACGGGCTGAAGCTGCAGGTCTCCGTAGGCCAGTCCCTCCAGCGGATCTGGCTCCAGGTGATCGATCCCGGTGGCCGCGATTTGACCGGAGGCCTGCTCCAGCGCTCGGTGCAAGGTCTGCTCCAGGGCCCCGATCGCCTGGTTGGTTCGATACGCACCGCTTCCCGTCTGGGAAACCATGGCTGCGCTGGCGAGAGCCATGCAGAGGAGGGCGGCCGCGATGACCACCTCCAGCATGGTGAAGCCTGCTTTGCGATGACTGGTCAGCTCCTAGACCCCCATGAGTACGGTGTGGAACTCGGCCTGCGCGGGGCCCCCGCTGCCTTCCCATTCGACGCGGATGCGAACCGGCAGGATCACGTAGTCCGCCGAGTGGTCCTGGTCATCGACGATCCCGTCTCCGGAGAGATCCCGCGGCAAGCCCAACTCGGGTAGGTCGAGGTCCTCGCGGACCTGATAGCCGCCTACGTCTTCCACGATGGGAAGCAGCACCTCACCCGCTTGGCCATCTTCGTCGCCGCTCAGCGGATCCAGGCCTACGACGTCGAAGCTCGGCCCGGGTGCAGTGCCGACACCCCCGGGATCGTCCTGGGGGTCGGCGTTGTAGAGCTGGAAGACCTGCTCGAATTCCGCACCGGCCAGGCTCTCCATGATCCCGCGGGCCGTTTCGGTCGCCAACCGGACCTCTCGCTCGGTGTCGCTCGCGAGCATGCTCGAGACGAAGGCCTTCGAGAAGCCAAGCATCGCAATGGTCAGCAGCACCACTGCGACCATCACTTCGATAAGAGTGAAGCCGGACCGTCCTGCGGCCCTTCCTCTCCGGCTCACAAATGCCCCCTGAGCCAACCGTGTTCGCCCACGCCCCACGCGTGGTCTCCCCGCCGTTCGGCGGGTACTTACCCTTAACTGAAAGCCAAGGTCGGACTATTCGCGCCGCGCCTCAGAACGAAACGTCCTCGCTCAGGTTCCTGCGAGGCTCGCGCGGTACCAGTCGACGGTGGTCGCCAGCCCCTCCCGCCAGGAGACCCGAGGGGCGTAGCGGAGGAGCCCGCGAGCGCGCTCCACCGAGGCCCGGCTGTGGCGCACGTCCCCAGTCCGTTCGGGGGCGTAGTTCGGCATCTCGGTCCCCCCGGTCAGGGCCGCCATCTCGCGGTAGAGGTCGTTCAGGGTGATGCTGTCGCCGGTGCCGACGTTGATCACCGTCCCCGGCTCGTCGAGGTCGGCCTCGATCGCGGCCAGGTTGGCGGCCACAACGTTGTCGATGTACGTGAAATCGCGGGTCTGCTCCCCGTCACCGAAGATCGTCGGCACGCTCCCCTGGAGCAGCGCGCGGGCGAAGATCGCGATCACCCCCGTGTAGGGGCTGTCGTCCGCCTGGCGCGGGCCGAAGATGTTGAAGTAGCGCAGGCAGACCGTGCGCAGGCCGAAGCATTGGCCCCAGACGCGCATGAGGTGCTCTCCCGCGACCTTCCCCGCGGCGTAGGGGGAGCAGGGATTGAGGGGCAGATCCTCGGTCTTGGGCAGCTCCGGGCCATCGCCGTAGGCCGCCGAAGAGGCGGCGAAGACCAGACGCTCGACCCCGGCCGCGCGGGCCGCCTCCAGCAGCCTCAGGGTGCCGGTGACGTTGACGGCGTAGCTGCGCTCCGGGTCGGCCACGCTCTCGGGGACCGAGACCTGGGCCGCCTCGTGGAACACCCCGCGGGCCCCCTCGACCGCCGCGACACAGGCGGCGGGATCGGCCAGATCGCCCACCAGGAGCTCGACCGGAGCTCCCGATCCGGCATCACCGACCTCGAGGTGGGCCAGGTTCTCCCGCCGGCCGCTGGAGAGGTCGTCGAGCACACGCACACGATCCCCGCGTCCCACGAGGGCCGTGGCGAGATGGGAGCCGATGAAGCCGGCGCCGCCAGTTACGAGGTAGAGGGCCATGTCGGGAAGGCTAGCTGGAAGACGACCCTGGGACGAGCGATCCCCCACGCCCATTCCCGCCCATCCCCGCTTCTGGCCCGGTCCTCTCACGACCGCCGGCCAGAGGCGCCTCCTCGCCGGCCATCACCCGCTGTCGTCCAACCGAACTGCCTCCCTTCGATGTGCTTCCCGCCGGGAGCTTCGCCGCAACCCCATTGCTGCCAGGGATTTGGAGCGTCCGTCTCCCAGCTCGGGCCCCGTGGAGGCACGACGAATCGGGCGCCGCGGGATGTGCGTCCCGGTGGGGCCACGAGGAGGGCTCGAAGGCTGAGATCGGGACGCTGGACGTTCGGGATGCCCACGGAAGGGAGGCAGTTCAGGTAGGTTGCGGCCAGTGATGGGCGCCCCCCCCACCCCCCACCTCGACACCCCCCGCCTGCTCCTGCGCCTTGCCGGCCAGGAGCACGCCGACAGGCTGATCGACTACTACCGGCGCAACGCGAGCCACCTGGAACCCTGGGAGCCGCGCCGCCCGGAGGATTTCCTGAGTCCCGCCCGGTGGGAGCACCAAATCGAGGCCAGCCGCCTCGAGTTCGAGGCGGGCCGGGCGGTGCGGATGGTCCTGCTCGAGCGCGCCGACCCGGAGAGGCGGGTGGTGGGAGTGGCCAATCTGACCGGCATCGTGCGGGCGGCCTTCCAGGCCTGCTACCTCGGCTACTCGATCGACCGGGGGCTGGAGGGGCGCGGGTACATGCGGGAAGCCCTCGAGGCGGCGCTGGAGTACGCCTTCGGGGAGCTCGATCTGCACCGGGTGATGGCCAACTTCCGGCCGGAGAACGACCGCAGCGGAGCCCTGCTGGAGCGGCTGGGATTCGAGCGGGAGGGGCTCGCCCGGGCGTACCTGCGCATCGACGGTGCCTGGAGGGACCACGTCCTGACGGCCCGAATCCGGGACGAGGACGGGTGAGTCGGTAGCCCCATTAATGGGAGAAGAGCCCGCCGGCGCGGCCGGCGGGCTCTCTGACTCGAGAAGAGTCAGGATCCCCAGCACAGCTTTCTTGGCTGCAGGACCCGGAGCCGTGGGCCGGACGGAACCGAACGCGGGGATCGCAGAAAACGAGAACCCGCCGGGGATCGCTCCCCAGCGGGTCCTGGCTTCCATCGGAGTCGGCTGTCTCTCTAGCTTCTCGTGGGCTCCTTCGTTCTCGCATGGCTCAGAGCCGGACTCGATCCGGGACCGAACGTAAAAACAGTGCGCGCCCGGTGGGGACCACCAGGGCGCGCGAGCCGAAGCGAGGCTCCTCCTTCCGGGACCCACTGGGGGAACCCCAGGGGGGAAGCGCTCGTCGAGTGAGTTGGCTCTCTTCGCTACGTTCCTCGGCTCTGGGTCCTCAGCCGGGAGGGGGGGGCTATCGAACGCGCGGGAGGGGGGGATACCCCCCAAAATGGGCGACGGGCGCCTCTGGCGCCCGTCGCCCGGGGTGGGGTGTGGGGCAAGGGGGGTAAACATTGGGGGGGGTTAAGCGCAGGCCCCCCCCCCCCCCCCCCCCCCCCCCCCCAAAAGCGGGCCGCGGGCCGCCGGGGGCGCCCGTCGCCCTGGGTGGGATGTCGCTCTAGCGGAGTCACCTTGCGGTGGAGTTCAGCGCTGCCCCCCCAGCGCGAGGTGGCGCCGAACCGAACTCGGAAACGGGAAATCCGGGTGCGGGGCGCCAGCACCCCACCGGGGCCCCCGCCCGCTCACTCCGAGCCGAAGAGGCTGGTGACCTGCGTCTTGCGCAGCTCCTCCTCCTTGGCCCAGATCAGCTCACCGCTCTCGATGTTCACGCAGTTCAGGACGAACTGGTAGTAGCGGTCCTTGGTCTTGGTGCCGAGGCTCTCCAGCGAGCGCCCCTTCTTCTTGGTGATGCTGCGCAGAGTGCCGTAGACCACGACGTCGGCGCCGACCTGCTTGCCGAAGGCTCTGGCCTGTTCGGGGTCCACGCGGCCGGAGCCCTGCTGGAAGCGCACCTGCTCCCCGAGCTCGTCCTGCCCCTGCTGCCCCGCGACGAAGCGGAACTTGCCGCTCTCCAGGAGCGAGGCGCGGATCGAGTCGGTGATTCCAGTGGAGTCGATGTGCTCATCGGTGCGGTTCTCGACGCCTCCCATGACGGCCACGATGCGCTGGTCGTCCCCCTTGGAGGGGTGGTGCAGGAAGCTCAGACCGGGGGAGTCGATCAGGGAGTCGACCATGCCCTGGGAGAAGCTCTGCAGGTCGGTCGAGCCCCAGTCGGCGTTGATCGTCTCGGCGTCCTGGGCGTCCTTGTAGCGGGTGCCGCTGCAACCGGCCGCGAAGAGCGCCAGGGCGAGGGGGAGGAAGAGGGTCTTCATGTCAGTTCTCCTGGGTTTCAGGCGAGGTGATCAGCCGTCGGCGGGGGCCGCTCTCGAGGGGGCTCCGGGGGGGGGCGACCTCCACGGGGCGTCCGCCGATCGGGTGGGCGTAGAGACGTGGGCCGAGGGTGCGGGCGAGGACGAACATCGTCTCCCCCGCCTCGAGCTCGAAGGTCCCCAGGGAGGCGCGCTCGCCCCCCACGGCCTCGAGGATGAGCTCGTGCACTCCCGGTTCGACGAAGAGGCGCGCCGCCTGCCAGGTGTCGGGCAGGGTGCGCCAGGCGCGCAGGTCGGCGCGCTCGGTCAGGACGTTGAGCAGATCCCCCGCCAGCGCTCCCAGGGGGCCGTGCTCCTTCCTCAGGGCCTCGCGCATCTCGCGCTTGATGAGGGTGCGCACCGTGGACTTGGCGGCCAGCCAGGCCAGCCGATCCTCCAGGTTCTTGTCCCCCACGCGGGCCACGTCCTCGATGACCACCGTGCGCACGCTCGACGGTCCGGCGTCGAGGATCAGGTCGGTCACCCTCTGGGGACGGCTCTGGAAGGTGGGCACCGCCCAGGAGAGGAAGCCGTCGGGGGTGGGGATGTCGAGGCGCGCCTCCTCCTTGTAGCCGCCCAGCCCCACCCCGGCGACGACCACGATCCGCGCGGCGTCGTGGGGGGGGGATTCGTCGGCGCCGAAGCGGCTCTCCCACTGGGGCAGCTCGTCGTCGCGGCCCAGCCAACGCGCCAGCCGCACCAGGGAGCGCCCCACCAGCTCCCCGCCCAGGTCCTTGGCCTCCAGGCGCTTGTAGTCGATGTAGGCCTGGTCGTACTCCTCGGCCAGCTCGTAGGCGACCGCCGAGAGGAAGTGGGCCAAGCCACCGGCCCGGTAGTCGGAGTCGTAGAGCTCCTGCTCGCTGGTGAGGAGCTGGTCCGCCAGGCGCGTCTCGACGTGCAGGTCCTCGACCATCCCCTGGGCCAGGTAGGCCAGGCCCAGGCAGGCGTGCAGCATGGCGCGCTCGTAGCCCTCCCCGTGGTAGTCGGTGAAGGTCTCGTTCAGGGTCCAGGAGGCGATCAGCTCCCCGGCACTGGCCGGTGACACCAGGGCGGCGGCCTCGATCTCGTGCACCGCCTCGGCGGCCCGCCCCAGGTGTTCGACGGCCTGCTCCCAGTACCCCGCCGCCAGGGCCGCCATCCCCGCTTCCGCCCCCGCCAGGAAGGCCGAGCCGGTGGTGTCGTCCTCCGCGTAGGCCACGATGGCCTCTTCGAAGCGTCCACTCTCGAAGTCACGTCGGGCCCCCTCGGTACGCCGGTTGTAGCTGGCGCAGGAGACCGCGAGCGCCACCAGACACAGCGCCCACGCCGCGCGGCGCGGCGGGGCGGGCCGGGGGGAGGGGATCGGGGTGGCAGCCATGGGATCCGGGGCCATTTCGCGCCCGGGGCCTGGAGGTTGCAAAGGGAATGCCAGGTTCATCGGCCTCCACGATCCTTCGGCGGGGAGGAGGGGCGCCGGTCCAGGAGACTAGAATGATCGGTTCCTCCCGCAATCCTCCCCATGGCCGAAGCCGAGAGCACCACCCGCAAGCGCCGCGGGCGCAAGCCCAAGGTGGGCATGATGGACCAGTTCTGGGCGGCCAAGCGGGAGCAGCCCGGGGCCCTGCTCTTCTTCCGCATGGGCGACTTCTACGAGCTCTTCGGGGAGGACGCCAAGATCGCCGCCCGCCAGCTCGGCATCGCCCTCACCTCGCGCGCCAAGGGGACCCCCGACGCCCTGCCGATGGCCGGGGTGCCGGTGAAGTCGGTGGACGGCTACCTGATGCGGCTGGTCAATCAGGGCTTCAAGGTCGCCATCTGCGAGCAGATGTCCGACCCCCGCACCACCAAGGGGATCGTCGACCGTTCGATCGTGCGCGTGGTCACGGCGGGCACGGTCACCGAGGAGGACGCTCTCGACGCGCGCGCCAGCAACTGGCTCGCGAGCCTGGCGGTGGATCACAACCGGGTCGGGCTGGCGTGGGTGGACGTCTCCACCGGACGCTTCCACGCCCTCGAGATCCCCCTCGGGCGGGTCGAGGACGAGCTCGCGCGCCTGGCGCCGGCGGAGTTGATCTGGGCCGAGGGGCAGACGGAGGCGTGCCCCGAGCTGGCCCCGGTGGAGGAGATCCTGGGCCCGCGCCTCACCCTGCGCGACCCGTGGCGCTTCGAACGCGACGCCTGCCGCCGGGCGCTCTGCGAGCGCTTTGGGGTCAAGACCCTGGAGGGGTTCGGCATCGAGGAGGACTCCCCGATCGTGCCCGCCGCGGGGGCGCTGCTCGAGTACCTGATCGAGACCCAGCGGGGCACCTGCGACCACGTGCTGGGGATCCGCGTCGAAGACCCGGGCCGGAACCTGGTGCTCGACCGCGCCACGCGCTCGACCCTGGAGCTGACCGTCACCCAGCGCGAGGGGCGCACCGAGGGGACCCTGCTGCACACCATCGACCGCACCCTGACGCCGATGGGGGGACGGCTCCTGCGGGAGTGGGTCCTGTCGCCCCTGCGCTCGGTGGAGGCGATCCTCTACCGCCAGCGCGGCATCGCCGAGCTGGTCGACAGCCCCTTCCTGCGCGAGGAGGTGCGCGAGCTCCTGACCGATGTGCTCGACATCGAGCGCTTGGTGGCCAAGGTCTCCACCGGTCGCGTCAACGCCCGGGATCTGGTGGCCCTGGCCTCCTCCCTGCAGGTGGTGCGCCCCCTCAACGAGCGCCTGGCGGACGTCTACTCCAAGGCGTTGGGGGATCTCTGCGAGGCGCTCGACCCCCTGGACGAGCTGGTGGCGCGCGTGCTCACCACCCTGGTCGACTCTCCTCCGTCGACGGTCAAAGAGGGGGGGCTGGTGCGCGAGGGGGTGTCGGAGGAGCTGGACGAGACGCGGCGCATCGCCGGCGACGGCAAGGCCTGGATGGTGCGCTTCCAGGCCGACGAGATCGAGCGCTCCGGCATGCCCGGCCTGAAGGTCGGCTTCAACTCGGTCTTCGGCTATTACATCGAGGTGCCCCGCGGCCAGGTCGACCGCGTGCCGGAGAGCTACATCCGCAAGCAGACGCTCAAGAACGCCGAGCGCTACATCACCCCGGAGCTGAAGGAGTTCGAGAGCAAGGTCCTGACCGCCGAGGAGCGCGGCAGGGAGATGGAGTACGACCTCTTCCTGGCCCTGCGCGACGCGGTCGCCGGGGAGGTGCCGCGCATCCTGGCCACCGCCCAGGCCCTGGCGATGGTCGACGTCCTGGGCGCCCTGGCCCAGACCGCGGCGGAGCTGCGCTACGTGGCGCCGGCGATCGACGGCGGCGAGCGCATCCGCATCACCAACGGGCGGCACCCGGTGGTGGAGGTGACCCAGAAGGACGAGGCCTTCGTCCCCAACGACACGCACCTCGACCGCAAGGAGCACCTCCTGGGCCTGATCACCGGGCCCAACATGTCCGGCAAGTCGACCTACATCCGCCAGACGGCACTGATCGTGCTCCTGGCCCAGATCGGCTCCTTCGTGCCCGCCAGCGAGGCCGCCATCGGCGTCGTCGACCGCATCTTCACGCGCATCGGCTCGGCGGACGACCTGGCGCGCGGCGCGTCGACCTTCATGGTGGAGATGGTCGAGACCGCCAACATCCTGAACAACGCCAGCGCGCGCAGCCTGATCGTGCTCGACGAGGTCGGCCGCGGCACGAGCACCTTCGACGGGCTGTCCCTGGCCTGGGCGATCGTCGAGCACCTGCACGAGAAGATCCGCGCGCGCACCCTCTTCGCCACGCACTACCACCAGCTCACCGACCTGGCCAATCGCCTGAGCGGGGTGCACAACCTGAATGTGGCGGTGCGCGAGTGGAAGGACGAGATCGTCTTCCTGCACAAGATCCTCGAGGGGGGGACCGATCGCTCCTACGGAGTGCAGGTCGCGCGACTGGCGGGCGTCCCCGGCGAACTGGTCGAGCGCGCCAAGGCGATCCTGCGCGACATCGAGGCGGACGCCGACGACCTGGCGCCGCGCGTCGCGTCACACGCCCAGGTCTCGTCGGCCGATGGCCCCGTGCAGCTCGGCCTGTTCGACAACGAGCCGACGCCACTGGAACGGGCCCTGGCGGAGATCGATCTGGAGAACACGACACCGGTGGAGGCGCTCGTGCGACTGCAGGAGCTGAAGCGTCTGCTCGACTCCTGAGACCTCCAGGTAACGGAAGGGAAGCACTAGGCCCGGTTACCCCTTCTTCCCCACCCTCCTAGGTCGCCCGCCCCAGGGCGGCTTCAGGGGCGGCCATCTAAAGTCGCGACGGCACAGTGGGAGCTTGCGCTCCGGAGAGCCGCATCGATGAGCCGCCATCGCGCAGATCGCATCAGCCCGGAACAGACCCTCGAAGAGATACGAGAGCGCCAACGCAGGGGCTACCCGATGACGCGCAAGTCGGTGCGCGACACGGGCCTCTACGACCGGGTCAAGCGCGACTTCGGCGGTTGGCGCCAGGCGCTGGAAGCGGCGGGGATCGCTCCCCCCGAGCCGATGACCCCCCGCTGCCGCCGCGGCCTGCCCGAGCCGCTGATGCGTCAGCTCGGGAAGCTGAGCGACGACGAGATCGCCAAGCTCGCCGGCGTGAGCACCATGCGCGTGCGGCGCTACCGTTTGGCCGAGGGATCGGAGCGCGAGCAGGAGCCCGAGGACCTCGACATCCTGCGTCAGTTCACCGCCTCCCAGATCGCGGAGGTCCCGCCGGAGGAGCTGGAGGAGGCCAGGCGCCAACTGGACGTCCGCCTGCGCACCGTTCTCGAGCGTCGCATCCTGGCGGAGGTGCCCGAACGCACCCAGGAGCTGCGCCTCGAGCTGGGCGTCAAGCGGCGCCGCCTGCACCAACTGCAGCAGGAGTCGGTGGTGCAGTTTTTGGCGGCGCTACAGCGCTCGCAGAGGGCTCAAGGGGTCCACTAGGGTCCCGCAGCCCCTGTCTCGCCTCGGCCCCTACTTGTACTTCTCGAGCTCGGCGTGCCAGTCGGCCTCCATCTCCTCGAGACGTCGGCCCAGGAGCTCCTCGGCCTTCGTCGAGGGGTCCTTCAGGGGGTAGATCGCCTTGAAGGGCTCGAGCCCGTGCTCGGCGATGAACCAGCCGCAGAAGGAGCCGGAGGCGGGGTAGGAGTTCGATTGGTTCCCGAAGTCGGAGAGCAGCGCGGCCAGGCCCGGTAGCTCGCCCTTCGCCAGGAGCTCAGCGGCCAAGCGGTGGTGAGCGGCGTCGGAGCGGCTGTCGAGCCAGACGGCTATCCCCTCGCCGAGGAGACCCGTCTGCGCATGCTGCAAGCTGTTGTGGGCGATGACGTGCACCATCTCGTGCGCGATGTAGCTGTTCCAGCGCTGGTGGACCTTGCGCCCCGACGGGTCGGCGAAGTCCAGGCTCGCGCCCGTGAGCTGGCGGCCCTTGGCGTCGTTCTCGTACACGAAGACGTCGATTGGATCCGTCCACTCCACCTCCAGTCGGCGGCAGATCTCGGCCTTGTGATCGACCAGCCGCTGCAGGTAGCCCCGGGCGTGCTTGGCGTTCGGATCCTCCGAGGAGTAGTGCAGAGTGATGCCCTTCTTCTCGATCTCGACGAAGTCGGCGTAGGGGGGCTCGCCGCCGGGCTGGCTCTCGAGCAGGAGCTCGTCGACCCAGACTGCGCCCGACATCGACAGGAAGATTCCCGAGCGCACCTTGCGGGTCTCCAGAGGTGCGACCGCCTGCACGGAGACCTCCTTCCAGTCGTAGGAGCCCCGGCCCGGGTGTACGAAGTGCGCCGTGCCGAGCATCTCTCCCTTGCGGTCCACGAAGAAGAGGTGCAGGTGGAAGTTGGCGAACTGGACGCCCTCCTGGCGCACGTTCTCGGCTTTGACATGGGCGGTGAGGCGGAAGATCTCGCCCGGCTGCGCCTTGAACTCACGCCGCAGGGCGAACCACTTCAGGGTCTCGATGCCACCGGAGAGCTTGAGGCTCTGCGGTGATCCGGGGGCGCCGTCCTCGCGGTCGATCTCGATCTTGGTGGACTCGCCGCCGGTCCCGTTGGTGGCACCGACCTCCTTCTTCCACTTGCTCGGGAGTCTGCGCGCCTTGGCGAAGTCCTCGTGGAAGACGGGCTTGAACTCGGGGAGCTCCTCGCCGCCTTCGATCTCGAGCTCGAGGTCGTCGACCCAGAGCTCGCCCGTCTTCGAGAGGAAGGCGTAGATCCACCCCTTGCGCGCGCTGTCGGGCGCCACGATGCGCAACTCGTGCTTGGTCCAGGGTGAGCTCGGCTGACCCGGCACCGCGATCTCGCGAGCTACCAGCTCTCCGCCACCATCGAAGAAGAGCAGCATCAGGTAGCAGTTGTTGAACTGGATGCCCTCGCGTTTCACGCCTTCCGTCTTCGTCCAGCCGACCAGTTCGTAGCTCCCGCCGGGTCGCACGGGAACGGATTGCTTGGCGATCAACCAGCCGCGCGTCGAGCTCTTCCCCTGGAAGTGCAGGCTGCCCTTCCCGGAGTGCTTCTCCTTGCGGTCGATCTCGAGCAGCGAGGAGGGGTGCTCCCCGCCGTTCTGCGCGCCGAGCTCGACCATCCAGCCGGGAACGGGGTCGTCTGCGCGACCCCTGTCCTCGAAACCGCCGTTGGTGATCGACTCGTCGGCGGAGGGGAAGGCCAGGAGCCAGGGGGCGATCAGGCAGAGCATGGGAACCTCCTCTTTCTCGATCCCGGGATTGCAGGATACCTCGCCCCGGGGAGTTCGTGTCGCTCGCGGGCGGTTGCCCCTGAAGCGGAACGTCGGGAGGGTGCGTGGGTTGAGAGGAGGTCCCCCTGAGCCTTCCGCCATGCTCCTGCTCCTGACCTGCGCCTCCGTCGCGCCTTTCATCGCCAGCGACCGATCGAGCAGCCTCGCCCTTCTCCCGGACGGAAGACTGCTGGTAGCGCGCTGCGACGGATTCCTGGTGACCGCCGATCCGGCCACTGGAGCGCCGCGGGAACCCTTCGCCAGACATGAAAGCGAGGTGATGTACGTCGCTGTAGACCCTCGGGGGGAGCTCGTCGCCGCGTCCTCTTGTGATGGACAGGTGGCCCTGTGGCCGATCGAGATGGAGAGCCGGGGAGGCGAGCGAGGCTACCCCGGCCCGGGCGCCCTACCACGGGCGAGCCTCCGCCCGCACCCCGAGCTGCCGAGCGGCGCCGCCCAGCTGGAGTGGACCCACGACGGTGAATACTTGCTGATCTGGTACTCCGTTCGGCTGGACCGCCCCTCGAAGAGGTCGGTGCAGCTCTGGAATCGCGCAGGCGAGCCGGTCTGGAGCAGCTCTCGCGCGCGCTGGGCCGACGCGAGTCCGACTGAAAACCTGATCGCCGTCCTGCGACGCGACGAGGTGCTTCTCGTCTGGCCGGGAGACCGACAGGAGACACTCGCCCTGCCGGGAGCCCACGACGCGCTCGCTTTCTCACCGGACGGGAAGAGTCTGGCGGTCGGCGGGGATGAGTGCCGGTTCTGGATCGTCGACGTGGCGACCGGTGAGATCCGGGTCGAGAGGCAGCTCTACGACGTGGATAGCTTCACCGTCTTTCTAGAACACGTCGCGCGCGTCCGCTGGTCGCCCAGCGGGAGGTGGGTGGGCGTCACCGTGGCGGAGGGCTTGCACCCCGCCGTCCTCGACGCGCGGGATGGGAGTTTGGTTTGGGCATCGGGCCACCTCGGCACCCGGGTGGGGTCGATCTTCGACGTGACCTGGACGCCCGACGATCGGCTGATCACGGGTTGTGGCGAGACCTTTGCCGTGGAGCCCGCTACGGGAGCGAGGGTCTACCTACCGGGAGGTGAGTTCCGGGCCGTTCTGCCGACGGGGGACGGGCCGGGGTTCTACTACCGGGACTCGGCGGGAGAGGGCGTGTGTCGGATCGACTCCCTCGATCGGAAGCCCCGGTGGAGGAGGGTCGAGCTGCCCTCGGGGAGGGCCAAGGTCGTCGAGGCACGCTAGCAGGGGAGGCCGCGACTCAGCCCGGGCGGCTCCCCGCGTCCTTTTCGGCCCTGCGCTCCGCCCGTGCGCGGTCCGCGCCTTCGATGGCGGTGGCGATCAGGCTCTTGCGGTTGGCGCGGTGGGCGGGGAAGGCGGCCAGGAGGGCGGCCAGCTCCGTCGCCCACTGCTCCGGATCCCCACCGGGCTCGAGGAGGCCCATCGGGGTGGGGGCGTTGCGGTCCTCGAGGATCGCCTGGCGCAGCTCCTCGCTCGGCACGACGAAGGCGTCCCCGAAGCGCACCACCGAGCGGTTGAGGGGCAGCTCGCCCTCCTCCCCACCCCCGATGCGCCGCGCCGCCGACAGCCCTCCCTCGCGCCAGGCGGCCAGCCGGGCCGCCAGGCCGCCGCGGGCGAGGGCCGGGCGGAAGGCGCGGGCCAGGGTGCCGAGCTTCCACTCGTGGAGCCAGACCACGCCCCCCAGCGCGCGGATCAGCGGTGGCATCGCGGCGCAAGCCGCGTCGTCCGCCACCGGATAGAGGATGCGGTCCACCGCCTTGGGCGCCAGGGAGTCGAGGGGCTGATCCGCTGCGCCGGGGCCGAAGGTGGTGAGCTCCACCGACCTCTTCAACGCCTCCAACAGCGGACGCATCCCCTCCTCCAGAGCGGAGGGCGCGGGGAGCACGAAGGCGACCTGCATCTTTCGACTAGGCGGTCAACACCTCGATCCCATCGGGACCGAGGAAGAGGGAATGCTCCGCCTGGGAGACCATCACCCCATCCTCCTCGACCAGCGGCGGGAAGCGCACCAGCGAACCCTGGCGCGCCAGGCGGTTGAGGGTGTCGTCCAGCACCGCCGGATCGTGGTCGGTGAAGTAGCGCCGCGCGATCGGCAGGCCGCGCCAGGCGGTGATGGCGTTCACGAGTGCCTTGTCGAGTCCCTTGGCCTTGCGCGGTGGGCGCACGAGCATGAAGACCTCGGCCTTGCCGCGCTCGCGGATGAACCCGCGCCCGGTGCAGGCGAAGGGCTCGATGGCGATGATCGATCCCGCCTGCAGGCGGTCGCCGCCCCGCTCACCGTAGTTGGGAATCTGGGGCCCGGTGTGCACCTTCCAGCGCGCCAGCCCGTGGCCGGTCAGGTTGCGGACCGGCTCGAAGCCGGCCGCCTGGATCGTGCGCTCGATCGCCCGGCCGACGTCCCCCACCGAGACACCCACCCCCACGGTGGCGATCGCCGCCCGCAGGGCGTCCGCGGAAGCCTGGACAAGCCCCTGCCACTGACCGTCCGGAGAAAGGTCAACGCTGCAGGCGGTATCGCCGATGTAGCCGTCGACATGCACCCCGATGTCGACCTTGACGCAGTCCCCCTCCTCGTAGGTGGTGGGATCCTCGGGCGGCGAGCAGTAGTGCGCTGCGACCGCGTTGCGGGAGGATTGGGCGGGGAAGGCGGGCTCCCCGCCGCGGGCGCGGATCATCTCCTCGATCGTCTCGAGGACGTAACGCACCTGCACCCCTGGACGGATGTTCTCCCCGGCCCATTCGCGGCACTCCGCCGCGATTCGGCCCGCCTGGCGATAGCAATCGAGTGCGTGCTCTTCCACGGGGCGTAGGATAGGCCCGCTCCGATGGCGTTGAACGGTGAGCATGCGCTTTTGGCGACCCTGATCCTGGCCCTGGGCCCGGCCTGCCGCACCACGGCCGAGACCTCCCCGGTGGGCCTGGCCGACAACGCCCCCACGGCCGCTGAGGCGGAATGCGCCTGGCGCGTGGTGCGGCGGGGGCGCACGGTCGGCTCGGTGGTGCGCTACCGGGAGTTGAGCGAGCCTCACCGCCACTACCTGGCGGTGCGCAACGTCCACCACCAGGACGTGGGGGTGATCGACGCCCTGGGTCGCGCGTGGCGCTACCGCCCCCACGATGAGCCGGAGCACTTGGGCTCCGACAGCCGGGCGAAGGCGGTGGCGCTGATCCTCGATCTCGACGCGCCGCCGGTGTTGATCGAGATCCCGGCCGCCGAGCTCGGGGACTGAAGAGCCTCTTCGCGAGGCGTCCCATTCCTGGCGCGCAGCGGTCCAGATCTGAGCAGATTTCGGTCCCTTTCTGAGCCCGAAGCGGGAGCTCACTTCGGACTCCGGAACGGCTGAACGGAAACCCTCAATCCAGAGCGCGGATCGGTCGAGGTACAGGGCGAACGCCAAACCGTGTTCATCCCCCCCCTGCACCTCCGACCCCAACCAGCACCCCAATGATCAAGCTCGAAGTCGGCGAACGGATCGGCGAGTACAGCGTGGTCGAGTTCATCGCTCGCGGCGGGTTCTCCCTGGTCTACTTGGCCGAGAACGAGAAGGGGCAGAAGTTCGCCCTCAAGATTGGAGACGTGGCCGGAGGAGGCCGCTACGTCACCCGTTTCCTCGAGATCACCAGCGCCCGCCAGCCCGAGGGGATCAGCCCCGACGAGACCCCCGCCGAAGCGATCTTCTTCCGGCAGGACGGGGTGCGAATCGACTTCCTGGACGTGCACGAGATCGACGACCTGATCAAGTCCGAGGCGGACGTCCTGCGCCGAGCCAAGAACCCCAACCTGGTGTCGCTGCACGAGTGCTTCGTGCACGAGGGGCGGCCGATCGCGGTGCTGGACTGGGTGCGCGGCAAGACCCTGCGCGAGAAGATCCGGGCCCTGGAGGGGATCCGGCTCAACTGGTTCCTGACCATGGTGCGCTCGCTGCAGAAGCTGCGCGCCAGCGGACAGCTCGACTACCACGGGGATCTGAAGCCCGAGAACGTGATCATCAAGCCCTCCGGCAGCGTGGTGATGGTCGATCCCGCCATGCGCGCCGACGAGCGGGGTGTGATCACCACCACCCCCCACTACAACCCCCTGCTGCTGCGCAACAGCAAGGCGGACGTGATGGGCATCGGGGTGATGCTCTACGAGATCCTGACCGGGGTGCTGCCCTTCGACGAGGTGCCCTGGCAGTACGCCGGGCGCGAGCAAGGTGGTGAGGTGGAGCGCCTGAGCCTCTCCTACTTCCTCTCCTATCCCCCGCCCAGGGATCTCAACCCCAACACCCCCGACTCCCTGGCCAGGGTCGTCTACCGCTGCCTGACGGTGCCGGACTACGACCTGGAGGACCTGGAGGGGGACCTGGTCGACTTCCTGCGCAAGGAGTAGTCCGCGCAGCGCGACCGCTCAGAGGTCGAAGTTCAGGGGCGTGGTCCCGAGGGGAACCGCGACGTCGAAGCGCAGCTCCTGGCCGTCCTCGAAGAAGACCCGCACCTCGCCCTTCAGGGGAGGCAGTCCATCCAACACGCAGGACCCCTGCTCGAACTCCTGCTCGAGGGAGACGCGGTAGCCGAACATGCCGAAGAGGGGCCCGTCGCTGGTCGTGCCGGTGAGCACGACCCGCCCCCCCAGTGAGCCGCCGCCGCTGCGCTGGAAGGTGAGGGCGATCACCGCACCCTCCTGCAAGTCGAGCTCGAGCTCCCCCGGATCCAGGGGGTGCCCCTGCCCGTCGATCAGGGTGACCTCGCGCCGCAGGTAGCGCAGCTCGCCGCCGCCGGCCTGCACCCGGTACCGGCCGTCCAGGGGGGGGAGGTCGAAGGCGACCCGGCCCTCCCCATCGGTGCTCACCTCCGCGTGGTCCGCCGCCGGCCCGTCGATGGGGAGCAACTCCACGCTGACGGAGTGCCCCACCAGGGGTTGGCGGTCGGGACCTCGAACGCTCACGCGCAACAGCCCGCCGGGCTGGGGGCCGGGCGGGACCGGCTGCTCCAGTGGCCCCTGTAGGAGCTGGGCCATCACGAGGAAGGGCAGACCGACCAGGAGCAGGATCAGGATCAGGGAGACCGTCCGGTACTTCAGGGGGCGGCCGGGCGCCGGGAGCGGCTCCCCCTCACCCACGGCTGGACCGGTCCCCCGCGGCCCGCTCGCGGTCAGTGGCGTGGATCTCGGTGGTCTCCATACGGCTCATCGGTGCGGGTACAGTAGGCGGGTGAGGGATCCCACCGTACCCGCTCCTTGGACCGGGAGCACGGGAATCGCGCCCGCGTTCGTCGTCCCCTGGGCGACCGGTCCCGACCCCGAGCTGGACGGGGTGTTCCGCCTGCTCGCCATGCGTCCCGGCGAGGAGGGCTGGTCCACCTTCGAGGCGTGGTGCGATCCCTTCCCCGACCAGGAGGACGAGTCCGCCACCGCCCGCATGGCGCGCGAGTTCGGCGTCACCGGCGCGGAGCTCCAGGATGCCCATCGTGCGGGTCGGGGTTGGGAGGAGCTCGAGGAGTTCCTCGCCGACGCCCCCGTGATCGCGCCGGTGGGCGAGAGCTTCGAGGCCTGGGCGGCGGCGCTCGGCGGTCGCCGGCGCACGGTGATCGGTCTCGACGAGCTGGCGGCGCTCTGGCTGCCGGGGCGGCTCGCCAGTCGCCGCGAAGGGCTCGTGCGCGCCCTCAGCGGTGCGCGCGAGGGCCCTCCGGCCGCGGTGCACCCCACCGAGCTCGCCTTGGCGGTGGCGGAGCTGGTGCGGCGCGTCCTCGAGCTGGACCCCGCCACCCTGCGAGTCGCCTGCATCGGCTACGCGCGCGCGACCCACGGGCTGGCGGCGGTCGACGAGCAGGCCGCGGCGCGTCTGGGGCTCGCCCTGGCCCTGGTCGATCGCCCCTCCGACTGGGCCAGGAGCGCAGGGGAGCTCTTCCACCCGGGGGAGGGGCTCGAGGACGGGTGCCTGCTGGCACTCCACGACGGGGACGCGCCGCCGGAGACGCTGCTCGACGGGTTGCAGCCCACCGCGGCCGCGGTCTTCGGGGATTGGGGCGGCGCCGAGAAGCTGCCCCCCACTCCGGGGGGGCCGGCTCCCTTCGAGGCGGCGGACCGCGCTCTCCTGGACGAGATCTTCGAACACCACCTGCCCGCGCTCCTGGCGGAGGAGCTCGGGGGGGAAGCCGCGGACTACCTGCGCCCGACGCAGCAGGAGGTGGCCCGCGAGGTGGCCTCGGTGCTGGGCACGGACGAGCTCCTGCTCGTGCACGCTCCGACCGGGACCGGCAAGACCCTGGCGTACCTGCTGCCCGCCATGCTCTGGGCCCGACGTCACGACGTGCGCATCGGCATCGCCACCTACACGCGCGCGCTGCAGGAGCAGGCGATGGACGGCGAGGTGCCGCGCGCCCTGGCCCTCCTGGCCCGCGCCGGCGTGGCGGAGTCGACGCGGGTCAGCGTGCTCAAGGGGCGCGAGAACTACGTCTGCTTCCGGGCCCTGCGGAGCCTGGCCCCCGAGCTCGACGACGAGGCGGAAGCCTGGCTGGCCTGGACCCAGCTCGCGCTCTTCGCCCTGACCGACCTGGAGAGCGACCTCGACCGTCTGCCACGCCAGTCTCCGGTGAGGCTCGCGAGCTCGACGCGCTACCGCGCGCGGCTGACCGCCGCCGCGCGCAACACCCGCGCCCGGACGGGCTGCTGCACCCGGGTCGAGGACCGCGCGGTCTGCGCCGCGGACCTCGCCCGCCACCGCGCCGAGCGCAGTCACGTGGTGCTCACCAACCACTCCTTCGCCCTCGCGCGCCAGGAGTTCTTCCGCCACCTGATCCTCGACGAGTGCGAGCACCTGCACGACGGGGCGGCTGCGGCGTTCAGCCACGCCATCTCCCTGCGGCACGCGCGGGAGGTGCTCGGCCGTCTGCACGATCCGGCGCGGGGAGCGCGGCGTGCGCCCCTCGACCGCCTGGCGCACCGACTGGCGCCGAAGACGGCGGCCGCCGAGGCGGTGGAGTGGGCCGTGGCCTCGTGGGAGAACGCCGTCGGGGGCCTGGAACGGCTCGAGCGGGCGGTCGAGGACTTCGAGGACTGGCGCTCCCGCACCGCCCGCGGGGGCAGCGAGGAGGAGGAGTACGCCCTCCTGCGCGCCTACGTCGAATCCCCGGACGGGGAGCCGCTGGTGCTCGCCCGCCACGATGCGGAGGCTGCCCTGAACCGCCTGGAGGGAGGCCTCGCCTGGGTCCTCGAGGCGACCGTGCGCCTGCCCCTGCGCGGAGCCGCCCGCCGGCGGCGTGCCCTGGAGCTGGCGCGGGGGGATCTGGTCGAGCTCGGAGAGGCTCTCTCCTCCTGGCTGCCCCTCGAGGAGGGGCGACCCGCTCTGCGCCGGGAGATCTTCTACGACGTGGCGCGGGACGGGCGCGGGGAGTTGGAGCTCCTGGCGCGGGTGCTCCTGCCCAACGAGCTGCTCGGGCGCTCCTACTACCCCGACCTGGGCAGCGCCTGTCTCCTGTCCGCCACCACGCGGCTGGCGGGGAGCTTCGACGCCGCCCTCGGCTACCTCGGCCTGGACCGCGCCGCCGAGCCCGCCGAGGACGAGGAGCGAGAGGGCCGGACGGTGCGCACCTTCGGCACGCCGGAGGTCTTCGACTACGGCCGGGTGCTCGTCGGCGTGCCGCGCGATGCACCCCTGCCGAGCTCGAAGGACGCCTACCTGACCTACGTGGCGCGCCTGATCGACTGGCTCGGCGAGCGCACCCGGGGCAGGATCCTGGCGCTCTTCACCAACCTCGCCGACGTGCGGCGGGTGGGCACCCAGCTCGCCCCGATCTTCCGGGAGCGGCGCATCCCCCTCTGGTACCAGGGGATGGACGGGGCGGGGAAGGAGGAGCTCTCCGCCCTCTTCCGCTCGCGCGTCGACTCGGTGCTGCTCGGGGTGGACACCTTCTGGTTCGGCGCGGATTTCCCCGGCGAGACCCTCGAGTACCTGATCCTGGCCCGCCTGCCCTTCGGCGTGCCCGACCGCTACCACCACGCCCAGTGCGCGGTGCTGGGCACGAGGGAACAACGCCGCCGCATCTACCTGCCGCGGGCGCTGGCCAAGTTCCGGCAGGGGTTCGGGCGCCTGATGCGCCGGCACAGCGACCGCGGCTGCGTCCTGGTGCTCGACCGGCGCGTGCTCGAGCCACGCCACCGGGCCTTCCTGCGCGAGCTGCCCCTCGCGGTGGGGTCCGAGGAGGGTGGAGCGCGGCTGGCGCGCGGGGACTCGACCCACGTCCTGCGCGAAGCCCTGGCGCACATGGGTATGCTGGCCGACCTGCGCCGCCGCGGCCTCGGCGAGCACTTCGCCGACCCGCCGCCGCGGCCAGAGCCGCCCCTGAGCGAGCCGCCGATCGACGTCCCCCTCGAGGACCTACCCTTCTAGAAGCCCGAGTTGTTCATGAGCGTCCACCCCAGTGCACCCCAAGTTCGCCGTGGTGCGCGGGTTGGCGTGGCTCGGCGCGCAGGCGGGGCCTCTGCGCCCCGTCGAGCACCGAGCGGCGCCGACTCGTGCGCCATGGCGGACTTGGGGTGTGCTGGGGTGGGCGCTCATGAATAATTCGGGCTAATGACCAGACCCGCCCCGGTGAGCTGGACCGAGATCCGCGTCGACGTGCCGCTCGGCTGGCACGAGCTGGTGGCGGAAGCGCTGGCACTGGAGCACTGCACCTCGGTCTCCGTCGGCAACGCCTCGATCGGACAGAGGCCCGCCCCCCCGGGTCGCGAGGCGCTGCGCGCCTACGTCGAGAGCGGCCAGGACACGCCGGAGCTGCGCCGCAGGATCGCGCTGGCGCTGGCGGGCCTGGCGCAGGTGAGCGGAGCGGAGGAGCTCGTCGACCTCACCCCCCTCTTCAAGCCCCTGCCTCCCGAGGACTACGCCCGCTCCTGGCGCAAGGTGTGGCGCCCCTTCCGACTGGGTCGCCTGGTGGTCGCGCCCCCGTGGTGGGAGGGGAGCCTGCGCAGCGGGGAGACGCGACTGATCCTCGAGCCCGGCGGGGCCTTCGGTTCGGGACGCCACGCGACCACCCGCGCCTGTCTGCGGGCGCTCCTGGAGCGCATGCGCGGCGGGGAGCGGGTGCTCGACGCCGGGACGGGTAGCGGCATCCTGACGGTGACCGCCGCCCTGCTCGGCGCTCGGGAGGTCCTCGGTTTCGACGTGGACCCCACCAGCCGCACCTACGGCGAGGACCTGGCGGCGGCCAACGGGCAGGCGGCGCGCTGCACCTTCCGCTGCGGTGGGTTCGAAAGCCTGGAGGAGGTCGACCGTAACTTCGACGTCGTGCTGGCCAACATCTACGCCGACGTGATCCAGGCCCAGGCCGGCGAGCTCGCCGCTCGCCTGACGCCGCGGGGCTGGTTCGCCTTCAGCGGTTGCGCCACCGACCACCGCGACGCGACGCTGGCGGCGATCGAAGGGGCGGGGCTGGTCGTCGATCAAGAGCGACGCCGCGGACGCTGGCACACCTTCGTCGGAGGGCGGGAGTAGAACGATGCGCTCCCTGCTCGTCCCCCTCCTCGCGCTCGCGCCGCTGGTGGCCTGCGCGGGATTCCCCAACGCCGCCGAACGCGCCGCGGGGCGTGACGCGCTGAGGCGTCTGCAGGAGCAATCGCGCGCCGGCTGCTGGGTCGTGCGCGGAGTCTTCCGGGACGGCACCGGCGAGGGCTCCTTCGTGGAGCACTACTCCGCCGACGGTCGCTTCGCGCGGCGCACCGAGGGGGGGCTCCCCCGCGGAAGTGGCTTCGACGGGGCGCGGGTGTGGGCCCAGGGCCTGGACGGCATCGCGCGCGAGGTCCACCTCGGGGAGCGCGAGCGGGTGTTGGTCGAAGGCTGGGTCCTGGCGGGGGCGTGGGACCGGTTGCAGGCGACGGGGGCGCCGCACGGCCTGGCCCTCTCCATGCCGGGTGGCCGGGAGGAAGCACGCCTGCGCCTCGATCCGGAGAACGGGCTGCCGCGGGCCCTCGAGCTCGCCGATCCGAGCGGGACGCGCACCCTGGAGCTCGGGAAGTGGCGCGCCGTTCTGGATCGGCCCCAGGCCCACGAAGTGGTGGCCAGCGGCTCGTCGGGTCCAGCCGCCGTCTGGCGCGTGACGGAGGTGCGCGCGCTCGCGGCAATGGATCCGTCGCTCTTCGCCCCCCCCGCTGCGCCCGACGACACGCGCTTCGACGGGACCCTCTCCGGGGAGCTGGAGGCGCGTCTGACCGGCGGGCGCCTCTTCCTGCGCCCACGCCTCGACGGACGGGAGGTGGGTTGGATGCTCCTCGACTCCGGGGCGGGCGCGAGCGCGCTCGACGCGACCCTCGCCGACGCGCTGCACTGGCCGCGACTGTGCAGCGCCACCCTGGTGGGTGCCGCGGGACGCGGGGCGCGCGACCTGCGCCGCGGCGGCGAGGTGACCTTGGGACCCCTGACGGTCAGCGGGCTGCCCTGGATCGAGGTGGACGGCGCGCGGCTCTCGGAGGCGATCGGGGCCCCGGTGGTCGGGCTCCTGGGGGCGGACCTCCTGGCGCGCTGCGTGATCGAGCTGGATCTGCGCGCCGGCCGGGCGCGGCTCTTCGACCCGGCCCGCTGGACGGCGCCGCCGGGGGCGACCCCGGTCCGCTTCGACGGCAACGTGCCCTGCGTCGAGGGTTCCTTCGCCCCCAGCCACCGCGGGTGGTTCCGCCTCGACACCGGCTCCGACGACACGGTGACCTTCCACGGCCCCACCGTCCAGCGCCTCGGCCTCGCTCGCGGGCGCGAGGACCTGCGCACGGTGCGCGTCCGCGGCCTCGAGGGGGACGCCCTCGGAGACCTGGCCCCCCTGGAGTGGCTGGAGCTCCTGGGTCAGCGCTTCGCGCGGATCCCGGTGACCCTGCTGCGCTACTCCCGGGGGGGGCTGGCGCGGGAGGACCTGGCGGGGAACGTGGGCGCGGGCCTGCTGCGAGGCCGCAGGGTGGTGTTCGCCCTGCCCCACGGTCGTGTGGTGCTCGGGGGCGCAGCACACTAGAGTCCGCATTCGAAGATCCGTGAAAGTCCTCTTCCTCTCCCAGCGCGTCCCCTACCCCCCCAACCGCGGGGACAAGATCACCACCTGGCAGATCGTCAAGCGCCTGCACCGCGACCACCAGGTGACGGTGATCGCCTTCGCCCACGACGACGCCGACCGAGCGGCGGCGCAGGAGCTCAGGGGGATGGGGATCGAGACGGTGGACGTGCCCCTCGACCTGCGGCGGGCGAAGCTCGCGTCCCTGCCGCTGCTCTTGACGAAGAAGCCCCTCACCCTGGGGGTCTACGGCTCCCGCCAGCTGGCGGAGGAGGTCGAAGTGCGCATCCGTTCCATGGACGCGGGCTACGCCTACTCCTCGTCGATGGGCGCCTACCTCCTGCCCCACGGCATCCCGTGGGCGATGCACTTCGCCGAGCTCGACTCCGACAAGTGGCACCAGTACGCCGGGCGCACGCGCTGGCCGATGAGTGCCGTCTACCGCCGCGAGTGGCGCCGCCTGCTCGACTACGAGCGCCGCCTGGCGGCGGCGACGGTGACCAACGTCTTCTGCACCCCCCTGGAGGAGCGCATCTTCCAGGAGCAGATCCCCGGCCGCCCCTCCACGGTGATGCGCAACGGGGTGGACCTGGAGTTCTTCGCCCCCTCCCCCGACACGACGGAGGAGGGGCATCTGGTCTTCACCGGGGTGATGGACTACTACCCCAACGTCGACGGCTGCGTCTTTTTTGTGGAAGAGGTCCTGCCCCACGTGCGCAAGGCGTTCCCCGGTGTGCACTTCTCTATCGTCGGCGCCCATCCCAGCGCCGAGGTGAAGCGCCTCGCCGAGCAGCGCGGCGTGACCGTCACCGGCTTCGTCGACGACACCCGCGAATGGCTGCGCCGTGCCGCCGTGGTGGTGGCGCCGCTGCGCATCGCGCGGGGGATCCAGAACAAGGTGCTGGAGGCGATGGCGATGGGCCTGCCGCTGGTCGGAACCACCACCGCCACGCAAGGGGTGGGCGGCGAGGGGGAGCGCGACTACCTGGTGCGCGACGAGCCCGAGGCGCAGGCCCAGGCGGTGATCGAGCTCTTGCGGGATCCCGAGCGCGCCCGCGAGATGGGGGCCGCGGCTCGGCGCTTCGTGGTGGAGAACTACACCTGGGAGGCGGCGCTGAGGCCCCTGGACGGGATCCTGGAGGCCTGCGCCTCGGTCGAGGGCTCCTGAGAGCGGAGCCCGGCTCGGCCCGCCCCGAATCGCACGCGGCGCTCGGTTGCCTGCAACGCTGCCCCGCGCAGTGGTCCTGTAGGTTGGAAGAGCATGGACGAGCCCACCCTCCGGACCGACGCCGAAGCACTCCTGGCCCACGCCGGGTGGGCGCGGCGGATCGCGGGGCACCTAGTCCGCGACCCCGACCGCGCCGACGACGCGGTGCAGGAGGCCTGGCTCGCGGCGCTGCGCCGGCCGCCGGGCCGGGGACGCGACCCCGCCGGGTGGCTCGCGCGTCGCGTCCGGGATGCGATCCGCTCCGCGCGGCGGGGCGAGGCGCGCAGGGCCCGGCGCGATGCCGCCGCGGCGCGCGCCGAGGCGCTGCCCTCCACCGCGGAGCTGGTCCAACAGGCGGAGCTCCAGCGCGAGCTCGTGGCCGCGGTCCTCACCCTCGAGGAGCCCTACCGCTCGACCCTCCTCCTGCGCTACTGGCAGGACCGCTCGCCGCAGGAGATCGCGCGGCAGCAGGGCGTTCCCGGCGGCACGGTGCGCAGTCGCTTGAAGCGCGGCCTCGAGCAGCTCCGCCGGCTTCTCGACGACCGCTTCGGTGGCGACCGGCGCGCCTGGGTGTCGCTCCTGCTCCCACTCTCCTCCGCGCCACAGGGCGCGGCCACCGCCCTCGGCACGTCCACCCTGGGAGCCCTCGCCATGACGCTGCAGACCAAGCTCGCCCTCGCCGTCCTCCTCTCCGCTCTGACCGCCGTCGGCTGGCTCGCCTGGCGCGATCCCTCGCCTTCCGCGCTGGAGCAGCCGACGTCTCCGGTAGCGGTCGGCGACGACGAGATCGAATCCCTCGGGGATGACGCTGCCGAGGCGACCGTCAAGGCCGGGGCGGACGCCTCCGTCTCCACGCGAGAGGTGGCCACTCCCGGGATCACCGCCACCTACCACGGCCTCGTGCGCGGCCCCGACGGGCGCCACATCGTCGGCGCGACCCTCGCCCTGTACCTCTCGGAACCTGGGTGGCGGGATCGGGAGCCGATCGCCACCGGCGCAAGTGACGCCGAGGGCCGCTTCCGCGTCGTGGCGCCGATCGACCGCGGGCGCGAGATCCTGATCTACGCCCAGGCTCTGGGGTACGCGCCGAGAACCGAGGGGGAGTTCGTCCCCGAGCGCGCGATCGAGCTCGTGCTCGAGCCGGTGGCGGAGGTCTTCGGTGTCGTGACCGACGCGGAGACCGGCCTCCCCCTCGCCGGCGCCAGCGTGGCGACCCGCTTGGAGAAGACGACCTGCGACGCCGCCGGTGCCTACCGCCTGCGGGGGATCGTCGCCGACCGGGACGTCGACCTGTTCGCGTCGGCGCCGGACCACGCCGAGGAGACGCGCGAGCTCGACCTGCGCGGGTGCTCCGAGATGCGGCTCGACTTCGCCCTCTCTCGCGGACTCGAGGTCCCGCTGCAGGTGGTCGACGGTGAGACGGGGGCGCCGGTCGTCGGGGCGGAGCTCCTGCACCGGCGCGGGAGCAGGGAGGCGTTCGCGCGCACCGACGAAGGGGGCCACGCGGTGGTGCGCGCCATCGAGGGGGGGGAGCTGCAGCTCGAGGTGCGCGCCGAGGGCTACTCCCCCTTCCGCTGGACCTGGGAGGTCGCCGGTGCGACGGAGGTCGCCCCGCGCATCGCTCTCTTGCGTTGGGCGTGGATCGAGGGAACGGTGCTCGGCTCCGACGGTGCGTCCCTCCAGGCGCTGGTCCAGCCCGAACACGAGAGGCGCGCCGCTGGAGGCCGGCAGCTGACCTCGGAGGAACGCCTGGCCCAGGGCCTCCCCGGGCAGTGCTGGCACGATGGCGGGAGAGGTCGGACGAAGGGCGATGAGCAGGGTCGCTTCGCCCTGGAGGTCCTACCCAGCGAGGCGCCCTACTTCGTGACCGTTTCCCTCCCTGAGCACGCCGCGGAGAGGAGGGGGCCCCTGCACCTCGACACCCCCGGCAGCCGCGCGACCCTGTCGATCCAGCTCCACCGGGGCGCGGTGGTCCGGGGGCGAGCGGTGTGCAACGGCGAGCCATGGCTGGAGGGGTGCCGTGGAGGGGGGGTGCTGGCCTTTGACGCCACGGGCAACCGCGTCGGCCGCATCCACCTCCAGGGCGAGGCGGAGTACGAGCTGCGCGTTCCCCCGGGAGAGGTCCGGCTGCAGCTGCGGACGTTCGCGAACCGCCCCGTCGCCGACGAGATCGCGTTCACGGCGGAGGAGGGTGGGGAGTACCGGCGGGACTTCGTGTGGGAGGTGGAGGTCCACACCATCTCCGGCCGGATCACCGACCCGTCGGGCGAGCCCTTGCCGGGCGTGACGGTTACCGCCAAGGTCGAGGGCGATTACCTCCGGGGGGGTGGAGCTGTGAGCGACTCCGAGGGCCGCTACTCGATCGAGGTCGAGGAGGAGGAGCAGATCTACGACCTCACGGCCTACCACGGTCCTGTCACCGAGGAGCGCCTGGACGTGGCCGCGGGAGCGCGCGGAGTCGACTTCGAGCTGCCCCTGCTCGGCGAACTCGAGTTGCAGCTCGTCGATGCCGTCACCGGCACGCCGGTCACGCGGCTCGGCGGGGGCTCTGCGCGCTTCGGCTGGCTGCGGAGCGGGGAGGACGCCTATCGGAGTGTGGGCGGCAGGCCGGACTCCGAGGGCCGGGTGGTGCTGGAGCTGCCCCTGGGCCCCGTGGATCTGGTGATCCGTGGCACGGAAGAGGGGTACGTCGCGCGCGAGCTCCAGGCCCTCACCGTCCGCGCCGGCGGTGGTGAGCCCCTCCGCGTGGAGCTCGAGCGCGGCGTCACGGCGACGGTGACCTTCGATCCCCCGATGACGCGCGAGGAGATCGCCGGGCACGTGATGTTCCTGCTCGCCGAGTCAGAGCGCGACTCCATCCGAGGCCCCTTCCCAGGCCCAGGGGGCCCCTCGAACTGGCGCCTCAGGGGGGTGCACCTCTGGTGCCTGGAGCCGGGCCTCATCGACCGGCTCCTGGATGCGGACGGCCCCGGCGCCATCCGCGTGGGCGGGCTCGCCCCGGGCCGGTACGAGCTGCGCGCCTTCCCCGACGCCTTCGCCTTCGACCCTGCGGGGTTCGAGGTCGGCGAGGAGGATGTCTCGGTGACCGTGCGGTGGCGGTGGCGCTGAAGGCGCCGCTCACTCCCGCGGTAGCCGCCGATACCAGGTGAAGAAGAGCGTCACTCCGGCGACCAGGGCGATCAGGAAGCTGATCCCCGCTCGGCCGTACCAGTGCCCGACGAGGAACATCGGGGTGAGGTAGCAGCCGACGATCGCGGCACCCGCGAGCACCACGTTCAAGGAGATGAGCGGCAGGCGATCGACCGCCTGACGCTCGACCGAGATGCCCAGCCCTCCCCAGATCCCGAAGGGCTTGATCTTGCGGTAGAAGGTGGAGAGCAACGCGCGGTCCGTCGGCCGCGTGGCGAGCGAGCCCAGCACGCAGCCGGCGCAGGAACAGGCGACGATCACCGGGAAGGAGCCGTAGGGGGCCCGCATCAAGGCGGGCACGTAGGGGTCGGGCAGCAGGAGCAGGAACGCCGGGAGCGCCCCCGCCAGCGAGCCGATCGTGAAGCCCCAGCCGTTGAGCCGCCACCAGTGCCAGCGCAGCACGTTCGGTATCACCAGGCCGCCGGTCAACGCCATCATCATCCACTGCCACACCTGGTGGATCGACTCGCCGCGTGCGCCGGCGGCGATGCCGAAGGCGACCAGACCGAGGGTCGCCACGTAGCTGGCGCGCATCGCCGGCCGCCCGCCGCCGCGGGAGCCCCGCAGCGGCTGCCAAATGTCCCGGACGATGTAGGCAGCGCCGCTGTTGACCGTCGAGCTGAAGGTGGACATGAACGCCGCCAGGAGGCCGGCGATGACGAGACCGCGGACACCGATGGGCAGGAGATCGCGCAGCACCGTCGGCATGACGCGCTCGGGGTCCGTCTCCTGGCCGGGGATCACGCACAGCGCCAAGAGGGCGATCCCCATCGCCATGCCCCAGCGGACGATCAGGAACACACTCCAGGCCGCCCCGACCTTGGCCGCGTCCCGCGGGCTGCGGGCGGCGACGAAGCGCTGGAAGTCGTAGAGCTGGCCCGGACCGCCGATGTTCAAGAGCAGTCCCTTGGCGACCCACACGATCACCAGGGCACCGAAGAGACCGTACTCCGCGGAGACCTTCGGATCGTCGAACTCGAGGCGCCACTTCGGCACCAAGGAGAGGAAGTCCGCCGGCAGCACGCTCAGCTTTTCCGGCGTCAGGGCGCTCCAGGCCAGGGCGCCGACCACGATCGATCCAACCGTCAGGATGATCGTCTGGACGACGTCCGTCACGACCACGCTCATCAGGCCGCCGAAGAGGACGTAGAGGGTCGTCAGCCCGATGACGAGGATCGCCATCACGTCCGCTTCGTACTCGACGAAGAAGCGACCCCACGTGGTGGCCGGATCGATCCACTCGTCCAGCGGCACGTAGACCGCCATGAACTTGCCGATGCCCTGGTAGGCGTAGGCGATCGCCGAGACGGTCACCAGCACCGCCATGGCGGCGTAGGTGAAGCGCGCCGAACGGCCGCCGGTGTCGTCGCCGAAGCGCGTCTTCATCCACTCGGCGCCGGTCATCACCTCCGACTTCCGCACCCAGCGCCCCATGTAGACCATCAGGAACGCGCCGGCCAAGAAGCCCCAAATCCAGTGGATCCACATCGAGCGCATGCCGAGCAGCACGATCATCGACACGATCCACATCGTGCCGGTGACGTCGAAGTTCGACACCGAGCCCGACATCGACAACGTCCACCACGGCATGCGTCTGCCGCCGAGGAAGTAGCTGTCCAGATCGGTGGAGCCGCGCCGCGCGAGCCGCAGCCCGACCACGATCATGGCCGCGAAGTAGAGCGCGATGATGGTCAGGTCAACGGCGTGCATGCATCCTCATCCACGCCGGCGCGTTGCGGTTGCAGGGCAATTGCCCCATTCTAGCGACTCCGATCCACTGCCATCTCCAAGTCGCTGGAGGTTCAGCATGCAGGCCCCCTTGCTCTTCGTTCTTCTTCTCGGTGTCTCCTCCGCCGCCGGTGCGCAAACCCCGCCGCCCCTGTGGAGCATCGGCGAGAGCGACGGCGACACCCGCGAGTTCGCCCTGGCGCCGGCGGGTTACGGCGGTTTTCGCGAACCCGGCCTGTTCCTGGTCGGCGCCTCCGATCCGGCGCGAGACTGGCCGTACGTGCTGCCCGGCCCCGACGACTTCTGGGCTCCGCACGGGCCCCACACCTTCGAGGTGTACTTCGGTCTGCTGGAGGCGCCCGAGGCGGAGTTCCGGCTGGTGCTCGATTTCGTCGACACCCACGGGTCCAGCCCGCCCCTCGTCGAGGTGCGCGTCAACGACCAGAGCTGGGAGTTCCAGACCCCTGTCGGAGGCGGCGACGCCTCGGTCTTCGGTGATCCGGCGCAGGGGCGCGAGCACGAGATCGCCGTTGCGGTGCCTGCGGACTCGCTCGTGGCGGGTACCAACCGCGTCGAGATCACCGCGCGCGCGGGGTCGTGGGCGCTCTGGGATGCACTCTGGATGGAGGCTCCCCGAGGTGTCCGGCTCGCCCCGGTGGAGAGCCGGACCGACATCCTGGCTGGCGCCGCCGGTTCGCCCGCCATCCTGCGCAGACCGGAAGGGCCGGCCCAGCCGGTCACGCTCACCATCCGGCACGTGGGCCTGCCGACCGACGCCTCTCTGACCTTGGGCGATGCCGCGCCGATGCCGCTGCGACTCGTCGCAGGTAGACAGCGCGTCGAAGCCCACGTCCAGCCCGTGTCGACCCCTGTCTCCGTGCCCGCGGTGCTGCGCAGCGCGGAGCGTGAGCTCGCCCGCACCACGGTCGAGCTCGAGCCGGTCGTCCAGCGCGAGATCCACCTCATCCACCAGACCCACCTCGACATCGGCTACACGCACACCCAGGACGTGGTGCTCCAGAAGCAGATCGAGTACCTGCACCAGGCGCTGCAGTACATCGAGGAGACGAAGGACTACCCGGAGGAGGCGCGCTTCGTCTGGCACCCCGAGGGGATGTGGGCGGTCGATGAGTTCATGCGCATCGCCAGCGAGGAGGAGAAGCAGCGCTTCGTCGCGGCCTGCCGAGCGCGCCAGATCCACCTCGACGTGCTCTACGCCCAGGCGATGACCGGCATGTACACCGAGGAGGAGCTCTTCGAGCTGATGGGCGCCGCCAAGCGCTTCGAGGCCGAGCACGGCGTGCCGATCGACTCGGCGATGCAGTCCGACGTGCCCGGCTACACCTGGGGTCTGGCCGCGGCGCTGGCCCACCACGGCGTCAAGCACATCTCGATCGGGCCCAATCACTTCCACCGCATGGGCTACACCTTCGAGTGGGGCGACAAGCCCTTCTGGTGGGTCGATCCCTCCGGCCAGCACCGGGTGCTGTTCTGGATGTGCGGCGACGGCTACGCGTACTTCCATTCGCACGAGCTCAATGCCACCAACGTCTTCGCCTACATCGACGGGCTCGAGCGCAAGGACTACCCCTATTCGATGAGCCTGATGCGCTACTGCATCGGCGGCGACAACGGCCCGCCCCGCCGCGAGCTCTCGGACTTCGTGCGCGACTGGAACCAGCAGTACGTGACCCCCCGGCTGGTGATCGCGCGCAACAGCGCGGCGCTCGAGGAGTTCGCCCGGCGCTACGGTGACGAGCTGCCGGTCCTGCGCGGGGACTTCTCGCCCTACTGGGAAGACGGCAGCGCCTCGACCGCCCTGGCCACCGGCGTCAATCGGCGCGCCTGCGAGCAGATCGCCCAGACGCAGACGCTGTGGGCGCTGCTCAGCCCCGACCTGGCGCTGCACGCCGAGTTCGATGCGGCCTGGACGAAGATGATCATGTACGACGAGCACACCTGGGGTGCTCACAACAGCATCAGCGCGCCGGATGACGAGTTCGCCATCCGCCAGGACGAGTACAAGCAGCGCTTCGCCCTCGACGGCGCGGCCAGGACCTCCGACCTGCTGCGGCGAGTGACCCACGCGGCCGCGCCCGGGACATCGAACGCGGTCCAGGTCTACAACAGCGCCTCGTGGCCGCGCAGCGGGCTGGTGCTGCTCTCGGCCGAGGTGTCGAGTGCCGGCGACCGGGTGCTCGACGCCGCCGGCGTCGCAGTTCCCTCGCAGCGGCTCGCCTCCGGCGAGCTGGCCCTCCTGGCCGCGGACGTGCCCGCTCTCGGCAGCCGACGCTACAGCATTCACGAGGGTGCCGCTGCCGTGCAGGGAGAGGCTCGGGCGGAGGGGCGGACCGTGCACAACGCACTGCTGCGCGCCGAGGTCGACCCCGAGACGGGAGCGATCCGCTCCCTGCGCGACCTGCGCATCGATGTGGAGCTCGTCGATCAGGAGCGCGGCGGCCTCAACGACTACCTCTACATCCTCGGCCGCGATCCGGCGCAGGGCCGCGCGACGATCGAGGGTCCCGTCGAAGTCGTCGTGGAGGACCCCGGGCCCCTGGTCGCCACCCTGCGAGTGGAGTCCGACGCCCCGGGCTGCCGGCGCCTGACCCGGCGGCTGCGGCTGGTGCACGGCTTCGACCACCTCGAGCTGATCAACACCGCCGACAAGCTGCAGGAGCGCCAGCCCGAGGGCCTCTACTTCAGCTTCCCCTTCCAGATGCCGGACCCGACGGCTCGCATCGACGTGCCCTGGACCGTGGTCGAGGTGGAAACCGATCAGATGGTGGGTGCCAATCGCAACTTCTACTGCGTGCAGCGCTTCGTCGAGCTCTCGAACGAGGAGTACGGGCTCACCTGGGTGCCCGTCGACGCGCCGATGGTGCAGTTCGACCCCATCCAGATCGCCGAGGCGACCGGCCGCCGCTCCTGGCGCACGCACATCGACCCGGACGCCTACCTGCACTCCTGGACGATGAACAACCACTGGGAGACCAACTACAAGGCGGATCAGGAGGGGATCATCTCCTTCACCTACGCCCTGCGACCGCACGCCGGCGGCTACGACCCCGTGGCCTCCCAGCGCTTCGGCCGGGAGATCTGCCAGCCCCTGCTGGTGATGCCGGTGGGCGAGGATTCTCCGTCCACGGCAGCGATCATCGAGCTGGCGCAGGACTCCGGCGTGGTGGTGACCAGTCTGCGTCCCAGCCGCGACGGCGAGGCGTTCATGGTGCGGTTGTTCAACGTCTCCAATGCGCCGGTCGAGCCGGCGCTCGATTTCGCCTCGCCCGACCGGCGAGTCTGGGTCTCCAACCCGATGGAGGTGCCGCTGCGCCCCTGCCCCACCGGACTCCAACTGGGGCGCCACGAGATCCTCACGCTGCGGGTGGAGCGGTGAAGCCCCCACCGACCCGGGAGGTCCACGTCATTGCGGCTCCAGCTCCAGCTTGGGCCGGACTCGCTGCGCGGGCAAGACCTCCACAATGCGCCTCCACAGTCCTTGGGGGGCGGCGATCAAGATCTCGTGGGGGCCGGGGCGCAGCTTCTTGACCAGAAACACGCCGTAGCTGGTCGCTTCACTGCCGAGCCAGCGTCCGTCGATCGCGATCTCCACCCATTCCCAACCTCCTCCTCCGGGCGGTTTGGCGTGTCCAGAGATCTCTCCACGGCGCGGTACGACCAAGACGTCGTCCGGCTCTTCGACTCGCCCTTCCGAGTCGACTCGCACGCGTCTCACATCTCTGTCGTGCAAGGACCAGCCGATGTCCAAGAGCCACTCGCCCTCGCCCATTCCCTCGAACCTGCAGAGCCCTGTGTCCAGCCAGCGCCCTGAGATACTCAGCCATTCGGCTCCGTCCGATGGGCGCGCCGTGATGTATTCGCGCCGCGGCACGCCCTCGTCGTCGACGACTTGGATGGTGACGGGTAGAACAGGCCTCAGATCCACCTCCACTTCGTCGCCCGAGCGTGCGACCACGCGCCGCGCCTCGTACCCCTCTAGCAGTCCGCATAGAACAACAGGGTTGCTCTGCGGCAAGCCGCGCGCGACGAACTCACCAGCCTCGTCGACGGAGACTTCCATCCACGGGGCTCGGGACACCGGCAGGCCTTGGCTCACCACCACCAGTCGAGCATCTGGAGCGCGAGCGGCGGGGCCACGTTCGGGCAACCGATCCGCGTAGGGTCGTCCATCCGCCGTCACACGCCCCGTGATCACCCCCTTGCCGCCGAACTCGAGTGAGATGGGCCCGAGGCCTCGTAGGTCCACGCCATGGAGCTTCACGGTCTCGACCTGACGTTCGCAGAACGGTGAGATCGCCTCCAACTCGAGGGGTCCGGGCGAAAGGCCCCCAAGGCTGAACCACCCTCCAGCACTGGTCGTGCTCCGCCACAGACCAGTGTCCGAGCGCACGGAGACGAGGACGTTCGCTATGCGTTGTCCATCGATGTTCCTGACCACTCCGTCCACGGTGACGTGCGGCGGACGTTCGATCTCGACCACTTGCAGGCCGTCGCTCGGGATACGAACTCGTCTGACGACCTGAGTGACTCCCCAAGCCGCCCCCACTTCGACGTCGTAGCTCCTACTGCGATCGAGACCACAGAACTCGACCGAGTCGCTCAGCCTCAGGTGCCCGATTCGAACGATCGGACGGTGTGGGCCGGATACCCTCAGTCGGATCTCGATCCTCCAGCAGAACCGGCGGATGAAGCCGAGGACGCGCACTCGTATTCGTCCAGTGGAGGGGGTGGGAGTTGAGCCGGAAGGAGCTGCAGCAGGTTCCACGGCACCTTCGTCATCCCGCTCCTCGGGCTCGGCCTCCGGCACGTGCATGGCGGCCTGCGCGCCGGGCCCCGCCGTTCCACGCGCCTCGGCCTCCCCCTGACGTATCGGAGTGGCACGCAGCTCCTCCCCCCCGCCGGCCATGCGCAGGAGCCCGAAGGAGCACACCCCCAAGAGCAGTGCGACTGCCCCCAGCTTCCACCGTGCTGCCCGCCGGTCCTGGGGCCTACCCTTGCGCATCGTGAACGGCCGCCTGGCTCCTACTCCACGGCCATCGCGTTGGAGCCTAGCACGGGCTCGCAGATGCGGGCGCTCCCGACCGCGCTACAGCTTCGCCAGCACCTCCAGGTTCACCTGATCCATCTCCCCCTCCTTCGGCGTCTCCAGGATCTTGGGGACGCCGAAGAAGCGTTCGTCGCGCAGGATGCGGCGGAAGGGGGCTTTGCCCAGCTCGCCCTGGCCGATGTGTTGGTGGCGGTCGAGGTGGTTGCCGCAGGCTCCCTTGGAGTCGTTGAAGTGCCAGCAGCGCACCATCTCGGATCCGATCAGCCGCTCGAGCTCGTCGATCATGGCCGCGTAGCCCGCGGGGCGGCGGATGTCGTAGCCGGCGGCGAACATGTGGCAGGTGTCGAGGCAGACGCCGGTGCGCTCGGGGGCGTCGACGTGCTCCAGCACTCGGGCGAGCTCCTCGAGGGTGCGGCCGAGGGTCGACCCTCCGCCGGCGGTGTTCTCCAGGAGCAGGCGCGGGCCCCCCGGTGGTGCCCCGTCGAGGACGCGCCGGATCCCGTCGGCGGCGCGCTCCAACCCCACGTCGACCCCGTCCCCCACGTGGGCCCCGGGGTGCATCACCACCCCCTCGAGCTGGAGGATCCGTGCCCGTTCGAGCTCGTCGGCGAGGGCGGCGATCGAGCGCTTGCGCAGGGCGCGGTCCCCGCTGGCGAGGTTGATCAGGTAGGAGTCGTGACTGACCACCTGCTTGTCGGCGCCCCACTCCTCGCGCAGGGCGAGGAAGCGCTCCACCTCCGCGGGGTCGGTGGGCTTCTGCTCCCAGCGACTCGCGTTCTTGGCGAAGATCTGCAGCGACTCCAGCTCGAGCTCGATCGCGGCCGCCACCGCCTTGGAGACCCCTCCGGCGACGGAGAGGTGGGATCCCAGGCAGAGGCGACGCCGCTTGGGAGTGCGCCGTCCCATCGGGGCGCGGGATCAGGCCTCCTCGGTCTCCGCGTCCTCACCCTCGTGCATCCAGCGCGTGAGGATGGGGGCCAGGAGCAAGCAGAGCACGGCCACACCGACGGATAGATAAGCGATGAACTCGTAGACGTTCCCGTAGAGGTTGACCGTCTCGCTGGGAGGCGGAATGGCTCCCTCATCGCCACCGTGGCCGCCGGCCGCGGTGAACTGGGCGATGATCGCCGCCAGGAAGTTCGAGGCGGCGGTCGCGAGGAACCAGGCCCCCATCACGGTGCTGACCAGCCGCTTGGGAGAGAGCTTGGTGACCATCGATAGCCCCACCGGCGAGAGACATAGCTCACCCGTCGTGTGCAGCAGATAGCCGAGGAGCAACCACGTCACCAGGACCATGCCGCGGTCGTCCGCCGTGTGGGCGCCGTACCACCAGGCCAGGAAGCCCAATCCCAATTGCAGGATGCCCAGGGAGAACTTGACCGGGGTACTCGGCTCCCACCCACGCTTGGCGAGGAACCCCCAGAGGGCGGTGGCGAGCAGTCCGAAGAGCAGGATGTAGATCGGATTGACCGCCTGGAAGGCGCTCCCGGGAATCTCGTCGTCCCCCTCGGCGATGCCCATCCCGACATCGTCCTCGCTGATCGTCCAGGCGACGATGACGTCCTTGCTGAGCTTCTCCCCGTCTTCCCCTGCGGCCTCGACGAATTCCTCTCGAGCCTCGCGGGCCTCCGTCAGCACATCGATCGTGTAGAGCTGGTCCCCGTTCGTGTACCCGAGCTGCTCCTGGGTCAAGACGATGTCGATCGTCTTCCCCACGTCGCTCTCCTCGACGACCCGTGACTCGAAGACCCGATCGACGTTGCGGTCAGCGAAGTTGTTCGCCGAGCTCCCGGCCTGCTCGAAGAAGGCCCAGAAGAGGAACGAGAAGAAGGTCAGGGTCAAGACCACGTACATTCGATGGCGCTGGATGCGCGGCGAGCGCACGGCGGTCACGAACAGGTAGAGCATCGCGCCCACCAGCGTCGTCATCAGGATGATGCCGGCGGGGGTCGAGATCTCCTTGAGGAAGATCGCGGCGGTCTCCTGCATTCCACCCGCCTGGGTGAGCTTCTCGATGAACTCGTCTCGGATCAGCCTTTTGGAGCGGTTGGCCCAAACGAGCCAGGCGATGATCGGGATCGCCAGAGCCACACCCGGGTAGACCAGCCAGGCGAAGCGCGGACGAAGCCCTGAGGAGAGCGCTCCCGCCCACTTCGGCAGGCCCCCACCCTTCTGCAGGGCAGCCGTCGCCACGCAGCCCGAGATGATGAGGGCCAGGCCGATGGCGCCGTTGGTGACCAACAGGTAGGGGTTCGTGGAGAGGAAGAACATCCCGATCCCCAGGACGAGCGAGCCGGAGAGGATCAGGATCTGCGTGATGCGCACCGTCGCGACGAAGACCGCCAGCCCGATCAGCATGCCGAAGGTCGCCAGACCGAAGCCGTAGTGCCAGCCCCACTTCTCTCCGATGTAGCCGCACACCAGCGGGGCCAGGGCGGCACCCAGGTTGACCCCCATGTAGAAGATCGTGAAGCCCCCGTCGCGTTTGGGGCTCTTCTTGGGATAGAGGGTCCCGACGATCGTCGAGATGTTTGGTTTGAAGAAGCCATTGCCGGCGATGAGCAAGGCTAGGGCCACGTAGAAGATGGTGGCGTCCTCGAAGGTCATCAACAGGTGACCCGAAGCCATCAGTGCTCCCCCCAGCACGACGGCCTTGCGCGCTCCGATCAGACGGTCCGCGATCAGACCGCCGAAGAAGGGCGTCATGTAGACGAGTCCTCCGTACGCGCCGTAAACCGCATAGGCCTCGGGATCGTCGTACTTGAGGAAGCCCTTCAGCATGTAGAACACGAGCAGGGAGCGCATTCCGTAGTAGGAGAAGCGCTCCCACATCTCGGCGAAGAAGAGCACGTAGAGGCCCGTGGGATGGCCGAACAGGGTCGGGAGCCGTTCGGGATTCTCGGGGGAGGTCTCGGGGTGGTCGGCCATGGGGGTCCTCGTGATGGGGGGCGTCTCGCCGGCGCTGGGGACCGCCGTCGTCGCCGTGGTGCGAGGATCCTACGGTCGACCCGTGCTCCTCGCCACCCCGACCTCGGTCAACCGCCGGTGACGGGACCGGGGGTTGTCGCGCGCCTCAAGAAGAGCAGGGCGAAGCAGGTGTTGACCAACCCGTTGTCCCACCCGTGCCCCGGCCAAGAGCCGTCCGGGAGCTGCAGGGTCAAGAGCTGCAGCGCACCCTCTCTGTACCAATCGTGTTCCCCGATCCAACGACGCCGGCTCAGCATGCCGGTGCGTTCGAGGGAGTACATGTAGTAGTAGTAGTACCCCTCGTTCGGTTCGTTGGGGTGGTTGGCCTTCACCGAGAAGTGGGAGTCGAGCCAGGCCAGCCCGTCGAGCACCCCCTCGTCGACGTCCCGCCTGGCCTGCTTGGCGACGCGCAACGCGCGTCCCTTGCCCTTGCTCAGGAGCTCGTCCTGGGTCAAGAGCATGCAGGCGATGCCGATGTTCGTGCGCGCCGCGCTGGTCTCGGAGCCGCCGTGGTTCTCGAAGCCGTACCCCCAGCCGCGGGCGCGCAGCTTGCGGGTGTACTCGACGATCTTCCCGCGGCGCGCTTCGACCTTGTCGACGTAGCGCACCTTGGGTCCGGAGGACTCCTGGTGGCTGACGAAGTGCTTCAGCGTGTCCGCGAAGATCGAGCGGTCGAAGTCGATCCCCATGCGCGAGGCCGCCTTCAGCCCCAGGACCGCGTACTGGGTGTTCGAGGCGTCCGCCTGCTTCGTCTCGGCCGCGGCATTGGCCGCCCCGTAGCTCCAGCAGCCCTTGTACGCCTGCGCCTCCAGCGCCCTCACCAGGCCGGTGAGGAAGCCGCGCTCCTCGTCGTCCAGGGCGCGCGGCCACTCGTACTCGGCGAGCTCCGCGGGGGACATCTTGGCCACCAGGAAGCGCTCGTTCACCGGCGCCGCCTTCATGTCCCAGGCCATCAGGGTCAAACCGATCTCGTAGGTCAGCCGCGGCGGGTGCTCCTGGATGAAGCGGAAGCCGGCGTGTACCCGTTCCGAGCCCTTGTTCTCCCCCGAGGCGATGCGCGCCAGGAGAGCCAGGGCGGTCTGGCCGGCGACGTAGGTCTGATCGCTGTGGAACTGGAAGATCTCGTACCCACCGTCGGCGCGCTGGTGCGCCTGCAACCAGGAGAGGCCGCGCTCGACCGCTTCGTTCACCGCTGCGTCGAACTCGGCTTGGGTCGGCTCGGGAGGAGCGTCGGGCTCCTGGGCCGGCGCCGAGACGACCAGCGTGCAAGCGATCAAGAGGCCGGTGGCGCGCGAGAAACGGGGGCGGCGAAGTCGTCGCATGTCGAGGGCGAGCATATCTCCAACTCCCGGAACCGGAAGAGACGCCCCCCTAGTCGCGTGCCGGGTGCGGGTCACCCTCTTCGTCTCCGGGGATGCTACCTTGAGCGCGAACTCCCCCGGGGTCCAGCGAGCTGCGCCCCGGGGTGTGCACTTTCGATGGCCCCGCAGGACAGCAGCTGGGATCGAATCGTCGACGGCTTGCGCCGCGGCGACGAGGAAGCGGTGCGCGAATTCTGCAGGCAATACGATCAGTCCCTGCGGCGCCTCGCCGACGGGCGCATGCCGGCGGGATTGCGGCGGCGAGTCGACCCCGAGGACGTGGTCCAATCCGCGTTCCGGACCTTCCTGCGCCGAGCCTCCGATGGGCAGTTCCAGTTGACAGGAGTGGACGGGTTGTGGCGACTCCTGTGCACCATCACCTTGACCAAGGTGAAGAAGCAGGCCCGCTTCCAGTACCAGCAGAGGCGCGATCCCCGGCGCGAGGTGCACGCGGCTCCCGTCGGAGACGACAGCGAGGCCCGTGAACCCGGGGTCGCCGACCCGACCCCCTCCCCCCTGGAAGCGGCCGCCTTCACCGAGGAGTTCCACGCCATCCTCGACTCCTTCGAGTCGACCGAACGGCGGCTGGTCGAGTTGAAACTGCAGGAGCTCACCAACGAGGAGATCGGCGCCGAGATGCAGATCTCGGAGCGGACCGTGCGACGCATCTTCAAACGGATCCAGGCGCGCCTCGAGCGGGAGCTCGCCGGAGAGTCGACGTGACCGGTTCGATCGACGAGCTGCGACTGGAGCGATTCGAGGCGGCGTGGTTCGCGGGCGCCCCGGAGCCGATCGAGGACCACCTGCCCCCCACCGCTCACCCGGACTACCTGCCCACGCTGGAGGAGCTGGTGTCGGTGGAGCTCGAGTTCCGCTGGAAAGGGCTCGAGGATCGAGCTCGAGGGGGGCCGCGCATCGAGGACTTCCTCGAACGCTTCCCCGCACTGAACGACTCGACCGTCCTGCTGCGCCTCCTGCAGCAGGAGTACCGCACCCGCCACCTGCACGGCGATCGGCCCGGGACGAGCGAGTACCTCGAACGCTTCCCGCGCATCGTGCGCTCCGGCTCCGACCTCGAGGGCTCCCTCGAGATCGAGGACTTCGGCCCGCAGGCGGAGCAGGACATCACCCCGCCCGGCACGCGCCTGGGCCGCTACAAGCTGAGCGCCCGGCACGCGCGCGGTGGCTTCGGCTTCGTCTGGAGGGCGATGGACGAGCAGCTCGGACGGATGGTCGCCCTGAAGCAGCTCGGCGGGCACGTGGCCTGGCGGGCGCGCACCCGCGAGCGCTTCCTGGCCGAGGCGAAGATCGCCGCTCGACTCGAGCACCCCGGCGTGGTGCCGGTGTACGAGCTCTGCGGCGAGGAGGACCAGCTTCCCTACTACACCATGAAGCTGGTCCACGGCGAGACCCTCACCGAGTGCATCCGGCGCTATCACGACCGGCTGCGCACGTCGCCGGAGGGCCCGGTCGAAGAGCTGCGCCTCTTGAACGCCCTCTTGAGCGTCGCGCGCACGATGGCGTACGCCCACCGCCAGGGAGTCCTGCACCGCGACCTCAAGCCGGACAACATCGTCCTCGGGGAGTACGGCGAGAGCGTGATCCTCGACTGGGGCCTGGCCAAGGTCGTCGGCGGCGAGCCCGAAGTGGGGGAGGACCTGCCCGGCGAGGAGCTCGGCGCCTCCTCCCCCGAAGGCACGCACGAGGGCACGGTCATGGGCACCCCCGTCTACATGTCGCCCGAGCAGGCGGCGGGCGACGTGGAGGAGGTGGACCAGCGCAGCCACGTCTACTCGCTGGGAGCGATCCTCTACCAGGTCTTGACCGGGGAGTGCCCCTTCTCCGGCGCGAGCTCCGAGGAGGTCCTGGCCAAGGTCCGCACGGAGGACCCGCGACGGCCACGGGACCTCTTGCCCTCCATCCCCCGGCCCCTCGAGGCGATCTGTCTGCGGGCGATGGCGAAGAGGCCGAGCGCTCGTTACGCCGAGGTCGCGGCGCTGACCAGCGATCTCGAGCGCTACCTGGCAGACGAGCGGGTCTCCGCCTGGCGCGAACCGCTGCGGCACCGCTTCGGGCGCTGGGTGCGTCGACACCCGGCGCTGGCCTCGGCCGGCGCCGTCGCGCTGGTGCTCGGTCTGCTGGGGACGATCGGCGTCCTCACCGCCCGGTCGCGATCCCTGGGTCGCCTGCGGATCGCCGGAGAGGCGGATCGCACCATCGCCCTCTCCGAGCTGCGGGCGGGACGCTTCGCGAGTGCCGCGCTGATCCTGGAGGAGGCGGCTCGACGGGTGGAAGCCGACGGCCGGCTCCCCGACCTGCAGGCCGATCTGGAGGCGCGCACCGAGCGGGCGGAGCGGCTGCTCGACTTCCAGGAGCTGGACGATCGGGCCTGGTTCCTCGCCGGCGAGGAGTACGACGAGGACACCCTGGAGGTGTGCAGCGCCGCGCTCGCCAGGCTGGGCGTGGAGGACTGGGAGGACTGGCCGGCAGAGCTTCCCGCCGACGACCTGCTCGAGGAGCAGCGCCGGGAGCTGGCCAGCGACGTGCACCGCCTGCTCCTGCTTCAGGCCGTGCTCCAGGCGAAACCCGCCCTGCTGGCGTTCCTGGATCCCGAGACGAGCGAGGACTGCCGGAAGGCCCTGCGCACCCTCGAGCTCGCCACGCAGCACCACGAGACCCAGACGGGACGCCTCCTGCGGGCTTTTTGCCGCATCAAGCTCGGCGAGGCGGATCGCAGCGAGCTCACCGCATTCCGTGAGCCCCAGGGGGCGGCGGACCACTTCTTCTTCGGCTTCATCCACCTGTGGATCGACCAGTTCCCGGACGATGCGGTCGGCCGCCTGGTCAAGAGCTTCGTGGAAGGGCTGCCGGGGATCGACACCGCCGACCCGCTCGCGGCCGCGGAGCGCTACTTCCGCGGCGCGGTGGACATCGAGCCGCGGCACTTCTGGAACCACTACATGCTCGCCTGGGCGCTGACCCGGGCCGGGGACCAAGAGGGCTCCATCCTCGCGTTCGGCACCTGCATCGCATTGCGGCCCGATCGCGCGGCGGGCTACACGGGGCGGGCGAACGAGTGGCTGGTGCTGTACGGGAGGACTGGCGAGGATCATCTCCGGGAGTACGCGCTCGCCGACGCGGAGCGCGCCTTGCGAGTCGAAGCGCTCAACCCGTGGACTCACTGGTCCCGCGCGGCGCTGTTCGATCAGCTCGGCCGACGAGGGGATGCGCTGTCGGCGATCCAGCGAGCGATGGAGCTGGACCGTCCCGACGGCGGATGGTTCAGGGGGCGGGCCTTGGAGAACTGGCACCTGCGGGTGAAGGCCTGGGAGACGGACGAGCCGGAGAACCACGAGCTGCACGCCACGCGCGCCTGGCTCGCGCTGGCCCTCGGGGAGTGGGTGGAGGCGGAGGAGGCGGCGGCGCGGGCGCTGGAGCTCGCTCCCGATCTGCCCCGTGCCCTGGTGGTGCGGGGTGAGCTGGCCCTCCTGCGCGGCGATGAGACCCCCGCGCTGCGCGACTTCGAGCGTGCCCTGGAGCAGCCGCCGGCGCTCTTCCTGGCCGCCTCGGGGGTGGTGCGAGCCCACGTGGCCGGGGGCGACGCGGCGGCCGCGGCGACCGCGGCGCAGGCGGCCCTGGAGGTCGCGGAGACCGGCTGGCAGCGGGAGATGATCCGCCGCGAGCTGGATCGGCTCGAGTTCGAGCGCTAAACGGTCTTCTGTGGAACTGCCACCCTTGGATGTGCTTCTCGCGAGACGGCTCGTCGTAGCTTCTTTGCTACAAAGGACTTGGAGCGCTCTCCCCCTGGCGCAGGCCCTACTGGGAGAGTGATGGACGGGCCCGGGGCGGACACAGGGGCTGGGGGGGCCTGGGCGTGAGCTTCGACCGTGGTAGTCGAAGCGTCGACGGCCAGATGCACACCGAAGGGGGGCAGTTCAGTCTTCCTTTTCTCGGAGTTCCTGGCCGGTCCGCCCCCCCCACCGCGATCCGTAGGGCGAGCCGGGAACGGCTCCCCGGGAAGGACCCGGAGCTGGGGCCACCGAGGCCGAGTCGACCGCTGCGGTCGGCCACCACCGAGGAACACGAGATGAAGAATGGGAACACGAAAACGAACGGGACGGACGCGCGTGCTTGGCGCGGTGGAAGGGGCCTCCTCCTCACCTTCTCGGCGACCCTGATCACGACCATCGCGCTGGCGGGACCCGCCCAGGCGCAGGGTTGGGGCACCTACCGGAACCAGGCGCCCTACGCGCCCACCGTTCACGGCCCCGCCAACACCTGGGACCAGCCCACCCCCCTCGACCCCACCTTCGGAGGGATGGTCAGGCTGAGCTGGAGGACCAACGGGGATCCGGAGGGGGATCGGGTGGACAGCTCACTCCAGGTCTACCGCTGGGATGCGACCGCCCAGCAGTGGATCATCGTGGTGAACACCGGCCTCCACTCGACCAGCAACGAGTTCGCCTACGGGCTCAAGTACTCCACCGGCGACCTGCTCCCCGGCACGTACTACGTCTGGAGGGCGTTCGCCATCGACTCCACCCAGCGCAGCAACCCGTGGTACGCGGGGTCGGATTGGCAGAAGTTCTTGACGCCGGGGAAGCAGACTCCACCGGAGCAAGGCCAGGCGATCGTCGTCCCTGCGAATCAGAAGACGAAGGTGACCAGTCAGCCCCTGCAGGCAGGGCGCCAGTACGTCATCGAGGTGAGCGGGACCTTCAGTGTGTGGGACAAGAGCGCGGACGGAGTGGACGCCGTCTACTGCTACCGGGGCGGCGTTGCGCAGTGGAACCAACTGCGCATCGACGACCAGGGGCTCGCCGACCTCGCCGGCGCGATCGCTTACAACGATCAGCACGTCTATCGCATCTACTACACCGGCCAGGGCAAAGCCCTCACCTTCCACATCATCGACGCCTTCCAGAGTCCGGGGGACAACAGCGGGTCGATCACGGTGCGGATCCGGTAGGGCCGAATCCCATCTGCCGGCGCCACTCGCGGGCGGTCGTGTGTGCCACACGGCCGCCCGCACTGCGTCCGGTCCCCACTAGAATGGCCGCATGCCGCGCTTCGGCCCCCCCACCGAGACCTGGTTCCACGAGCGCTTCGACGCGCCGACCGCGGTGCAGCGTCACGGCTGGGAGCGCATCGCGCGCGGCGAGAACGCGCTCCTCGTGGCGCCCACCGGCTCGGGCAAGACCCTGGCGGCCTTCCTGTGGGCCATCGACCAGCTCTCGCGGCGCGGGGAGGGGGACCGGGACGCACGCACGCGCGTGCTCTACGTCTCGCCCCTCAAGGCGCTCGTCTACGACGTCGAGCGCAACCTGCGCGCTCCCCTGGCGGGCATCCGACGGCGCGCGGAGGAGCTCGGCGAGCCCTTCCATGCGCTGAGCGTCAGCGTGCGGACGGGGGACACCCCCCAGAGGGAGCGCCAGCGCCAGTTGAAGGACCCGGGTGAGATCCTCGTCACCACGCCGGAGTCGCTCTTCCTGATCCTGGGCTCGCGCGCGCGCGAGAACCTGCGCGACGTGGAGACGGTGATCGTCGACGAGATCCACGCCCTGGCGCCGACGAAGCGCGGCGCGCACCTGGCGCTCTCCCTCGAGAGGCTGTCGGAGCTCGCCGCTCGGGATCCGCAGCGCATCGGGCTCTCGGCGACGGCCCGGCCCCTCGACGAGATGGCACGCTTCCTCGGCGGCGACCGACTGGTCGAGGTCGTCGACGCCTCGGAGGACCCCCGCATCGATCTCGAGGTGCGCGTGCCCGTGCCCGACATGGAGCGCGTGCCGCCGCCGGAGAGCACGGCGCCTTCCGGTTACCACTACCGGCAGCTCGAGTCGCAGCCCTCCGAGCGCGGCCTCTGGCCCGCGATCTACCCCGAGCTGATCGAGGAGGTGCGGGCCCACCGCTCGACGATCCTCTTCGTCAACAGCCGTCTGCAGTGCGAGAAGCTCACGCAGCGGCTCAACGCCCTGGCCGGCGAGGAGCTCGCGCGCGCACACCACGGCAGCATCTCGCATGGGAAGCGCGAGGAGATCGAGAACGGCCTGAAGGAGGGCCGCATCCGCGCCATCGTCGCCACCAGCTCGCTCGAGCTCGGCATCGACATGGGGGCGGTCGACCTGGTTCTGATGGTCGAGTCGCCCCGCTCGGTGGCCCGCGGCCTGCAACGCATCGGCCGCGCGGGCCACCACGTCGGCGAGACCAGCCGCGGACGCATCTACCCCAAGCACAAGGGCGATCTGCTCGAGTGCGCGGTGCTGGCGGGGCGCATGGCGCGCGGCGAGATCGAGAGCCTCTCGGTCCCGAGGAACGCCCTCGACGTGCTGGCGCAGCAGATCGTCGCCATCTGCTGCGCGGGCCCGCGCGAGGTGCGCGAGATCGGCGCGCTGGTGCGGCGCGCCCATCCCTACCGCGAGCTGGGAGGCCGGGCGCTCGCCGCGGTGCTCGACATGCTCTCCGGGCGCTTCCCGAGCTCCGATTTCGCCGACCTGCGCCCGCGGCTGCGCTGGGATCGCACCCGGGATCTGCTCGAGGCGCGGCGCGGCAGCGAGCTCGTCTCGCGCATGAACGCCGGCACCATCCCCGACCGCGGCGCCTTCACCGTGCACCTCGGCTCCGACGGGCCGCGCATCGGGGAGCTGGACGAGGAGATGGTCTTCGAGACGAGGACCGGCGACACGATCCTGCTCGGCGCCACGACCTGGCGCGTCGAGGAGATCACCCGCGACCGCGTCGTCGTCTCCCCCGCTCCCGGCGAACCGGGACGCCTGCCCTTCTGGAAGGGGGAAGGCCCCGGGCGGCCGCTCGAGCTGGGACGCGCTCTGGGCGAGTTCACGCGCGAGCTGGGCGCGCGACTCGAGGGGGACGCGCAGCGCTGGCTGCGCGAGCGCCTGCCGCTGGGCGAGCTGGCGGCGGGGAACCTCGTCGACCACCTGCAACGCCAGAAGGAGGCCACCGGGACGCTGCCCACCGACAAGGCGATCACCGTCGAGCGCTTCCGCGACGAGCTCGGCGACTGGCGCGTGTGCATCCTCTCCCCCTTCGGCGGCCGGGTACACGCGCCGTGGGCCCTGGCGATCGAGCAGCGCCTCGCGGAGCGCGGTGGCGAGGAGGCGCAGATCGTGCCCGGCGACGACGGCATCGTGCTGCGGCTGGCGGACGTGGAGCAGCTGCCGGAGACGGGGCTCTTCTTCCCCGATCCCGAGGAGATCGTCGACCTCGTCACCGAACGACTGGCCAAGAGCTCGCTCTTCGCCACCCTCTTCCGGGAGAGCGCGGTGCGCTCGCTGCTCGTCACGAGGAAGCGGCCCGGGCAGCGCAACCCCCTCTGGGCCCAGCGCCTGAAGACGCGCGCGCTGCTGGGGGCGGTGCAGAACTTCCCCGACTTCCCGATCGTGCTCGAGACCTACCGCCAGGCCTTGAGCGACGTCTTCGACCTGCCCGGCCTCGAGGAACTCCTGCGCGGCGTACGCAGCCGCGCCATCGCGGTCGACGAGGTCGAGACGCCGCGCGCTTCGCCCTTCGCGCGCTCCCTCGTCTTCGCCTACGTCACCGCCTACCTCTACGACGGTGACCTGCCGGCGGCGGAGCGCAGGGCGCAGGCGTTGACCCTCGACCGCGGGCTCCTGCGCGAGCTCCTGGGTGAGGCGGAGCTGCGCGAGCTGATCGATCCGCTGGCCCTGGCGGAGCTCGAGTCGGAGTTGGCGGGGCTCGTGGAGGAGCGCCGGGCGCGCGACCGCGACGAGCTGCACGACCTCCTGCGTCGGCTGGGCGATCTGAGCGAGCCCGAGCTCGCACAGCGCGCGGCGGAGGATCCCGCCCCGTGGCTCGAGGCCCTCGAGGCGGAGGGTCGAGCGGGGCGCGTCACAGTCGCCGGGGAACCGCGCTGGATCGCCCTCGAGGACAGCGGGCTCTACCGCGATGCCCTGGGCTGCGCGGCTCCGGCGACGACGCCGGCGGTCTTCCTCGAGGAGGTCGAGAACGCCTGCGCCAAGCTCCTCCACCGCTGGGCGAAGGGGCGCGGGCCCTTCCTCACCCGCGAGCCCCTCGAGCGCTTCGGCCTCCCGACGGGGCAGGTCGAGCCCATCCTGCGCGCGCTCGAAGCGGAAGGGACCCTGGTGCGCGGCGAGATCCGCCCCGGCGGCAGCGAGCTCGAGTGGTGCGAGAGCGAGGTGCTGCGCCGTCTGAAGCGCCGCACCCTGGCGCGGCTGCGGCGCGAGGTCGAGGCGGTCGAGGCGCGCTCGCTGGCGCGCTTCCTGCCGCGTTGGCAGGGAGTCCTGCCCGCACGGCCCCGCGCCGACGCCCTGCTCGAGGCGATCGCCAAGTTGGAGGGGCTGCCCCTGCCCTGGAGCACCCTCGAGCGCGAGATCCTGCCGGCGCGCGTGCCGGGGCTGCGACCCGAAGCCCTCGACCTCCTGTGCGCCACCGGCGAGGTGGTCTGGGTCGGTCGCGGTGCGCTGGGTCAGCACGACGGGCGCGTCGCGCTCTACCTGCGTGCCCACGCCGGGGACCTGATCGAGCCCCCGGAGGAGCGCCCCGCCCCCAGCGCACTGCACGCGGCGATCCTCGCGCGCGTCTCGATGGGCGGGCCCGTCTTCCTGACCGAGCTGGAGCGCGCGGTGCGCGGTGAGCACCCCGGGACGAGCGCCCACGAGCTGGAGCAGGCGCTCTGGGAGCTGGTCTGGGCCGGCGAGCTGACCAACGACACCCTGCAGCCGTTGCGCAGCCTCTCGGGGAGACGCGGCCGGCGCGCCAGGCAGAACGTGTTGGCGGGTGGGCGCTGGTCCCTCGTGCGCGAGCTCGTGAACGGCGAATGCTCGGAGACGGAGCGCGGGGTGGCCCGAGCTCGAACGCTGCTCGAGCGCTACGGGATCGTCAGCCGCGAGGCGGCGCTCTGCGAGGAGCTCGTCGGAGGCTTCGCCTCCCTCTACCCGGTGCTGCGCGCCATGGAGGAGGCGGGCCGCATCCGGCGGGGCTGGTTCGTCGAGGGTCTCTCCGGCGCCCAGTTCGCGCACCCGGGGGCCATCGACCGACTGCGTGCTGCGGGGCAGAGCGCTGCAGGCTCCGAGCCCCTGCTGCTCCCGGCGATCGACCCGGCCAACGCCTGGGGCGCCCTCCTGCCCTGGCCCCAGGGCGGCACGGCCGACGCCCCTCGCCCGAGGCGGGTGCCGGGCGCCTGGGTCTGTCTCTTGGATGGGTGGCCGGTCTGGTACGTGCCGCCCGGACGCCGGCAAGTGCTGCTCTTCCCCGACCCGCGTGGTGGCGAGGAGCATCTGCCGCGGGCGCTCGCGGCCCTGCACGAGCTCCCACGCCGCGGCCGCGCCCTCGTGATCGAGCGCATCGACGGTGTCCCGGCGGAGGAGTCACCCTTCTACGAGAGCTTCCGCGCCGCCGCCTTCGTGCGCGACTACCGCGGGCTCATCGCGGACCCGGCCAGGCGCTAG
>CAZDQL010000001.1:0-155226 GCA_964507325.1 uncultured Planctomycetaceae bacterium | reverse complement strand
GGGCTAGTAGGCCACGGCAAGCGAGAAGAGGGGGCGGAATCCTCGTGTACTCCAGGAGGACCCTGAGGCCCTGATCTTCCTGTGACCGCCCCGCCGCGAGCTAGAAGCGGGCCCGCAGCCGTAGCAGGGCCGTGCGCTCGTCCTGCAGGAGCGAGTCCTGCTCGTGCTCAGCGCTGGCCGGGTCGTAGTAGCGCTCGTCGAAGAGGTTGTAGATTCCCAGGGACAGGTCGACGCCCTCGACCAGCTCCTGCTGCAGGAGATTCAGGTTGGCCAACAGATGGTCGTCGGTCTCATCGCCTTGGAGCGTCAATCGATCACTGACGTACTGCATTTCGACGCCGGCGCTCAGGCCCTCGCGCCAGAGCGGGGCGATGAAGTTCAGCTTGGTGAGGCTGCGCGGTGAATTGACCAGCCGCTCACCGGTGGTCGTGTTCTCCGCGTCCTGCACGCTCAGGCTGAAGCGCGCCCGCCAGCCGTCGTCCCACCTTCCCTCGAGCTCCAGCTCGGCGCCGGTGTTCTCCACCTCGTCGTTGTTCATGAAGACGAGGAGCGCGTCCAGGGGATCCTCGATCTGGGTGATCAGGTCGTCGATCTGGTAGTGGAAGACGGACAGAGAGGATCGGTAGCGCCCGCAGAAGTACTGCTCCCAGACCACCTCATAGGTCTGGATGGTCTCGGGATCCAGGTCGGGGTTGGCCTTCGCCGTTTCGCCGTCGTCGTGGTAGTAGAGCTCGTAGACGTTGGGGGCGCGAAAGGCCCGTCCGGACATCAGCTTGAAGATCGAGCGCTCGACCGGGGTCCATATCAGGGCCAAGCGTGGATTGACCGTATCACCGAAGGTGGTGTAGTGGTCGTAGCGCAGACCGAGGCTCAAGTCGAGCTCCTCGGTCAGATGCGCTTCCTCCTGGGCGTAGACGCTCCAGATCGTGTCGCTGCGCTTGTCATCGAGGTAGACATCGTCGTCGAAGTTCGACTGGTCGAGCTGGTAGAGGTCGCGCAGCTCGGCGCCCAGGGTCACCCGGTGATCCTCGAAGCCCGTGTAGGCGCACTGCAGCTCCCCGCCCAAGCTCCGGCCGCGAGCGCGGTCCTTGTTCACCGTGAAGGGCGGTATGCCCAGCTCGTCGTAGTCGTATACGTAGTCGCCTTTGTAGTAGACGTCGTAGTGGAAGATCCGCGCCAGGTACTTCCAAGGCCCCTCTGTCTCCGGGCTGTAGCTCAGGTCGATGTAGCTACTCTCGTCGACCGTTTGCGTCCGGGAGTCATCGAACACTGTTCCGAAGGAGCCGGTCGGGATGCCCTTCTTGCGAGAACCGAAGACGCCCTGGAAGCGGAAGCCCTCGTAGGTCACCTGGGAGAAGAAGCTGTAAGCCCTCTCGTAGTCGGTGTCCTCCGTGCTCCCGCCGGAGGGAGTGGCCGAGAACTCGTCGTAGGAGAGCGAGGGACCCTCGCTGTCGTAGTGCGAGCCCGAGAGCAGGAAGTCCAGTCCGTTCTCCAGGGTCTCCCCGTAGCTGACCCGGGTCCTCCAGGTCTGGTAGTTGGCGGCTCCCGCGTCCACCTCGACGCCGCTCACGTCAGCCCCGCGCCGGGTGACCAGGTTGATCACGCCGAAGAAGGCGTTGCTGCCGTAGAGCGAGGATCCAGGGCCGCGAATGAACTCGACGCGCTCGATCAGGTCGATATCGATGGGGAAATCCAGGCCCATCCCCGCCGAATCGTAGAGCTGGTCGTTGGTGCGGAGGCCGTCGACGAGGACCAGGATGCGGGCGTTGTAGTCGCCCGGCAGGTTGAAGCCGCGCACTCCCAGGTGCTCGTAGTTCCGGTCGTAGGTCACATCCGTGCCGCGCAGGCTGCGCATGACGTCGGCCAGGCTGGTGTACCCGTACTTGCGGATCTCATCGGCGGTGACCACCGAGGTGGAGGCGGGGGCCTCGGTCACCTTCTGCTCGTGTTTGGAGGCCGCGTAGACCGTCTCGATCTCGATCTCCATCAGGGCCTCGATGGGGAGAGCGGTCAAGTCCTCGGGGAACTCCTCGGCAGCAGACTCCTGCGCGTGAAGCGGCAGAGCCCCCGCGCCGACAGCCAGGACGGTCGCGAGGACCGGGAGGGCCCGGTATCCCAAGTGGAGGAACGGCGGGAGGGGGTGGACCATTGGCGACTCCTGGGGAAGGAGGTCGGGGGGTAAGCCCCTCTCGGCGGAATCGAGGGTCGGACTGGACGCCCTGGCTGGCGATCGTCCCGCCGAATCCCAGGACTGACACCAGCCTGGCCCACGCAGGATCTCCAGGTGGGTGTGTCTTGTGGTTGTCCCTCTCGAGAGCACTACTCGTCTCCCGTCGGCGCGCAACGAGAGCCACTGCAGCAGGCCGACCTCGACGTGCAGCCGGGCGTCGCCCGGCGGGGTCGGACGCGGGACAGACCTCCCCGCCATGAACGCCGGCCAGGTCACGCAGCGGCGCGCGAGTGGCGCTGGCGAGGTCCACCGAGGATGGGCTTCGAGGCGACGGCTCCGGTGGCTTCGCAGTCGCTCGGCATCGGCGCGGTCCCGCCTCTTCGCTGATGCGTCCTCGACTCGATGCGGTACGCAGCAGACCCGCGCGGCATCTGGAAGAGGTGCTGCTCGTTCAGTAGGACGAATCTGTCAAGGCACTCACGGCGGATGCTCCCGATCACGCCTTGTGCAAACGAGCTCTGGCATGGTGGTCTCGCCGCGCTGCCGACTTCCCCGCAGTCGAACGCCTGAATGCACCGCTCGGACTCCCAGCCGCAGATCGCGTCGCGGTCGCGTACCAGGAACTTCGAAGCGTGTCAAACGGGAACGCTTGGAGCAGCTGCCATCCAAGGGGATGGGCCACCCGGGCGCCCTCCGCGAGCGGGCGCTCGACGAAGGCGCTCGCCAGCGTGTCGATGCGCTCGATGAGGGTCGAGTGATGATCCTCCGTCGCGGGCGCAGGGAGGATCCGAGGTAGTGCGGGCCCCACGGTGGCCGTGGTGGGAGCGGAGCGCCATAATGGCCTCGCGTGCTTCTTAGCGACGCTCGCCCCGTGTTCTTTCCCCGTTGGCCCCCAAAGACGGCCGGTCACGGTCGTGCAACGTCGATCGACATGAAGCAGTCAGGGTACCGGACCGTGTTCGCCGCGGTGGCGACGCTCGTGCTCGTCGCCTTCCTCGGCGTCGGCTGCGGAAATGGCGGTGAGCGCGAGAGCATCCGACTGGGCGCGCCGCTCTCGACCGCGTACCTGTACGGGTGGGACGCCGAGCGCGGCATCCGCCTCGCCGTGGAGGAGATCAACGCCGCGGGAGGCGTGCAGGTCGGTGACGTCACCCTGCCGCTGGAGGTGGAGGTCATCGATACCCGCGACTTGGAGCCGGGCGTCCCCCTGGACGACGCGATCAAGGCGGTCGAGAAGCTGATTCTGCGCAAGCAGGTCGACTTCATCGTCGGGGGGCCCGTGCGGTCGGAGAGCGCGCTCGCCGTGATGAACCTCCTGAGCAAGTACGAGAAGGTCTCGATCATCACCACCGGCGTGCTCAGCCCGAAGTACCACCAGACCGTGGCCGGGGACTACGAGCGCTACAAGTACTGCTTTCGCAACACCAGCGACGTCATCACGCTCGGCAAGGACCTGATGACCGTGATGGGAGAGATCCGCGCCGAGTTCGGGCTCGATCGCGTGTTCATCATGGTCCAGGACGTGACCCACGCGCGCAAGGCCGGCCAGTTCGTGGAGGGGCTCCTGGAGCAGGGGAACTACACGGTGGTGGGACACGAGATCTACCCCACGGGGACGACCGACTACGCGGCCGGGCTGCTGAAGTCGGCCAATGAGAACGCCCAGATGATCTTCATCTGGATGGACATGCCCGAGACGGCCATCCTCTTGAAGCAGTGGAAGAGCCTGCAGCTGAAGAGCCTGCCGATCGGGTTCATGTCCGCCGCCGAGCAGCCCGGCTTCTGGGAGGGGTCCGACGGTGCCGCCGAGTACACCGTCGTCGACCTGATCAACGGCGGCAACGCGGCCGGGGACATCACGCCCTGGACGTCGAAGTTCGTGGCCGCCTACGAGGAGCGCTGGGGGCTCGAGCCCGAGGGCTACGGGACCAGCTCCAGCTATATGGCCGTCTACGCCTTCAAGGACGCCATCGAGCGGGCCGGGACGCTGGACGCCGACGCAGTGGTGACGGCCCTCGAGACGCTGGACCTGATGGGCGTGTACGGCCGCATGCGCTTCGATCCCAAGAGCCACCAGATCATCCCCTCGGACGACCCGCAGGAGGGCGCGGTCGGCAGCGTCTTCCAGTGGCAGGACGGCGAACGCGTCGTCGTCTGGCCCGCGTGCGCGGCCACTGGTGAGTTGCAGCTCCCCCCCTGGATGGAGTAGCGAGTGGAGATCGTCGTCTACGGCACGCTCCAGAGTGCCGCACTGCTGTTGATGGCGTTCGGGTTCTCGCTCGTCTACGGCATCAGCCGGTTGCCCAACTTTGCGCACGGAGCGCTGTACGTGTTCACCGGGTACGTGGCCTGGCTGTTGATGCACGAGCTGGGGCTCGCCTATCCCGCCGCGGCGGCGCTCGCGCTGCTGGCGTCGGGGCTGCTCGGCGTGCTGATCTACCAGCTCGTGCTGAAGCGCATCCGGGGCATGGAGATGTCGGAGGTGATCGCCACCTACGCCATCGGCCTGATGATCCTCGAGGCGCTGCGACACTGGGGCTTGCGCGGTACGACCCACACGCTGCCCGTGTTGCACCGGGGAACGATCGAGTTGTTCGGTGTGCCGATCGACTACCAGCGCATCGCCGTGATCGTCGGCGCGTTCGGGATCGTCGGGCTGCTGTGGATCTTCACCAAGACCACGCGTCTCGGCCGCGCCTTCCGCGGCGTGGCCCAGGACGAGCAGGCCGCCATGATGCTGGGCATCGACACCGACGTCGTGGCCACGATCGCGGTGGCGTTGGGCGCGATGCTCGCCGGCGTCGGTGCGCTGGTCCTGTTCCCGCTCGGCAGCATAGTGGTCCAGAGCGGGTACCAGGTTCTGGTGTACGCCCTCGCCGTCTGCGTGGTGGGTGGACTGGGCAGCTGGGCGGGGACGGTGGCGGCCTGCCTGCTCCTGGGTTTCGCCCAGCACCTGGCGGTGGCCTACGGCAAGCCGCACTACCAGATGGTGATCATGCTGCTGGCCATCATCGTCACCCTGGTGATCAAGCCGTCCGGGCTGTTGGGGCGCCAGAAGGAGCTGGAGGAGCGGGTCTAGGTGGTCGCAGCGATCAGGCGCAAGAAGCGGATCGACCGCGGCATCAAGGTGCGCAGCGAGTCGATCTACGTGCTCTCCTCCCCGCGAGAGATGGCCTACCTCGCCGCGCCACGCCTGCTCCTGGTCTTGGGGTTGCTCGCGCTGCCCATCGTGCTGCAGCTGGATCCGTACTGGGGGCGGGTCGCCCTGTCGGCGGTGATCATCGGGCTGCTCGCCATCTCCTTCGACTTCCTGGCCAATCACGTCGGCTTGCTCTGTCTCGGCGGAGCCTTCTTCTACGGAGTCGGGGGGTACGCCGCCGCGCTGCTGAACGAGGTGCTCGGACTGCCCTTCTGGCTGTCGCTGCCCGGGGCCACCGTGGGAGGAGCGCTCGTCTGCACGGTGCTGATCTGGCCCTGCCTGCCGCTGCGGGGGATCTACTTCGCGGTGGTGACCTTGATGTACCCCCTGCTGGCCACGCGACTGATCGAGGCCTTCGACATCCTCGGAGGCACCGAGGGTTACATGGGCATCACCGGCTTCCCGTCGGCGCTGGTGGAGGCGTACCTCCTGATCGTGCTCCTGCTCGCGGGGCTGTTCGGGCTGCGGCGCTTCGTCGCCACGGACAGCGGGCTGGTCATCCGCGCCGTCAAGGACAACGACCAGGCCGTCAAGGCGGCGGGGATCGACGTCACCTGGTGTCGTACCAAGGCGCTCTTCATCGCGTCGCTGTTCGGCTGCTTCGCCGGGGCGTACTACGTGCATTCCTACGAAGCGGTCGGCGTCTCCGCGTTCGCGCTCGACCTGTCGCTGCTGCCGATCGCCGCAACCGTGATCGGTGGCGGCGGGACGCTGGTGGGACCGCTGGTCGGCAGCCTCGTGCTCGTCCCGCTGGGCGAGGTCCTGCGCGACTTCGGCAGCCTGCGCATCGCGGTCTACGCGCTGATCCTGACCGTCGTGATCGTGGTGCGCAGCGAGGGGTTGATCCCCTTCCTCGCGCGCAAGTACGCCCAGCGGGAATCGTGGGTGAAGCTGTGAGCGCAGCAAAGCCCATCCTCGAAGTGCGGGGGCTCGCCAAGAGCTTCGGCGGGGTCACGGCCCTGGCGGGCGTCGACCTCGAGGTCGGCAAGGGCGAGACCGTGGCGGTCATCGGCCCCAACGGCTCGGGGAAGACGACGCTGATCAACTGCATCTCCGGATTCGTGCGGCCCAGCGCGGGTCGGGTGCGCTTCGACGGCGAGGACATCACGGGCCTCGCTCCGCATCGCGTGGCCGACCGCGGCATCGCCCGCACCTTCCAGATCATGCGCCCCTTCCACAGCCTGACGACCGCCGAGAACCTCGTGATCCCCCTGACCTCCTCCCGAGCCCGCCGTCGGGGAGGGTGGCGCGGCGGTGGACGCATGGGAGACCGGGACGCCGTGGCCCTCGACATCCTGGAGGAGCTGGGCTTCGAGCGCGACTCCCGCCTGCCGACCCAGCACGCGGGGACCCTGCCGACCGGCTACCTGAAGCGGCTCGAGCTGGGACGCTGCATCGCGCTGCGGCCCCAGCTGGTTCTGTGCGACGAGCTCTTCTCGGGCCTCGCCATCAGCGAGACGGCTAGCCTGGTCCCCTTCGTCGAGAAGTTGGGGAGACAGGGCATCGCCTTCCTGATGGTCGGGCACCGGCTGCGCGAGCTCTTCTCCCTGGTGACGCGCGTGATCGTACTGGCCCAGGGCCGCATCATCGCCGCGGGTGCGCCGGACGAGGTGATGGATGACCCGGCCGTGCGCGAGGCCTATCTCGGCTCGGAGGAGTGGACGTCATGATCGTCGCCGAGAGCCTGATGGTCTACTACGAGAACATGCTCGCCCTGAACAACGTGGGGCTCGTGTGCAAGGAGGGACAGATCGTCGGCGTGTTCGGCGCCAACGGTGCGGGCAAGTCCACGCTGATGCACGTGCTGTCCGGCATCCTGCGCGACGTGGCGCGCAAGGAGGAGATGCGCGGCGGCGAGCGCATCTTCAGCTCGGGCTCCATCCGCTTTCGCGGTCAGGACGTGCAAGACCTGGCGCCGCATCGCCGCGCGCGGCTGGGAATGGTGCTCTGCCCGGAGCGGCGCCGGCTCTTCGCGGAGAGCAGCGTCCGGGAGAACCTCCTGATCGGCGCCTGCATGACCGACCGGGTACGGACACGAGAGACGCTGGAGCTCGTGCTCGAGCTCTTTCCCCCACTGACGAAGCTGCTCGCGCGCCCGGCGGGGATGCTGAGCGGCGGCGAGCAACAGATGGCGGCGATCGGGCGCGCGCTGATGGCCCAGCCGGCGCTGCTCCTGCTCGACGAGCCGCTGCTGGGACTCGCGCCCGCGATCCAGAAGACGATCGTCGACGTCGTGCGCACCATCCGTGACGAGAAGGGGATCTCGGTGGTCGTGGCCGAGCAGTACGCGCGCCCCGTGCTGCCCTGCGTCGACTACGCCTACATCCTCGAGAACGGCTCGCTGGTGCTCGAGGGCCCGCGCGACGAGCTGATGGACAACCCCGACGTGAAGTCGGCCTACTTCGGCACGTGATGGCCGCTCCCGACGAGTACACCTTCTCGCGCTTCTTCCTGATGGCGGAGCGGTATCCGAGGCGCCCGGCGCTCCACTACCTGGGTTCGCGTTTCACCTACGCCGGGCTGTACGAGGCGGTGGAGCGCTGCGCGACGGCGTTGCACCGCCTGGGCGTCGCCCAGGGCGACCGCGTCCTCCTGTACCTGCCCAACACGCCGCAGTGGGTCATCGCCAACTTCGCGATCCAGCGCCTGGGGGCCGTGGTGGTGCCCGTGTCGCCGATCTACACGGCGCACGAGCTCGAGTACATGATCGCGGACGCCGAGGTCGAGACGATCATCTGTCTCGACACCAACTTCGGCTACGTGCACGAGATCTTCGCCCGCACGGGGCTGAAGCGCATCGTGGTCACTTCCCTGGTCGAGCTCCTCCCCTGGTGGAAGCGCTGCGTCGGGCGGCTGATGGACCGTGTCCCCACCGGTCAGACGGTGCGCGGAGAGCACGTCCACTCCTTCGCCGCGCTGCTGCGCGCCAACGAGCCCGCCGTGCCGCCCGTGGACATCGATCCACGCCGGGACCTCGCCAGCATCATGTACACCGGCGGAACGACGGCCTTCCCCAAGGGGGTGCCGGGCACGCACATGGCCGAGGTGGCGTACATCCGCGACGTGATGCAGGACGTCATCGCCGGTCACGTCGGCGAGGGGAACGATCGCGCGCTGATGATGGCGCCCCTCTTCCACATCATGCCCAAGGGCTTCTTCATCGCCACGGGCCTGAACTTCGGCAACGTCACGGTGCTGATGCCGATCCCGCACATCGATGAGATGCTGGGCGCGATCGAGCGGCACCGCATCCGCTGGCTGCTGGGAGTGCCGGCCATGTACCGCATGGCGCTCGAGTGCGACCGCATCGGGCACTACCGGCTCGACTCGCTGCGCTACTGCTACTGCGGCGGCGACGTCCTCCCGACCGAGGTCTTCCGGCGCTGGCGGGAGATCAGTGGAACGCCCATCTACCAGGTGTACGGCTCGACCGAGGTGGGTCACGTGACCTACGGTCCACTCGACGCCGAGCCGACCCTCGGCAGCATCGGCCGTGCCTTGCGCTCCTTCCGCTGCCGCGTGGTGGATCCGGAGACGCTGCAGAACGTCCCGGAGGGAGAGGTGGGCGAGCTCGTGGTGACCTCCGACCACATCGGGAAGCGCTACCTGAACAAGCCCGAGGAGACCGCGCGCTCGTACGTGGAGATCGACGGCGAGCTGCACTACCGCATGGGCGATCTGGTGCGTCGGGACGAGAACGACGAGATCCACTTCATCGAGCGCACCGCCGACATCATCAAGTACAAGGGGTACCGCGTCTCAGCCAGCGAGATCGAAGCGGTGCTGCAGGACCATCCGATGGTGATCGGGGCCTGCGTCGTCGGCGTCGAGGACGACGTGGTGGGCCAGCGCATCAAGGCCATCGCCGTCCTGAACGACGAGGCGCAGGGGGTCACGGGCACGGAGCTGCGCGGCTGGTGTCGCGAGCGCCTGGCGCCCTACAAGGTCCCCAGCTACATCGAGTTCCGCGACATGCTGCCCAAGTCCAAGGTGGGCAAGCTCCTGCGCCGGGAGATCCGCGGGAGTGAGCAGCGCAAGCAGTCTCGCGGTTGAGGGCCGACGGCCGCAGGGGCGGACGAGTTGCCTCCCGATGGCGGCGACCGTAGCTCAGCGCGTCATTCCTTCGACCAGACGACCTGCGCGTGCGCGAGGCGCGAGCCGAGGCCCTCGCTCTGGGCGAAGACGACCCACGTCGTCTCCCCGTCGCACACCAGGGCCGGCGCGCGCTGGTTGCCGTCGGCCCGCTGGACCAGGACGGGATCCGACCAACCGCCGCCGTCGTCGCGGGAGGCGTGGACCTGCCAGACGCCGTCGACGCGTTGGGTCCAGGCGAGCACGCGGCTACCGTCGGGTGCGGTGGTGAGCTTCGGGTAGGAGAACTGGCCGCCCGTCGTCACCACGCGCTCGGGCATGGCGAAGGCGTCCCCGTCGAGACGCGCCACGAACGCGCCCCTCCTCCCGACCAAGAGCATGGCGGCGTCGTAGGCGCACCACAGCACGCCGTCCGCGTCGAAGGCCAGGCTCGGTGCCAGGTCGACCGCGTGCTTCGCTTCCCCCGGCGTGCCCACCAGCAAGGGAGCACCGACGCCTCCCTCCACGTCGACCGGCGCGGCGAAGACGCTCGGCTGGTCGGTGTCGAGGGCCTCTTCCTGGATCTCGGGGTGATAGTCCCAGCTCCAGGCGATCCACACGCGCCCCTTGCGCGCCGGATCGGCGACGACCACGGGATCGGTGTGGTCCTCGATCGTCGGTTCGGCCGGGCTGACCCGCAGGGTGGAGGAGGCCTCGTCGCCCAGGTACCAACGCGCGAACACGTCCCGATCGCGCGAGGTCCGGAAGTCGCGGTTCCACTCGTACCAGGTCACCCAGACGCGACCCTCGGAGTCCACGGCCAGCGAGGGACGCATCGCGTCGTCCTTGGATTCGGTGACGCGGATCTCCCTCCCCCAGCGCCGGCCGTCGTAGGCGCGCAGGTAGACGTCGTACTGCTCGCTGCGGTTGCTGACGTAGGCGATCCAGACCCGGCCGTTCGGCTCGACCGCGATCGCGGGGCCGTGGTCGTCGGCGAGCGAGCTGGTGACCGCGATCTCCTTCCCGAGCTCACCGTCGGCGCAGCGACGCAGATAGACGTTGCCGTCCCCCTCGCGGTCCGAGTCGTAGGCCACCCAGAAGCCTCCCTCCGGCGCGGCGACCGCCACCGGATCGACCTCGCGCACCGGGGGCGCCTGGCCCCATTCGGGTACGACGCGGCAGATGCCGTTCTCGCACACCACGCTGGTCTTGGGAGCGGCGGCGAGCTCCTCTGCGCTGAGGCTCACTCCCTCCAGGACGGCCTGCCACTTGGCGATGGCGGCTCGGCCGCCGCCGAGCCCGACCGCGTGCGCGACGATCTCGCCCTGCGCGTCCGCGAGGACGTAGGTCGGCCAGCCCCGGGCCACGAAGCTCCTTGCGCTCTGGTAGTCGAAGTCGAGCACGTGCAGGATCCGGCTGCGGTAGTGCCGCAGGTAGTCCGACGCGATCGTCTCGTTCTCTCCGGGAAGCACGTCCACGAACCGCACACCCCTCGGGGCGAACTCGTCCGCGAGCGACTCGAACTGAGCCGCTTCTTGCTGGCAGCCGCCTCACCACGACGGGCCGAAGCGCAAGAGCACCGCCGTGCCCTCGAAGCTCTCGCGCCGGTACGACTCGCCGGCGAGGCCGTGGAACTCGAACTCCGGCAGGGAACGGCCGTAGAGCGGCCCCTTCCCCCACGGGTCCTCGCCGGTCAGCTGTATGAGCGCCTCCCGGGCGGCCGCGGTGCAGTTCTCCGTGGCCTGCATCTCGACGGCCGTGCGCAGGTGGCTCTCCGCCTGCTCCTTCTCGCCCAGGGCGGCGAGGGACTGGCCCAGAGCGCAGTGGGTCCACCCGAGCGCCCACCTCTGCTGCGGTTCGAGCGTCAGGCACTCACGCAGGGTCTCAACGGCGAGCTCGTGCTCCCCCGCCATCAGGAAGAAGCGGCCCAGGTTGTGGTAGCCCATCGGATCGCTGGGGTGCTCCTCGATGAAGGCCTCGGCGAGCCCGATGGCTTCTTCGACCTTGCCCCCGGTGGCGAGCTTCCACATCTCTTGCACCTCGCTCTGGGCGAGGAGTGGTGCGCTCCCGAAGAGCAGCAGGCAGGTGGTCAGGATGGTGCGCATGCTCCGGAACCTCATGCTGACGTTGACGACGCGCGGGGAGGGAGGATCAGCGTAGCCTCCACGATCGCCGACTACGCAGTCGGGGAGGAGGACATTTCCTGCGCGGTCGGTCTGAGGGTTCCGGGGCTCCCTACGCCGGCGTGCAGAACACGGCCAGCGTCGTGCGCGCCAGGAAGTCGTCGACCTGCTCGCGCAGCACCACGACCTCGTCGTGCAGCGGGCACTTCTCCTCGCCCTGGCCGCAGAAGTCCGGGCCGAAGGGGCAGGCCAAGAGCTGCTGCTCGCGCTCGAAGCAGCGCGAGATGTCCAAGAGTGTGATCGCTTCCGGATCACGGGCCAGGCAGTAGCCGCCGTGCGGTCCCGGAGCCCCCACCACGAGCCCGGCCTGCGAGAGGATGGTGAGCAGCTTCGCCACGAACGGCTTGCGCAGGTTGCGCTGTGTCGCCACCTGAACCGCGGTCAGGCGTTGCTCGCGATCGGCGCACCAGGCCTCGGCGAGGAGACTCATCGCGGCGATGGCTGACTCGGACGACTTGTTGAACATCCTCTCAGCGACGTAGGAAGCGACCCTCCAACATGGGCAGCGAGATCTTGATCGCCAGGGTGTAGATCATCAATCCCAGGGCCCAGATGCCGGCCGTGATCTTCCACTCCACGAGACTCGGCAGGTACTCGACGATCTCGTGCAGCGCGCTCGGGATGAACCCCGGCACGATCAACCCGAGCCCCTTCTCGATCCAGATCCCCACGAAGGTGAGGACACAGGCGCTGACCAGCAGTCCGCGCCGCTCGACGATGCGCGGGTGGAAGAAGGTCAAGGCGGCCAGGACGTTCAGTGCGACGGCGGTCCAGATGAACGGAACGAGCTTCGCGTGGCCGTGCAGGCCGAAGTAGAGGTACTGCGCGGAATCGGTGTGGGTGCCGCCGGAGTAGAACTCGGTGAACAGCTCGCTGGCCAACATGAGCAGGTTCGCAACGCAGGCGATGCGCAGGATGTTCACCAGGATCCGTATCGGCCGCTCGTCCAGCAGGAATCCCTTGGACACTCGCGAGACGACGCTGAGGACCACGATCAGGAAGGCCGGTCCCGTGACGAAGGCCGAAGCCAGGAAGCGCGGGGCGAGGAGCGCCGAGTTCCACAGCGGCCGGCCGCCCAATCCGGAGTACAGGAAGGCGGTGACGGTGTGGATCGAGATGGCCCAGACGATCGAGAGCAGCACGAAAGGTACGTACCAGCTCGGCCCGGGTTCGCGGCCCAGGAAGCGCATGTAGAGCAGGTACCCACAGATGTGCAGGTTCAGCAGCAGGTACACGTTCAGCACCACGACGTCCCACGCGAGCATGGAGAGGGGCCAGTTGAACTGCCCGATGCCGGGGATCAGATGCCAGAAGTGATCGGGACGGCCGAGGTCGACGATCACGAAGCCCATCGCCATGATGATGGCGGCCACGGCCAGGAGCTCCCCGAAGATCACCACGTCGTGCATCTTCCGGTCGTGATACAGATACGCCGGAATGACCATCATCACTCCGCCTGCGGCGAGCCCCACGGCGAAGGTGAAGTTGGCGATGTACAGCCCCCACGACACGTGGTCGCTCATGTTCGTGAGCGCCATTCCCTCTTCCACCTGCTGTCCCCAGGCGTTGATCCCGACCAGGGTCACGGCGGTGAGCAGGATCATCCAGGCGTAGAACGCCGCGGATCCTTCGAAGGCCAGCACGAAGATGCGCCACAGGAACCGGGCGTAGCCGACCCAGTGGGAGACCTGCTTGCCGGTGCTCGTTGTCGTCTCTGACTGCGGCATGGCGAGCCCCCTAGGCGGTGAAGAAGTAGTAGAAGCTCGGGACCGTGCCGTACTCCTCCTTGAGCACGAACACCCGCTTGTTCTCGATGACCCAACGGATCTCGGACTGCGGATCATTCAGGTCCCCGAAGACCCGCGCCCCCGCGGGGCACGCCTCCAGGCAGGCCGGCAGACGACCCTTGCGCACGCGCTGCAGGCAGAAGGTGCACTTCTCCATCACCCCCTGGGGCCGGATGCGGTTGGAGAGGTAGGCCTGCTCGGGATTCACCTCCTGCGCGGGGATTTCAGCCTGCTTCCAGTTGAAGCGGCGCGCGTGGTAGGGGCAGGCCGCCTCGCAATAGCGACAGCCGATGCACCAGTCGTAGTCGATCACCACGATCCCGTCGGGTTCCTTCCAGGTGGCCCGAACCGGACACACGTCGACGCAGGGCGGCTCATCGCAGTGGTGGCACTGCACGGGCATGTAGGTCTTGTCGGGGAGCGGAACCGGGTGGTTGTACTCCGAGGAGGCATTCGCCAGATCCAGGCTGTTCCTCTGCATCTCGAACACCCGGATGTAGCTGTTGTTGCTCTCGCGATCGTGGTTGTTCTCCCGGTGGCAGGCTTGCGCACACTGACGGCAGCCCATGCAGACGGACAGGTTCAGCCCGTACCCGTACTTCGTGCCCGGAATTGGCGCTGGATCGCCGATCGAGACGCGGGCACCGTAATCGCGAGCTGTCTGCTCCTCGAGGCGGCGGAAGATCGCCTGCTTGTCCTCGGGGTCGAGCTCCTTGTAGTGCTTCTGGAAGAGCTCCTCCGCGGTGAGTCCGCCGGCGACGCGCACGAACGGCGCGACGGCCCAGCCGAGCGCACCCAGACCGCCGGCGGCGCCGGCCATCTTCAGCAGGTTCCTGCGGGAGGCGCCTGCTCGGGACCCGTCTGCACCCTCGTTCCGACTAGTCATGGGAATCCTCTCCGGCGTCATCGAGAAACCGGTACTTGGGAGCCGGCGCGGGGACCATCCGCGGTACCGCCGGTTGGTGGGCGTCGTGACAGACCAGGCAGTGGTTGCGATCACGTGGACCTCGGTCGAGATCCCAGTACCCCCGCATCCCCCCATGCGCGCCGTTGTCGTAGTCGTTCTTGATCGAGCCGTGGCACTGCGCACAGAGCTTGATGACCTCCGCGTACTGCACCGTTCGGCCATCGACCAGACGGAACTCCTGGAAGTCGGGCGGAGAGTGACAGGAGCGGCAGGTGAGGTCGCCGTGCAGCACCTCGATTCCGGTGTGCAGCCCGGGGATGTTCGTGGCCTGCTCGTAGCCGGGGCGCGGCTCCAGGCCGGCGTGGCAGGTGACGCACTTCACCCGCGCCCGGCGTCCCGCGACGTCGCGCTTCTCGGTGCTCATCCCGAGCACCGCGTAGGGCAGCTCGATGCGGGTGGGGAAGCGGGGTGTGGCGTCCGCGAGGGTGCCGGTCCCCGTGTGCAGGGCCGTCGGGTCGGGGGTGCCGGGGCATCCCATGAGCAGCAGGCAAGGCAGGATCGTGAGCTTCTTCAGGATCATCTGGGGGGCCTCCCGAGGGGACCTGTCCGCTTCTTCCCCCCCTTCCTACCAGCCCGGGCGCCAATTTCCAGAATCAATGACCTTTTATTCTTGAATTGTCCCGCGGGACCTGCTTAGCTGCCCGCAGAACGAGGACCCAGGTCGGCTGGTGGACACGACCCGGCGGCCTGGGAGAACGCCATGGCGATCACCGGACTGGTACTGACGCTCAGCGACGACCCCGAGGAACGAGCGCGAGCTCTCGAGAGGCTCGAGAGTGAGCCGGCGGTGACCTTGGGAGAGTCGAGCGGGGCGCGCTATCCCGTGGTCGTCGACACCCCCTCCTCGCGCGAGGACCGGGATGTGTTCCAGCGGCTGAGCGTCACCGAGGGCGTGCGCCTCGTCGAGTTGGTCTGCGCGAACTTCGAGGACTCCGAAGACGGGAGCGACGACAGATGACGATGAATCGGCGCGAGTTCCTTCGTACGTCCGCCATGGCCGCGGCAGCGGCGGCGGCCCAGAGCTCCCTGAGCCCGATCGCCCGCGCCGGTCAGGACGACGTCTCCTGGGACAAGGCCCCCTGCCGTTTCTGCGGAACGGGGTGCCACGTGATGGTGGGCACGCGCGCTGGCAAGGTCGTCGGCATTCAGGCTGACCGCAACGCGGACGTCAATCGCGGGCTGCTCTGCGTGAAGGGCTACCACGTGGGCCTGGCCCTCTACGGCAACGGCCGACTCACCACTCCCCTCTTGAAGCGGAACGGCAAGCAGGAGCCGATCTCCTGGGACGAAGCCCTGGACATCGTGGCCGGGCGGGTGCTGAAGAACCCCTCGGGCATCGCGTTCTACGGCTCCGGCCAGTGGACCATCCCCGAGGGTTACGCCGCCCAGAAGTTCATGAAGGGCGGGCTCGCGAACAACCACATCGATCCGAACGCACGGCTCTGCATGGCCTCGGCGGTGACCGGTTTCCTGGCCACCTACGGTGTGGACGAGCCGAACGGGTGCTACGACGACCTGGACCACTGCGACGTCTTGATCACGTGGGGCAACAACCCCGCCGAGATGCACCCGGTGCTCTTCTCCCGTGTGATCGACCGGCGCTCGCGGGGTGAGCAGGTGACGCTCATCGATCTCGGTACGCGGCGCACGCGGACGACGGCGGAGGCCCAGCACTACCTCGAGTTCAAGCCCCAGACCGACCTCGCCATCGCCAACGGCATCATGAACTTGCTCGTGGCGAACGGGACCTACGACGAGGAATTCGTCACGAAGTACTGTGCGTTCCGCACGGACAAGGAGCCTCTGGACCTGTTCGGCAAGGCGACCACCTTCGAGGGATTCAAGCAGAGCATCGCACCCTACACGCCGGAGTACGTGGAAGAGCTCTCCGGCGTCTCGGCGCGCGACATCAGGATGCTGGCCGACCTGTTCGGTCGGCGCGACCTGAAGATCACCTCGCTGTGGTGCATGGGCATGAACCAGCACACGCGAGGCACGGCCATCAACACCCTGGTTCACGGGGTGCACCTCCTGAGCGGCCATTTCGGCCAGCCCGGCGACAACCCCACGAGCCTCACCGGTCAGCCTTCCGCCTGCGGGACGGTGCGCGAGGTCGGCACCTTGGCGCATGCCCTCCCGGGCGGACGCCTGGTGGCCAAGGAACCGCACCGCCAGCAGTGTGAGGAGTTCTGGAACCTGCCTCCGGGGCGCATCAATCCGAAGCCCGGATTCCACACCGTTGCGATGTGGGAGAACTTCTCTAGCGCCGACGGCGCGGTGGACACGATCTGGGTGCAGGTGACGAACCCCGCCCAGTCGCTGCCGAATACGCACAAGCTCTTCGATCCCAGCCGCTCTCTGACGGACAGGTTCCTGATCGTCTCGGACTCCTACGAGACGGAGACCACGCGTGCCGCCGACCTGGTGCTGCCCTCCGCCATGTGGGTGGAGAAGAACGGCATCTTCGGCAACTCCGAGCGCCGCACGCAGCAGTGGTTCCGCCAGGTGATGCCGCCCGGAGAGGCACGTGACGACGTCTGGCAGACGATCGCCGTGGCGCGACGTCTGTTCGACGCCGGATTCGATGGCATGCGCGACAAGGACGGGAACTTCCTGTTCGACGTGCAGGACGAGAACGGTGTCTCGGTACCGGTCTGGGAGTGGGACCAGTTCTACACCGTGAACGTGGACCGGCACCTCTTCGAGGAGTATCGCCCGTTCACCAGGATGAAGCACAAGGACCTCGCGCCCTACGAGGAGTACGTCAAGGCCCGCGGCCTGCGCTGGCCCGTGGTGCAGCAGACCGACGGCAGCTGGCGTGAGACGCGCTTCCGCTTCTCGGAGTTCGACGATCCCTATGTGAAGCCGGGCACCGGGATCCAGTTCTACCACTCCACCACCAAGGACGACCGCGCACAGATCTGGTTCCGCCCGTACGTCCCACCGCCGGAAGTCCCGGACGGCGAGTACCCCCTCTGGCTCTGTACGGGTCGCGTGCTGGAGCAGTGGCACACCGGTTCGATGACCATGGCTGTTGCGCCGCTGCGCCAGTCGATGCCAGAGGCCTACGTGGAGCTGCACCCCATGGACGCCGCAAAGATCGGGGTGAAGAGCGGGATGAAGGTCCGCCTCGAGACCCGGCGCGGAAGCATGGAGATCACGGCCTGGATCAACGGACGGGGCAAGCCGCCGCAGGGCAGCGTGTTCGTGCCCTTCTTCGATGAACGGCTGCTGGTCAACGAGTTGACGCTCGACGAGTACTGCCCGATCTCGAAGCAGCCCGACTACAAGAAGTGCGCGGCACGCGTCACCCCGCTGCCCGGGGCCTGATCCGGAGGGGCCATGAGCGAGACTCAACCCAGCGACGGACGCATCTGGAACGTCATTCTGGCGATCACGCTGGGAGCAGCGGTGGTCGGTATCTACCTGGGCACGCAGCCCGCCGGACCCGCCCTGCTGCCCACGCGCTCCAAACCTCAGGCGGCTGCGGCGGACGTGATACCGGGCCAGAGCTACGTGGAGCTGCGCGAGCGTCGCTTCGGTCCCGGCGCGCGGCTCACGAGCGATCTCGGCCTGCTCCGCGCCGGCCTTCCCGACGTCATGGACGAGGTGACCTTCACCGCGGCCGATCGCGAGGCTGCGGTGGCACTGCGGACACAGCGACGCGCCTTCGACGGCGCACCGCCCACCGTCCCCCACGCCATCGATGAAACGAGCGCGGCGAGCTGCCTCGCCTGCCACGAGCAGGGTCTACGCGTCGGGGACCTGGTCGCCCCGGTGATGAGCCACGCGCCTCACTCGCAGTGCACTCAATGCCACGCGTCCATCGCGGAACGGTGGCCTGCGGTCGCCCTACCGGGCACCACCTCGTTCGTCGGACTCGAGTCGTCCGGCGCGGGCCAGCGCGTCTGGGAGGGCGCGCCACCCAGCGTCCCGCACCGCATCTGGATGCGAGAGGACTGCCACAGCTGCCACGGTGTCACCGGCCTCCCGGGCCTGCGCACGACGCATCCGGAGCGGCAGAACTGCTTGCAGTGCCACGCCTCGGTGATCGAGCTCGCGCAGTGACGATCGGCCGCCGAGCGCACCCGGGGGGACACATCGGGTGCGCCGTGGAGGATCAGCCGCAGCGTCCTGCATGCTCGCCTCGGCGTCGACCTAGGGATCCGGCGGAGCGGGCACGGCGTCGCGCTCGTACTCCTCCACGGGGACGATCTTCTCGAAGGGTGTGCCCGCCTTGCGGAAGAGCTCCGCGAGCTTCACCTCCGAGGGGGCATCCCAGCAGCAGATGCACATCCCCTCATTCCAGTTGACGAAGGACCGCTCGTACGTCATGTCGCTTCCCCTTGAAGCGTCGATGACGTCCTTTCAGCACTTCCGCAGGAGATCCTGCGAGAGCTTGGGCATGGTGACCAGATGCTTCATGGCTGTCGTTCCTCGGCGCCTGGGAGCTCCACCGACCTCGGCACCATCTGACGACTGCCGCTGGTGCTGCAGTGCCGGCGCTCTACCGGGCCTTCGATAGAGCAGTCTAGCCCATCCGGCCCCGATTCACGATCGTCCCGGCGACAGGGGCTACGAACTCCCATGATTCCGCTCCAATCGTGTGCCGGGCGTTCGCGGCAACCGCGGTGCCCCGGATAGAATGGAGACCTGGCCCTCATCTCGGGAGGGACTCCATGAAGACCGCGATCATCGGTGCCGGCCACGGCTGCTGCGCCGTGCTCGAGCTCCTCGATCAACGGCAGTTGGACTTCTTGGATCTCGAGGTCCTCGCCGTCGTCGACGTCGATCCGGCGGCGCCGGGAATACGTTTCGCGCAGGAGAAGGGGTGGCCCACCTTCGCCGGCATCGAGCGGGCCTTGGCCGTCCCGGGCCTCGAGTTGGTGATCGAGCTCACGGGGCGGGACGAGGTCCTGGATCGCATCCACCGCCTCGTGCCGCCGGGGGTCCGGGTCATGGACCATGTCATGGCCGGGGTCTTCTGGGATCTCGAGGAGGTCGCGGGCAAGCTCCGGAGCGAGCTCGCGGAGCGCACCGAGCTGGAGGCGAAGCTGGCCGCCGATCGGGCGCAGCTCCAGATCCTCCTCGACTGCATCCCGGAGATGGTGGTCGTCTTGGACCGGCACCTGACCGTGAAGCGCGTGAACCAGCGCTTCGCCCAGGCGGCCGGCCGAGCACGCGACACGATCTCCGGGAAGTCGATTCGAGAGCTCGCCGCCTCGCCCGACGGCGATGAGTGGTCCAAGGAGCTGGCCGCGCTGTGCGAGGAGGTGGTGAAGACGGGCCGGCCGCTCGCCGTCACTCGTTGCCTGGCGATTCCCGACGAACCCGAGCACTACTTCCAGATCACCGCCAACCCGATTCTGGATGACGACCTGGAGATCGACCGCATCGTGGCCACGGCACACGAGACCACGGAGCAGATGGTCCTCAAGCAGGAGACGGAGGAGGCGGTCCACCGCTTTCGCCAGATCCTCGACGCCGTGCACGGGATCATCACCATCAAGGACCTCGAGGGGCGCTACCAGCTCGTCAACCCCATGACCGAGCAGATCGTGGGAATTCCCCGCGAGAGGATGATCGGACGGACCCCGGCCGAGCTCTTCCCCGAGAGCGTGGCGGAACTCATCCACGAACACGATCAGCAGGCTCTGGCCGAAGGCGAGCGTCAGGTCGCCGAGGAGGTCATGCAAATCGGAGGCCAGAAGCGCTACATGCTGTCGGAGCGCTTCCCCCTCACCGACTATCAGGGTGAGGTGATCGGGGTCTGCTGCGTGTCCCGGGACATGACCCGCCGCCGGGAGCTCCAGCAGGACCTGGTCCGTTCCGAACGGCTGGCCGCGATCGGCCAGCTCTCCGCCGGGGTCGCCCACGAGCTGAACAGCCCCCTGAGCGGCATCCTGGCCTTCGCCGAGGACCTGCTCCTCGAGTCGGAGCCCGAGGACCCCCTGCGCCAGGACTACGAGATCATCATCAACGAAGCGATGCGCTGCCGGCGTATCGTCCGGGACCTGCTGGAGTTCTCCCGGCAGAAGGCCCCGGAAAGCCAGCCGATCGCGATCAACGACGTCGTGGAGCGGGTCCGGGAACTGGTCGAGCGCCAGGCCACCTTCCACGACATCCGCTTCGAGGTGGACCTCCAGGAGGACCTCCCCGACCTTCCGGTGGACCCGCTCCGGGTCCAGCAGGCCATCCTCAATCTCGTCACCAATGCCCGGGACGCCCTGCAGGGCGAAGGCACGATCACCATCGGGACCCGGGCCGTTCGCGCGGAGCGCTCGCTGGAGATCTCCGTTTCCGATCACGGCTGCGGGATTCCCGCGGATCAGATCCAGGACATCTTCACCCCCTTCGTCTCGAGCAAGGGCGAACAGGGCTACGGCCTGGGGCTCGCCGCGGTGCGCACCATCGTGGAGCAACACCACGGTCGGGTGGAGGTGCAGAGCGAAGTCGGAGTCGGCAGCACGTTTCGGATCTACTTCTCCATCCCTCCTGACTGAGGGCGGACCGAGAGATGTCGCAGATACCCGGGAGCGAAGAGATGCAGATGGACGAGGAAGAGCACGGATCCCCGGAGGACGCCGGGGCCCGGATCCTGGTCGTCGACGACGAGGAGATCATCCAGGTCAGCCTCGGCCGCACGTTGGGGCGCCAGGGGCATCAGGTGGAAGCGGTGGGCGACGCGGCCACTGCCCTGGAGCAGCTGGCATCGCGCCGCTTCGATCTCGTGATCACGGATCTGATGATGCCGAAGATGAACGGGATCGAGCTGATGGAGAGGCTGCAGGGCCAGGATCAGACGACTCCGGTCCTGATGATCACCGGCTATCCCACCATCCGCACCGCGGTCCAGGCGCTGCGCTTGGGAGCGATCGACTACCTGACGAAGCCCTTCACGCGCTCGGAGCTGATGGGGCCCGTGAATCGGGCGCTCCGACGCGCACCCCGGGCGCGGCCGGCCCCCGAGCCGGAGGCTCCCGAGGACGCGGACGGCATCGTCGAGCCCCAGGTGGACCTGGCCCCCGGCGACCGCTTCTGCCTGCGCGACCACTCCTGGGCGGTGTTCCAGCAGGACGGCACGATGCAGATCGGGATCGAGGCCTCCTTCCTCGACACCCTGGGCGCGGTGACCGGGGTGGAGCTGCCCTTCGAGAGCGACCTCATCGAGCAGGGATTCGTGGGGTTTCGCCTGAAGACGCAGGCTCAGGAGGAGCACAGTGTCTTCATGCCTCTCAGCGGACAGGTTCTGGAGGTGAACGCGACGGCACGCGACGATCCGTCCTGCATCCACGACGACACCTGGCTGGTCCGGATCCTCCCCACCCGGCTGGAGTCGGAGATCCCGCTCCTCCTGCAAACGGAGTGACCCCCGGCCGGCGCTAGCCGGTCGCCACGTCGCGGGGCGGCACCCGCGACGAGGCCCGGACTTCTGCGGGTGGAATCACCGCAGACCCGCCAGCACCCCTCGCAGGTCCTGCACCATGGTCCCCAGGTCCTCGTAGAACTCCATGGTCGAGGTGGAGAAGCGCATCAGGAGGTCGTTGAGCTCGCGGGGGATGTAGGGGTAGATCTTCCCCAGGTTCGCCAACCGGTACTTGAAGAAGAGCAGGGCATCGTCGGGGCCGATGGATGTGCCGCCCACGCTGCGCGCCTCGAGGGTGGCCACGGCCTCCTTGCAGGTCCGGATCCCCTTGCCCACGGCGTAGGTGAGGAGATTGCCCATGCTCCAGATGTCGTAGTCGAGGTAGTTGACCGTGTAGTCGAAGTCGATCCAGCGGTAGCGTCCGGTTCCTCCCTCGATCAGGATGTGGTCGTTGCGCACGTCTCCGTGCTGCTCCCCATTGCGATGCAGCCACTCGACGGCCTCGATGCAGCCCAGGATGCGGTGCAGGATCTCGGGCAGGGTCTCGTGGAAGTAGACCTCGTGGGGCTGGTCCACCGTGACGACATGGGTGTAGAGCGAGCGACCCGGAATGAAGTCGAGGATGCGCACGTTGTTGCCGAGGGCATCGTGCACGGTGCGACCCTGCATGAACCGCTCGTCCCCGGCGGTCAGCTCCAGGACCCGGCTCTCCTTGTCGGGATCGCGCCGGCAGCGCACCGAGATGTGGCCCAGGGTCGCACTGAACTGCTCGTGGAAGACGAGCTTGAGGATCTTGCGCGCCCCATCTTCGAGGTCGTAGGCGTACTTCACCCAGAACTTCGGCTGCTCCACGATGCCGAAGCGACCCTCCTTGGCCTCCCCCGTCACGAAGTAGTGGGAGCCCTCCAGCCGCAGGACGGTCCCCGCCGCGAGCCCCATGTAGTCCGTGGTGTCCTCGCTGATCCGGGGCGTGCCGTAGACCCGCCGCCCCGTGAGCGACTCGATGCGCTGCTTGAGATCCTCGGGATTGTCGAAGTCCATCCGATCCTCGAACGGACGCGGCCCAGCCGCGACGTCGCTGCTCGGGACGTTGTCTCTCGCGACCCCGAGGATACCGGTCTTCCAGGCAGCCAGCGCCGGGCTTCCTCCAAGTCCCGGAAGATCCTGGGCTCGGTCCGACCTGTCCTCCTGGGCTCCAAGTCCTCTCCTTCGCGGTGGCTCCGGATTCCTGGGGCAGGTCAGGTTGCGCAGCCGCCCGACGGGAGAGCCGTGGGCGCCGGGGCAGGCTGCTGCCACCTCCTCTCTTCTGGAACCGGGATTGGCCCGCCGCCGCCCGATCCGCTCGCCGTCGAACGGCACCGGTCACTACATCCTTCAGCCCAGCTCTCCCACCGCCCTCCATGCCTGATCGATCGCAACGTGGATGTAGGAGCTGAGTGCTGAGTCGATATTGGCAATGGTGATCCGTCCGAAGGCTTGCCGACCCCGCCGTGCCATCTCAGGCAGATCCGAGTCATGCAGCGCTGAGCCGCCGTACGCGTAGCCGTGCGCCCACCGGTTGATGGTGATGCTCTCGACATCACGATCGAAGTCAAACGTACCTCGCGGCAGCATCCCACGCAGATGCTCTCGAATCTCCATCTCGTATTCATGGAACTGCATGTTCAGCATCTTGTGCCGCGCTTCGCGAAACTGCTCGAGTGGCGGAGCGCCGACCGTCTCCCCGAACGGGCAGCAAACCATGAGAATGGTACAAGGATCATCGGGGGTCTTGGGGCAGTAGTGGCCACCGTAGCTCGTCGGAAAGTCCATCAGCACCACCTGGTGTACGTTCCCTGGCGACATGGCGACTCCGATCTCCATCTCCGCCATCGCACGCCAGTTCTTCAAGCCCACCGTAGTGTACTGCAATGGACATCTCGTACTCCGCTTCAATGCCGCAGCTTGCTCTTCCGGAAGACCATCCACAATATGAGGAATGACCGCATTGAAGCAGGCCATCACCACATTCTTGCCTCTGACCTGATACGGTTTTCGATCCTTGATGTACTTTACAGAGACCTCGCTTGCACTGCTTGGATCTCCAGCATGCTTCGCCTCAACGACGGTGCTGTTCAACCGGAGTCGAACGATGTTGCTGACCTTGTCCAATTCAGAATAGTCGAATCTCGATAGGACGATGTCCTCAGCGTCTTCGCCCTCACCGACATTCGGGATCATATGTCTCACCAACAAGCGCGCAAGCGATGCATTCCCATCAGGAAAGTGATGCACATAGGGATCCCCGTCGACCATGATGAAGCCATGATCCCTGACGTACTCCTCGTACCTCTCTTCACCGATGACGTACTTCAGTGCGACAGGATCCAGCCCCAATCCCCCGGTGTACAGGGCTTCATCGATGGTAGCCGTGTCTGCGCCCGGACCTGAGTTGTCGACGCAGGAGTTTCTGGCCATTTCCAGTACCAGGCGATCACGGACCCCCAAGGTGGTCTTCAGATAGTCGAAGTAGGAGTGCCTGGCGATGTACTCTTCCAGTTCCTCCCTGGGAACCTCCAGAAGATGAACGCCGCCCTTCAGCACTCTGAGCAGCTGCTCCTTGCCCCTCGCGCTCAGGGGTGTCTGTGCCACCGCCTCCTCGTGCGACAGCTCCGGGCCCAGGAGGCCCTCGACGAATGCCGGGTAGTGGCAGAAGGGATGCTTCACAACCCGGTCTTCGCCGAACGTGCGTTCGTTGAAGTAGGTGACTGCTCGTAGGTTGTGTCTCTCGTAGAACCCGGTGTCGTAGGACGCTTGCAGGAGTTCCAGATCCACGCCCAGGGCGTCCAGGAGTCCAAGTACGGGCTTGCTTCGAGCATGTGGACTCACGATGGTCTGGGAGCCGCCGAATGTCACCCGTGTATTGGCTCCGATCGCATGTTCATTCCTGACGCAATTGCCACCGAAATCGTCATGACTGTCCAGAATCAGCACTTTCTGGTCTCGGCCGTGCTCTTGCTGATAGAAGAAGGCAGCCGCCAGCCCGCTTATTCCCCCTCCCACGACGATGAGGTCGTACTCCTCACTCAGGTCGGTAGCGGAATCCCAGCCCGACTTGTCCCCCTGCGCTAGCCGATGAGCCTCGGTGTAGGAGCCGGGATTGTCGCCCCTGAGTCCCGTGAGCGCCGGTGGATAGTACGGCGGATCGGCTGTGGCGAAAGCGCTTTGACACAGCGCGCGCAACGGGAACATGGACGTGCTGACGGCCATCAGGGAGCCGTTGACGAAGTCTCTACGCGTTATCTTGCTCATCATCGGTTTTCCGCTGATGCGGAGTGGCGGCCAGCACATCGAAGAGCGCTGAGCGCTGCCCCTCCACGTTCCGCCCTCAATCGAAGTGCAGGATCCCGAAGCGCTCGGGAGTGTGGAAGCTGCCGGTCAGAACGGCACGCCACGAGAGGAAGGCCTCGCTGGCCCGGTCGCAGCGGTAGAGGTTCATGCGCCAGCGGGTGCCGGGCTCGGGGAGGGGCGCCTCGAAGGCCTCGAGGGGTATGCGCAGGACCGCGGTCCAACGCTGCGTCGCGTCATGCACCTCGACCTCGCTCACGAATCCACTCGACCAGGCCAGGTCCTTGTCGGGGAGATCGATCTTCAGGTCGAGCTGCTCGCCGTTCGGGGCCACTTCGAATTCGAGATAGCGCGACAGGCGATCGGGGTGGGCCCCGATGAAGGCCTCGACGACGTCTCGTTCCCACAGGCCCTCTCGCTCCTCCTCGAGCGGCGGATCGAAGACCGTCAGCTCCTCGAACGGGCACACGTAGCGCAGGTAGAGGTTCTCCTGCGTCCAAAGCAGGCGCACTTCGGTCGCCATCTCGGGCCGCGCGGTCGCGTCGAGCGAGGCGTAATCGAGCCACACCGGGGACGCATCTTCCCACGCCGGGTGAGAGGCGCTCGGGTCGGAATCCGTAGTGGTCCTGCGGGCATGCGCCACCGGCGCGGGGAGGGAGCGGGCGACGAGTCGGATCGCATTGTCGAAGTAGATCTTGCGCAAGACGCCGTCGGGGAGACCGATCGCGTCGATCGTCCAATTCCCCTGGATCGGCGTCATGTGCTCGAAGTCGCGGTCGTCGGTCTCCATCCAGCGCCACTGCTTGGTGAAGAAGCTGATCGCGTCCTGCTGCGTGGGCGGCGGACCCTTGCCACCCGAGCCGAGCGTGAAGCTGCCGTAGGACATGAAGTCGGTCCCGAAGAGGATCCGCTCGGCATGCTTCGTGAAGACCTCTCTCACGACCTTTGGATCGTGGCGTCCCAGCTCCGGCACGCGCGCCGCGAGGTCCACCATCATGTTCGGATAGCGGTCGAGCCACTCCCCCACCTGCACCACGTCCTCGGGGTTGTTGGCGAAGTGGACGCAGACGAAGGTCGTTCCGGGGTGCCGCTCGACCACGCGATTGCGCGCCTCGAGGAGCGCCTCCCGGGCGGGGTACTTCTGCGGGTCGCCGAACCACCAGTTGGGGTGGTCGCCGAGCTCTTCCCAGCGTTCGTTCGAGGGATCGTAGGGCGCCCAGAACGCCTTGGGGTCGGAGGTGTGGATCGAGACCGGCATCTCGAGCTCACCGCAGCGCTTCCAGACCGGATCGAGCTTGGGGTCGTCGATCTCGATCAGCTTCCCCTCAGCGTCGCGCAGATAGAGCCCCAGTCGCTTGAACTCCTTCAGGCCCGCCGCACCGAGGCGATGCCCCTCCTCGAGCTGCTCCACGGCGCGCTGCGACCAATCGGGATCGTTCCAGCCCGCGTAGTCGAGGATCATGTAGTGCATGAACCGCCCCGGCGCATGGGCATCGAAGAACGTCTTGTTGCGCTCGAATTCCGACGGCTCGTCCCCCTTGCGCGTGACGGTACCCGTGCTCAGGTTCACTCCGATGCCCACGCCCACGGCATCCATCACGGCCAGCGCGCGATCCACGAAGTCAGCGCGCGCGCCGATGTGCTGGTGCAGGTCGATCGTGCGCATCTCGCTGCGCCAACGCTCCGCGGCAGGCGACAAAGGGCTGCCTTCATCTGGGGCGACCGACTCCTGCTGCTGAGCGACGGGGCCGATGAAGAGGAGCGGGATCACGGCGAGAATGGTGAGGCTCGTCATCAGAACAGGAAGTATAGCCCCACCTGCACCACAGCCAGCGGCACCACCCACCAGCGCAGATCGCGCCAGGGGGAACGGTCGGAGGCATCCTCGAGCATCTCCGCCGCGGAGCGGCGCCAGACCCAGATGAGGATCAGTCCCCAGGCCAGGGCGTGGAGCACGGCTCCCCAACCCGGAGACACCGGACCGATCCACTCGAAGTTCATGCCAGCACCTCCTCACTCCTGCGCGGCAGCAGGAGGCTGACCAAGACGAGCAGGAGGATCGAGCAAACGAACGACCACCACGCCACGTGCAGCCAGTGGATGCCGCCGAGGTTGTGGAGCATCGCCGAGAGGCCGATGCCGCCGATCAGGCACGCGCCGCCTCCCGCGGGACTCACGCGCCGCCACAGAACGGCGCCCAGCAGGAGGGCCAGGGTCGGCCCCTGGAAGAAGGAGAGGTAGCTCTGAAACGCGTCGTAGATCGTCGCGTAGCGGTCGACGACGGGGACCATGAGCACGCCGGCGGCGATGATGGCGAGCGAACCGATGCGTCCGACGAGCAGGTAGTGCCGCTCCGAGCGATTCCGTACCGCGAAGCGCGCGTAGAGGTCCTTGGTCAGCACCGTGGCCGCAGAGTTCGCGTAGGAATCGACGCTCGACATCAAGGCGGCGAGGAAGGCCGCGTACAGCAACCCGCGCAAGCCGACCGGCGCGAAGCGGCGGATCAGATCGGGGTAGACCTCGTTCGGATCGACCTGACCAGGATCGGCGACCAGCGCGACCGCGAGCAGTCCCGGAAGCACGAAGGCGAGGGGCACGATGATCTTGAGCGCCGCGCCGAAGATCATCGAGGCGCGCGCGTGCCACGCGTCCTTCGCGCCGAGGGTGCGCTGCACGATCGCCTGGTTCCCGATCCAGTAGGCCGGTGAGAGCACCAGGCCGAGGCCGAGCAGCACGCCGGTCCAGGGGAATCCCCACGGCTCCCCCTCTGCATCCACCAGCCCCGTGGGCTGCATCAGATCGAGGTGGTGCTGCGTCCTGTCGCCGAGGCTCGCCAAGGCTTCGGAGAGGCCGCTGAAGCCTCCCACCTCGTTCAGCGCAATGGCTGCGATGGCGATGCCGCCCACGAAGAGGACCGTGCACTGGATCACGTCGGTGACCACCACCGCGCCGAGCCCACCGCCGGCGGTGTAGACCGCGACGATCACCGCGGTCACGGCGATCGAGTGCCACCGGTCCCACCCGAGCACGCCCTCGAACATCGAGGCGGAGGCCTGGAAGAAGACGCCCAGGGCGGCGGCCATGAAGGTCACGGCCACGACGCCGAGCACGCCGCGCACCGTGGGACCGTACGTGCGGCCCAGGAACTCCGGGATCGAGTGGATCCCCAGCTTCCAGTAGAGCGGGATGAAGACCAGCCCCCCCACCACCATCGCCGGCACGCACCCCACCCACTCGAAGTTCGCCTGCGTGATCCCGTAGCGGAAGGCGTTGCCGGTGCCCCCCACCATCTCCAGCGCCCCGATGTCGGAGACGACGAGCGACATCCCGATCGCCCAGAACGGCAGCCGGCGGCCGGCGAGGAAGAGGTCGCCGGTGCTCCTCACCCGCCGCGCGAGCCAGAGGCCGAGCAAGAGGGTGGCGGCGAGGTAGACGACGACGATGGTCGTGTCGATCCAGTGCACGGCACAGAAGATACACCTTGTGCCTCTCCCTGGATCCCTACGCAGGCACTCGAGCCGGATGGGCGGCCCGGCGGAGGATCAGAGGCCGGACGCCCGAGCGCCACGCAGGGGCCGGCTGGCCGGGTGCGGTCCGTCGAGCGGCGCGGGCGGGTCGGGGATCCGCTCGCGCGGGACGAGGTGCAGGACGAGGTCCTCGACGTCACCCTCGACACGGCCGGTGACGATTCGGCGGAAAACGTCGTCGGGATCCAGGCTGGGGTTGCGGTCGGAGAGGCGCAGGCCCGGCGCGTACACGCTCAGCATGACCGGCTCGGCGGGGACCCCGATCAGCTCGAAGCGGCCGTCGGAGGCGATCGGAAAGGGGCGCGTGTCCCAGGCACGGCTGCGCATCACGAGCACCTGCGTGCCCTGCGCGAGCTGGGCGTCGGAGACGAGCACCCGGCCAGCGATGCGGTGGCCGGGCGCGGGGGAGAGCTCGCCGAGCTCCGCGCGCGTCGCCCCTTGGGCGACCTCCACCCGCCGCGCAGGCACGACGAGGCCGTCCGGCAGCTCGCCCATGGCGCCGAAGACGTGGTAGGCGGCCCCCGCCGGCACGCAGTCGAAGCGGAATGCACCGTGGGCGTCGGTGTGCGTCCGCCAGTCGCCCAGGAACGCGTGCGGCGCGCGCTCCTCCTGCACCAGGCCGACGCTCATTCCGGCCAGCGGCTCGCCGCTGTGGACCAGGCGTCCGTGCAGGCTCGCGCCCGCCAGAAGGCGGATCTCGTGCGGGGCGTCCGCGTGCCGTAGGTGCAGCACGGCGCGCGCGCAACCCGCGGCGCGCACCCGCACCCAGAGCGAGAGGGCCGGCTCGTCGGTGGTGATCAGGAAGCGACCGCCCTCATCGGTGACGGCCATGTAGTCCGCCTTGCGCTCCATCCACAGGCGCCCCCCCGGGGTGTCGACTCCCACCACGCGTACGGTGGCGTCCGCTGCGGGGCTGCCGTCGGGGCGCAGCACGCGGCCGCGGTGCACGCGAGTGGGCGCGAGCCTCTCCTCGCCCAGTGCGGCGAGCACGATCGGCTCTCCCTCGCGCAGGCGCTCGTCACCGAGGAGCTGTGGCCGGAAGCCCTCCTTGACGGCCACGGTGAAGTGGTTGAAGTCCGGATCGAGCCCCTCGAAGAGGAAGCGTCCCTCGGCGTCGGTGACGGTCCGCGAGCCGCGGTCGGCCTGACAAGAGGGGCAGTAGTAGGCGGCGCTCTGCGGGGGGCGGCCCTGCAGATAGGCGCAGCTCGTGCCGATGCCCGCACGGTGATTGACCGGACAGACGAAGACGAGCGCCCCAGCGACCGCCTCGCCTCCCGCGTCCAGCACGCGCCCCGACAGGGTCTCGGTGCCGTGCGGTCCGGTGACGAGCGTAACGAGACTGGCGAGTAGCGCGAGCGGTGCATGGACGCAGGACAGCATCGTCTTCCTCCCGGGTTCTCCAGCGTGGACTCGCGCCGGTACGGGCGGGACAGCCGCCTGATGGAGGGGATCCCGGATCCCGTGCGGATCCGGTGCAGCAACCGGCGTCGCGGTCTCGGTGGGAAGGGAGAGGATGCTGTCTGCGTGGCAGCTTCGGTTTGTCGGGGGGGTACTCCTCTCCCTGTCCCGGGCTGGGTACCGTCGTTCAGCCATGAGAATCGTCCAAGCGCTAGGCCTGGTCCTCATCCCATTCGCGTGCACGACCCACCCGCCGGCCCCTGGGACGGAGGACCCCTCCGCTACCGCCGAGGCACTCCTCGGCGACCTCGTGCGCGGCGATATCCGCGGAGCCTACGAGCACATCGCGGCCCTCTACGAGACCTCCGGCATCGAGATCTCCGATCTCCTCGTCCTGCGGGAGCAATCCGCCTTCGAGCTGCTTTCCTTCTACGCCGTGGGTGAGACGATCACGCAGTCGCGTCTCCTGGCGGAGGGGGAGGGCTACCGCTACTGGAGCAACTGGTCCCGAGAGACGACCGGGGGCGCGTGGAATCCGGAGCAGGCCTTCCCCACCGAGGAGCAGGCCCGGATGGTCGGTAACTTCGCGATCGCGGGGATCCTCGCCCACGAGATGGGCCACTACGTCTGCGGCGTTCAGGGCTTCGATCGCTGGGGCACGTCCTTTCGCGAGCTGCTCGCGGACGAGCTCTGCATCCGGATGATGAACGTCTGGGCGACCTGCCCGGAGCTGGCCGAGCTGCGGGGGCTCTATCTCGAGCACGTCGTCAGGGGGATGCGCAGGGCCGTACCCGCTGGGACGCGGATCGATCTCGACGTGGGGCTGGACCTCGACGATCTACGGGAGTTCTGCCGGGAGTTCTCCCTGCCCAGCGAGGTCTCCGTGGCCGGCTATGTCAGCTTTCAGCTCGCCCGGCAGGAGGTCCTCCTCACGCATGCGGGGATCGACACGCTCGCCGAATTCCACCGGTCGGAGCTCTCGCGGCTCCCGGAGCGAGTCTGGCATTGCGAGCAGGTGTCGCTCACGACGGTCGAGGTGGACGCCGTGCCCGCCTGGATGCGGGTCACCGGATCGCCGGCCAAGCTGTGGGAAGTGGACCCCGGGTCGCTGGCGACCGCCGCCGCCACGGCGCTCGCGCTTCCCACTCTGGACCTCACTGCGGGTGACGAGGATCCCGTTTGGCAGTTGGCTGGACCACGCAGCGCCTACCTTCTGCTCACGCGAGAAGACCTCTGGGGGGAGCGAGCGGTCCGCCTGCTGCGCTTCGAGTTCGAGGAACGAGGGCAACCGACGGCGACGGTCCTCGGCGGTAGCGGAGTCTTGCCGGGTGTCTGGTCCTGGCTGGCAACGGAGGACGGGACCGTCACCTACCTGACCCTCGACTTCGACGATGAGGGCCTGCTCTACCGCCGGCTGATGCCCACCCCCGGCGGAGCAGACCTCGTCCCCGCCAGCCTGGACGGAATGGTCGGCGAGCGCTCCGCGGCGGACGGTCCCCTGGATCAGATGCCGCTGGTGGTGGGAGACCGCGCCTTTCTCGGCGTGAGCGATGGGCTGCTGGTCTCCTTGGAAGGGGAGATCAAGGTGATCGGGGATGGCCGCATGACCACGCTCATCGGCGGGATCGAGAACTGCCGGGACGGAACGGACCCCAGGCGGGTCCGCATCGCCGACGCCGAGCTGCTGGGATTCGCAGAGGGCGCCCTATTCCTGCGAACGGCTTCGAAGGAGGGGGCGATCTACCGCAAGCTCGCCTGGTAGCAGGTCAGCCCGGGTTCGATGGTGTCGGACGTGATGAGCGAGCGCCCGAAGGATTGGCGCATCGCATCGATACACACTCGTCCAAGCGAGCGGAGCGGGAGGCGCTCGATCGACGTCTCGGAGATCGTTGGGGAATCGAAATAGTCCAGCGGGGAATCCGCTACCAGGGGACAACCACCCCCACCTCTCGGAGCGCCTGCTATGGGACTCTCCATCTCGAAGACTCTGTGCTTCATCGGCCTGCCCCTGCTGCTCGCCGGAAGCCTCGCCGCCCAGACGATCGCCGACGACGATCTCTACTCCTTCGACGACGGTGAGCAGCCCTTCTACCACGGGACCGTCGACGGCTCTCCGGTCACGGGTAGCGTGCAGCTGACCGAGGATCCCGCCCGCGTACACGACGGCATCGCGAGCGTCGAGTTCACGTACCCGCGAGTGGACGCGCCGGCGGAAGTGCTCCTCTTGCCCGCCCTCCTGACCGACTTCACCGCGCTGCGCATGTGGGTCTTCTCGGAGAACGAAGCTCAGTGGATGATCGGCCACACCGATCGGGACGGGGCGCGCTTCCTGGTGACCGTTCAGGTTCCGGCGGGTCAATGGCTCCACGTCGACCTGGGCCCCGGCGACTTCCAGCTCGATCCGCAGTCTCCCGTGATCAAGCCGGCCATGGAGCCCGAACGCAACGGCATGAGCTTCTACATGCTGGACCTGAACAGCGTCTTCGGACCCGCGGGACCGAACACGATCTGGATCGACACGCTCGAGATCGAGAGGCCGCCCCTGAACGGGATCGACGGCCCCGTGCTGGTCACCGGTGGCCAGATCGTCCAGATCACCCAGCCGACGTACATCGACGGAGACGTGTACGTCGAGGGGGGATCGGTGTTCGAGAGCAGTACCACCCGGCTGGTGCTGACCGGGGGAGTGTATGCCATCGGCCAGGGCAGCGAGGCCCGCTTCACTACCGGGACGTTGCGCCTGACCCAGCAGTACCGTTACGAGCAGGAGATCATCACCGCGGGGCACGCTCTCGTCTCGTTCGAGAACCTGCTCTTCCATCCGGTATTCGGCGTGTCGATGTCCGTGACTCGCGGTAGCGCCTTCGAGGCCCACGGCGCTGAGATCATCGGCCCCGCCTTCACCGCCGCCGTCCTGCTGGGGGGACGGATCGAGCTGCACGACACGACCGGTCCGGGCGAATTCCTGGTCTACCCGCAGACCACTTTCATCGCCGAGGACGTCGACTTCGTGATCGTCTGGCTGATCGCCGAGGACGGCGAGAGCTTGGTGCTCGACGTGCCCGACTGGCACGACGTGACCTGGGACCTGCCGGCGGGATGGAAGCGCCAGGTGTCGCTGACCGACGTGGGTCTGCTCTATCCGGCCGTCATCGCCTACGAGGGCTCCCAGCTCCTGGTCCGCGACGGTCGCCTGCGCGTGGCCGGCGTGATCTTCGAGACGCAGGACGTCGTGCTCGACGGCTACAAGAACGACACGACGTACCCCCGCGAGAGGTTCGATCTGCCGCAGCACCAGCTGGCCTTCTCCAACGTCGAGCTGGAGACCTGGAACTTCTACGCGTTCGAGGACACCACCGTCACCATCCTGAACAGCACCTTCGGCGAGACGCTCGCCTTCGGCCAAGGACAGGTCCACGTGTACGACTCGATCTGCGACGGCACCGGGGGCTATCTCGGAGCGCGTGGCGACGGCACGATCCTCCTGACCGACACCGAGGTGCGCTGCGAGATCGTCTGCGACGGCGACAGCTTCCTGGCGGCGATCCGCGGGCTGGTGTCCGGCGACGTCGTCGCCGCGGAGAACGCCCGCATCGGCTTCTCGCAGACGGACCTGCAGGGAGAGCTGATCGAGCTGGACAACGGGACGATCACCGTGCGCTGAGGTCGGTGACGAGCTGCTCGAGGAGACGCTCGAGATCCGACGACGCGTGCTGGGAGAGGACAACCCCCACACCCTCTCCTCGCTGAACAACCTCGCCCTGCTCTACGAGAAGAACGTCGATCTCCCCCGGGCGGAGGGCATCCACGGGGACGTCCTGAGGATCCGTGAGCAAGCGCTCGGGAAGGACCACCCCGACACGCTCGAGTCACTGCTCAATCTGACGCGCATATTGAGGAAGCAGGAGCAGCTGCCCGAGGCTCGAGAGTACTGCCAGCGAGCCCGGGTCGACTCCGAAGAACGGCTCGGTCGGGAGCACGCGCTCACCCTCGAGGCCAAGAACGTCCTGGGCCTGGTGCTGCAGGAGCTGGGTGAGCTCGAGCAGGCGGAGACACTCTTCATCGAGGTCCTCGATGTCCGCGAGGCGAAGCTACCCGAGGGGCATCGAAGCAGACTGGTGTCCATGTCGAACCTCGCTGGCGTGCTGGTCGCGCGTGGGGAATACGAGGAGGCGGAGAAGTCGCTGATCCCCATCTATGCCGAGCTGAGCGAGAACCCCGATGTGCCTCCCGTGCGGACTCGGTTCGTGGCCGCGGAGCTCGTCCGCCTCTACGAGGCGCTGGGCGAGGAGGAGCAGGCCGCCACGTATCGGGCCAAGCTCCCAGCCGCAGAGGATTCGCGACCCGACGACTGAGAGGCCGCGGTCGCGGGAGGTTCCCGAGCGGCGCTGGACATCCCCCCTGGGCGCGGGGAAGCCGGATCAGGTGCCCTGCCATCCTGACAGCCGGGGGGCGAAGGGATCGCCCTCCCTGCCACTCTGGCAGCGGGGAGCGCGCCCCCTCCCGCCCCGGGAGGCGGCACGCCGTTTGCTCGGCCGGCGTGACCCAGCGCCATGGCCACGAACCGCCTGATCCTGATCGCCGACGACGACCTGGAGGTCCGCACCGGAGCCGCCGAGCTCCTGGACCCGACCGGGCTCTCCGTCCTGTTGGCGACCTGCGGCGCCGAGGCCCTGGAGCTGGCGCGCGACCGCGGCCCCCTGGCCCTGGCCCTGCTCGACCTGCACATGCCCGACCGCACGGGACTCGAGGTCTTCGACGAGCTGCGCCACGAGGACCCGGAGCTGCCCTGCATCCTGTGGTCCGGCGACGCCACCGAGGTGATCGAGCGCTGCGCCCTCAAGGCGGGCGCCTACGCCTTCCTTCACAAGCCGGTGCGTCCCGAGCTCCTGCGCGGCGCCGTGTGCGGTGCGCTGACCTCCCGCTGGGGGCTCGGCCAATGGACGGGCCTGTCGTAGCACCACCACCCCCGATCGACCGTCGCCCCGCGGCGGATCGCGTTCCCCAGAGACCCCAATCAGTCTGCTGACCCAAGAGAAGAGCCTGACGAAATGGCCACCAAGACCAAAGCCAAGAAGATCGCCATCCGTCCCCTCGCGGACCGCGTGCTGATCCAGCGCGTCGAAGCCGAAGAGAAGAGCGCCGGCGGCATCCTGCTCCCCGAGAGCGCCAAGGAGAAGCCCAAGGAAGGGATCATCATGGCCCTCGGCGACGGCAAGACCCTGGACGACGGCAGCAAGACCACCTTCGCCGTCAGCATCGGCGACCGCGTCCTCTTCACCTCCTACGCGGGCACCGACGTCAAGTACGCCGGCGAGGAGTACATCATCATGCGCGAGGACGACATCCTCGGCATCATCGGCTGAAACGCGTTGGCCAAGGAAAGAAGCGCGACATGACCGCCAAACAAATCAGCTACGACGCCGAGGCGCGGGAACACATCCGCGCCGGCGTGCAAAAGCTCACCCAGGCCGTGAAGGTCACCTTGGGGCCCCGCGGCCGCAACGTGATCATCGAGAAGGCCTTCGGGAGCCCGACGGTGACCAAGGATGGCGTCACCGTCGCCAAGGAGATCGAGCTCGAGGACGCCTACGAGGACATGGGCGCCCAGCTCGTGAAGCAGGTGGCCCAGAAGACCAACGACGCCGCCGGCGACGGGACCACCACCGCCACCGTGCTGGCCGAGGCGATCTTCCTCGAGGGCTTGAAGAACGTCACCGCCGGCGCCAGCCCGGTGGCCCTCAAGCGCGGCATCGACAAGGCGATCGCGGCCAGCGTCGAGAACCTGCGCAAGCTCTCCACCAGCATCAAGGGCTCCCAGGACACCGCCCAGGTGGCGGCGATCGCTGCCAACAACGACACCGAGATCGGCGCCAAGATCGCCGAGGCGATGGAGCGCGTCGGCAAGGACGGCGTGATCACCGTCGAAGAGGGCAGCACCCTCGACACCGAGATCGAGTGGGTCGAGGGGATGCAGTTCGACAAGGGCTACCTCTCGCCGCACTTCATCACCAACGCCGACACGATGGAGGCGGTCTACGAGGACTGCCACGTGCTGATTCACGAGAAGAAGCTCTCCACCGTCAAGGAGCTGATCCCCCTGCTCGAGCAGATCGCCCAGTCCGGCCGTCCGCTCCTGATCGTGGCCGAGGACATCGAGGGCGAGGCCCTGACGACCCTGGTCGTCAACCGCCTGCGCGGTGCCTTCCCCTGCGTGGCCGTCAAGGCCCCGGGCTTCGGCGACCGCCGCAAGGCCACCATGTCCGACATCGCCATCCTGACCGGCGGCACCGCCGTGATGGAGGACACCGGCCAGACCCTCGAGGGTCTCACCCTGAAGGACCTGGGCCGCGCCAAGAAGATCGTGGTCTCCAAGGACGCCACCACCATCGTCGAGGGCGCCGGCTCCAAGTCCTCCATCAAGGGCCGCATCCAGCAGATCCGCGCCGAGATCGAGGGCACCAAGTCCGACTACGACAGGGAGAAGCTCCAGGAGCGCCTGGCCAAGCTCTCCGGCGGCGTGGCCCAGATCAAGGTCGGGGCCGCCACCGAGTCGGAGATGAAGGAGCGCAAGGCCCGCGTCGAGGACGCCCTGCACGCCACCCGCGCGGCGGTCGAAGAGGGCACCGTCCCCGGCGGCGGCGTCTCCCTGCTCTCCGCCATCCCGCTGGTCGAGCGGCTCGAGGTGGAAGGTGACGAGCGCGTCGGCGCCATGATCGTGCGCCGCGCCCTCGAGTCCCCCCTGCGCCAGATCGCCGAGAACTGCGGCCACGACGGCGCCGTCGTGGTCCAGAACGTGATCCACGGCAAGGGCAAGGGCTTCGGCTACAACGCCGCCACCGACACCTACGAGGACCTCACCCGCGCCGGCGTGATCGACCCCACCAAGGTCGTCCGCACCGGCCTGCAGAACGCCGCCTCCGTCGCGAGCCTGCTGCTCACCACCGACGCCTTGGTCTCCGACCTCCCCGACAAGAACGAGCCGGAGCCGGTCGGCGGCCACCACCACTAGCGGGGCTGGGCCCAGCCCCGCTGGCGTCGCTACGCGACGCTAGTTGTCTTCGGTTCCACGGCTGACGCCGTGGAGACATCGGGGCCAACGCCCCGGGACACAACCAGACTCTCTCTTGGGAGCCGTCCGCGGAGTCACCGCGGGCGGCTCTCTTGCGTGGGGGAGCACCGCCGCGGTGGCTCGGTGTGGGACTCCCTCCCCTCCAGCGCCGGATCGCCAGAAATCGGGTTTCCTTGAGGGAGAGGGGGGGTGCTCTCCGGATGGATGGGCGCCCCCGCCGCCGTGGGTGGTCGGGGCCTCGCCACGTCCTCCACTCCCCCGTCCGACCTCGCTCAACTCACCATGCGCACCCCCTCCCGTGACCTCCTCCTGCGAGCCATCGCGCTCCTCGCCCCCTCCGCCGCCGGGCTCGCCCAGCAGGCGACCTTCGTCGAGGTGGACAACGTGCCCTTCCGCCAAAGCCGCCTCTGGGCCTGCGCCGGCTCCGGCAACGGCTTCGGAGCGGGCGAGGGCTGGCTCCCGAGCGGCGTCCGCCACGCGGTCCGCTGGGTGGGCAGCTCCCCCCTCGAGGACCTGGGCGACCTCCCCGGCGGGGCGGACGACAGCGCCGCGGGGGGGATCTCCGACGACGGCTCGATCGTGGTCGGGCTGTCGCAATCGGGGAATGGCCGCGAAGCGTTCCGCTGGGAGTCGTCGACCGGAATGGTCGGCCTCGGCGATCTCGCGGGGGGAGCCTTCGACTCCTACGCCCTCGGCGTCAGCGGCGACGGGGCTTGGATCATCGGTGTGGCGACCGACGACAACGGCGCGCGGCCGGTGCGTTGGAGCAGCGCCGGCGCGATCGAGGCCCTCGGCAGCCTGCCCTTTGGCAGCGACGCCGGCCAGGCGACTGGGATCTCCGCCGACGGCAGCGTGATCGTCGGTGTCGCTGACGCGGGCAGCGACGGCTTCCCCTTTCGCTGGACCGAGGCGGGCGGGATGCAGCACCTCGGAGATCACCTGTCGGGGATGATCGCCGGCCGCGCGGAGGCGGTCTCCGCCGATGGTTCCGTGGTGGTCGGCCTGGCGATCGTGCCGTCTGGCTCCGGTGGTGACTACCTCTACCCCTTTCGCTACGTGGAGGGAGGCAACATGCAGAGCCTCGGCTTCCTGCCGGGCGGGTACTACGCGGGCATCGCCAAGGACAGCAGCGGAGATGGCTCGGTCGTGGTCGGGAGCAATCTATTCAGCGGCGGCCAGTCCCGGGCGACGGTCTGGGACGAGGTCTACGGCCTGCGCGAGCTCAAGGACGTGCTGGTGAACGTCCACGGTCTCGACCTGAACGGCTTCGAGCCGTGGGTCGCGAGCAGCATCTCCGACGACGGGAAGACGATCGTGGGGTATGGCGTGAATTCGCATGGCTACACCCGCGGCTTCATCGCCACCTGGCCGGGACCCTGCCCCTCGCCCACGAGCTACTGCACCTCGACCCCCAACTCGACCGGCGTGGCGGCCACCATCCACTGCAAGGGATCCACGTCGATCTCGACCAACGCTTTCTCCCTGAGCGCGATCAACGGCGTGCCGTCGCAGTTCGGCCTCTTCTTCTACGGCCCCGAGCAGGTCCAAACGCCCCTCGGTGACGGCTTCCTCTGCGTCGGGGGCAGCCTCCACCGCCTGACCCCCGCCTTCCAGAGCGACGGGAACGGGACCTCCCTGCGGCAGCTCGATTTCACCCTCCCCGAGGCGAGCCCCATCACCGCCGGCTCCACATGGAACTTCCAACACTGGTACCGCGACCCGCAGGGGCCCGGAGGGAGCACCTACAACCTCACCAACGCCCTGAGCGTCACCTTCTGCCCCTAGTCCTCGCCTACCAGTCGTCCAGCGCCTGAGGGACCCGCCAGCATGCAGGTCGTCACCTCTCTTCTGTGCTCGATCGCCACCCTGGGCCTCTCCGCCACCGCCCTCGCTCAGGGCACCGTCGCCCTGACGGAGGAGATCCCCTGGGACGTGGTCGGCGTCGACCCCTGGGGGCAGTCCTTCACCGCCGGCGACATGCAGACCGGTTCCGGCACCACCCACGCGTTCCGACGCGGTCCCGGGGGTTTGGAGGATCTGGGCGATCTGGCCGGTGGGATCGACCGGAGTGACGGGAAGGAGATCTCCGACGACGGCTCCTGCGTCGTCGGGTTCTCGAGTTCGGCGAGCGGCTACGAGGCGTTCCGCTGGACCGCGGGGAACAAGCTGGAGGGGCTCGGAGACCTGCCCGGAGGGGCTTTCCACTCCAGCGCCTACGGAATCAGCGGCGACGGCGCCTGGATCGTCGGGGGGGCGACCGACGACGTCGGGATGCGACCGGTGCGTTGGCACGCGGATGGGACGCTCGAGCCCCTCGGCAGCCTCGCCGGCGGCACGGGGAAGGGGAAGGCGAGAGCGGCCAGCGCCGACGGCAGCGTGATCGTCGGAGTGGCGGACTCGGGGGACCCGACGGGTAGCTGGCCCTTCCGTTGGACCGCGGCTGGGGGGCTGCAGCCCCTCGGACACACCCTCCCCCAGATGGTGGCCGGCGAGGCGGAGTCGGTCTCCGCCGATGGACAGGTCGTGGTGGGGATCGCGCTCCTCCCGCAACCGGGAGGCGGTCAGGTCGAGCAGCACCCGTTCGTGTACACCGTCGGGGGAGAGATGGTGGACATCGGCACGCTTCCCGGACTGCCAGCGGAGGGGGTCGCGATGGCCTGCAACGGGGACGGTTCGGTGGTGGTGGGAGGAAACAACACCGGAGCGAGCCCCCCCGACCTCACCTCCGTGGCGACGATCTGGAGCCAGAAGCAGGGACTCCGGAGGCTCAAAGCCGCGCTCCTGGCGGACCACGGCCTCGACCTGGGGGGCTTCGAGCCGATGACCGCGACGGGGATCTCCGACGACGGCCGGGTGATCGCCGGGCACGGCCGGACCCATACCGGGGCGTGGCGGGGATTCGTCGTCACCCTGCCCTGCTCCAGCCCCACGACCTACTGCAAGGCCAGCTCCAACTCGGCGGGGCTGGGGTCGATGATCGGGCACGAGGGCTCCATCTCGGTGTCCGCCAACAACTTCCGCCTGGTCGCGACCGGCGGCATCCCCGTGCAGTACGGCCTCTTCTTCTACGGCCCGAAGCAGGCCTACTTCCCCTTCGGCGACGGGTACTTCTGCATCGGTGGTGGAATCAAGCGACTGACCCCCTTGACCTGGGCCGACTGGAACGGGACCTCCCGCTTGGACGTCGACTTCACCAGCCCCGCCGCCGCGCAGATCACCGGGGGCTCGGTCTGGAACTTCCAGCACTGGTACCGCGATCCGCAAGGGGCCGGCGGGAGCGGCTACAACTTCTCCAACGCCTTGCAGGTCACCTTCTGCTGGTGAGTGATCGCAACGCCACCGCGCTTCTCGGCCCGACGCCGATGCGCGTAGACTCTAGGGGTGGATGGAGAGCCCGGAGAGCTCGAACGATTGCTCCTCGAGCTGAGTCGAGGGGACGAAGGCGCTGCGACGCGCATCTGGGAGCTGGTCTACGCCGAGCTGCGGGCGCTCGCGCGGCACAAGCTGCAAGCCCTCCCACCCGGCCAGACTCTGCAGTCGACGGCGCTGGTCAACGAAGCGTGGTTGCGTCTTTCCGGTGGAGACGCGAGCTGGGAGAGCCGGGCCCACTTCTTCGGCGCCGCGGCGCGCGCCATGCGCAACATCATGGTCGACCGCGCCCGCCGTCGCGACAGCCAGCGCCGCGGCGGCGCAGCCCAACGCGTACCGCTGACCGGGATCGAGGTGGCCGTGCTGGGGGACGAGGAGGGGCTGGTCGAGCTCGACGATGCCCTGGCGCGCCTCGAGACGCTCGACCCGCGCGCGGCGAAGATCGTGAACCTGCGCTACTTCGCAGGGCTCACCATCGACGAGACGGGCAAGGTGCTCGGGATCTCGCACGCCACCGTCGAGCGGGAGTGGGCCTGGGCCAAGGCGTGGCTGAAGAAGGAACTCGCGCGCGCGGTGGGCTCCCACGGCGAGGGTGAGCGGGGATGAGCGGCGGCGTCCCGCGCAGCAAGGAGATCTTCCTCGCTCTGCTCGAGGTCGACCCGGATCAGCGCACGGCTGAGCTGGAGGAGCTCACCGAAGGGGACGAAGCGCTGCGACAGGAGGTCCTCCTGCTCCTCGAGGCCCATTCCGAGTCGGCCACCTTCCTCGAGCACCCCGCCTTCCTACCGCAAGGTCGCGAGGGGTTCCACGCCCCGCTGAACCCCGGCGACGAGGTGGGACCCTACCGCCTGCTCGAGACCCTCGGCGAGGGGGGGATGGGCATCGTCTACCTGGCGGAGCAGCGAGAGCCGCTGCAGCGGACGGTGGCCTTCAAGGTCCTCAAGCCCGGGATGGACTCGCGGGCCGTGATCGCCCGTTTCGAGACGGAGCGCCAGGCGTTGGCGGTGATGACCCACCCGGGAATCGCCCGCGTCCACGACGCGGGTACGACGCCCCGGGGCTACCCGTACTTCGTGATGGAGTACGTCGACGGTCCGTCGCTGACCGAGTACTGCGACGCGCGCCGTCTCGGACTCCGGCGGCGAGTCGAGCTCCTCCTCGAGGTCTGTGGAGCGGTGCATCACGCCCACCAGAAGGGGATCCTGCACCGCGATCTCAAGCCGAGCAACCTGCTGGTCACCGAGCAGAGCGGCCGCCCCGCTCCCAAGGTGATCGACTTCGGTGTGGCCAAGGCGCTGGGGCAGTCGCTCGCAACCGAGGAGGGACTGACCCTCGCAGGCACGGTGATCGGGACGCCGGAGTACATGTCCCCCGAGCAGGCGGACCTGGCATCAGAGGCGGTCGACACCCGCTCCGACATCTACTCGATGGGGGTCGTCCTCTTCGAGCTCCTGACCGGCTGCCTGCCGATCGATCTGGGCGACGCGGCGGCGGGGGGCTTCACCGCCGTCCGCGAGCGCATTCTGCGGCAGGACGCGCCGCTGGCCAGCCGGCGCGTCGCGGCGGACTCCCAGGCGATCCGGGGCGCCGCCGCCGCCCGGGATACCACGCCGGTGGGGCTCGCCACCGGGCTGCGGGGCGACCTGGATTGGATCCTGGCGCGGACCCTGGAGAAGGACCCGGAGCTGCGCTACGCCTCGATCTCTGAGCTCGCCGCGGACCTGCGCCGGCACCTCGCCGACCAGCCGGTGCTGGCCGGCTCGCCGACGGGCGCCTACATGGTGCGCAAGTTCATCGCGCGACACCGTGGAAAGGTGATCGCCTCCTCCGGGGTGCTCCTAGCACTTGTCATCGGCCTTGCAGTCAGCCTGTGGGGTCTCTTCCGCGCGCAACGTGCCGAGGAGAGCCTGCTGCGCCTCTCCGATCGGGTGCTCGTGGAGCAGTACTTCGACGAGGCGGAGACGCTCCACTTTGCCGTCCCCTCGGACGAGCTCCCCCTGCAGCGCCTCGCGTCGCGGCTCGAGGAGCTCCTCGAGCGCCGCCCCTTCTTCGAGAAGCGCCTGGCCCTACTACGCGAGCGCGCCGTCCCTCCGGCGGCTGCGGGCGCGACGGGAGACGGTTGGACCTCTGCCACCGCGGAGGACACCTGGGAACACGGTCTCCTGGTCGAGCTCGTGGAGCGCTTGACCAGCCTCGAATCGACCGACCCCCGGCACAGCCCACTGGAGCGGCTGCGGCGCCGCCGAGCCTGGGCCGCGGAGTCGGCGGCGACGACCGTCGAACGCTTCGCGAGCGAGTGGCACGCCGCGAGCGCCGAGATCGCCGACGAGGCGCTCTGCCCCGCCTACGCAGGCCTGGAGCTCCCCCCGCAGGTGGGCCTCGTACCCCTCGCGCGCAGTGAGCAGAGCGGCCTGTGGGAGTTCTGGCACCCCTTGAGCGGCGAACGCCCGGAGCGAACCGAGGGGGGGACCTGGATCGTCGGAGAGGAGACGGGCCTGGTTTTCGTCCTGATCCCCGCCGGGAGCTTCGAGATGGGCGCGCGCCGCCCGCGTCCAGGAGAGGAGCCCCGGGGCCCCAACCGCGACGCGCACGCCCAGCCGGAGGAGGGACCGGTGCACACCGTCCAGATCGGCGAGCCCTTCTTCTTGTCGAAATACGAGCTGACCCAGGGGCAGTGGCTACGGGTGACCTGGCTGGATCCAAGCTCCTACGGTCGGAGCTTCGAGGACCGGGATCTCGTCTTCGACCTCTCCCACCCGGTGGAGACTGTCTCCCACACGTCGGCTACCTCGGTCCTCTCCCGGATGGGGCTCGCTCTACCGACGGAAGCCCAGTGGGAGTACACCGCCCGGGCGGGCTCGTCGAGCGTCTTCCACTGCGGCTTCGACGAGCGCTGCCTGCGGGACTTCGGCAACGTGCGCGGCGTCGAGTTCCGGCGCACCAACCTGCCCACGATGATGGGCAATCAGCACCACCCCTGGGACGACGAGTGGCCGCTACACGCGCCGGTGGGGTGCTTCGCCCCCAACGCCTTCGGTCTCTTCGACGTGCACGGCAACGTCTTCGAGTGGGTGGCTGAGCCCTTTGGTTCCTACCGCGTGCCGTGTGATCCGCGCGACGGCCGACGGTTCAATCCGCAGCTGAGGCCGAGCGTGGTGGCACGCGGCGGCTCCGCCATTCGGATGGCGACCGCCGCCCGCCTCAGCCACCGAGCAACCTCTCCTCCCAGCTCCGCCACCGGTGAGGTCGGCCTGCGACCCGCACGTCGCGTCGAGCTCGGCGATCCTCGATCGGCGGGTGAGTAGACGCAGCGCGGCGCGTCACCAGGCGGTGGGCTCAGAGCGCGCTCACGCTGACGTTCCCGAGGTGCACGTCCACGTGGTGGGAGACGAAGAGCAGCGAGCCCGCCGGATGATCGTCCTCCGCCGGTGTCGTGTAGTCGAAGTCCCACCAGTCCGGCTCCGAGTACCCCTCCGGCCACCAGCGCAGCCGATAGCGCGTTCCCCCACCCCCCTGCGTCTCGCAGCGCACCCGGTAGTGGTAGGTCTGTCCGATCTGCAGGGTCGATCCGCCGAGTGGGATCACCGCTTCGTCGTAGTTGATCCAGAGCTCCCAGCGCTCCGACGTCTCGAACCAGCGGTACATGAAGATCGCACCCAGGGGGTAGATGTCGTGATTCGGTTGGGGGTAGCCCCACCCCGGGGTGTGCCCCGACCAGCGCAGGCCGAATCCGAGCCCCGGGCCCTTGGTGCCCGCCGTCCATCCCTCAGGGTCGAGACTGAGGACCGTGGCGCTGCACAGGAGCTCGTAGTCCTCCCAGGCCGCCGCTCCATGGCCCTGGCCCACCGCCACCAAGCGGTCGTAGCCCAGCTCCCCCGGAGCCACGCGCAAGCCGGGACCGAGGAGCGGGTCGTCCACCACCCGCCAGTCACCGTCCACCACCTGCAGGAGATCCTGCAGATCGGTATCGTCCACGGGCGTCGCCGACCAGTCGATGGCGTAGTTCGGGGCCCAGTCGACTCCCGCGGTGTAGTCCACCCACACCGTCTGGTAGGTCACGTGTCCGTCGTCGTCGATCGCCTCCAGGAGCAGCTGGTTGCGGTACACGCCCCCCACCGGCGGCACCGCGGTCAGGTCGTCGACGAAGAGCTCCACGTTGAAGTCCCCCTCGCCGGCCAGGCGCCAGGGATCGTACGAGAAGGCGGGATCGTCCCCCAGCGCCGCGGATTGCCACGCACCACCGTTCAACTGGTAGGAGAGGGTCACCGTCAGCGGAATGCGATCCTCGTCGGCGTCGTACACCCGACCCAACACGTTGATCTGGGGCTGTGCGTCCCCCAGGTGGCCGAAGCGCGTGACCCAACTCCCGTCCTGGCCAGCCTCGCCGTACCACATGGTGAATCCCGGCGCCCCATTCGTCCCGTCGGGGAAGGTGCGCACCACCAAGTCCTGGCTCGTGGTCTGGTTGCCCCACGCGTCCGTGAGCTCCACCAGGAAGTGGTAGTCGGTATTCGACAGCAGACCATCGCAGTGGACGAGGTGACGGTGCGCCTCGGGATCGAGCGCTACGCTCCCCTCCACGTGCGAGTCGTCCTGGCCGAAGCGCAGCGTGCCCAGCGTCAGCTCGTCGGTCGCCACCTCCAACTCGACCGCGGTGTCGGAGAGCGCCATGCCCTCGAAGCGGTAGAGGAAAGGCGCCACCTGATCCTCGCCCGGAGGCGCGTCCTCGGGACTCAAGGGCGCGGCCACGTCGAAGACGTAGTCGACCCGCGCCGTATGCGCATTGGAGTCCTCCCCCGCCGTGATCACCTGCACCCCCGCACGACGGGCCGCGAGCGAGTAGGTGAAGACCGCGCCGTCGATCCACCCCGCCCCATCCTGGGACCAGCGCTGGGTCCAGAGGTCGCCGCTGCGCTCGACCCTCATCCAGAGGGGTTGCCCCTCGGGCCAGGCCCCCCACTGCAGCAGGTCGAGGTAGCTCTCGCCGAGCGCCCCACCCTGGAAGTAGGCGGCGAAGACCTGCACCTTGCCCGAATTGAAGGCGAAGTCGAAGCGCAGGTAGTTCTCGTCATCCTCTTCGAAGAGCAGTCCGTTGCCGGTCCCGCTCGCGGAGAGCCCGTTCTCGAAGCACGCCTCCAGGACCAGGTCCTGGTCGGGGATCGCCTGGGTCACCCGCGCCGCGCCGTTGGTGTCCCATGCCAGGTACTCGACCCCGTCGGGAACGGCGAGCACGAGCTGGGCGTCGGTGCTCCCGCTCCCCTCCAGGCGTAGCTGGGCCTCACCCTCGGGGTCGTCGAGGCGCCAGATCCCGAGGTTCAAGTTGGCCTCTCGGAAGTCGTCCGAGGTGAACTGCGTCGGCGACGGGGTGGTGAAGGTCGCGTCGGCGGTGAGCGCCACGTCCCCCCCGACCGTCTCGCCGCGCACGCGGAAGTGGTAGCTCTTCTCCGCATCGAGACCCGACAGGGTCACCTGGTGCTGGTAGGCGTGCCCCCCCACCGCCGCCACCAGGCCGTAGCTCGGCGTCTCGCCGTACTCCACCAGGGCGTCGGTGGGCAGGTCGGTGCGCCAGGCGAGGGTGGCAGAGGCCTCCGCGACCTCCAGGGTGAGGTCTTCGATCTCGAAGGACTCCTCTGGAGCACTCGATCCAGATCCCCCTCCGCCCCCGCAGGAGCAGACGATCAGGAGTGCGAGCGGACAGACCTTCGACGCGAAATGTGATGCAATTCGATCCATGGCGAGACTCCGTGCGGGATCGCGGTTCGCCGGGCCCCCCCACGGGCCCAATGAAAGCTACCCCACCCTCGTCACCCGGCCAGTGGAAACGTTTTCGCAGCGCGGGGGCTTCGAGAATCCCCGCCCCCGGCGAGAAGAATGGGCGAGGAGTCCGAGCCCTCCTGGATCTCGCTCGAAGCGCACCTCAGACGTCGCCCCTCGGCCCGAAAGATGACGAATTGATGACGAAGGGGATGCCGCCCGGGGCGATTCGGTTGACGGAACTCTTGGCTCCGTTCTTCGCGCGTCTACCATACAGGTCGCATGGGGGCTGCCGCAGACCTCCATTGCACTCGCGACTCACCCACAGACACCTGCGACTCCCCAGGACGGGAAGGCGCTCCCACCCCCACCCCCCGATGAAGAAGTCCACCATTGCCCTGCTGGCCGCCACCGTGATGTTCGCTTCCTGCGCAGCGGGTCCCCATCAGCTCCGCCGCAGCGTCGACGACTGGGACCACAAGCTCTACGTGGAGAGCCCTTGGCTGAACGGCGTGCTGCACTTCGTACCGGTCATCCCGGTCTTGACCGTCGGCGCCTCGATCGGTGACTTCTTCATCGGCGACGCATACTCCTTCTGGATCAACGACGCCTGGGACGGCAAGGGCACGGGCTACCAGCACTACGTGCCCACGCCCACCGACGGCGCGATGAGCAGCCTGTTGCTCGACGATGGAGAGTGGCTGCGAGTCGAGGGCGGCGGCGAAACCGAGGAGTAGTCACTGACGGTGGCACTCCTCGAGCTCGAGCAGGAGCCCGCCGGTCAATCTCCGTACGATCACCCCCACCTCGGGGGCGTACCAGAGCACCGAAACGCGCTCGAGGTACTCCCCCTCGGCGGCGACCCGCGTGCGGCGCCATACTCGCCATGCGCGAAGCGTGCCCGCCGGGACCTTCACCATCTCTATCGCATCGCAGTGGTACGTCGTTTGGAGTGGAACGTCTCGGCGACCTGGGGCGCGGCTGACGTAGTGCGATGTCCAGCGCTTGCCCACCCATAGGGGCCAGGTGAGCAGGTTGTCGGCCGGGTCGAAGCGCCGCGTCAGCGCGGGCTCATCCGGCTTGTCCTGCCCCAACTCGGCGAGTTGCCCGTCGACCAGCGTGACCATGCCACTCTGCTCGTCGGTCAGGTGGTGGACGCCGTCTACGGTCGCCGATACACGATAGGCGAGTCGTGCCAGACCGCCCTTGCGGAAGACGAAGCGATCCCCGACCTGCCACTCCGGCGCCTCGACTAGCTCGACCCCTGGTGGCGCCAACCTGTCGACGCTGACGAGGCCGCCGCCCGCGGGGAGAGCCTCTGGCGCGGAACGGCAGGCCGAGACGATGAGCACGGCCAAGGCCAGAGATGCCAGATGTGAGACGCCCATGACGGTGGGAATCCTCGCTGACGGGTTGAGAATCGTCGAGAGTGACGCTTCAAACCCGAAGCGCACCCCGTCCTGGCAGCCCTCGCTCGAAGCAGGGGCTCCAGCCCACTCCCCTCGCGGGTCGACGCGGAGACCCTCGAAGACGTATCCCGTACGGACTGCCCCCTTTCCGTGTGCATCTCGGATGTCGGCGTCTCGACTACCGCGTTCGACGCCCCACGCAGGCCCCCCCACAACACACGTCCGTCCGGCGGCGAATCGTCACCCTCCCGCGGGGGCCTCCGCCGAGGGGGGGACGCTCCAAGTCCTTGGGAGCCATAGGGCTACGGCGGGGGGGGGTGGTAGGAAGCACATCGAAGGAGGGCAGTACATAGTGGTTTCCCTCCGCGGAGGCGGCGGGGCGAGGCACCCCCGGCGAGTAGGATGGGCGCACCGCACCGCCACCCCTCCCTTGATCCGCCGGACCCCCATCCTGATCGCGTGCCTCCTCGCGGGCTGTGCCGGCCTGCGCGCGGTGCGCTACCACCCGGAGGTATCGGACGCGCCCGACGAGCGGGTGGCGCGCTTCCTCGAGGAGGTCCACCTGGCGCGCCTCGACCGCGACCCGGCCCTGCGCGAGCGCGCGGGTCTCGAGTCGCGCAGGGAGGGATGGGAGGACCGCTCGGAGAGGCGGAGCGCGGTGGACCGCTCCCTCCTGGAGCGCGAGCTGACCAGGATGGACGAGGAGTTCGAGCCCTCCCGCCTCTCCCCCGGATCACGCCTCAACCGGCGCCTCTTCCTGTACGCCGGGGAGCGCGCACGCGCGCGCCACGAGTGGCGGGAGCACGTCTACCTGGCCCTCCCCGGCGACGGTCCCCCCGCCTGGCTCCGAGCGCGGCTCGTCGACGGCGCGCGCATCGAGGCGGAACGGGACGCGGAGCGCTGGATTGCCGATGCGCAGGCCGCGGGACCGTGGCTCGGGGCGATCCTGGAGGAGTTCCACGCCCGCTCCGAGGCGGGCCTGCTCGCGCCGCGACGAGTCCTCCTCGAGGTGGCGGACGAGTGTCGCCTGCTCCTCTCCGGACGCCCCTTCGAAGAGGGCGCGAGTGAGGCGAGCCCCCTCTGGGGTGTCTTCCACGCGGGGCTCGCTTCGATGTCGGGCCTGGAGGAGAGGAGGCGGCGAGACCTGATCGCCAGCGCCGAGCAGGCGCTCGTCGAGGACCTGGGTCCGGCCCTGGAGACCCTGGCGGCGGGCCTCGAAGGGCTGGTGGCGAGCGCCCCGGCCGATCGCGGCGTCTGGGCCCTCCCCCAGGGGGAGGCCTGGTACGCCCACTGCCTGCAGGAGGCGACCAGCCTCCAGTTGACCCCCGTGGCTCTGAATCGCTTGGGGCTGCAGGAGGTGGCTCGCATCCACGCTGCGATGCGGCGCCTGCAGCGCCAGGTCGACCATCGCGGCAGCCTGGCGAGCTTCTTCCGACTGCTGCGCGAGGACGGCCGCTTCTTCGCGTCCAACGACGAGGAGGGCCGCGCCGCCCTGGCGGCTCTGGCGAGCTCGACGTTGGAAGAGGTCGAGGCCCGCCTCGCGGAAGTCGTGCGCCCCACACCCCTACTGCCCCTTGTGGTGGACGCGACGGCGCGCGGGTACCACCCCGCCGGCCCGCGGGGACGGGCCGCGATCATCGGGCTCGACGCCCTCGACGCGCAGACGGTGCCGCGCTACCTGATCCAGCCGCGCGCTTGCCGCCTGGGGACGCCGGGGAGGCACCTGCGGGAGAGCCTCCTCGCCCAGCGCACGGATCTGCCCGGCTTCCGCCACACCCTCGAGATTCCCCCCTGGTCGGAGGGGTGGGATCTCTACGCGGCGCAGCTGGTGTCGGAGCTCGGCCTCTATCGCGACCCCTACGCCGAATTCGGGCGCCTGGCGGAGGAGCTGTGGGGCGCCTGCCTCCTGGTGGTCGACACCGCGATCCACCACGAGCGCTGGAGCCCCGCCCAGGCGCGACGCTGGCTGGCGACCAACACCCCCGTCCCCGAGGCGGCGGCGGAAAAGGCGATCGAGCACGTGCTCCTGTACCCCGGAAGGGCGGCCTCCGGCCCCGTCGGACTGCTGCGCCTGCGGGAGCTGCGCGCGGACGCGGAGAAGCGCCTGGGAACCGAGTTCGATCGGATCGCCTTCCACGCGGTCGTCCTGGAGGAGGGGCCGGTGCCCCTCGGGTTGCTCGAGGAGCGGGTGGAGGAGTGGATCAGCAACCGTTGAGCCGGGGGGGGCGCGAGGAGGCCTTTCCGCTCTGGGTCTTCCTCGCTCTGACCCTCTGTGCGGCCGCGTTGGCGATCTGGAGCTGGGGGTGCTGGCCCGACGTCCAAGTCGACTTCGGGCGGGAGCTCTACGCCGCCTGGCGCGTGAGCGAGGGTGAAGTCCTGTACCGCGACCTGGCCTGGTTCAACGGGCCCCTGTCGGTGTGGTGGAACGCGCTCTGGTTCCACCTGCTGGGCACCTCGTTGCAGACCCTCTTCGCGGTGAACCTGGGGTTGGTGCTCGTCACCCTGGCGCTGATCGTCGCGTCGGTCGCCCGCTGGGCGGGAGCGGCGGGGGCGTGGGCGGCGGGGTTCGCCTTCCTGGGGATCTCCGCCTTCGGTCAGTACGCGACGATCGGGAACTACAACTTCGTCGCCCCCTACTCCCACGAGCTCCCCCACGGTCTGATCCTGGCGCTCGCGGCCCTGGCCGCCCTCGGACGACTGGCGCGTACGGATCGGCTCGGCTGGGCGGCGCTGGCGGGGTTCGCGCTGGGGCTGGCCTTCCTGACCAAGGCGGAGGTGTTTCTCGCGGGCGCTCTGGCGGCGGTCGTGCGGCTGGTGTTCTACCTGGCGGAGCCGAGCTCGCGCGGACGGCGCGGGCGCAGCGCGGCGCTGCTCCTCGGTGGTGCGGCCTTGGCACCGCTCTTGGCCTTCGCGTGGATCTCCAGGACCCTCGCGCCGTCGGACGCACTCGTCGCGACCCTCGGGTCCTGGCCCTACGCGGGCAACGCAGAGGTGCGCGCCCTGCCCTTCTACCAGGCGATGATGGGCCTCGACGCGCCGCGGGCTCACTTGATGACCACGGGGCGCTGGGCGATCGGCGAAGCGCTACTCCTGCTGCTCCTGCTGGTCCCCGCCTGGCGCGTGGACCGGGTACGCGGGGGCACGCGAGCGGCGCGCGCCACGGCCCTCGTCGCGGGCCTCGCGCTGGGGCTGGGAGCGCTCGCCTTGGTGGAGGACGCCGAGGTGGCGCGTCCCTTCCCCGTCTTCCTCGTCCTGATCGCCCTCGGTCTCTGCGTGCGCTGGCGACGGCGCGCGAGCGGCTCGCGGATCGGCGTGCCGATCGCGGACCACCTGGGGCTGGTCGTCCTGGCGCTGGGGCTCCTCGGCAAGGTCCTCCTGCATCCACGCCTCGACCATTACGGTTTCGTGCTCGCCCTGCCGGCGACCGCCGTACTGGCGGCGTTCGTGGCCGGGGTGCTGCCGCGCCGGCTCGAGGAGCGCGGGCGGGGCGGTCCCTTCCTGCGCGCCGCCGGCTTGGGCCTGGTGACCGCCCTCGTCCTGACCCACCTCGCGCGATCGCACACCCTCTACCACGGCGACCCGGGCAAGCCGGTGCCGGTCGGCGAGGGCGCGGATCGCTTCCGCGCGGGCGCGCGCGGCGATGCGATGGCTCGGGCGGCACGCGACCTCGAGCAGCGCCTGACCCCCGACGAGACCCTGCTCGTCCTCCCCGAGGGCGTGATGCTCAACTACCTGACGCGCCGCCGCACCCCGACCCCCTTCCTCAACTTCATGCCGCCGGAGCTGATCTTCTGGGGCGAGGAAGCGGTCGTCGAAGCGCTGCGAGCCTCCCCCCCCGACGCCGTGGTGATCGTCCACAAGGACACCCGCGAGTACGGCAAGAGCTGGTTCGGCAGCCCCGGCTACGGCGCGACGATCCTGTCGTGGATCCGGGCCCGCTACGGAGTGGCGGCGACCTACGGCGCGACCCCGCTGGTCGGGCAGGAGTTCGGGGTGCAGGTCCTGGTGCCGAAGTAGTCTGAACTGCCGCCCTTCGGTGGGCATTCCGCGGGACTGCTCGCCGTAGCGCCTTTGCCAGCAAGGACTTGGAGAGCCTGGTCGCTGTAGCAGGCCCCACCGAATGGGTGACATACCGGAGGTGGGCGGACGGAGGCCGCGGAGCAGCCTGGAAGGAAGGTCCGACTGCGGTGGTCGAGAACCCGCCGGTCGAGATGCACATCGAAGGGGGGCAGCTCAGAAGTAGTCGCGGCCGACTGGGGAGCGTGCCGGAGCAGGCGGAGCAGGTGTCCCCTGGCCAGGGCGGGATGGGCATCACTTCGTATTGAGACTGAGACTCAATGGCAATACGGTCGCCGGCGATGAAGAACCCCCTCCTCACCGCGGCCTTGCTCCTCTCTGGCGCCTGCGCGATCGCCCCCACAGCTCCCCTGGACGAGGGGTTCGTCCCCGACGGACTCGCTCCCGTCCCCGCGAGAGCCGACTGGAGCGCCGAGCTCAGCCACACCCTCGACGTCTCGCGGATCGCGAGGGGAGGAGTGGATCAGGGCTCGGCGGTGCGCGGGCTCCTGGACCTCGCGCTCACCATCGAAGGGGAGGCTGCCTTGTGGCTCGAGGGTGCGACCGTCGGGCTCGACGCCTACGCCCTCGGCGGGGACGACGGCTCCGCGCTGGCAGGCGACCTGCAGGGCTTCTCGAACATCGACGGCGAGGAGGTCGGGCAGATCGCGGAGCTCTGGTGGGAGCAGCGCCTCCTCGACGATCGGCTGCGCATCAAGGTGGGCAAGGTGGACGCCAACTCGGAGTTCGCGGCGGTGGCGGGGGGTGGTGGATTCATCGGGAGCTCCTTCGGCTTCTCCCCGACGATCTTCCCCCTGCCCACCTATCCCGATCCGGCGACCTCGGTGAACGTCTTCTGGAACTCCGAGGCGGGTTTGACGGGCGGGCTCGGGGTCTACGATGGCGTGCAGCAGGAGGGGATTCGCACCGGCGGGCGGGGGCCTGGGACCTTTCTGGGCGCACCGTCCGACCTCTTCCTGATCGCCGAGCTGGGTAGGAGCTACGCGCGCGGGGTGAACGGCCGAGCGGGTCGCGTGGCCGCCGGCTCCTGGCACCACACCGGCACCTTTGAGCGATTCGAAGGCGGAGAATCGCAGGGTACCGAGGGGCTCTACCTGGCGTGGGACCAGAAGCTCGGCGGAGCCCCGAGGGAGCTCGACCTCTTCCTCCAGCTCGGACTGGCGGACGAGCGGGTCAGCGAGGTGGCCACGCACCTGGGAACGGGCCTCGTCTGGCCCGGGGCGATCCCCTGGCAGGAGGACTCCCTGGTCGGTGCCGGCACGAGCTGGGTGTGGCTCTCCGACCGTGCGGGATTCGACGAGGACTACGAGGCCGCCTTCGAGGTCTTCGCGCGCCTGAGGCTCGGGGAGCACTTCACCCTGCAGCCCGACGTGCAGTACATCGTGCGCCCAGGGGGGGCTTCGGACGTGGACGACGCTCTGGTGCTCACGCTGCGCGCCGTGTTCTCCCGCTAGCCCCGTACCCGCCGCGCCCAGCGCCGCGATCGCTCCCAGGCGTCGCGGATCACCGCCTCCTGCCGTGCCGCCTGCGTGCACAGCCGCCCGGGGTCCGGGCGCACCCCGATCCGACCCAGGTCCAGGCGATCCGCGTCCCAGCAGGTCAGCACGGTGACGTCCCCCTCCATGCGCCCGTCGCTGTGGTGGGTGCAGGCGGTCACGAGCAGGCCCGAGCGACGCTCGTCCAGCTCGTAGAACGTCCCAGGGAGCTCGACCGCCAGCTCCGCCGCACGCGCGCCGTGCCCGGGATCGTGCCCTTCGTTCCAGCGCCGCGCGTCGTGGAGCCACGCGAACAGCTCGACCACCAGCGGATCGGCGCCGGTGTGCCGCGCGAGTTCGAGCCCGGCGCGGCGCACGCGCGCCCAGTGCGACGCGCCGTGAAGGCCGTTCCAGTCGAGCTGGAACTGCGTGCGGAGGTGGGCGACGAGCGCCCCGATGGCGAGGGACATGGCGCCCAGGAGCCTAGCCCGTTCGCCGCATCGAAACGTGCCTGGACACGTCAGTCAGCCCAACACCCGCCGCAACTCCTTCGCCGTCACCGGCCCCGCCCCCGACAGGCAGCAGGCCTCGGGGTAGAGGTGCTCTCGCGCCACCCGCTGCAGGTCCTCCACGCCCACGCTCGCGAACTCCCGCGGCAGGCGTTCCAGGGTGTCCTCCGGCAGACCGAAGACCTCCGCGGCCACCAGGTAGGCGGCGCGGCGGGCGGCGCGTTCGAAGCCGAGGGCGAAGGAGCCGAGCAGGAAGTTGCGCGCCACCTCCAACTCCTCCTCGGCGACGGGCTCGTCGCGGATGCGGCGCATCTCCTCGAGGAAGCCCTCGGTGGCGACGGGCACGTGCTCGGGAGAGGTGGCGATGTAGGCGGTGAAGAGCCCCGGGAGGCGGCCGGCGGAGGAGTGGATGTCGGCTTGCACGGCGTAGGCCAAGCCCAGCTCGTCGCGCAGGCGCCTGCTGATGCGGTTGGTGAAGCCGGGGCCGGTACCGAGGACGTGGTCCAACACCGTCAGCGCGGCGTAGTCGGGGTCGCTGCGGCGGATGCCGAGGTGCCCGAGGAAGAGGTGCACCTGCTCGCGATCGCGGGTGAAGGCGTCGACGCGCTTGGCGCGCGGGGGGAGGTCGGGCTCGAGGGGCTCGAAGGGGGAGCCCGGCTCCCACCCCGCCATCGCCCGCTCCAGGTGGCGGCGCACCGCCTGGGGGTCGACGTCACCGCAGACGGCGATCGTGGCGCGGTCCGGGCGCCAGTGCCGGCGGCGGTGCTTCAGCAGGTGGTTGCGACCGATCGCTTGGACGCTCTCGATCGTGCCCCAGGGGGAGCGGCCGAGCCAGCAGTCGCCGTAGGCGAGGCGCTTGAAGCGCAAGCCGCCCTGGGCGCGAGGCTCGTCGCGTTCGACGTGCAGGCGCGAGAGCAGCCGCTGCCGTTGGCGCTCGAGCTCCTCCTCGGGGTAGGTCGCGCCGCGCAGGAGCTCGACCATCGTGGTCAGGAGCAGCTTCCACTCCCCCCCCGCGATCGTCCCCCCCAGACCACTCGCGTCGCCGCGGATCCCGCCGCCGGCGGGCTCGAGCAGCGCCGCCAGCTCCGTCTCGGAGTGGCGATCGGTGCCCTGATCGGCGAGATGGCCGGTCAGGAAGGCGACCCCCTCGTGCCGCGCGGGATCGAGGGACGGACCGCCCCGCACGTGCACGCGCACCGCGGTCACCGGCGCGCTGGGGCGCGGCGAGACGAGCAGCAGGGCGCCGGAGGAGAGCTCGAAGCGCTCCCGGGGGAGCGTCAGCTCGGGCAGGGTCCCGGGGCGCCTCATCCCCGGCGCTCCTCGGGCAGGCTCCACCCCAGCACCCTGCGCCGGCGCTGGAGGAGCCGGGCCGCCAGCCGACGCACGTCGCTGCGGCGGACCGCGGCGCGGCGCCGGCCGAACTCGAGCAGGAGGCGCCAGTCCGCGTCGGTGGCGTACTCGCCGATGCGCTCCGCCAGGTCGGTCACCGTCTCCGCCTCGTAGGCCTCCCCCGCGGCGAGCAGGCGCTTGGCGCGCTTCAGCTCCGCGGGGGAGACGGTCTCCTCGGCGAGGCGCGCCAGCTCCTCGTCGACCGCCGCCTCGAGCCGCGCGGGGTCGGCACCGTTCACCGTCTCCGCCTGCAGCCAGAAGCCCCCCCCCTCGACCCGGGCGTCGTTGGAGGTGGAGACGAAGGTGGCCAATCCCTCGTCGAGGACCAAACGCCGGTAGAGGCGCGAGAGGCGGCCGGAGGTGAGGATGGCGGAGATCAGATCCAGCCCGAAGTCCTCGTCGGTCCCCACCGTCGCCCCCGGCCAGGCGATCGACAGGCGCGCGGCGGGGTCGTCCCACCCCACCTCCAGGCGCCGCTCCCCGAGGGGCTCGCGCAGCTCGGGCCGGAAGCTGGGCGCGGCCGCCTCGCCGCGCGGCAGCGGACCGAAGTGGCGGCGGATCGCCTTCAAGGCCGGGCCCGGGCGCACGTCGCCGCAGACCACCAGGGTGGCGTTGTCCACGCGGTAGTGGCGGCGGTAGTAGGCCTGCATCTGCGCCCGCGTCAGACCCTCGAGGGCGTCCGCGTAGCCGATCACGGGTCGCGCGTAGGGGTGGCGGCCGAAGAGTACCGCCTGCACCTCCCGGGAGAGGCGGCGCCAGGGGTCGTCGTTCCCCATCGACAGCTCCTCGAGCACCACCGCCTTCTCCGCCTCGAATTCCCCGGGCTCGAGGGTGAGGTCGTGCACCCGATCCGCCTCCAGCTCCAGGGCCGCCTCCCAGCGGTCGGAGGCCAGCTCGAACCAGTAGGCGGTGTGGTCGGAAGAGGTGAAGGCGTTGTTGCTCCCCCCGAGCTCGGTGGTGATGCGGTCCACCACGCCCTTCCCGAAGCGCGCGGTGCCCTTGAACATCATGTGCTCGAGGAAGTGGCTGACCCCCGCCTCGTGGGGCGCCTCGTGCAGCGAGCCCACGCCGTACCAGAGCATGACCGCCACCACCGGATCGGAGTGGCGCTCAGCGATCAGGACGCGCAGACCGTTGCGCAGTCTATGCTCGTGGATGGCGGCCCCGGAGAGGGTGGCGGCGAGCGTCATCGCGTCAGCGTTTCCTCTTCTTGCGCGGGCTGGGAGCGCCCTTCGAGCGGGGGGAGCGCCCCTCTTTCGCCAGCGCGAGCAGCGCTTCGACCTCCTCCCGCGACAGGGCGCGCCACTTGCCCGCCTTGAGTCCGCGCCGCCCCAGGGGTCCCAGGTGCGTGCGTTCGAGCGAGAGCACCTTGTAGCCGACGCGGGCGAAGACGCGTCGCACTTCGCGGTTCTTCCCCTCGCGCAAGGTGACGTCGAGCAGGCTGAACTTCGGCGAGCGCCGCCGCACCAGGATGCGCGCCCCGGCGGTCTTCCCCTCCGAGAGGTGCACCCCTTGCCGCACCTTCTTCAGCGCCTCGTCGGGGATGCGCCCCTGCACGCGGATGCGGTAGGTCTTCGGCACGCCATAGCGCGGGTGGGCGACGCGCTGGGCGAACTCGCCGTCGTTGGTGAGCAGGATCAGGCCGGTGCTCTCCTCGTCGAGGCGGCCGACGGTGTAGATGCGCCCCTTGTGGCGATCGGTGATCAGATCGATCGCCCGCGGGCGCGTCTCACGGCGCTCGTTGGTGCAGACCACCCCGGGGGGCTTGTTCAGGAGGTAGTAGCGCCGCGTGGTGTCCTCGGGACGCAGGACGTAACCGTCCACCTCGACCACCTGGCGCGCGGGATCCACCTTGCTGCCCAGCTCCGTGATCGGCGCGCCGTCCACGGTGACCTTGCCGGCGGCGATCAGCTCGTCGCAGGCGCGTCGCGAGGCGACTCCGCAGTCCGCCAGGAACTTGTTCAGTCGCACCTCGCCGGAGCCCTCCTTGGCGGCGCGCGCCGAGGAGGTGCGCGCCGGCAGTCGGCGTCCGCTGACCTTGCGCGGACGCTTGCGCGCCGGGGAGGCCGCCTTGGCCCCCTTCCGCTTGCGTTGGCCCTTGGCAGCCACGTTCAGCGCCCTTCCACGCGCAGGACCTCGAGCTCGCCGTCGGCGGCCTCGAAACGGTGTGCCCCCACGGTCGCGGGCAGGAGCCAGGTCTCGCCCCGGCGGATGCGCCAGCTCCCCGCCTCGGTGGCCAGGCTCCCGCGGCCGGCGAGAACCACGTAGGCCCAAGGGCGCCCCTGGTTGTCGTGGGCCTCGGGCTCGTGCAGGCGCAGGAGGTCGACCCCGAAGCGCGGACCGTCGACTAGCGGCGCGGCGGAGTTGACCCCACCTTCGAAGACGGCACGCACGGGCTCGGAGGTCGGCCGCTCGTAGTCGATCGCCTGCAGCCCCTCCTCGAGGTGCAGCTCCCGCGGCTCCCCGTCGAGCCCCGGACGGTCCCAGTCGAAGAGGCGGTAGGTGGTGTCCGCGTTCTCCTGCACCTCGACCAGGGTCACCCCCGCCCCCAGGGAGTGGATCGTGCCGGCGGGCAGCGAGATGAAGTCACCGGCGCGCACCTCGAACTGCTGGAGCAGGTCGAGCAGATGGTGGCTCGCGACATTGGACGCGAACTCGGCCGCGTCGACCCCGGGCTTCAGCCCGACGTAGATCACCGCGCCCGGCTCGGCCGCCAGGACGTACCAGCACTCGTCCTTCGCCTCGCCACCCAGGCGCCGCGCCGTCTTGGCGTCGGGGTGGACCTGGACGGAGAGGGGCTGGTCGGCGTCGAGGTACTTGATCAGGAGCGGGAAGCGCCCGTCCTCCGAAGGCGCGACCTCACCCAGGAGGGACTCGCGCTCGGAGAGCATCAGCCCCGCCAGGTTGCGGCCGGCGTAGGTGCCGTGCGCCACCTCGGAGATCGCTCCCTCGCGATCGGCGAGCTCCCACACCTCCCCCACCGGTCCGTCGACCCCCAGACCGCCGGGGAGGATCGAGTCCAGGCGCCGGCCCCCCCAGACCTTGGGCAGGGGTTGGGGGAGGAAGCGGAGGGGTTCGGTGAGACTCATGGGGGGTGGGCCGAAGGCAGAGAGAGTAGCCCACCGGCGGCTCGCCCGTCGAGCCGTGGGGGGCCTACCTCGGGCTCTCCTCCAGCAAACGCTGCGCCTCGGCCCGGGCGGTGGCCTGCCCCTTGCCTCCGGCGATCATGTCGGCGATCTCCCCGACCCGCTCCTCCCCCTCGAGCTGGGCCACCGAGGTGCGGGTGCGCCCCCCGGCGACCTCCTTCGTCACCCGCAGGTGCGCGCTGGCGGCGGCGGCGATGGCGGGGAGGTGGGTCACGCAGAGGACCTGGTGGTGGCGCCCGAGGGCGCCCAGATGCCGGCCGACCCGCGGGCCGAGGCGGCCGCCGACCCCGGCGTCGATCTCGTCGAAGACCAGGGTGGGGGTCGACTGGCGCACGGCGAGGGCCCCCCGCAGGGCGAGCAGGATGCGCGCCGCCTCGCCGCCGGAGGCGACCTGACGCAGGGGTTGGACCGCCTCTCCGCGGTTGGCGGCCAGGAGGAACTCCACCGTCTCGGCGCCCTCCACTCCCAGGCGCCGGCGCTCCGCGTCGAGCCCCTCCTCGTCGGATCCGGCGGGCGGGAGCGCCACCTCGAAACCGGCGTGCTCGAGCCCCAGGTCCCCGAGCCCCTCGGCAACCGCGCGGGAGAGCTTGGCGGCGGAGCGCTTGCGCGCCTTGCCGAGCCGACCCGCGGCCTGCTCGACCGAGCGCAGTGCCTTGGCGGTGGCCTCCTCGAGGGCTCCGCGGTCGCGCCCGTCTCCCTCGAGGCCCTCCAGCTCCGCGTCGAGTGCGGCGTGGCGCTCCGCCAGGCCCGCCACGTCGGTGTGGTACTTGCGCGCCAGGCGCTCGAGCTCCCCCAGCCGATCCTCGACCACCTCGAGGCGCGCGGGGTCCGCCTCGACGCCGTCGACGAAGGAGAGCAGGGCGGAGACCGCCTCCTCCAGGTGGGCGCAGGCCTCGCGCAGGGAGGCGGCGGGGGGAGCGAGCTCGGCGACGCGCTCCTCCCACTCCTCGAGCTCCCGTTCGGCGCGACGCACGGCGTCGAGGGCGGCGCCTTCCCCCTCGCTGAGCTCTTGCAGGAGGGCACCCAACCGTCCGCCCAGCTCGGCGGCGTGGCGCAGGAGCTGGCGTTCGCCGAGGAGTGCATCGTGCTCCCCCGAATCGGGCGCGGCGGCGGCCAGCTCGGCGGCTTGCAGGCGCACCAGGTCGAGGCGCTGGAGCCGCTCCGCCTCCCCCTCGGCGAACTCCTCGAGCTCACCGGCGAGCTCGAGCCAGCGTCCCCGGCGCTCGCGGTACCCGGCGAGCGCGTCCTCGAGGCCACCGAAGGTGTCGAGGAGTTGGCGCTGCTCCCCGCAGTCGAAGAGTTTTTGGTGGTCGTGCTGGCCGTGGACCTCCACCAGCTGGGCCGCCAGCTCGCGCAGGATGCGCTGGGTGACCGGCCGGTGGTTGACGTGGGCGCGCCCGCGGCCGTCGCGGCCCACGGTGCGGGTCAGGATCAGCTCCAGGTCGGAGCCACCCGCCTCCTCCTCCAGGTCCTCGAGCACCTGGGGCAGGTGCTCCCGGAGCCACCCGGCGACCCGCGCGCCGTAGTCGTCCAGCGGCAGGAGGAAGCGCCCCTCGACCCGCGCCTGCGAGGCGCCCTGACGCACGATCCCGGAGCGCCCGCGGCGGCCGTAGAGCAGCTCGAGGGCGCCGATGAGGAGGCTCTTCCCCGCCCCCGTCTCCCCGGTGATGACGTTGAGACCGGGCCCGAAGGCGAGCTCCGCCCGCTCGATCAGCGCCAGGTCCCGGATCGCCAGCTCGACCAGCATGTAGAAAGGATCCCACGGCGGGGCGTGGGGTTTCAAGGCGGGGGGATCCGGGGTCAGTACTCGCCCATGTCGAGCACCGCCTGGAACGCCTCGGGGGTCCGGACCGTGGTGGCGACGCGGAAGCGGGTCAGGTACTCGTGGATGTTGCGCAGCGAGGGATCCGAGGGGGCGTTGGTGCCGAGCTCACCAAGGGTGGTGTCCGCCTTCTTGCTCGCCGCGGCCAGCTCGGACTGGATCTTCTTGCCGTCGACACCGAGCGAGTGGGCCCAGGCCGAGAGGGTGCGCAACGCCGCTCGCGGGAGCGGGTCCGACAGGAGGTCGCCCGACGCGATTGGAAGCCAGCGGTGAGCCCTGGCGAAGCGTCGCTCCGCTTCGTTCCGGGTGGTCGGGTCCCCGGCGAGGCGACAGGCGTGCGCGCGCAGGATCAGCGGCGCCAGGTACTCAGGGCGGGTCGCGGGCTTCTTGCGCGTCATCAGGCGGTCGCAGACCTCGTCCACCAGCCCGCACAGCCCAGACAGGAGCTCGCCCGCGGAGGACTGGGTGCGGAAGTACTCGGCCAGACCCCAGAGGAGGAAGGCTCGCCAGCCCACCGGGGAATCGCAGACTCCCTCGATCGCGGAGGGGAGCTCCTCCATCCACGGAGGAGGCGGACTGAAGGGCCGACCGGCGCGCCCGCGGGCGGCCAGCTCCCAACTCCAGGCGTAGGACAGATCGGCCTCCGCTTCGAAATGAGCTGCCTGCCTGACGAAGATCGCGTGGTCGAGTGCCTCCTTCGATCTGCCCTGCAGGACGAGGAGTTGTCCATCGCATCCCAGGAGCGCCCCCTTTTCCGGCTCGACATCGAAGGCGCCGAGCTTCTCCTCGATCAGCTCCCCAGCTCGCTCGATCAGCCCCCGGGCCTCACCGTACTTGCGACGATCCGTAGCCGCGACGACCTGAGCCCGCAGGACCTGGAGGTGTCGCTCCAGCTCGTCCCGCGATCGGATCTCGGCGGCCAGGTCCGGAACCAGGATCCGCTCTTCGAGGATCTCGTACGCCTCCCGCGCGCGACCGTCGTGGGTGAGGGACTTGGCCAAGAGCAGATCGATCTCGCGTTGGAAGCGCCCGTCCACCGGCTGCGCAGGCTGGACCACGAAGTGATCCCGCACCGCCTTCATCAAGGCGACCAGGGACTCGAAGGAGACGCCCTGCTCGCCCGCGAGGGCCGGGCGGAGGATCAGGGGTTCCACCTCCTCCATCAGCCCCCTCAGGAGCTCTCGGCGTCGGCGCGGATCCCAGCCCGCAGCCCTCTCGAGGACACCTGGGTAGTGACGCGCAGGGATTTGACGGAGCATTGGGATCCACCGGATCTGGGTGAGATCGCCGAGGGTGATGCCCACGAACGCGGCGGCGGCCTCGCCGGAGCTGGAGCCGGATCCCAGAACCGTCAACTCGGGGTCGTGTTTGAACCCGAGGCCCTTGGCGATCTTGCGAGCGGTCCGAAGGTCGTCCTCCACGGCTGCGGCCAGACTCGCGCGTAGGGCGCACAGGAAGTGGTCGACGAGGCCGTGGCCGAATTCGGCCTGCGCGCGCCCCTTGGCGCCCTTCGCCCGTCCGAGCACCGGGATCTCGGCCGAGTCGACTCCGAGGACAGCGGTCCGCCAGATGGAATCGAAGTACTGACCCATCTTCTCGGGGGTGTCGAGATGGTCGCGCTGTTCGGAGTGGACGAGCAGCTCGTCCCCGCCGTTCATTCCGATTCCCCGAGTCACCGCGCCGATGAGACCGACGTCGGCGGGAAGGTAGTCGCCGTTGGATCTGTCACTCGATTGGGGCACCGCGACCGCGAAGAAGCGCGCCCTCTTCCTGAGGGCACCAGCCGCCATCTCCCTCAGGACCTCGCGGGCAGCTCCCGCCTTCCCCTTGGCGTGCCTCTTCCGGCCGAGGTCCTTCGCATGGGGCCACTCCCAGAGCTCGCGTGCCCAGGCCTCCTGCATGACCTCTCGGAAGGGGTGACCCTTCCCCTTCAGGCACACGCCCCCGACGACCTTCATCGCGCCGGTGGTCGTCTCGTCGATGTAGAGGTGGTACGTCGCCATCGGATCCCCGTCGAAGAACTCGGCCGCGGCAGTGGCGATTGTAGCGCCCCCCTCAGCGCTCGCTGCGGAGGGGAAATCGACCCAGGACGACAGCTCCCTCAGGCCCGCACGTTCATCCCTTCAGAAGCGGCGGGAAGGCCCGCCGACAGCTTGGACCGACTGCGACGGATGCGCGCCGGCCCACGCGTCTAGTACCCCGAAGCCACTCTTCCCAGACAAGGCCCATCCCATGCGCACTCTCATCCCCATTCTCTTCACCCTCTTCACCCTCACCGTCGCCGCCGCCGCCCAGGAGGCCTCCGAGCGCGTCCGCCCCGTCCAGGGGCGCGGCGTCGATCCCGCCGCCGAACGCTGGGTGGTCGACCTCGACGAGACCCAGCGCCAGTTTGGTCTGGTCGACGAGGCCTACGTCGGCCTGCTCAACGCCTTCGAGGACCGCGTGGGCGAGATCAAGGAAGCCACCGAGCGCTACAACGAAGACTCCACCCCCGAGGCGTTCGCCCACCTGGTCCTGATCGCCTCGCGGGGGACCCGCGACCTCGAGCAGCGCGCGGACGCGCTGGCGGGACAGTGGGAGGCACTCGGCGAGACGATCAAGGCGGACTCCGCCCAGGCCCTCAACGTGCTGACGGGGCTCGACAAGGAGCTCACGGGTGTCCAGCGGCAGATCGACGGGCGCTCCGAGGAGCTCGCCAAGATCGAGCGCGAGGCGGCCACCTACGCCAGGGAGGCCCAGAGCTCCGGGGAGGGAATCGACCGCGCGGAAGAGACGCAGCTCCTCGAACGCTTCGAGAACGCGACCCGCGTCACCAGCGCCCGGCGCCGAGCCGAGCTGGAGCGCCAGAAGCTCAAGCTGCGGCGCGAGAGCCAAGACGCCGACCTGGCGCTCCTCGGCCGCCAGCGGGCGCGCGCCATCGAGCTCTGGGCCGAGGCGGACGGGATGAGCATGGAGCTCAACCTGCTCGGCGCCGACCTGGAGGCGCGCATGCGCCGCGGGGAGATCGCCGAGGCCGGCGGCCGTCTGGCGGGGATCGACGCTCGCGCGGGGCGCCTCGCCAGCGGGCGTGACGACATGCGGCGCATCCTCGGCGACCTCTTCAGCGACACCGAGCGGGACGCCCCGCCCCTCGACGAGACCGCTCCTACCTCCCTCGACACCTGGGTCGCCGGCCTTCTCGCCGAGCCGGCCACCGAGGGACCGGTCGCCAAGGGGGACCGCTAGGGCTCTCGAGCCTCCCAGAGGAGACCGAAGATGAAGACCTTCACCGCCCTTCTCACCGCCGGCGCGACCCTGTTCGCGACCGAGCTCGCGATCCAGCTCGGCCCCGCCGGGAACACGCGGGCGAACGACGATCCCCCGCCGATCGACGTCAGTGCCGCGGCCCGGGAGCCGGTCCCGCCCGCGCCGATCGACGTGCCGATCGAGGTGCCCCTGCCCTCCGAGCCGTCCCGCACGGGAGAGGGCCCGCCGCCGGAGCCGACTCCCGCTCCCGACCCGGACACGCCGGAGGATCGGCCGCCGGACATCGACGCGCTGGTGGGCGCGGTCGGCGACGTGGAGCTCGACCTCGCCATAGATCCCACCCTGCGCCGCGATCCCATCGCCATCTGGCTCGCTGGGAGCGGCGCCGGCCTGGTGGTGCTGCAGCGCTCCTTGCGCGACGGGTGCGAGCGGGTGCGCAGCGTGCACTTGCCCACGAAGGACGGGCTTCCCAGCCGCACCCCGACCACGAACGAGGGCTTCGAGGCCTTCTTGAAGGCCCACGGGCCCTCGCGCTCGGTCTGGATCGAGCTCGGCCCCTCCCCCTTCGACCAGCTCACCCCCGAACTGAGGCGCGGCCTGCACCTCGTCCTGGGGAAGGAGGACTCGCGGCGCGTGCGGTGCGCCGCCCAAGCATGCGGAGGGTCGGCCCACCTGCGGCTCACCCTTGCCCCCGACCCGAACGGTTCCCCGGTCCTCTCGATCGCACCCCCAACCCAAGGAGCTGAGTGATGTTCCGCCGCCTCATGGTCCTGGCCTGCCTGGCCCTGGCCGTCATCCGTTCCGACCCCGCCTGGGAGGAAGCCGCCCTGCGCAGTGCCCGCGAATGCGCGGTGCACGTGGGGGCCCTGCTCGAGCGCAACGCCCCCTGGCTCCCCACGACCCACACCTACCACCGTCTCAAGGAGATGCCGCGATGATCCGCCGCCTCTACCGCCTGACCGCCACTCCACTCCTGATCCTGCTCTTCGTCAGCCTGGCGACCGGCGAGCCGCCCCACCGCATCGTCCGTCGTCTGCGCGGCCTGCTGGAGCTGGCGGCCGACCTGCTGGGAGCCGCCCTCGGCCTGGAGGTCACCCCGTGATCGACCCGCTGCGCTTCTTCACTTCGATGGGTCCCCTCTGGGGCTCGGTGGTCGCGGCAGGCCTGCTGATCGCCCTCTTCCTGATCTTCGACCAGCGCGACAAGGTGGAGGCTCACCGCAAGGATCTACGTCGCGTCATCAAGGACGTGCAGTGGATGCTGGCGTGCCTGCAGCGCACGCCGATCAACGCGAGCCCCCTGGGACTCGACACGCACCTGCTCCAACCCTACGCCCGGGCGCGGAACCTGCGGCGGGGGGCCTTCATCGAGACGCTCCTCGGCGAGTTCACCGACCCGGAACCGGCGCGACGCGCGACCACCCACTGCGTGACCGCGTCAGCGCTGGCGCCCCTGCTGGGCCTCATGGGCACGATGTCGGGAATGGGCGCGAGCTACCGCGCCCTCGGGGCGGTGGGGGACTCGATCCCCTCCCTGGCCCCCTTTGCCCTGCCCGCGGCCCAGGCGGTGAACACGACCCTGGCGATGGTGGGGGCCGCGCTGGTGCTGCAGGTCTGCACGCACCTCGTGCACTCCAGGCCCGAAGAGCTCGCTCTGCGCGCCCTCCTGGGGGACCTCCACTCCGAGCTCGAACACCGCGACCTGGCCTGCAGGGGGATGGTGCGATGACCCACTCCAAGTCGATCTGGGCGGTCGTCCTCGCCGACCTCGGTCTGGCGGGGGCCATGCTGTACTCGATCCTCCTGGCCGTGCAGCTCTCCAAGGCGGAGAACCCGCACCAGGAGATCGACGTCGCCCCCATCCCGTCGCAGGAGGAGAGCGAGCAGGAGCCCGAGCCCGACCCCCCCACCCTCCTGCTCACGATCGACGCCGAGGGGCGCCTCGCCCGTCCCCCCGAGGACGCCTTCGCGCGCCTCGACGATCCGCCCGCCCAACTCCAGCGCAGCATCACCGAAGCCCTGGCACCCCACCCCGTCGATGATCCGATCGTCCTGGCGGTGGACCGCAGCCTGAGCTTCGAGCACATCGCCGTGGCGATCGGATACCTGGGGAGCCACGTGGTGCAGCTGCGCTTCGATGTCCACCCGACCGACCGAACCACCCCCTGAAGGAGCCCGTCATGTTCCGTTTCTCCATCGCCGTAACCCTGGTCGCCACCCTGGCGGTCCTCTCCTTCCTCCCGGGGGAGGACGAGCCCGCCATCGAAGAGGTCCTGTGGGAGGAGGTCTGCCTCTACCCCGTGCCGCTCGAACTCGAGGAGGAGACCGAGGAGATCCTCCACCGCGACACCGTCGGCGTCCTCCTCGACAGCGTCCCGGCGACGGGGATGCACCTGGCCGTCGATCCCTCCCTCACCCCCGAGGACCTCGCTCGGTGGGCGGAGAGCGGCGGCGCCCTCCTGATCTTGATGCACCTCTCGCTCAGTGAGCAGGGCTTGATCGTCCGCGAGCTCCTGCTGCGCGACTCCGAGGGAGCCCTGCGCCTCGACGGCGAGCGCGCCCGCGCCCTGCTCCGCGAGGAGGGGCGGCTCTGGTTCGAGCTCCCGCCGCTGCGCGAGGGCGCCTTGGCCGAGCTCTTCACGCCTTGGCGCGCCGAGGCGCTGCGCGTCGCCTACCTCTCCCTCGACGGCCACGCCGCGGTCGACCTGGGAGCCCTGCCCGATCGGGAGCAGGACTCCCTCTTCCTCGACCTCGTCCCCGGTCCCGAGGGAGTCGAGCTGCGCGCGCGACACGACCATCACTAGGCACACGACCCCCGACCCAACGACACGATGAAGATCCCGCACCCCACCACCACTTCCTGGACCTGGACCCTCGCCCTGCTCTTCATCGCCGCCGCCTGCGCCCCGGAGGAGACGGACGCCGCCCCGCCCGAGCGGGGAGCGAGGGGGGCGCAACCGAGAGCACCGCAGCCCCCCGTCGAGCTCCCCGCTCCCCCCTTGCGCGCCCCGGGGGAGGGCTTCGAGAGCCTGGAGGAGTGCGCCCTGTCCCTGCACGGCGCCATGGGGGAGATCTTCGACCTGGCAGAGGAGCTCGAGAGCGCGGAAGGGGGGCGATGCCGATGATCGGCTACCTGTTCGGCACCTTCGGCCCCGTGTGGGGTTCCTTCCTCTTTCTGGCGGTCTGGGCCTGCCTGGCCCTGGCGCTCTCCTACGCGGTGTCGGTCCTCCTCGGGCGCGTCCGGACCCGCCGCCGCCTCGTGGAGGTCGGGCAGGCGATCGGGGCTTGGGATCGGAGCTCCGTCTCGGCGGCGGTGCGCTTCACCCGCGACCTGGGGCTCGACCCCCTGCTCCTCGAAGTCCGGCGCACCCGTGCGCCGGATCCCTCCGAGGGTCTCGTCGAAGAGCTCGCGGGGGGGAGCGCGACTCGCCGGGCCGCGGTGAACTGCTCGGCGGCGAGCCAGCTCTGCCCCCTGGTCGGGCTGCTCGGGACGATGGCCGGAATGGGGCGCAGCTACCGCATGCTCGGCGACGGGGACGCCTCGGGGATCGAACTCGCGAAGTTCACCGAGCCCGCCGCGATCGCCGTGGGCAGCACCCTGGTGATGATCGGCGTGGCCCTGGCCCTGTCGATCCTGGTGGCGACCTGGAACGCGCGCCCCCTCGAGAAGCGCCTCGAGGAGGCCCTGGTCGATCTCCACCGCGCCATCTACCGGCGCCTGGATCGAGGCGGTCCAGCGTCGGCGGATTGACTCGACAGAGCCCCCGCCGCGGCACGTTTCATTCCCGGGAAGAAGAACACCATGACTCGAGACGACCGCCACCTCGCCGCCTACCTCGCCCTCAGGTTCCAGGAGAAGTCCACCCTGACCTTTGCCGAGCTGGTCCGCGACGGGATCGACAACCCGCACCGGGCGCTCCAGCGCCACGACGTGATCGCCTACCTCGGCAGCCTGGGGCTCAGGGTCTCGAAGGTGCCCGGCGCAGAGAAGGTGCGGGCTGAGCCGATCCCCCCCCTGCAGCTCGACGACGGGATCCCCCAGCCCGCCGCCGGCGACGCGGAGTACTTCCACTTTCCCCCCGAGACGCGGCTGGTGCGCAAGATCCTGGAGGCGGACCTCTTCCCCTTCCTCGTCGGCCCCACGGGCTCGGGGAAGTCGACCCTCCTGGAGCGGATGATGCGCTTCGTGGGGGGGGAGGGGCCGGTCTACCGGGTCGCCATGAACGGCGAGACCTGCGTGGACGACCTCTTCGGCACCCGCGGCCTGCGCGAGGGCCGCACCGTCTTCCTGCCGGGGCCGGTCCTGATGGCGATCCGCGAGCGCCGTCCGCTGATCCTGGAGGAACTCGACGCCGCGCCGAGCGAGGTGCTCTTCTGCCTGCACGCCCTGCTCACCCGCGAGCCGGTGCTCGTGCCCCACGCCGAGGACGAGCTGGGTGAGCCGCTGGTGATCGACCCCTGGAGCCCCGCCGTGCCGCGCTTCCTGGTGGGCGCCACCGGCAACACCCTGGGGCGCGGCGACCGCAGCGGGACCTACCGCGGCGTGCAGATCCTGAACGGCGCCTTCCTCGACCGCTGGACCCCGCTCAGCCTCGACTACCCGGAGGCCTCCATCGAGCGCAAGATCCTGATCCGCCGCACCGGGGTGGCCGCCGCCGCCGCGGAGCGCATCGTCGACGTCGCCCGCCTGGCGCGCGCGGCGGCGGCGGGGGACGGGGAGGTGATCTTCCCCTTCTCCCTGCGCAAGACCCTCGCCTGGGCCACCGCCGTGGCGCACATGGGGCTCGACGAGGAGGAGGCCTTCAGCCTGATCGTGCTCGAGAGTGCGGGTGAGGAGGACCGGGAGACCCTGGGGGAGCTCTTCCAGCGCGTCTACGGCAAGAGCGCCGACCGCACGCGCCTGCACCGGAGGGCGGTGTGACGCGCGACCTCGACCGCTTCCACAGCGCACAGGAACGTCTGGTCGCGGGCCTGGCGCCGGGGGTGGAGGTGCGCTGGGACAGCGGTCCCCCGCGGGCCGACGTGCAGGCCCGCCGCATCATCCTGCCGCGCATCGAGCGGGACCTGGGGGGCGAGGCCTTCATGCTCCTGCGCGGCTTCGTCGACCACGAGGTTGCCCACTGCCTCTACACCCACCCCGACGTGGGGGCGGACCTCTCCCCCAGCCGCTTCGCCCTCTTGAACGCGGTGGAGGACGGCCGCGTCAACCGCCTGATCGGCGAGCGCTTCCCCGGCGCGCGCTTGAACATCCGCCGCGCCCAGGACGCGCTCCTCGAGGAGGTGGGCGACGTGGGCACCCCCACCCCCCACCAGGAGGCGATGATGGCCTTGGTCTTGATGGCGGAGGGGGAGGAGGAGTCGCGCGCCCTCGAACGCGCCCACTGCGGACGCGAAGCCGCGGCGCTCCTCGAAGAGATCCGGGACCTGACCGACGGCATCGACCGCCTCACCAGCACCGCCCACGCCCTGCGGGTCTCGGACGCGATCCACCGGCGCTGGGGGGTGAAGCTGGCGAGCCGCGCCGACCGGAGCTCCGACCAAAAGGTGCTGGAGGAGGTCCTCGACGGCCCCGCCGGAGAGGGCCTGGGAAAGCGCCTCGCGAAGCGGGTGGAGAGCGCCGCCTCCGCCGCCCGCAAGGCGCGCGAGAAGACCGGAGGGGTTCCCTACGTGGCCCGCACCGAGCTGGACGAGGTGCGCCGCGTCCCGACCGGGCCGCATCCCATGACGAGTACCCTCTTCGCCTCCGCCCGCGAGGCCGCCCGCCCCCTGGCCCGCCGCCTGCACCTCGACTTGGCGGGCCGCAGCCCCGTCTGGCACCCCCACCGTCGCCGTGGCCGCCTCGACCCCATGCGGCTGGCGCGCAGTGCTCTGTCGGACGATCGACTCTTCCGCGCGCGTCACCTCGACGAGCGCCTCGACGCGGCCCTGACGATGCTGGTCGACTTCAGCGGCTCGATGTCCCGCGGCCGGCTGCAAACCGCCCTGGAGTTGGCGATGGCCTTCTCCGAGGCCTGCGACCTGGTGGGCGTGCCCAACGAGGTCCTGGGCTTCACCTCCCTGCCGTCCCCCCACGTGGAGCGCTGCGTCGAATGCAAGGAGCGCAATCCTCCCCGCGAGGAGTGGGGCCGCGTGGTGCGCTGGGTGCCCCTCCTGCACCTGATCCTGAAGGAGCACGACGAGCCCTTCTCCGCGGTGCGCCACGCCTTCGCCAACGCCCTGACCGGAACCAACCTGCGCGAGAACCTCGACGGCGAGGCGGTGCGCTGGGCGACGCGGCGCCTGCTACGCCGGACGGAGGCGGACCGCACGCTGATCGTCCTGAGCGACGGTCTGCCGGAAGGGGCGTCCTTCTACAAGGGCCACGGCAAGGCGCTGGAGCAGGATCTGCTGCGCGCGGTGGAGGACGCGGGGCGAGCGGGGGTGCGCTGCATCGGGATCGGGATCCAGACGGAGGCGGCGCGGAGGTTCTACGAGGAGAGCGTGGTGGTGAACGGGTTGGAGGACCTGGTGCGGGAGGGGTACGGGGTGGTATCGCGGGTGTTGCGGGGGGGGTAGGGTCCGAGCGTTGGGGGTCGCTCAGACGAGCCCTTCTTCCTTGAGCTTCAGGAGTGCGTCGCGGGCTTCGCCATCGGCGCCCGGGGCGAGATCATCTATCTCCTTCCAGATGGCATAGCACTCGCGAGCAAGGGCGCGATCCGCGGAATGATGGGGAGACCGGTGGCAGGCGATCACGAACCTGTACAGGGCCCGGCCTAGCTCTCTTGCTACGCTTGGGAGCTCCTCCACCGCCCGCGACACCGCCTCCTGCCCGGCCCCTTCGGGGAGCGTTGCAGGGCCTCGCACAAGCAGCACCTCTTCATGGTGAACGGGTACTGCCTCCTCTACTCGTTGGTTCGAGCTCAGCGTCGACCCAAGCCGCCCCAGGTGGGTCGCCAGCTCCAGCACGGGCTCCGGCTTCCTAGCCACCGCCCATGACACCGCCTTCTTCTCCGCCCCCTCAGGAAGCTCCGCCAGGATCCGGAAGAGCGGCAGTGCCTGCCGGTGCTGCTCCAATGCCTCACACATCTGATTGCTCGACTGGAGTGCCTGCCCGAGCCTGCCCAAGGCGATCGCGAGCTCTCGCACTGCCCCCGGCTGCCCCGCTGACGCTCGAAGCACTTCGTCCTCCCCACTCCCCTCAGAGAGCCCCGCCAGGATCCGCGAGAGCTTGACCTCCTCGGAGTGAGCCTTCACTGCCTGGCCGTGCTGATGGTCCAAATCGAGCGCCTCGCCGGACCCTCCCAGTGCGACTGCGAGCTCCCGCACCGGCTTCCTGTCTCTCGCCACTGCCCGCGATACCGCCGCTTCTTCTGCTTCCTCGGGTATCCCTGCCAGGATCCGAAAGAGGCACTGAGCGCACCGGTGGAACTTCAGCGCTTGCTTCACACACCTACGCGACGTCAGCGCCCGGCCGAGCCGCCCCCGGGCGACTGCGAGCCCCCGCACGTCCTTTCGCCGCTCCACCATTGCCCGCCGATCCTCTGGCTGTCCAGTCCCCTCGGGTAGCCCCGCCAGTATCTGGAACATCGACAGCACCTCCTCGTGCACCTGCACCGCGTCATCAGTCCGCGAATTGGACTCGAGCGCTCGACCGAGCTTCCCCAGAGCATTCGCCAGCTGCCGCATTGCCTTGCGCCGCTCCATCGCCGCCCGTGACATCTCCTGCCGCCCGGCCCCCTTGGGAATCCCCGCGAGGACACGGCATAGCGACACCGCCTCTTCGTGCGTCTCCACCGCTTCAATCCCCCGGTGGTACAGCCGTAGCGCTGAGCCGAGTCGGTCCAGGGCAGTTGCGAGTTCCCTCACCGCGTCTGTCCGCTCCACTACCGCCCGCTTCACCGCCTCCCCGGTCACACCCTCGGGAAGATCCGCCAGGACCCGTGAGAGCGCGACATCCTCACGGTGTGCCGCGACGGCCTCCCCCGCGCGCTGATGGAATCGCAGTGCCTCGCCAAGGCGCCGCAGGACCCGAGCCCTCTTGGGTGCAGCTCCCCGTACGCCATCGAGCAGGACCTCGACCTGGCGCAATCCGGCTATCCAGTGGGGCAGATCCAGATCGACGACCAGGTCCTCGAGAGGGGGGCAGTGGTCAAGAAACCAGGGTACGCGTTCGGCGACACCGATCCGATCGTCGTCCGAGGCCACCAAATGGACAGCCCAGCGCTGCTGAAGGTATCGCAAGGTAGCACTCGACACCTGCTGGGCCGGTACCTCCTGGAGCATGTCCAGCGCCTGTCTGCAGCACTGAGCTAGCTGAGCTATGACCCCAGACCGGACGTGCATCCACTCTGGAAGCCCTGTCGGCCATCGCGCTCCCCCTTCGCGCAGGAACTCCGACAGGGACGCGTGGGCCAACTGCCGCACGATCCCCTCCGCCGGCATCTTCTCCGCATCCGGCTTGACGATCCACGCGGCCCGCCGCAATCCGGCGTCCGGTGCGTCGATCGTGGCCCGCCGCCGCTCGAAGAAGTCGTCCAGGTCGCGCAGGATCGGGTCCACCCAGGAGAGCGTCAGATCGCGCTCCGCAGCCTGTCCGACGCGCTCTCCCTCCAGGAGGAACCACACCATAGTGCGCTCGTTCACCGGTAGCTCGAGTTGTGCGCAGGTCAGTAGCACCCGGCGCAGGGTTCGGACATAGCGGGGGTGGTTGCCGGCTCGCTCCTCCAGCCAGGTGAGGTAGCGCGCGTAGAAGTCGTCCGCTTCGGGCCACTCCCGGACCTGGTGCTCCTCCGTCCCGAGGAATCCCCCTTCGATCCCGCGAGCGAAGTGGAAGACGTAGATGAAGCGGCGTTCCGCCCGCTCGAGCAGGACGTCGAGGAGCATGCCCCCACCATCTACCGTCTCGGTGAGGGGGCCTCTCAGGGTCTGGCCGGAGTCGCGGGTCAGGAGACGTCGGTGGCGCTTGCACAGGTAGCCGATGAGGACCTTGCGTCCTTCCTCGGTCTGGAAGAATGCACCCAGGTCGAGGGTGCGCTCGGACCTTGCGAGATCGAGCGCTTCGATCTCCTGCCGAAGTGGCGGCGCCAGCTCTTCCAAGGAACGGTAACCCAATACCAACGAGAACCCTTCACCCATCGCAACGGGCAGGAGATCGAGGAGCTCCTCCTCACCCCCCTGCTCGTCGAGACCGTCGACGATCACCACGATCCGCCGCCCGGCGTTGCGGCGGGCGAGTTCCCCCCACCACAGGCGAGCGTGCCCCGGCTCCGTGGTCAGATCATCCTCCGCCTGGCCCCGCAGGGGAGCGGCGAGCCCCGCGCGCGCTCGAGCGTGATTGAGTTGGGAGACCAGGGAGCTGCGCCGCAGGGCGTGTCCTGGGAGGGTGCCCAGGTAGAGCACCGTGGGGTCGTGGGAGTGGTGGGCGTGGTCGGCGTACTGCTGCAGGAGGTAGGTCTTGCCCACCCCGGCGGTCCCGATCACCGCGCAGGGTTCGACGTTCTGCCCGATCAGCTCCTCGAGCCTCTTCCGAAGTGGTTTCACCTCGACCTCGCGGTGGCGCCGCCGCAGCAAAGCCCGCTCCCGCCGCGGCTCGACGAGGTCGGCGGCGACGTCGAGGGGACGGGACTCGAGATCGTCGGGGTCCGCGGCGACGCGCAGCGGTCCTACCTGGAGTTGAGCGGAGAGGGTGATCCCCGCCCAGCTCACCTCCGGGAGCTCCCGCGATACCTGCGTCGCCTCGTTGGTGACGGCGTCGACCAGGTTCAGCCTTCCGGGCGAGGCCGAGGCCAGGAGCCAGAGGGGCGCCCCCCCGCCGGTGAAGGCGACGGGGGCGGGCGCACCCCGGAGCTCACCCTCGTAGTCACCCGAGTCGAGTTGCTCCACCGTCGGCCAGTGGAGTTCCCGCTGAACTCGCTCGAGCCAATCCGCCAGGCCGCGATAGAGGTCCAGCAGCGCGACGATCGCGGATTCCTTCTTCGCCAGGCAATCCTCCGCAAACTCCACGGCCAGGAGGTCTCGCTGACCGACGAAGCCGTGACCGGGGCCGCGGTTGCGCCAGCCGACGAGGCGCTCCATCGGGACCTGCCAGGATTTCTTGCACGCCCCGAGCTCCGCGATCAATGACAGGCCGTTCTCGCAAAGGCGGTCGGTCAGGGTCATCAGGACCTGGGCGCCGCTCCCGCCGGTGAGCACGTGTTGCGTCGCGCCGAAGGTGAACCCACCCTTGCCGTGCGGACTGTACCCGGTGACGCGTTCCAGAACGTCGCGGCAGGCGTTGCGCTCGGCCTCGGTGAGCTCCACGAACTCCACCTTCCTCGAGAGCTCGAGCACTTCCCAACCGAGCACCACCCACATGGCGCGGGCGACCCCCTCCGCCGCGTCCCGAAGCTGCAGGTAGGCGGCGGAGGGTTCCCGCGCCTCAAGGGCCCGGACCAACAGACTCAAGGGCAGGGCGGCGACCAGGGGCCACTCGCGTCCCGCCAGCCTGGACGCAGCCAACCAGGGTCGTAGCCGCCCCAGCACCACCTCCACGCCGGAGAGCGGCTGCTCGTCTATCCGCGGGAGCTCCCCCAGTCCCAAGACCTCCGCCCAGACCGCGAAGGCCTCGTCGATCACCGACTCCTTGATGTCGAAGGGGACCAAGGACCTGATGCATGGCCGCCGCAGCCGCGCCAGTTCCTGCGCCTCGGGCTCAGAAGCCTCGAGGGCGCGCGCGACCAGCGGAAGACGGTAGATCTGCAGCACGCAGTCCAGAAGGTCATGGAGGTCTTGTCCGGGAGGGGCCCCGAGAGTCCGACCCAGCGCCTCCTCGAGCGCGCGGGGGGTCCACTCCCCAGGCGTCCGGCTCCCCCACAGCTCTGCGAGACAGGTGGCGAGGCGTTTGCTGGCAGGGGTCACGCCCGCGATTCTACCGCCGTCAGTGCGCGGCGGGCCTCCGCCCAGACCATGCAACTGACGGAGGCGAGCGGCGAGCCGCTCCAGTGGGGGCCCCTGGCCCCGATCCTACGATCGTCTGCCGGCCGCCACGGCTACACCCCGCAACGCCTTCTTCGCCCGGGCCTTGTGGACGTCGATCCGGCCCCGAAGGCGGAGGCGCCGCTTCGCACGCACCTCGGGGGATTCCTTCTCGCTCTCCGCCCACTCCTCCGGGTAGAGGATCCGAGCGATCGCCTCGGGATCGTACCCCTCGGCCAGAAGCTCAAGGCTGCGCCGGATCACCGGCGAGAGCTCCTCGCAGTGCACCTCCAGGTCGAGGCGCGCATCGACCCCCTCCTCGAAGTGGCGCGCGGGATCCGCGGGGTCCCACTCGGCGTCGAGGTCCGCGACGGCTCCTCCTGGCCCTTTCGCGCTCCAGTAGTGGCGGTAGCGGTCGATGATGTAGTTGCGCGCGATTCGGGCGCAGAAGGTCCGCGGGTTGCTCCCCGGCTTCATGTGCGGCAGGGCCATCCAGAAGCGGAGCTGCGCCTCCTGCAGGACGTCTTCGTGGCCGATGCCGAGGCTCGCCAACCACGGTGCGCGCCGACAGAGGGAGAGCACGTAGGGCGCGACCTCCTCGGCGAGGTTGGTCCAGCTGGAATTGGTGAGCGGAGCCCCCTGGGAGCCCGCGTTGCTGCCGATGGTGAGGTGTTCCATCGACCCCCCGCACTCGGGGGATCGGCGCCACGCCTACCGGCGAGCAGGTGGTCGGGGGGCTGTCAGGTGCAGGTCAGGAGGCCGAGCCCCGCCAGGGCCGAGGCAATCGCGTGGATCGCCGCGGCGAGCAGGGCGCTGCCTGCGTCGTTCCAGCGGGAGCTGCGCGGCCGCGGGGGCGTGTCTCCGGCGGCGTGGTCCGCCGGAACCGCCGCCAGGGTGGAGGGCCATTCCGGTTGGGCGAGCCGGGCCCCTCTGGAGCCCGCGTTGCGGTGTCGGTCGCGGTTCTTCATCGGCCCCCCACCTCGGGGGATCGATCTCCGCACGAGCTGCGCAGCGCAACCACCTACCCTAGGCCGCGCACGGAGAGCATCAAGGCCCGGCGCGTCGAAAAGGCGGGCGGAGCCGGCGAACCGACTCCACCCGCCAGCCCCCTCCCATGGCGATCAGGCGGCCCAGCTCCAGATCACGAGCGCCGGCACGACCGAGTAGAGGCCCACGGCGGCGAGCACGCTCCCGGCATCGGCGCCGGGCGAGGACCGGGAGCGCGGATGCAGGATGGCTCGCACGAGAGGCGCGACGGCGGCGAGGACCAGGACGATGACCGGAAGGAGGGGGGCGACAGGAGTGGGGTGCATGAGTTGCGCTCCTTTCGACTGCGCGGACACCTTCACAACGAACGCCGGCACCTCTCCTGCCGCGCAAATTCCGAAGACAGGCCAGGGCACTCCCGCGCGTTAACCCATGCGATGAAGCTCCCCACCACCACCCTCGTCTTCGCGCTCTTCCTGGTCGCGGGGTGCGCTGTCACCCCGGAGCACCCGGCCAGCACCTCCACCTACCTCGAGCTGCGCAACCGCGCCGTGGAAGTGACCACGGCTCTCGCCCGGCGCGAGGTCGTCACCGCGAACCCCGCAGCCCGGCCCGCGGCCGCCGTCGCAGCCTTGCGGGAGCTGGCACCCCGCGCCTGCCCCGAGCTCCTCCACCCGGAGAGCCCGGAGGAGGCCGACCCTCGGCAGCTCCTCGAAACGGTCCGCGCCGGTCTCCCCCTCCAACCGACCCCTCGCGCGCCCGGCTCCGCTCCGCGCCGGGACCGCCAAGCCTGGGAAACCGCGCAGCTCGCCCTGGGGGGGGCGCACGCGGCGCTGCGCGGGATCCTCGATCCGCCCCGGGAGGGTCCTTCGATCCGCCCCCTCGACGAGCCGCTGCCCCCCTTCGACCTCTGGGTGCGGGAGCTGCTAGGGGATACGGGAACCCGCTAGCGGGAGCGCCCCTTCTCGAAGGCGACCAGGTTGGCGATGCGATCGATGACCTCTCCGTGGAGGTTGTGGACGGTCACCGAGATCCCCTCTTCGGCGACGTCGAAGAGGAGGATGTTGGGCTGTGAGGAGTAGTAGAAGAACGCAGGATTCCCTCCCTGCTCCTCGACCCAGTAGGCGTTCCACGGCGTGCGCTGCCGGGCGTAGTAGGGTGCGCCGAAGCCTCCGCCCACCAGATGCCACACCGGGTACTTCAAGTCCGGTAGAGAGGAGGCGGTCTCCTCGGGGTCCGGCTCCCCGTCCCCGTCCAAGTCCAGCCGGTGGAAGTTGATCCAGCCGTCGCGGTTGCCATCGTCCAGGAGAGGGTCCCCCAACGGAACGTGGCGGTCGATGAGCACCTTGCTGTAGCCGTGCTCGTCGCAGCCCAGGACGGCCACCACCTTCGGATTCCCGTGCACGGCCCGCAGCAGGTCGTTGCGCACCTCGACGATCCCCTTGTCCGCGGACACCAGCCGTTTCCCGTTCCACGTGTGGGCACGCACCCCGTTGTTGCCCCGGTACCACATGGCGTCCTGGATGTGCCCCCCATTCGGCAGCACGGGCTCCTGCAGGTACACCACGATGTAGCGCACCGTGGGCTCGGCGCCGGCCCGGTCCAGCTCGCCCCGGATCCAGTCCATCTGGTCCTCCATGATGTAGCCCTCCGGGGACCCGCCGTAGCGGTCGGAGGAGTAGGAGATCCAGTAGTTGTTGTTCACGGCGATGCAGAACACGCAGCCGTACTGGAAGGAGTAGACGTTCTCGCGGTACGGGGGACGCGCGGGATTCGACGGCTGGGGGCCGTTGGTCGGCAGCACCAGCTCGCTGGCGAAGATCGACTCGGAGCTCTGCTCGTCGTAGGGCCACATGTCGAGGCTGACCCCGTACCAACTGCCGTCGTCGAAGTTGTAGAGCAGGCACTCGTGGTTCCCCATCGCCGGGTACGCGGGGCGTTCGTGCAGGAATCCCGCCATGGCGTACTTCCAGCCGTAGAGCTGCGTGCGGTAGTCCTCCGGCTGGGTGGTGTAGCCGTTGACCAGATCCCCGCCTTGCAGCAGGAAGCGGCAATCGCGGTGGTAGGCGAGCGAGGCGAAGCGATTCAGGTCCAGGTAGTTGCATCCCATGTGGGATTCCAGACCGAAGCCGGCCCCCTCGCGGCTGTCGCCCCCGTAGGCGAAGCGGAACCCCGTCGCCCCGGGCAGGGGTGCGGTGCGCAGGCGGTGCTCCCGCGTCGTGCTCTCACCCACCGTCACGCGGTAGCGGTACTCCCGGTCCGGCTGCAGCGGCTCCAGGGGGATCTCGTGCCGCGTGGTGGCCTGGGGCGATCGGAAGCCGCGGCCGTCGTCGAGCGTCACGTGGGCCACCACCGCCTCACTCGTCACCAGTGAGATCACGCACCGCTCGGGATCGTCGCTGGTCACCAGGTTGACGATGGGGCCTTCGACGATGGAAGGCACCAGCTCGAACCCACCGCCGGCGCGGCGGCGGAAGCTCGCGGAGGTGTCGTAGACGCCCAGGTCGAGGTCTCGACCCTCCTCCTCGTAGAAGAGCTTCAAGCGAATGGCGACCTGCCCCGCGTCCGTCCACCCCTCGCTGTTGGTCGCCTCGGAGAGGAAGTACCCCACGCCGACGGTGCCCTCACCCCGGACGATGGACGCTGCGCGGCGGAAGCGCGGGTAGGCGAAGGAGGTCTCCCCCGCCTCGAAAGGGTACGGCCCGCAGACCAGGCGCCCGTAGATGCGGTGGGGGTCGAGGCGTTGGCCGTCGAGGGTCTGCGAAACCTGCGACAGGTCGACCACGACCTGGTCGTCGCGCTGCCTGATCGCCGCGCGGATCTGGGCGATCGACAGGCGGTTGCGAATCGTCGCGGGGAAGCCGCGGCCGTAGGGGCGCAGGGGATGCTCACGCACCAAGCGGGCCCCGTCCACGGGCAGATCGTCGGGGACCTCGATCTCTTGGGCGCGGGCAAGGCCTGTCAGGGCGAGCAGCGCGGCGAGAGCGGGAATCGCGAGAGGGGAGCTGGGGGCGCGATGGGACGGCATTTCGTTCTCGGCAGTCAAGTGGTGCGAATCGCAGGTGATGAGCCGCGGGGCACGGGTGAGGACCCCAAACCAGCATCGGTATCATAGGCCTCCGTGACTGACCTGAGATTGCCCCGACTCTTCATCTTGACGCTCGCCGCAGCGACCCTCGCCGGTCCCGCCCGTGGAGGCGATCCACCCAACCTGCTGCTCATCCTCGCGGACGACATGGGCTACGGCGATCTGGCCTGCTACGGGTCGCTGCAGATCGAGACGCCGCACCTCGATCGCCTGGCCGGTGGTGGCGTGCGGTGCACCGCCGGGTACGTCTCCAGCTCGGTCTGCGCGCCCTCGCGGGCCGGGTTGATGACCGGACGCAACGGGGCTCGCTTCGGCTTCGAGCACAACCTCTCCACTCCCGAGCATCTCGTCCCCGAGTTCGCGGGCATCCCCCTCGACGAGCCGCTGCTCCCCGAACGCCTCCAGGAACTCGGCTATCGCACGGGGCTGGTGGGGAAATGGCACCTGGGGGCCTCGGTCCCCGAGCACCATCCGTGCGAGCGCGGCTTCGACTTCTTCTTCGGCATGCTCGGCGGCTCGCACGGCTACTGGCCGACGGTGGAGAAGAACAGGCTCCTCTACGGCACGCAGAAGCCGCAGGCGATTCGCACTCCCTACCTGACGGACTGGTTCACCCTCGAGGCGCTGGACTTCATTCGTGGCGAGGGCGCCGCAGCCAGCGCTGCGCGGGACCGCCCCTGGTTCCTCTACCTCTCCTACAACACCCCCCACGGGCCGATGCAGGCCAAGCCGGAGGACATCGAGCGCTACGCCCACATCCACGACGAGACGCGCCGCACGTATTGCGCCATGCAGCACTGCCTGGACGAGAACGTCGGCCGCATCCTCGCGCAGCTCGAGCAATCGGAGGAGCTCGCGAACACCCTGATCGTCTTCCTCTCCGACAACGGGGGTTCGGTCGAGGTCAGCCATGCCGCCAATGCGCCCCTGCGCGGCGGGAAGGGCTCCTTCCTCGAGGGCGGAATCCGGGTGCCGACGATCTACCACTGGCCGGAGAGGCTCGCCCCGCGCGAGTACCACCGTCCGGTCAGCGCCGTCGACGTCCTGGCCACCTTCCTCGCGGCTGCGGGGGGCGCGGCGCCGACTCCCGGAGTGCGTCAGGAACGCGCTGGGCGCAAGCCGAAGCAGGGGCCGATCTACGACAGCGTCGACCTGGTGCCCTTCTTCACCGGCGAGCTGGAGGGAGATCCCCACGCGACCCTCTTCTGGCGCATGTGCCTGCGGGGGAGCGCCGTGCGCGCGGGGGACTGGAAGCTCCTGCGGCCCAACAGCCAGCTCCCGCAGCTCTACGACCTCTCGCAGGACGTCGGGGAGACGCGCAACCTGATCGGCGAGCAGCCCGAGATCGCCGAGCGCCTCCTGGCCGAGCTGAACGGCTGGGAGACCCAGCTGGAGCGCAACCCGCTCTTCCTCTCCAGCCCGTACTGGTCCGGCTACAACCGCCGGCTCTACGCCCGGCGTCACTCCCTCACCCAGCCGGCTCCCGACAGCGAGGAGGACATCTGGTCCTTCCGCGCGGGAGAGCGCTGAGCTCACGAGCCCGCGACGAGCACGACGTAGTTCTTGCCGTAGGCCTTCGCGCAGCGCGGGCAGGTGGTGTACCAGTTGTAGATCTTGTCGTAGCTGCGCCCCTGCTTCGCGAGCAGCGCCTTCATCTCGTTGCACCACTTGCGCGCGTGGCTGTAGAGCCCTTCGAAGACCTTCATGAAGAAATCACCGGAGATGCGCTCGTGACGCGCACCGGGGATCTCCTCATCCACCGCGATGTAGACGTCGGAGCCCCAGAGCGAGCTCTCGTCCGAAAGCAAGAGGTCGTTCGGGTCGCGCGCACCGGCGGCTTCGATCGCCTCCATGTTGCGCTTCATCACCGAACCGAAGTTCAGCGGAATGTGGAACAAGCACCGCACCCGGTCACGGACGAAGAGCTTGTCCTTCCACGTGTGCTCCGTCTCGTCCCAGGTGCTGGGTTCGAAACGCGGGCAGCAACCGGTCTCGGACGTCTCGGCCATGGCTTCTCCTTCTGCACGCCGAATCCTGCGCCAGGGGACATGGTAGCGCTTCGGCGCCCACTTGGGCCCGGCTGCGAGCCCTACGGCGTGAACGTGACCGTCAGCGCCGGGCTCAGGTTCGAGTACGTGCCGCAGGGGCCGCCCACGTCGCGGAACCAGGTCTGGAAGTGCCAGGTGCTCCCGGAGGTGATCGCCCCCCCCGCAGCGAAGTGCGCGCTGGTGTAGGCCACCAGCCCCGGGCCCCTGCGGTAGCTGCCGCTCAACCCCGAGTACTGCACCGGAAAGCGCCAGGTGGTACCGGCGACGCACATCAGACCGTCACCGGCGGGGATCGCGGTCGTCCCGGTCCCCATGATCAGCCGGCCGAGGCGCTTCCTGGGTGCGTGCGAGGTGACGAGCACCAGATCGTCGGCGGAAACGCTGGTGCTCCCCCACCCCTCGAGACGCGCACCCGCGCTCCCCGAGTGCAGACAGCCGCTGCCGAGCCAGCCACCGTTGCCGCAGGGGCAGGCGGCCCCGTCGACGCAGAAGGGCTCGCCGACCCGTGGAGCGTGCAGCAGGTTTTCCCACAGGTCGACGCGCTGGGTGGTGGTCCAGTTGGCGCCGAAGAGGTCCAGGTCGCCGTCCCCCCCGGCGTCGATCAGCCGCACTCCGTGGCTGCCGCCCTGGTAGAGGACCATCTTGCTCCACCCTCCCCCCACGCCGTCGGTGTTGAGGTAGATCCGCACCTCGTCGGGGTCCGCCCCCTGGTGCATCTCCGCCGTCATCACGTCCACGTCCCCATCCAGATCCACGTCCCCCGCGGCGAGGGAGTGGGTGACCGTCTCGATCCCCGACTCGAGGACCATGTCCGTCCAGGCGGAGCTCTTGGGGTTGATCGGTGCCCGGTGCCAGGAGGTGCGCCCCGTCCCAGCCGCAGGCTCACTGGGGGTGGTGATCACGTCCAAGCGCCCGTCCCCGTTCACATCGGCGACGAAGGCCAGGTTGGCCAGGTGGGTGGTCGCGGGAGAGTACTCGTGCTGGATCAGACCCTGGGACCAGGGGTCGCCGGGGTTCTCGTACCAGTAGCGCCCCATCACCACGTCCGGGTCGCCGTCCCCGTCGAGGTCGGCGTGGGTCAACCCCTCGCCGTAGCTCAGGGAGGGCAAGTTGTAGGTGTGGTGGGTCCACGCGTTGCCGCCGGGGTCGTTGCGCCACAGCTCGATCACACCACCCTCGCCGTCCTGTCGGCGGGTGATGATGTCGACGTCGCCGTCCAGGTCGAAGTCCGCCACCTCGATGTCGTGGGCCCAGGGGCCACCGATCGGATGCCAGGTGAAGGCACTGCCCCCGCCCAGGTTCTCGAACCAACCGATGCGGACGTAGTTGTGCTTGTCGCTGACCACCAGGTCCAGGTCCCCGTCCCGGTCCAGGTCTGCACACTCCGCGTCGGTGCTCCAACTGCCGAGGGAGCCGCTGGTCACCACGTGGCGCGTCCAGGTCCCCGCCTGGCTGCGATCCTCGTACCAGTAGATTTCACCGCTCTTGCCACCCACGACCAGATCGACGAAGCCGTCGCCATTCAGGTCGCCCACGGTCTTGGTGTGGATGTGCTGCGGTCCGGAGTCGTCGACGACTACGTGCTTGAAGGGGACTTGGGCAGCCGTCCAGCTCGCCAGGGAGCACGCCGCGCAGAGCAGAGCTCCGCTGCGCCGCGCGAGAGATGCGCTGGGGGTCATGGTGCTGAAATCCGATTTCCCGTCCGCGACGAGGGGACGAGGTGAAAAGGCTATGCGAAAGCGCCGCGCCGTGCGTGTCCCATCCGTAGAAGGGGCGGGGAAACGGAATCCGGAAATCAGATGGCTACCAATTCCCCCGCCGGGAGGAACAGGAGCCGAGCCTCGATCCGCTCCGCACCGAGGCCGGTGATCGCGGCCAGGGCGCGGCGGTAGCCCTCGAGCTGGGGGCGGTAGTGCTCGACGCGCTCGCTCAGATCCGGACCCGAAGCGCGGTCGGTCTTGTAGTCGAGCACCGTGGCGCGTCTCCACGCACCCGGGTCACCCTCCAGGACCACGCGGTCGAAGACCCCCGACCAGAGGCGTTCGACACCATCCTCGCCCTCCAGCACGACCGAGAAGGGGCGTTCGCGCCAGAGCTCGACCGGCTCCGCGGGGCGGGTCAGGGCGGCGCGCACCTGCGCGTGGCGCAGCCACGTCTCGAGCGCCTCGAGCTGCGCGCGGCGTCGCTCGGGGTCCGGCTCGTACGCAGCGCCGATCTCCATCAGGCGCGCGTCGTCCCACTCGAGCTCCTCGACCCACTCCACCTCCTCCAGCCAACGGTGGATCAAGCGGCCGCGGGAGGTCGCGTCGTCGTCGCGGCGGGCGAGGAGGTCGCGGCCTGGGACCCGCCGCGGTCCCTCCTCAAGAGATGGACTGCGGCGCGGCAGGGCGCGCGACGTGCGCGTGGGCGCGAAGGCGAGCGACGGAGGCGCGGGCGCGGGCGCGCGCCCCTCGGCGCTGCTCTCCCCGTCCCACCACGTATCGCTGCTCCCGGGGTGACGCCAGAGCACGCCCTCCTCGTCCGCCTCGCCACCCCCCGCCAAGGCCTCGCGCAGGATCGTGGCGTAGGTCATCGGCGTCTTCTCGCGATCCACGGGGCGCACGATCATCTCCAGCCCGCGCTTGGCGCGGGTCATCGCGACGTAGAGCACGCACAGGGCCTCTTCCATCACGCGCTGCCAGCGCTCGCGCGCCAGCGCCTCCAGGTCGGCGTCGAGGGCCACGACGGTCTTGTCGGGGGCCACGCTGCAGATGGAGTTCAGCTCCCAAGGACGCTCCCGATCGGTCAGGAGCCCTCCGCCGCGGTCGTGCAGTTGGGCGTCCAGCTCGGGCAGGACCACGGCATCGAACTCCAAGCCCTTGGAGGCGTGCACGGTCATCACCTTGACCTGGGACGCGGCCGGGTCTTCCACTCGCTGGCGGCGCACCAGGTCGACGAAACCGTCCGCCCGCAACCCCTGGGCGGGCGCGTGGGCGTGGGCCAGCTCGACGAGCTGGCGGAAGCGCCGGCGATCCCACTCGCCGTACACCGCGGCGGATTCGACCGCGGGGAGGAAGCGCGCGCAGAGCTCTCCCACCCCCACGTCGATCCAGGCGCGACGCAGGTGACGGGAGAGGGTCGACGGCTCCCGCCCCCCCTCCGGATCGAGGGCCCGCGCCACCTCCCACAGGGGCGAGTGCTCGAGGTGCAGGGCCGCCGCCGTGTCGCCCGGATGGTCGGCCAGGTGCAGGAGGGAGAGCAGGTGCAGGACCGCCCGGGAGTCGGTCAGGGGGTTGCCCCCCTCGCCGCTGGCGCGCACCCCCACCCCGAGCAGGGCGTGGATCAGGCGTGGGATCGGCTGATTGCGACGCACCAGGACTCCCACCGTGGCGCCGGGGAAGCGGGTCACCAGGCGTTGCACTCGCCGCACCGCCAGGTCGAGGACGCGCGCTTCGGCGTCCTCACCCTCCTGCGTCGCATCCGCTTCGAGGAGCAGCACCTCACCCGGGTGGGGATGGTGGGCCTCGTGCCGCTCGAAGCGCTGCTGCCAGAGCTCCGCCGCCCTGCGGTACGGCTCCCGCTCGTCCGCCGCCAAGGCGGCGCTCCCCCCCACCCCCTCGAAGACGCGGTTCACCGTGTCGATCACCACCGGCGAGGAGCGGTGGCTGACCAGCAGGGTGTCGACCGCGAGCACCTCGCCGTAGACCTCCGGCAGCCCCTGCAGGAGTCGCGGCTCCGCCGCGCGCCAGCCGTAGATCGACTGCTTCACGTCCCCCACGCAGAAGAAGGTGCGCGCGCCGTCCCCCTCCGCCAGGATCTCCTCCGCCTGGGGGCGCAGGACCCGCCACTGCACCGGTGCCGTGTCCTGGAACTCGTCGAGCAGGAGGCTCTCGATGCGCGCGTCGAGGCGGAACGCGAGGTCCAGGTCGCGTCGCACGAGGGGCGGGTCGGGGGCGCCCGCGCCACTGGCGGGAGCGAGGATGCGCGGCAGGTCGTCGAAGCCGTAGAGGGCCCGCTGGCGTTCGACCGCTTCGAGGTGCTCTTGGAAGCGGGCGAGCAACTCGCGGGTGGCCAGGTTCCGGCGCCGCAGACCGTCGAGGAGGGCGTGACGCGCCTCGGCGAAGAGGTCTTCGAAGGCCGCACGCAACTCCCCTTCGAGGTCGCGCCCCTGGTACTGGAAGCTCCCCGAGAGGACCTTCTTGCCCAAGCCTGCCTTCAGGAAGGTGTGCCAGTCCCCTCGACGCGCGGCCGCCAACGCGTCGTCGCGAGCCTTGACCCAGCGGGAGTCGTCGGCCCCCTTCTTAGTCTGGGGCAGCGGCGCCGCTTCGAACCGCGCACAGGCGGCTTCGAGAGCCGACTCGTCCAAGCCGGCAGGCACCACGACCCGATCCCAGGCCTCCGGCGGACTCTCCCGGAATCCGTCGCGCGCATCCGTGATCGCTTTCAGCATCGCCGCCCGCACGCTGCGACCGGCACCCGCCACGCGCTGGATGCCGCGCAACAGCTCGATCAACTCCTCCGGCTCGGCCTCCTCGAGGAGGCGACCGAACGCCTCGACGCGCAGCCGCTCCTCCTCGCCCTCATCGGCGATCCCCCAACCGGGGGGCAGCCCCAGGTCGAGGGCGAAGAGCCGCGCGACGTGCACGAAGAAGGCGTCCAGGGTGCGCACCTGAAAGCGGTCGAGGCTGCGCACCAGGGAGGCGAGCAACTCGAGGCACTCCTGCGCGGTGGCCTGGCGACCGCTCAGGTTGTCGTTCAGCTCGGCGAGCTGCGCCGCGTCGGTCGCCCCCTCGACCAGGCGCCGCAGCAGCCGATCGAGGATCTCCCCCGCCGCCTTGCGGGTGAAGGTGGTCGCCAGGATGCGCCCCGGGTCGTCGCCGCGCAGGAGCAGGTCCAGGAAGCGGTGCGTCAGCCGGAAGGTCTTGCCGGTGCCCGCTGAGGCGAGCAGCAGGGTGTGGGGGGAGGCGCTCATCGCTCCTCCTCCCCGCCCCCCACCACGCCTTCGCCGACCAGGGCGGCGAGGATCGGCTCGTGGACCTTCGTGGGGCGATGCTCGAAGCGGGCGCCGCTGGCGAGCTTCTCGCGCACCTCGAGGATCACGTCGCGGGCGACCTCGAGCGCGCTCTCCAGGTCGGAACGCTCCCAGTCCGCAGGCTTGAAGTCGATCCCCTTCTCGTCGCGCCCCAGGGTCGCGTAGCCGAGGACCGGGTCTCCGCTGCCGATGAGCTCGCGGGCCAGGAAGGCGTAGAGGGGCAACTGCACGTCGACCCACTCCCCTTTGACGAAGTGCGCGCCCATGGGGGTTGGCGGCCGATCGCCCGCCTTGTAGTCGAAGATCGCCCAACGCCCGTCCCGGTGCCGATCGATGCGGTCGATCCGGCCGGTCAGGAGCGCGGAGCGACCCTCCCCGAGCTCCAGCTCCACCGCGTCTCCCGAGGGACCCCACTCCACCGCCTCGATCCGCCAACCCTCGAGGGCGCGCTGCGCCTGGCGCTGGGCGAAGAACCCCAGACGGTGCTCGAGCTGCAGGAGCTGCAGGCGCACCGCCGGCTGGACGTCGGCGGAGAAGCGCCGCGCAGCGCGCAGCCGGAGGCGCTCCAGAAGATCCTCGGCGATCGCCTCGGCGTCGGTCGCGTGGCGCGCCTCCCCCCGGCCGAAGTCCGCCAGAACGGCGTGAGCCAGGTCGCCGAAGGCGAGGGGGTCGAGCTCCCGGTCGCGGTCGTCGCCGGTCTTCACGCGCGCGACGTGGCGCAGCCAGAAGAGGTAGGGGGATTCGAGGTAGCGGCGGATGGCGGTGGCGCTCCACTTCTCCGGCTCGGCCCCCATCCCGGAGACGAAGGGGGGCAGGAGGATCGCTCCAGGGTCGACGGTCTCGTCCTCGGGAAGCCGCGCCCCTTCGATCAGGGAGTGCTGCACGCGCTCCGGGATCTCGGCGGCGGGTCGCTGGAAGGCGATGCGACTGGGCAGGGTCGGATCGCCGCGCAGGGAGCGGCGGCCGGAGACGAAGGCCACGTCGCGGCGCGAGTGCACCAGGAGATCGACCGCGTAGGCGTCCCGCGCCAGGCGCCGCGCGTTGTCCGACATTCCGAGCTCGCGCCGCGCCGAGTCGGGGAGCCAGGGGTGGCCGTGGATGGCGTCCGGAACGCGTCCCTCGCCGAAGCCGGTCACCACCAGGGCGGGGGCGTCGTCGAGGGGGAGCTCGAGCCAGCCGAGCAGCTCGACGGTGGGCTCGCCGGCGACGGGTGGGCGCGGGGGTACGGCGTGGCTGGCGAGGGAGGCGAGCAGGAGCTGGAGCGCCTCTGGCGCCCGCGCCTCGGGGGCGAGTCCCGCGGGCAGGCCCTCGAGCTCGGTCAGGGCGTCGCCGAGTGCGCCGAGGGCGTGGGAGAGGAGGCGTTGATCCTCGGCGGCGTCGCGGTCGAGCTCGCGCTCCCCGTAGAGGCGCTCGAGCAGGGCGCGCAGGGGCGCCGCCCAGGCGGCCAGGGGGCGTGCAGCGCCGTCCAGCAGGGGACCGAGGAGCTCCGCGACGGCGCGTTGGAGGGTGGAGGGCACTCCGTCCCCGGTCAGCGCGTGCGGCAGGCGCGCGGCGTGGAGCTCGTCGCAGAAGGTCGCGGGGCAGACCTCGCGCAGGTCTTCCCGCCGCCGCAGGAGGTCTTCGACGTCGGGGTGGCGCACCAGGGCCGCGAGGCCTTCGAAAGAGGGGCGCGCGAGGAAGCTCGCCACCCCCGCGAGCAACCGCAGGGGAGCGGTCTGACCCAGCGGCGTCCCGGCGGCGTCGCGGGCGCGCACCCCGAGCTCGCCCAGGCGGCGGCGCAGGTAGGGGACCACCTCGTCGTCGGCGACGCCGAGGGTGACCTCCTCGGGGGCGTAGGCCTCCGGGCCGTAGCGCGCCAGGCAGTCGAGCGCCACCCGGGCCTGGTCGGCGGGCTGGTCGACGACCTGCCAGGCCTCGAGCGCCAGATCGGTGTCGCGGTCGGTCCAGAAGGCAGGCAGCACGCAACCGAGCGCGTCGAACCCCTCGGCGAGCTCTTCCGGCGCGAGGACCAGGGCGGTCACGTCGACGAGCGCCTCGAGCAGGCGCCGCACCAGGGCGTTCGTCTCGACGGCGCCGATCAGGATCACTCGCGCTGTGCGGTCGATGCGTCCGTCGTCGAGGGCCGCGAGGCGGCCGAGGTGCGGGTCGCTGAGTCCGGCGTCGTCCAGGGAGCGCGCCATGCGCTCCTGCGCCGCGCCGAGTGCGCGCCAGCGGGCGAGCTCCCCCCCACCGCCCGCGCGCCGCGCGGGCCCCTCGAGGACGGCCTCGAAGTCGAGCCCCTCCGCGGCCAGCTCGCCGAAGAGGGCTCGCACCTCGCCGCCCAGCCGCATCCAGCCGCTGAGGTCGCTGCGCTGCGGGGGCTCGGCGAGCAGCGCCTCGAGCCGGGCGCGCTCGAGGCCGCGCAGCGCCTGGGCCCAGGCGAGGGTGCGCTCGAGCCGGCTGGCGGACGGGGCCTTCAGGGTGAGCAGCTCGTCGGTCAGGGCCCCGACGGTGAGGATGCGCGGTGGAACCCAGGCGGGTCCGGCGCTCCGCGCCAACTGCTCCCGCAGCCGCCGCCCGGCCCGCGCCCCGGGGAGGGCGACGGTCAGGGCCCCCAGGTCGCTCCCGTGGTGCTCGAGGAGCCAGGCCCCGGCCAGCTCGAGGGGGGGCTGGTCCCAGCCGAGGAAGACGCGGCGAGCGGCCATGGGTGCTGAGTCTAGCGCGTTGGGTACGGTGGAATCGCCACCCGGTCCTTGTGCATTCGAGCGGAGTGCCGTATCCACGGTTGGAAGTCCACTCGGCGGGGAGCGGCTCTTCGAGCAGATGGGCCGCTCCGTTTCGACGAGGTCACGCCAAGTAGCGGAGGAGGCTATGACGGACTCACGCCTGCCCAGCACCGAGGAATTGATGCTCCCGGTGCTCGAGTTCGTCTCGGACGGTCGGGTGCACCCGATCGGCGCACTGCACGAGCGCATGATTGGGCGCTTCAAGTTCTTCGAGCTGAGCGAAGAAGCCCCTGAGCAATACGCCGACTTCACCGGCCGGGTGGAGGAGGCGATGGATCACCTAGCCTTCGCGAGGCTCGTAGAGCCGGTCGGAAGAGCAGGCATCCTAATCACCCCCAAGGGTCAGGCCCTCCTTGGCGAAGGGTTCGAGCGAATCACGTTCGACTACCTGAGAAAGGACGTCGACTACGCGAAGCACCTCGAGGGCAGCAAGCAGAGCAAACCAGGCCGATCGTCGCAGAAGCAGGCGCCCACCGGGGACGAACTCGTCCCGGTGCTTCGCAAGCTCATCACCGATTGGATGGAGCGGACCGGGGGGGCCTCCATTGACCTGGCGAAGAAGGCCCGAGTCCGGACATCCACGATTCTGGCCATCCTGGATGGTAAGAGCACCCGAACGGCGAAGCCGATGTGGAAGCTGTTCCGGTACCTCTCCGGCGAGGAATCGAGCGCCCCCTCCAAGGAAGTCATCGAAGGAGGGCTGGGAACCACGGCCTACTCCACCACCTCCCTCGAAGAGGAGGCGTGTCTGAATGCCAATCAGTACGCGCGCGCCCTGGCTCGCTTCGTGCGCGGTGCGCGGGACGAGCTGTGCTTCGGCCTCTTCGGCCACTGGGGCCGCGGCAAGACCTTCCTGATCAACCTTGTGGCGCGACAGCTCGAGCAGGACGACTACCGCCCCGTCTTCTTCAGCGCCTGGAAATACCCATCGACCCCGCGACTCTGGCTGCACCTCTACGAGGTCATCCGCAAGGAGGCAGTCTCGGGCGGCATCCTGCGCTCGCAGGTGGTCGCCCTCCGGGCCGGCCTCCTGCGTCATGGCCTGCCGGCGCTCCTGACTAGCATCCTCACGATCGCGGCGATCGCCCTCCCCGCGAGCATGAAGCTGGACGCACTGTCCTGGCTGGTCGGGGTCTTCGGGTTGGCCGGAGTGAGCCTCGCGATGCGGCTGGGCAACGTCTTCCGTGTCGGCAGCGTCGCCCTGCAGCGCTTCCTGTCGATCACGAGGCACAAGGCGGGCTTGGGACTGCAGGCCGTCGTCGGCGAGGACCTGGTGGCCCTGATCGTGGGCTGGATGCCGAAGAACCGTCGGGGCGAGGCTCATCCCACGCTCGAGCAGCTGATGGGCCGGGTGGGGACCCTCTTGTTCGGGGTGTCGTTGGCAGTGCTCGGTGCTGCGCTGTTCCCGTGGCATCTCGCGCACTTCGGCCCAGCCTGGTGGGTGGGTCTCGCGATCTGCACGCTCCTACCCGCGCTGGCCTTCTTCGTCTGGTGGAAGGCTCGGTCGCCTGACGGTCCCGGTCGAATCCTGCTCGTGATCGACGATCTGGATCGATGCGATCCCGGTGCGATGTTGGAGGTCGCGGAGGGCCTCAAGCTCTTCCTGGAGGACGAGCGCATCAAGGAGAGGGTCGACGTCGCCATGCTCGTCGACGAGGCCGCCCTGGGGCGAGCGATCCTCTCCAAGTACCGCTCCCTGTGGACGGAGCACGATGCGGGCCTGGAGCCGATCGATGCGCGTGAGGTCCTCAACGAGAACCTGGAGAAGATCTTCGTGGCCCACATGAGGCTCGACCGTCTGACGCAGGACGAGCTCGAGGAGATCGCCCGCTCCGTCACGGCGGCGCCGGAGGATCACGCCCTGAAAACCAGTGGCGGAGACAAAACCCCGGTCGAGCCGGGCGGGCACAAGCCCGTCGACGAGGTGGATGGCCCAGGGGGCGACGATGCTGAGGACCCCGACATCCCCAAGCCGCCGGAAGACGTGGACGACGAACGGGCCTTCAAGAAGGCGGAGCGGGAGGCGATCGCGAGTGCCGCTCGCGAGTTCGGCAAGACGGATGTCACCGTTCGGGCGGGACCGAGGAGCATTCGCTGCTTCATCGCGCGCTATCAGCTCGCGCGGCTCTTGCTCGAGGAGATCGGTCAGGAGCGCTCACCGGAGCAGATCGCCAAGGCGGTCCTGCCCTCCCAGGCCGCGGCGAGCAGCAGCGGCGATCCCGTGCTCAATCTGATGGCGCGCCAGCTCGGAGACGTCCACTCGCCCTTCCAGGGTCCTGTATGACCCTGGTCGGCGCACCACGCGCTCCTCACCGGCCCTGGGTGCACCAATCGAAGAGCTTCAGCTCGGCGGGGAACCCGTAGATCCCCGTCCGCAACCGCCACCCGGCGATGGTGGAGAGCGCGGATCGCAGCCAGCGGGGCCCGGCGGTCACCGCGCGGCCGTAGTGCGCCGCGCAGGAGGCGTAGCGCGACCAGGCGGTGCGGACGTTCTGGGGCAGCGGCGTGCTCTCGTTGTGCCAGTTCCACTCGAAGCAGCTGCCCCACTCCTGGAAGGTGGACGGCAGCGCCCAGCCCCGGCGCTGCGCCGCAGCGAAGTCGGGAGTGCCGGGGATGGCGCGGAAGAGGTAGAGCTCGGGGGCGCTGCGGGGGAGGGCGTGCTTAGTCTCCGCCACGCAGCGCAGGGTGCTCCACATCGACTTCGGAGTCTCCCCGGGGAATCCGATGATCCAGTAGCAGCCGGCGGTGATGTCGCGTTCGAGCACCCGGGAGAGGGCGTGGGGGATCTGATCGATCGGTACGTGCTTCCCGATCCGCTCCTGCATCTCGACGCTGTCGGTCTCGGCTCCCATCGCCAGGTAGTAGCAGCCCGCGGCGGCCATCAGGTCGAGCGTCGCATCCGCGTAGCGCAGGATCGCCTCGATCTCGACGGGGGCGTTCCACCAGACCTGCGTCCCGCTGCTCACGAGCACTTCGCAGAAGGTCCTCGCTCGCTCCTCCGAGACCCCCCAGTTCGCCTCGTTGAAGCGCACCGCCTCGAAGGCGAAGCGCTCCTTCAGCTCGATCAGCATCTCCGCCACCTGGGCGCCGCCGATCGCCTTCCAGCAGCGGCCGGTGACCCCCGGACTGCAGCAGAAGCTGCAGTTCATCGGGCAGCCGTAGCTGGTGGAGAGGCTGAAGCTGACCGGCGGCCGGCTCTTGCGCCAAGCCGGGGGAGGACGCCAGCGGTGGCGCACCTTGCCCCTCGCCGGAGCGAGCTGCCGAGCGCGGTAGGGCTCGAAGTCGAGGAGATGCCAGGGAGTGGCATGCAGCTCCTCGAAGCCGACCACGCGACGAGGCGGAGTCTTCACCAATGCGCCGTCCCGCCACAGCGCCAGGCCGGCGACCTCTTCCAGGTCACAGCCGGCGTGCAGCGCGTGGACCACGTCGAGGAAGGTCCGCTCGCCCTGGCCCAGCGCCACGGCGTCGGCGATCCCCGCCTCGAAGTACATCTCGGGAGCCACCGACGGGAACCAGCCGCCCCAGACGATCGGCAGGCGAGGGAAGCGCTCCCGCACCGCCCGGGCCACGTCGTGACCGTCGTGGACCTGGTAGCCCAGGATCGCCGAGGAGGCGAAGAGCAGAGCGTCTTCGCAAGCCTCGAGGATGCGGGGCAGCGGGTCGTCGACGACCATGGCGTCGATGAGCACGATCTCGAAGCCCTCCGCGTCAGGTCCGCCTGCGATCTGCAGCAGCTCGAGGGGCAGCAGGTCGGCGGAATAGGTCTCGTTGCGCGCCGGATCGTCGCGGCGCGGCAGATAGAGCACCAGCTTCCTAGAGGTGCTGCAGATCATCCGTAGACCTTCCGCCCGGCCGCGGGTCGAGCGGTCTGAGCAGCGAGCTCGCCATGGCTTGGAATGGCATCGTAGCACGGCTCGTGGATTCCGCGCGTGGGCCGACCACGCCGGGCACGATCCCCCCTCGCCGCTGGGAGACGCGAGCTCGAGAGCCGCCGAGGCGCACCTTCGAGACGGGGAAGGAGGCTCCGGGCAACATGCGCTGTGAGCCTGCCCCGAAATCGCGAGTCCGGGCATACCCTACCCCCATGCTCCACCTCGCCCTCCTCCTTGCGTGCGGCTTCCAGACCGCGTCCGATCAGCAATCCCGCTCCTGGCAGGTCGTCGCCTACGACGACGCCGGGACGGCGGAAGCTCCCCATCTCCTGGAGGGGAATCCCTACACCATCCCCGAGAGCGTCGTCGCCGGGTCGGAGTCGGAGCGCACGTGCGCTCGCGGGGACTCGGTGACCTTCGGCTACGGCGGAGTCGATCCCGCGGAGCGCTACTGCGTGTTGGTGATCATGGCCTCGGACGCGGAGCGCCTGCAGCACCTCTTCGTGGACGGCATTCCCCTCTGGGAACCCATCCCCCTCTCCGCCAACCACATCGGCAGCGAGAAGTACGACCTGCCCAGCGAGTGTCTCGCCGACGGCCAGTTCATCCTGGAGATGCGTCGCCTGAAGGGCCCGAACGCGACCATCTCGCGCATCGAGATCGCGTCGACGAGCGCCGAACTCCTGACCCCCCTCGCTCCGGGGAGCCAGGTGCCCGGCCAGTTCCGGATCCCCGTGCCGACGGTCGAGGCGGTCGACGGCCTGCTGCCCACCTACCGCCCGATCCCGGAGACCACCCTGCACTCGGGGCGTCCCGCGGTCAGCCTGAACGGCGCCTGGCGGGCGAGCGCCGAACCGGGCGACGGGTGGCTCTCCGATCCCGACCGGTCGCAGGGTTGGGTCCCTGTCGAGGTCCCGGGGCAGTTCGTGCAGCAGGGGATCGACTTCGACCCCGAGCAGCCGGTCGCCTGCCGCCGGAGCTTCGAGGTCGACCCCGCCTGGCTCGAAGGGCGCGTGATCCTGCGCTTCGAGTCGGTCTTCAGCCACTGCCGCGTCTTCGTCAACGGCGCCCCGGCGGGGGAGCACCTCGGCGGATTCACCCCCTTCGAGCTCGACGTCACCGCGGAGGTGCAGGCGGGCTCGAACGACCTGGCGCTCGAGGTGACCAGTTGGTCGGAGGCGGACCTCCTGGGCTCCCTCTCCCAGGACGCCGCCCACCCCCTGGGGGGCATCCTGCGCGACGTGACCCTCTTCACGGTGCCCACGCTGCACCTCAGCGACCTGCGCATCGTCACCGACCTCGACGAGGCGTACGAGGACGCGACCCTCGAGCTGGAGCTGGAGCTGACCAACTGCGGAGACGAGGAGGCGCGCGATCTGAGCCTGGGGATCGTGCTCTACGGGACGCGACTCGACCAGGAGCCCGACCTGCCCCCGGTCCCCGCCCACTCGCGCCGCCGCACGCGGCTGGAGTTTCCCATCTCCACCGCGCGCCTGTGGGACCCGGAGCACCCCTTCCTGCACATCCTGCAGCTCTACCTGGCCTCGGAGGGGAGCGAGCTCGAGCACTACTCGTGCAGGATCGGCTTCCGCGAGGTGGAGGTCCGCGGGGAGGAGCTCCTGCTCAACGGCCGGCCGCTCAAGCTGCGCGGCGCCAACCGCCACGAGGTCGATCCGCTGCGCGGGCGGGTCGTCGACCTCGACACCTGCTTCCGCGACGCCGAGCTCCTGCGCGCAGCGAACTGCAACTTCGTCCGCACCTCCCACTACCCCCCGTCGCGCCACTTCCTCGAAGCCTGCGACCGACTGGGACTCCTCGTCGAGGTGGAGGCGCCCCTCGGCTGGGTGGGACACGACGCGAACCGCCACTGGGGCGAGCTCGACCCCGCCGATCCCCGCTGGCTCCCCTACCAGCGCCAGGCGAACCTGGAGAGCGTCCACTTCCACCGCAACCACCCCAGCGTCCTCTGCTGGTCCCTGGCTGACGAGTCGTCGTGGACGCCAAACTTCGCCCAGGTCCTGGCGGCGGTGAGCGTCGCGGATCCGTCGCGTCCCCAGGTGTTCCACGATCAGGCTTGGGGAGGCCCCGACTCCGGCGGCAGTCGGGCGCCGATCGCCAACCTGCACCATCCCGGGCCGGGGGGTCCCGCCCAGGTCGCCGAGAGGAGCGTCGGGCGGCCGGTGCTCTTCGGGGAGTACGGCCATCTGAGCGTCCACGACCGGCGCGAGACGCTGACCGACCCGGCGGTGCGCGACCTCTGGGGTCGCTCTCTGAGGCCGATGTGGGAGGAGATGTACGCCACGCCGGGGGTGCTCGGCGGCGCGCTCGGGTCGGGGATCGACGACGTCTTCCACCTGCCGGACGGGCGCACGGTCGGCCACGGCCCGTGGGGCTTGATCGACGGCTGGCGGCGGCGCAAGCCGGAATTCCTGCAGGTGCGCAACTGCTACGCGCCGGTGGTCGTGCTCTCCTCGCAGGAGGCGGGAGAGGGGCGGCAGCGGATCGAGCTCGAGAACCGCTTCTCATTCACGAACCTCGACGAGGTGGAGATCCGCTGGTGGGTTGCAGAAGGGGAGGGGAGCGTCGACGGACCCGACGTCGAGCCGGGGCAGCGCGGCTCCATCGAGCTGGACGCCCCCGGCACGGGCCCCCTTCCCCTCGCCTTCACGGATCGCCGCGGGGTGGTCGTCCAGGAGGTGGTGGTCGACTCGCCGGAGCTGGAGGCGCCGTTGCCGTTGGAGGAGCGGGGAGGGCCCCTCGAGGTCGAGGAGGAAAGGGAGACCGTGACGGTGCGCGGCGCAGGGCTCGAACTCGTCCTCGACCGCTCCACCGGCCGCATCGCGGAGCTCAGCCGCGGCGGCCGGACCCTGCTCGTCGGAGGCCCGCACCTCCTGGCGGTCCCGCTCACGAGCGGCCGCGGCGCACCGGAGCACCAACCCGCCCTGCCGCCGTGGACCGGCGTCTGCGAGGGGTGGAGTCTCGAAGGGCTGTCGGTCGGCCAGGACTCTAACGGGGTCGAGATAGTCGCCCTGGTGGACCTCGACCTGGCCCGCGGGAGCTTCACGCTGCGACTGGACCACAGCGGAACGCTCTGCGTCGAATACGACTTCGAGTTGACCGCCGAGTCGTTCGTCCCGCGCCAGGTGGGTGTGGTCTTCGACCTACCCCGCGAGCTCGACACCCTGACCTGGGCCCGACGCGCCGAGTGGACCGACTACCCCGCGGACCACATCGGCCGCCCGTACGGCTCCTCCCCCGCCTTCTACCCCGACTGCCCCGAGCCGGTCCCCCCCTCCACGCGCCCCACCTGGCCCTGGAGTCACGACGCGACCCCGCTGGGCTGCAACGACTTCCGCGCGACGCGCAGCGGCGTGTTCCTCTTCGGCCTGGCCGCGGAGGACGGTCGGGTCGTCTGCCTGGTCGGCGACGGCACGGGGGACGCGCGGGCTTGGGTCGACGGCGATGAGCGGATTCGCCTCCTGGCGGCTTCCCTGACGGTGCCCACAGGCGAGATGTTCGTGCGCAGCCATCTCGATGCGGTCACGCCCAAGTGGACGGCAGGAGAGCGGATCCGCGGGTCGGCAGAGCTGCGCTTCCCATGAGGTGCCTCTCGCCTATCCAACTCGTGGATCGAGGCGCCGCCCCATCGCGGTCATTCGGAACCGGCCTGGTGGCAGAAGCAGCCCGCGCCGTGGGCCGCGCCTTGGGGCTCACGGGTCGGGTGCAGCGGCCATCACGCCGTCCAACCTCGATTCGACCAGCCCCAAGGGTCATCTCGCCGCCTTACTGGGCTTCTGGTAGCCTCCTGGGCCTGCACCACACGACTCGATCGACCCGGTCCGGCTGTAGCGCCTCGACCCCTTGGAACGCCTATTCCCCTGACTGGAATGTCTCGGAGAAGCAGAATGTCCAGCTCGTTGGAGTTTGTTAGAGCTCGCTTGATCGCGAAGTTGAACCGCTGGGGTCGCGGTCTTGGTCGAATCTCGTCGTCGGAGCTCTATTACCAGGAGCTGTTCAACAATGGCGTGAGACGGCTGGACATACCGCCGCTTTTTCCCACCAAAGCTGCAGCCAATCACAGTCTATTGTACCTGATCCTGAGAGTCTGCACAGAGGCTGGAATCAATAGGGCCCTGGACGTCGGCGCTGGCCAGTCCAGCCTCCTATTCTCCTCGCTACCCGTAGAGACGATTACTATTGAAACCGATCGCGACTGGGCAGCTAGAATACAGGAGCGTGTCGAGCATCCTGTGCTGAATGCAGAGCTACGGACCAAGAATGTCGCTGGGCGCGGAGATTGGCTTTGACCTATCTGCCCTGAGTCTTGACAGTGAGTTTGATCTAGTTGTTGTCGACGGCCCGACAGGCCCTGACTGGTACGAGGGCAATACGCCTAGGTGGGCAGCCCTCGACCTCATACAGAACTACCTCGCTGACGATTTCGTCGTTATCTTCGATGATGCACACCGACCGGGCACACAGCGGGTCATCAGGGGCATGCTCACTCTCAGACCCAATGCTGGCACATCCTGGATCAATGCGGAGAAGTCCCAGTGCGTAGTCTTTAGCCCGTCAAAAGCGTTTGTGGCACATTATTAGTTACTAGCAGTGTTGGTCTGGAAGCGTCGTTTCTACGGTGGAAACCGGCATCCCCTGGTCTGCGAGATCCCGCGCGACCGTGTGGTAACGTGGATTCGGCTGGGGGTGCCAGTCCAGTGAGCCGGTCTTCTCGTATCCCGCCCCCTCGGAAGGTGAGCCACCCTTGAGACCTGATCTTCGGGTCAAACATGGGGCGCCATGACCGCCGAGAGCCGAAGTGGACGGCTGGGGAACCGCTTCGCGGTTCGGCCGAGCTGCGCTTCTGAATCCGCCGTACCCGGCCCGTACCCTCACTCCGGATCTCCAGAGAGCACCCAGCCGGCCCAGTCGCGGACGGCGTGGATCGGTCTCCCCGAGGGGTCGCGGGCGTGCCGCAGCCGGTTCTTCGCCTCCCAGAGCGCCTGGTGCTTGGGTTTCTTCTCGAACCACAGCCTGCGGTAGAAGTCGACCATCAGCTCCCGGGTCGCCTCGTCGGGCACCTTCCACAGCGAGGTGATCACGCTCTGTGCGCCGGCCATCTGCAGCGCCTTCTGCAGTGAGGCGACCCCCTGCCCCGCTCGTCGGACGCCCACGTTCGTCTCGCAGGCCGACAGGACGGCGAGTTCGCAGCCGGAGAGGTCCCAGGTGGAGATCTCCTCGGCGGTGATCAGCCCGGGGATGCGTCCGAGCGAGTCGGCGGGTCGGTTCGCGCCGGCCAGGGCGACGCCGCAGAGCACCATCGGCGAGGAACCGCGCACCAGCTCCTCGCGCGACTGCTGGGCCAGCGCTCCTGGATTCGGCCGGTCGCTGTCGCTGGCGACCGACTCCGGGCTGAACCACCCGTGCGTCGCCAGGTGCAGCCAGCGCGCCCTCGGCGCCAGGAGCTCCAGCGACTCGCGACTCGCGGCGCGTTTCTCCAGCAGGACCGGCTCGACGTCCTCGAGCACCTCCTCGCACAGGGCGGCGATCGCGCGCGCCTCGGAGCCGGTCATCGGCAGCGGGGGAAAGCCGCGCTCCCACTGGCTGCCGCGCAGCATGGCGATCGGCTCGCCGGGGGGGGCGTCGGTCTCTTCCTCTGCGTCCTCCCGGGCGAGGAGCTCCGCCTCGAAGACCCGCGGCTCGCCGAAGTAGCTCACCCCGCCGAGCGCGACGAGGGTCGAGCCACTCGACTCGCCGACGGGCTCGTCGAGCAGCTCGCGCAGCGAGATGCGCAGCTCGACGGCGAACTCATCGCCCACGCGGCCCTCGCCAAGGGGCAGGGCGTCGAAGGGGACGCAGTGGAGCTCGAGGTCGGGTGCGACGACCAGGCGCCGCGCTGCGCCGAGCACGGGGCGCAACGGGTCGAGCAGCAGCGCGCGCAGGAGCTCGCCCGCCTCGCGCTCGGCGTCACCCTCGGTTCCAGCGGGGGCGATACCTCGCGCCACCGGGGCCAGGAGCGCCTCGCGCCAGCGGTCGACCGCTGCGGCGATCTCGTCCGCGGGCCCCAGCTCCACTCGGGTCAGCTCGCCGCCCGCGCCGACGACGAAGGCGAAGCACTCCCGCACCCGCCGCGGGTTCCCGTCCGGGGTGTCGGGAGGCTCGAAGCGCACGTGCGTCGAGTAGGCGAGCAGCGCCTCCTCCTCCGCGAGCGTCGCGGCCAGGCGCTCCACCGTCGGCGGCTGGAGCACGCGTCGCGCGGCCGAGTCCCCCGCGAGTCGGTCGAGGAGGGCGCGCTGCGCGAGGTCCCGTTCCTCGCGGGCCTTGATCAGCGCCGCCGTGGTCCCGGCGCCGCGGGCGACCTCCACCAGGGCCTCGCTCGCCGCCCGGACCCGCCAGCGCAGGGAGCGGGTCTCCTCGTCCTCCGCCGCGCGGCGCACCACCGAGGCCGCCGCCAGCCCGATTGCGCGCAGCGACTCGCAGCGGGCGAAGATCTCGCGGTCCAAGCCCGGAGCGAGGGCCAGGGCTTCCCCGTCGAGCGCCAAGAGCGCCGACAGCACGACCTCGAAGCGCGCGGCCCGCGATTCCGCTTCCCGGGGAGCGTGACCGACGCTCAGCTCCTCGACCAGCGCGCCGATCCCGTCGGAGAGCTGCTGCGCGATCTCCACCGCGCCCTGACGGTCGCCGAGCTCGAGCCGGGCGGAGAGCAGGCTGGCCTGGGCATCGAGGAGCTGGCGGTGCCCCGGGTAGAACAGCTCTCCGCAGGTGTCCACGGCTTTGGCGATCAGCTCCTGCGCGAGCTCCGGCTCCCCGAAGCGCAGCAGGTGGGAGCCGAACAGCGACTGCGCGTAGGCCAGGTCGGCGTTGCGCGCGTCCCCGCCCTCGAGCACTCCGAGCGCCTCCTCGAGCAGCTCCCGGGATCGCTCGCGCTCGCCGACCATGGCGAGCGTGGTGGCCAGGTTCATCCGGGCCCGCTGGACGTGGAGGTGCGAGTCGTCCAGCGTCCGCAGTCGCCACTCCAGGGCTCGCTCCTCGAGCGTGCGGGCGGCCTGCACCTCGCCGAGGGCCTTGAGGCTGAGCGCCAGGTTGATGCGGGCCTCGCCCGCCCGGTCGCTGTCGGCGCCGAGCGCCGCCTCGAACTCCGCGACCGCCTGCTCGCCGAGCGCGCGCCCGCGCTCCAGGTCCCCGGCGGCGCGCATCACGTTGCCGAGGTTCATGTGCGCCAGCGCGAGCTGCGGGTGCCCCTCGGGCAGGATCTCCTCGAGCCCCTCGACTACGTCCTCGAGGAGCGCGCGCGCCGCCAGGTAGTCGCCGTTCTTCTCCAGCGCCAGCGCGAGGTTGCCCCGGACGCTCAGCAGCGCCGGATCCCCCGGGGCGCGCGTCTCCTCCAGCGCGCGGTGGACCTCTTCGAACTCCTCGATCGCACCGTCGAGGTTCCCGATCATCGCGCAGACCACGGCGAGGTTCTGGCGGGCGCGCAGCAGCGAGAAGTCCTCGGGAGGGACCTGGGTCGCCAGGTGCGCGACGGCCGGCGCGAGCAACCTGCGCGCGCCCTCGTAGTCGCTCGCGTGGATGAGCGAGGTGGCGAGGTTGATGCGCGCCGTGTGCAGGGCCAGATCGTCCGGATCGGAGGTGCGCTCGAGGGTCTCGACCACCTTGGCCTTGAGCCGGGCCGCCTCGGCTCTGCGGCCGAGTCGTTCGAGGGTAGCCGCCATGTTCTGGCGCAGCTCGACCACCGGCTGGTCCTCCTCGGACAGCGTCCGCAGGTACCCCTCCAACGCGGCCTCCTCCAGCTCGAGAGCGTGGCTGGCTCGCCGCATGCGCACGGCGTCCGCGACCGCCTGGCGCGCGCGCTGGAGGTCGTGATGCCACGGGTGGAAGAGTGACTCGCGGTAACGCAGCTGCAGCTCGGCCGGGGCGAGGACCAGATCCTGCGCGCCGAGCCTGCCCGCGGCGCGGGCCAGCTCCCCGGCGATCCATGAGGCGGCCGGGCTGCGGTCGACGCCTGCGATCCCCGCGAGTCGTTCGAGCGCGCTGCGGACGCGGGCGCGCGCCGTCTCGCGCTCGCCTCGCCCGATCAGGCCGCCGAGCTCGCCGGTGAGAAAGGCGTGGACCTCTCTTCCGAGCTCCACCGCCGCCTCGACCTCGGGCGCGACGCGCAGCTCGAGCCGCAAGGGCTCCGCCAGCTCGCCCTCGAGCTCGACGCGGACGAGGAGCTGCCGGCCGGGTTCCACCGGCACCATGCGCTGGGCGACGTGCTCGTCGTGCTCGCCGAGGCTCTCCCCGGTCGCGACGTCCTCCACCGCGATCGTCGCCGAGGGAGCCGTCGTCCACAGGAAGATCCGGCCGGAGATCTCCGCGGTGTACTCGAGCTCGGCGGGCGCGCCCGGCTCGAAGGTCACGGCGCGGTCGTCGGGGGTGGTGCTCTGCGCGGTGATGAGCAGCGCAAGGGCGCAACAGCCGAGCATGCAGCTCATTGTAGGAGCTGGGGCCGGTAGCGCCATTCGCCGGGCAGCCCGCGCCGTGGGCCGCGCCTCGACCCGCTGCGGCGCGTCTCTCCCCACTGTCCAGGCGTGCGAGGCTGCTTCGATCTGGAGTGGCCCGATCCGCGCCGCTCGGTGCTCGCCGGCCGTTCAGCGTCCGGAAGCCTCGTAGAGCTCGATCTCCCAGATCCGGCTGATCTTGCCCGGGGTGTCACGCACGTAGACACGCACGCGACTCGCGGTCACGGCCTCGAAGGTGCGCAGCCAGTCGATCTCCTGGTTCTCCGCGGTCTCCGTGCGGGCCACTGCGCACCACCGCTCTCCATCGTGGTACTGGAGAAGGAACGAGCTCAGCGGATCGCTGGCCTTGCCGTTGGACCAGTAGCCCGACAGGATCCGCGCCGCGGTAATCGTCTTCCTTTCGTCCCAGGCGAGCTCGATCCAGTGGGGCAGCGCGGCCGGGCTCAACCAGCGCAGGTCGTTGCGCTTCCACGCGGCGCGCCGGTCGTTCACGAGCGAGGGCGACCGCCCAGCATCGAGGTCGTGGGACGTCGTGACGCTCGCGTCCGGGGCGACGTTCTTCCCCAGGCCCGCGAGAGCGGGAGGGGGAGGCGGCACGGGCTTGCCCACGCCGCGGCCGACGAGGGCCATCAAGTCCTCGAGGTGGTCGGCGTAGACGCCGCGCGGATCCGTGTCGTGCTCCTTGCACACCGCGGCGGCCATGCCGACGACCTCGCCCATGCACCCGCACGTTCGCATGACGCGCACCGCGCCGAGCGCCTCGTGGGTCACGCTGATGTCCCGGCCCGCCATGAACAGGTTCGGGACGTTGCGCGAGTAGAGACAGCGATACGGAATCCAGTAGGGCTGCTCGTAGTGGTCGTACAGCGCCTCCGAAATGAACGCGTCGCCCTCGAAGCCCTGCTCGTAGCGCGCGTCGGGCAGGTGCAAGTCGATGGGCCAGCCGGTGGGCACGCAGGCGTCGGGGTACTCCTTCTTCCCGAGCACGTCCTCCTTGGTCAGGATCAGATCCCCGAGCAGCCGCCGCGACTCGCGCTTGCCCGAGACGAACGCCGCCCAGTTGAGACGGTGGTTGGGGAGCACGCCATCGACGTTCTTCATCGCGTCCCAGGCCCCGAACATCGCGCGGAAGTTCCAGTCGCGGATGTACTCGCCCTCCTCGAAGGGATCCCGATCGAAGCCGCTCTCCCAGAACCACACGCCGAGCTTCTCGGGCTTCGGTTCCCGCTCGGAGCGGCCGGGGAACGGCCTCTCGCTCAGATCCAGTGCCCACGCGCACACCGGGAACGGTTGGGGCTCGTTCGTCTCCATGACGTTCCACAGGTTGCAGCGCCCCATGTGGCCCGTGCGGGTCATGTCGAAGTCGGCGCCCGCGAGAAACCCGACGCAGCCGTCGCCGGTGCAGTCGGCGAACCACCGCCCGACCACGCGGATCCGCTGCCCGGTGATCGTGTGTCGTGCGCCGACGGCCCGGATCCGCCCCTCGGTCGTCTCCACGCGGTCCACGCGGTGGAGGAGGAGGAGCTCGATCTTCTCCTCGGCCTCCACGAGAGCGCGCTTGCGATCGTCCTCGTACAGCTCGGCCGAATTCTCGGGGCCGTAGTGCGCGCGCCGCTCCTGCTCGAGCTCTGCCACGATGTCGCCGACCCGCGGGTGGGGATCGACGTTGCGTGCGCCCCCGAGCCACACGCGGACCTCGGAGCTGTTGTTGCCCCCCAGGACGGGTCGATCCTGGATCAGCGCGACGGTCAGTCCCAGCCGTGCCGCGGAGAGCGCCGCGCAGGTACCCGCAATGCCCCCTCCGACGACGACGAGATCGAAGGGGCCCCGCTCGATCGGGGTCTCGAGCGAGCCGAGGTGCTCCCGTCGGAACCCCTCCAGCTCGTGGCGCGCCTCGGGAGGCACGAAGTCGGCGTCCGCGGAGAGCACGATCGCGTCGCAGCGTCCCTCGAAGCCCGTCAGGTCGTGCAGGGCCAGGGTGATCCCTCCCGGCTCGGTGATCGCGATCCGTCCCCCCTCCTGCCAGTGCCACTCCGCGCCTTCCGTTCCGTAGAGGGTCGGGAGCAGCTCGCCGTCGATCGCGAGCTGGAACCTCCCGGGCGCCCCAGGGGCGTTCCAGGGCGCCACCCAGTCGCGCGTCCGCACCCAGATCCGGTAGGTCCCCGCCGCGGGGAGCTCCACCGTCGTCGTCGCGTCCTCGACCGGCCGGCCCAGCCCGTGCGCGAGCAGGAACGAGGAGCCCATCTGGTCCATGAACTGCGAATCCCGGACCCAGCCGCCGACCTCGGCGAAGCGTTCGGCCTCCACGAGTACCGTCTGCGAGCAGGCCGGTTCACTCGTTGCCGCGGCGATCGCCAGATGGATCGCTGCCGCCCACACGCTTGCGAGGTGCTTCATGTCGAAGGGCTCCCGACGGAGGAGAAGGGCTCGATGACGAGCACCCACTATAGACACGGCTCGGGGAGCAACGGCTTCCCGTTGCAGGCCCAGGTCCGCGTCGCTGCGGGCGACCGCGAGCGGCTCGAGCCCCGCGTGCGCTACGTCGGTCGCCCCGCCCCACCGGTGTCCGTACCCTCCTCCTGCCAATCCTCGCGCCACTCGTGGGCGGAACTCCTGCGCGGGTTGTTCGAGGTCGAGGTTCTCACCTGTCCGACTTGTGGATCGCGGCGCCGCCTCCTCGCCTTGATCTCCGATCCGCCGGTCGTGCGCAAGATCCTCCGCCACCTCGGCCTACCCACCGATCCGCCCGCGCTCGCCCCGGTCCGGCTGCAGCGCCTCGACCCTTGGGAACACCCAGCCCCCGGGAGAGGCTGCGAGGTGTCCCGATCTGGCCTCTGCTCCTTCTGGGAACTCCTCTGGAACAGGCTAGGGAGAACACCTAGACCGGGCGTTTCGACGGCGTCTTGGGGGCGCTGACCGCGGCCCGGAATCGCTGATCCCGGCGGCCCGGAGCCCCCGGGTCGCAGAGCCGAGAAGGTTCAGTCCAAAGGCAGACTCGGCTTCAATCCCTGGGCGGAGATTTCCGAAGAGTGCCGTGTAGACCGTCAGGCTCGGGGTGACTGGGGAGCCTCGACGATCGTGCCGCCCAGCCCCCGGCCGATCCTTGGACAGCGCGCAATGGCCCTCTTCAACAAGAAGAAGTCGTCGTAGGAACCCAACCTGGGGTCAGAGAGTGAGCGTGGGGCCGTCGAGGGAGTCCTCAGGGAATGCTGCGCGCAGGAGCTCCCCGGCACGGTCATCTCATTCGATAGAGGCGCAATCTGTCGTGCTCGATTCTCCTCTTTCGACGAGGAGGGCGTGACGCTCGACATCATCGATGCGCCGGAGGCGCCCATACCGGACGCATCGCTCGTCTGCGTGACCTTCACGCTCAAGTTGCGGGCGCTCGTCTTCCTCGCGTCGGTCCAGTCAGGGACCAACGGTTCCGTGATGATGCAGAGCCTCACCTGCCGGCTCCCGAAACAGATCGCCGGCGCGGAGGTACGCCGGGCGTTCCGCATCCCGGTCCTGGGCCCCGTGGGACTCGAGGGGAGGATCAACGCGTCTGGCAGGTGGTACGAAGTCAGCAGGGTTCGCGACATCAGCAAACACGGCATCGGGATCACCTTCGCCAAGCCAGATGAGGGCCCGGGTCTGGAGCCGGATGCGGTGATCGCCGCGGAGCTCCGCATCGAGGGACTCCGTCAGCTCATCCGAGGGTCGGTGAGGAGCAGATGCGACGGTGACTACGGCATCTTCTTCCCGGAGAGCGGGGAGAGCGGCAAGGGAACGTCATCTGACGAGTTCCGGGCGATCGTCCAGCGCATCGAGCAGTACTGGTTGCAGCATCGCTACGACGACGATGCTCCCGAGGAAGCGGCCTGAGCTCGCCCACGAGCGGCGGGGGTTGAAGAGGTCAGCGGGGAGGGGCCAGTACCTCCCTGTCTGCGAGCCTGCCGCTCAGCCGGGATGACTCTCCAGGAGACGATTCGTGACGAGCGGATGAGCAGGTAAGCTGCTGGTCCTCAGCACCGGCTTTCACGCGAGGAGATGGGCGTCGAGGCGAGATGGACGAAGCCAGACTGTTCGAGATCCTGTTCGATATTCACGACGAGCTACCGCGGCAGGGGCCCGGCTCCACGGAGTCGACGAGACGTGCGCTCCAGGCCGTCCCGCGTCCGGAGCAGCGTCGCAAGGTGCTCGACATCGGCTGCGGCACCGGCGCCCAGACGCTGGTGCTCGCCCGCGAGCTGCCCCACGCCGAGGTCGTCGCGGTGGACGTCTACCGCGGCTTCCTCGGCACCCTCGAACGGCGCGCGCGAGACCAGGGGCTCTCCGATCGCATCGAGGCGCGAGTCGGCGACATGCGGGAGCTCGACGTCGCCACAGGAAGCCAGGACCTGATCTGGGCCGAGGGCTCCGTGTTCATCATCGGCTTCGCCGCAGGGCTGCGCGCCTGGAAGCCGCTGCTCGCCACCGGTGGCGCCCTCGCGCTGAGCGAGGCGTGCTGGTTCAGCGACGATCGGCCCGAGGAGTGCGTCGAGTTCTGGGCAGAGCACTACCCGGCGATGGGCACCATCGACGGACTGCGCGGAATCTGCGCCGCCGAGGGCTACCGCGTCCTCGACGACTTCATCGTCCCCGAGCGGGACTGGCTGGAGGAGTACTACCTGCCCACCGAGAAACGGCTGGTGAAGATGCGCGAGAAGTACGCCGCCGACCCCGAAGCCCTGGAAGTCGTCGAAGCGAGCCAGACCGAAGGTGACCTCTACAAGCAGTACCCGGACGTCTGGGGCTACCTCTTCCTGGTCCTCGAGCCTGACACCCGCGACTGATTCGGTTCACGCCTTCAGTACGCGCTCGAGCGTGTCCAGCATGTCGTCGATCTGTGCCGGCGACGTGAAGCCGATCGTCGCCGCGTCGATCAGGTCACCGCCGAAGCTGTAGTGCAACGAAGCCTCGCGCCCCTCCGCCGAGGTGATGGCGCCGCAGCCGAAGATCTTCATCCCCAGCACGCCCTTGCCGTTGGCGCGCGCCCGGCGCAGCGTCTCCGCGGTCTCGTCGAGCGTCGCGTCGGTGTCCATCCTCTGGCTCTCCGGGTTGATGCGCGCGAGAACGACGTCGACCCAGGGGTGCTCCGACGCGACTCGCAGCGCCGCGTTGGTGTGGCAGGAGCACCCCACCGCGCGCACGATCCCGCGCGATTTCAGCTCCGAGAGCTCGTCGCGCATGCGCTTCAGTTGCTCCGGCCAGAGCGCGTCCTCGGTGCAGTGAATCAGGCAGATGTCGATCACGTCGACCCCCAGCTCGCCGCGGAAGCGTTCGACCTCGGGAATTGCGGTGGTCGTCGGCGTCATCTCGGGAGCTTCGCTGAACCAGATCTTGCTGAGGATCGTCACGTCGTCGCGCTTCACGCTCCCGTCCGCAAGCGCGTTGCGAACGAAGGAGTGCGAGCCGTAGAGATCCGCCGCGTCGATGAACGCCGCTCCTCGCTCGACACCGTGGGCCATCAGCGCGGTGAAGTCCTTCTGGCCCAGCCGGGTCTGGTCCGAAGCCCGCTTCCAGCCGTGCGTCCCCGTGCCCATCGCGACGCGAGGCACGCTGACGCCGCACTGGCCGAGCACGACCCGATCCGCCGGGCCGCTGCTCCGGCGCTCACCCCGATCCGGAGCACCGCCCTCCGAGGAGCAGCCCGCCAGGAGTGCCGACGCGCCCAGCGCGCTCTTCAGGAATTTCCGGCGAGTGAGCTCGTTCATGTGTTCACCTCGGTGTCCGGTCGCGGGTCCTCAGCATGGTACCCGGCGCCGTCCGGGCTCGATTCGACCTGCCCCCGGGGCCATCTCCCTACCCCGCTGAGCCTCTGGTAGCCTCCTGAAGTGCCCCACACGCCTCGCTCGACCGGCACCGGCTGTGGCGCCCCGTCCCTCTGGAGCGGCCATCCCATGAGTACACGCATCTTCTCGCTGCTCGCCATCGCCCTCTTGCTCTCGCATCGGTCGCTGGTCTTCGGCCAGGGCGGGGGCGGGGAGGCGGTCCGCGCCGGTACGGAGAGTGCCGTCGAGCTCGAGGCGCCCCGGGAGCGGGACGCGTTCAGCTTCGTGATCTTCGGGGACCGGACCACGGGCAGCCCCGCGGGCCTGCCCATCCTCGAAGAAGCCGTGGCCATGACGAATCTGCTGGATCCGGATCTCGTCATGACCATCGGCGACATGGTGAGCGGCTACAACCGCCCCCGGGCCTGGCTGGCGCAGATGCGCGAGTACAAAGCGATCGCGAAGGAGCTGCGGGCACCGTGGTATCCCGTGGCGGGGAATCACGACGTCTTCGGGGAGAAGCGCCGGCGCCCCGGAAACGTGGCGCTCTACCGCGAGCACTTCGGGCCGCTGTACTACTCCTTCGACCACCGCTGGGCACACTTCGTCGTGCTCTACACCGACGAACCGCTCTCCCACGACGTCCACGATCTGACGCCGACCCAGATCGACTGGCTGCAGGAGGACCTCGCCGCGACCGACGCGCAGCAGGTGTTCGTCTTCATGCACCATCCAGTCTGGAGCTACGCAGGCTCGAACTGGTCGCGGGTGCACGAGCTGCTCGCAGGCGACGGCCGCGTCGAGGCGGTCTTCGCGGGCCACCTCCACGCCTACGCCGACCACGGCGAGCGCGACGGGATCCACTACTACGTCCTCGGCGCCACGGGTGGGGGCACCGACTGGATGCACGATTCCTCGCAGATCCAGCACATCGTCCACGTCCGCGTGCGACCGGACGGCTACTCGTCGTGCGTGATCCCGATCGGAGAGGTCCACGGACCGGACCTGGTGCTGCGGGAGGAGTTCCAGGAGCTCGTGGCGCTGCGCAAGGGGCGCTGGCTCTCCACGCGCGACCACGCCCTGCTCGACGACGAGCAGGACTGCGAATCGGTCTTCCGCATCGTCGTGGAGAATCCCACCGCACGAGCCCTGACCTGGCGGGTGAAGCTCCGGGAGTGGAGCGGCTGGACCTTCCGCGCCGACACGCAGCCGCGCAGCGTCGAGGCGGGCGCCACGGACGAGCTGCCGGTCCACACGTGCGCTCCGCCCTTCGAGGGGCCGCATCCGGGCATCACCTTCGAGGTGACCCTCGACTACCCGCTCCGGAGTGGAGTAACCCAGCCCGTGACGCTGCCGCTGCAGGTCCCCATCGGCCTGGCCGACGCCAAGGCCCTCACCCGCAGGCGCCCGTCCGCGAACCAGGCGCTGCGCCTGGACGGCCAGAGTGCGGCTCGCGTCCTGCTCGGGACACAGCTCGACCGGTTCACCCTCGAATGCTGGATCAAGACGGAGCCGATCCCCGGCGGCTGGAAGGCGATCGTCGCCCGCTCCTTCCACTGCGGTTTCGGCCTGCACCTGGAGTCCGTGGGGCCGGTGGGGAACGTCTGGCTCCAGAAGCAGCGCCGCAACACCCAGGCGAAGGCGATCGAGGGCTTCCAGTACGGGGAGTGGAACCACCTGGCCTACTGCTGGGATGGCCGCACCGCGACCGTCTTCGTCAACGGTCAGCGCCGGGCCGCGGTGCGCGCCGAAGGGGCGATGAAACCCGTCGATCTCCCCCTCTTCATCGGCGCGGACAGCAGTCCGGAGGGCAATCCGGTCGGTCACCTGACCGGAGAGATCGACGAGGTGCGCCTCTCGTCGGTGGTCCGCTACGAAGAGGAGTTCGATCCGAAGCGGCGCCTGCGCTTCAAGACCGACGGGACAACGCTCCTCCTGCTGCACTTCGACGAGGACCTGAACGGGGTCTTCCTCGACGCCTCGGGACACCACCGACACGCCTGGCCGACGGGCTCCCCGAAACTGGTGCCGGCCCCCTACCGGTAGAGGCGTGGTCAATGGCCACTGCGGTCCACCAGCAGGAGGCCCAGCACACCTACTCCGGCCCCACGAACTCCACCTCCAACCCCCCCATCTCGCTGCGCCGCAGGTCGAGGCGCAGCCCGTGGCGCAGCGCCACCTCGCGCGAGATGGCGAGCCCCAACCCCGAGCCGTCTGGGTGGCGGGAGCGCGCCGCGTCGCCGCGCCAGCGGCGGTCGGTCAGGCGTTCGAGTTGCTCGAGGGGAATGCCCGGGCCGTCGTCGATGACGCGCAGGGAGAAGCCCTCGCCCTGCGCCTTGAGCAGGAGCAGGACGCGTCCGTCGCGGCGACCGTAGCGCACCGCGTTGTGCACCACGTTGCCCAGCGCCTGCTCGAGCAGGGTCACGTCGCCGGGGAGCTCGAGGGGCTCGCCCGGGAGCACCGGCTCGATCGCGATCCCCTTCTGCTCCGCCACCGGCCGGTGGCGGGCGAGCAGCCGCGCCGTGGGCCGCGCCTTGGGCTCACGGGTCGGGTGCAGCGGCCCCCGCACCGTGCAGCCCAAATTCCCACCACGCACAGCGCCCCGCCGACCGGCTGGCCGACGGGGCGCAAGTGGAGTGCGAGGGCTTCTATACCCCATAGCCTCTCACAAGGAGGTGCTAGAACTTCCACTTCAGGTCCAGCTGGACCCGTTGATAGTCGTCTTCGTCGCCAGAGGCCACGTTCGTCGTGTTGTCGAAGTAGGAAAAACCGATGACCCAGCTCTGCATGAAGGCATAGTTCGCGTTGAACTCGAAGCCCTCGTTGTCGGTCCCGCCGCCGCCGAAGTCTGAGTCGGTGAAGGCCGAGAGGACCGCGTCCGCCTCGACTTCCTTGTACTGCAGCCGGAAGTCCCAGGTGCCGGGCTGCTTGGCCTTGCCCAGCTTGCAGCCGGCCACCCAGCCCGTGTCCTCGTCGTCCGCCTCGGAGTTCTGGACGCCGTTCGCGAACACCGCGAAGGGCTGCTCGCTGAGCTCGGTCGAGTACTGCGCGTAGATCTCGGTCAGCGCGTAGTCGTTGGCGTAGACCTCGGAGCCGGGTGCGCCTACGGTCGTGTTGCCACGACCGGCCGTCTTGCCGAAGTCGAAGAGGGAGTTTCCCTCCAGGTGCACGTAGGAGTAGTGGCCGATGCCGACATCGAGCGACCTGTCGTCCGAGAGGGGGATGGAGGCGCCGAGCTGTCCACCGAACAAGCCGGGGTCTGCTCCGCTGCTGTCGTTGTCGAGCCAGAAGCCACCCAAGACGAAATGGACGTCCGTGGCGCCGAGCTGGTTCTCATAGCGAGCGGCAATGCCCTCGGTGCGAAGGTCTCCGTCCCAGACGAGCTCGGACTTGGACATGACGTCGAATGGCACTTTCGTCTTGCCGCCGATCGCGCCGAAGCTGAGGCCGTCCTCGTCCTGCTGGCAGGGGTGCCAGTCGACGTAGGCCAGGTCGACGCCCACGTCGGCGCGCTCCCAACCGCGGCCGAGCGTGACATTCGACGAGGTCGGGTTTGCGCCGCCCGTCGCGAGCTGGAATCCGAAGTCGACCTGGTCATTGACTTCCACGCCGGCGAAGATCCGTGCGCGGATGCGATGGCGGTGATAGTCCTTAGGGCCGTCATCGACGAACTCATGGCGGTAGCGGAAGTCACCCTTGACGTTCCAGCCCTCCAGCCAGGAAGGGACCTCGATGCTCGTCTTCTCGAGCTTGGCGACACGCTCCTGTAGCTCCTGCACTGCCACTGTGTCTGTCGAGTCAGACTCTGAGGGGGGGCCGGCCGACGCTTGCGAAGGAAGCGTGATGAAAGCCAAGGCCACGACGGCTGTCGCCGAGAACAACATGCTAATCATACGTGATCTCCTCTGGGGATGAGCTCGGGGGGGTCGGAGGACCGGCTCGGCCCTCCGAGAGGGGACTCAGTCCGGGCAGCTGCCTGCCGACGCCGTGGGATCACGAGTCGGAACCGCGGCCGCTGATTGCGCTCGTGCGCATTGAGCGCAGAGCTCTTCCCCACCTTCATCCAGGGTCGAGGTGATTGAGGTGGAGACTGCAGTCGGTCGTGGGGCTTGATGGGCTGCATCCAATCGCTCCGAGCCGACGGTAGACGATCCGGCGCCACGGTCCCTTGTCAGGAAGCACGGGTTTCGAGCCCGTGACCTCCGTAGTTTCTACGGAGTCCGAGGTTCGGTCAGGCCGCGAGTCGCGCCCTCGGGTTCAGTCCAACTTCATGAGCCCGTGGTCGATGGCAAAGCGCACGAGCTCGGCACGTCCCCGCAATTCGAGCTTGCTCATGATGCTCGTACGATGAGATTCGACGGTGCGCCCGCTGATGCTCAGCTTCTTGGCGATCTCCGGGCTAGTGTGACCGTAGGCGAGGAGGTGGCACACCTCTCGCTCACGACGGGTCAGAAGAGACAGCCGCCCAGTCCCCTTGGCCTTGATCTCCCGGCCCACGTAGGAAGACAGCACGATGCCAGCCAACGAAGGGTCGATGTAGTTCTCCCCACGGTACGCAGCGCGAATCGCGTGCAGGAGATCGGTTCCGGTGGACTTCTTCAGCACGAACGCCCGCACACCGATCTTGAAGAGCTCCTGCAGGTAGTACTCGTCCTCATGCATCGTGAGGACGACTATGGCCAAGCCCGATTTCTCCTTCAGCACTGCTTCGGCGACACGTGGGCCAGTGAGCCCAGGCATGCTGACGTCGAGGATCAGGACGTCGATGTCCTGCTGCAGCGCGGTTCGTATCGTCTCGTGTCCCGTTCCAGCCTCGGCGACGATCTCAAAGTCGATCTCCCTCTCAAGAAGGGCGCGCAGTCCGCTCCTGAAGACAGCATGATCATCAGCGATCAGGATTCGGATCGACATCACGGTTCTTGGCTGGATGGAATCCTCACCCGAATGGTCGTTCCCCGATCGGGGGCGGACTCGATGTCCACCGTACCTCCGAGGAGGCCTACGCGCTCCCGCAATCCAATGAGTCCCAGGCACCTGTTGTTGCGGGCCGTCGTGACTTCGAAGCCGCGACCATCGTCTTCCACGATCAGAACATACGCATCTCGAGTTCGGAGGAAGACGACGCTCGCTCTGCTAGCTCCCGAGTGACGGGCGATGTTGGTCGTCGCCTCCTGGACGACTCGAAAGAGAGTCAGCTCGACAGACTCGGGAAGACGAGCTTGTCCCAGGCCGAGGGTAGAGTGGTAATCGATCTCGATTCCAAGGTGGCTGGCTGTTTCTTCGACGTGCCGCGACAGGGCATGATCGAGGCCATAGTCGTCCAAGATCGATGGTCGCATCCCCCAAGCCAACCGGTGGACGTCATCGACGAGTTCCCTCAGCTTCTGTTCGATCTGCGCGCACGCCGATCCGCAGTTGGAGCTGAAGTCGCAGTCCGACTGAATCGCGAGAAGAACCGCCAGCAGTGATTGGCCGAAGTGGTCATGCAGCTCGCGGGAGACGCTTTTCCGCTCTTCCTCCAGGGTGCGGACCACATGCTCGATCAGCGCCGCTCTAGCCTGTTCCTTCTCCTCGACCTCTCGCTGATACGACTGCAGGCTCTCGGCCATTTGGTTGAAGGAGACCGCAAGGTGCCCGATCTCGTCGAACGAGAAGATTCTCGCGCGGGCGTCGAAAGCTCCCGCACGAATGCTGTTCGCCGCCTGCTCGAGGTGATGAATCGGCTTGGCCAGGAGGTTGGTGAGGATGATGGCCAGCAAGATGCCGAGGGCTACGCTGATCGCCAGGCTCCGGTAGATCGACCTCGTCCACGCAGAGAGTTCGCCGGCGATCGCTGCATCGCCCATGCCCACGTGGAGACTCCCTGCCCGGCCATCCAGTATGGGTAGCTGCGCGTCCAGGATCATGCCTTGCTCGGATCCGAGCATCTGCAGTCCATCGGCGGAGGGTGAGCCCTCCCTCGCCAACCTCAGCAAGTCCAGTGGAACTGCGCGCGCGAACGTATGTGCGACGACTTCCCCCTCAGCAGTCAGCGCGAAGACGTACTGGACGTCGGGAACGCTCTGCCTCGACCGCCGCACGGTTTCCTGGACGGAGTATCGATCGTCAGTGCTCATGGGTCGCTCGATGGAATCCGAGATCGCCCTCGCGACCAGCTGCGTTCTTTGCTCCAGCAGCTGAGTCAGGACGCGCCCCATGCTCTCTCGTGTCTCGAGCAGAGCGATCCCTCCAAAGAGGACTGCCACGAGTGCCCCAATCCCGAGGATCTTGAAGAAGATCGGAATCGAGACGATTCTCCAGAGGGCCCGGCGTACCCAGCTCGTATTCTGCCTCATCAACGACCCTCCAAGGAGTCCGACGCGGTCCTGACAGCATCGTAGAGCGAGGGGTCGGGGACTCGGAAGCGCGTGATCCGTAGGTCGTCGAGTATCAATCGCCCTTCGGGCTCCTCGTGCATGCCGAGTAGCTCTAGCCGCAGCTCAGCCTTCAGGCCCGCGTCGAGCTCCACGGGGACGACCAGGGGTGGCATTCCGTAGCCCGGCGAACGCAGGATGACTTTGGTCGCGCCGCCAATGCTGGGATCGTCGGCCACCATGTGCTCATAGACGATGCTGTCGACGGCGGCGCCATCAGCCAGCCCGTTCGCGACCGCGAGCACGGACCTGTCGTGGCTACCTGTGATCAGGCTCTGCGAGAAGAAGCTCTTGAACTCCTCACCTCTCTCCCGCAGCCAGGTGTAGGGAAAGAGCCACCCGGTGTTGGACATGATGTCTGCAGAAGCGAAGCTGCGACCTCGCAGGTCCAGGAGGGAAGACGCGGGGTCGTCGCGGGAGACGATGATGTAGGAGTTGTATGTGATGGAGCCATCGATCTCCGGAATGACGAGGAGCTCCATCCCGAACTCCCGCTCGCCTCGAACGTAGGCGTAGGTACAAACAAACGCGACATCGCAGAGGCCATGCCGGACCAGGTCATTGACCTCCGCGTAGCTTGCCCGCCTGAGGAAGGCGGGCTCGCGCCCCAGTGCCCTCGACAGGTAGTCCACGAACCCCTGGTACATCTCCAGGGACTTCTCCGGCGAGATGACGGGGGCGATGGCGACTCGCAAGACCGGCTCCCCAGCATCCGGCATCCCACCCGGCCGGTGCGACTCTGGCTCGGTCAGATCTACCCAGGCACGATCCGAGGACGAGCCGAAGAGGTCGACGCCCGACTCGAAGAGCCCTCCCATGAGCCAGACGACCGCGGCGGCCGCAACTACGAGTAGAGTGGCGATCGACCAGGTGCGCCTCGCGTAGCCAGCCACCAACCGGGCCGGTCGTGTTGCAGCAGTGTCGGGCTCGTCACTCCGGGGCTCTTCGATCGATTCCATCTCAGGCTCCATGGCAACGGGTAGAAAGGCCCGCGCCGATCACTGCACGCCCATGCAGGCCAAGAACTCGGGCAAGCACAGTAGACCTGCGGCCCGGTGAGGCCGCAAGGAGGACGCCCAGCGGGCACAGAGACGGCCCCCGCAACCACGGGGGCCGTGACTCGAGGCTGGGTGCGTAGCTCCTTCGAGTCCAGGACGAACCATCGAGCCCCCACGCCACTGGGCTCCGTAGAAACTACGGACGCCTGCGGTCCGAAACCCGTGGTTCTCGCCAAGGGACGGGCTTGCGTTCTCACCTATCCTCGACTCGGAGCGATCGAATGCCCTCTGCCAATGGAGCTCAGGAGACTGATTCGCCTGCCTCTGTGAGGCGTCGTCCCTCTTGCATCCCCCCTTTCCGTCGGTGGCTCGCACGGGGAGGGCCGGGCAGAACGGCTCCAAGTACTGACGACCGCCCACTGGTCGATCCCTGACAACTCCCGGCTCAAGGAGCGCGCGACAGACATGGAAACGTCTCTCATCTACGAAACCCAGGCCGGCCCCTTCTGGGATTGGAAGGTCGCTGTCGACCTCTTCCTGGGCGGTGCCGGGATCGGGGCCTTCCTGATGGCCGTAGGACTGAACACGTTCTTCCACGGCCGCTTCCCACGCCTGTGCCAGACGGCTGCATGGCTGTCTCCAATCCTCGTCGTCGGGGGATTCCTGTTCCTGCTGCTGAAGATCGGGAGACCGCATCACCTCCTCCTGGTCTTCACCAACTTCTCGCCGTTGTCTCCCCTGTGGTGGGGAGGCATCTTCCAGACGGTCTTCGTGGTGGGCTGCATCCTGTACGCCTGGAAGTGGCTGGATTCAAAGAAGGGGAGTGAGCGGTCTCGTGTCCTCGGCTGGGCCCTCAGTCCCCTGGCGGTCATTGTCGGCGCGTATCACGGCATGTTGCTGTCGATGATCATGGCGCGTCCGCTATGGAACACCGGACCGACGGTCGTCGCTGCGGTAGTCGGCTTCGCCACGACGGGCATCGCTGCTGTGATGCTGGTCCACCTCGTGCGGATGAAGCTCGCCGGCAGACTCACCGACGAGGAGCACGTTGCGGGCTTCTTGGATAAGATGATCCCCGTTCGACACCTGCTGGTTGCAGGCCTCGTCATTCAACTCATCACCTTCTTCCTCTGGTGGCTCAGCCTGCGTTTCGGTGACCTTCAGGACACCCAGGCCCTGTCCGCCGCGAACGAGGCCTTCGGACCCATGTTCTGGTGGCTGGGGATCGGCCTCGGCCTGATACTGCCACTCATTCTGGGCGGCATCGCCACCCTGCGAGGATGGGATACACGACGATCCCTGCAGGTACATGCGATCGCGTGGACCAGTGCCATGATCCTCGTGGGCGGCTTCTTCTTCCGCTTGTCTGTCGTGCTGGGCGGACAGATTGCCCTTCCGATCCCGACTCTCTCTTGAGGAGTATCTGAGATGAAAACACAGGCAACCAATGGATCGGTAGAGCGCTCCAAGGACATCTCGCGCAGGAGCTTCTTGCTGGGCACGGCCCGGGTGGGGCTCATCTCGACCGCAGCCGGTACGCCGCTGCTGGCAAGTCTGGCTGCCGGCACGAAGGCTGGTAGGTCCGGCTTGTCCGGACGCTGGGTGGCCACCACCTGCCAGGGCTGCACAAGCTGGTGTCCCGTGCAAGTCAAGATAACGGACAGCAGGGCAGTCAAGGTGCGAGGTAATCCGCACTCCCTGTCGACCCACGGAGCGATCTGTCCGCGACCCCACCTCGCCCTGCAGCAGGTCTACGATCCCGATCGGATCAAGGTCCCGATGAAGCGGACCAACCCCAAGAAGGGCCGTCGAGAAGACCCTCGGTTCGTGCCCATCAGCTGGGACGAGGCGCTCGGGATGATCGCCGAGAAGATGCTCGAGCTACGACACCAGGAAGAGCCGCACAAGTTTGTCGTCTTCAGGGGTCGCTACACCTACATGCGGGACGTCATCTACTCGGCACTGCCCAAGGTCTTCGGGTCGCCGAACGGCATCAGCCACTCGGCCATCTGTGCCGAAGCCGAGAAGTTCGGAGCGTTCTTCACCGAGGGGTTCTGGGACTACCGTGACTACGACCTCGAGAACACGCGCTACGTGCTCTGTTGGGGAGCGGATCCGCTCGCCTCGAATCGACAGGTCCCGCACGCGATGAGTGTCTGGGGGCACGTCCTCGATCAGGCTGAAGTCGCAGTCATCGACCCCCGCCTCAGTATCACCGCGACGAAGGCGACTGAGTGGCTTCCCGTTCTGCCCGGCGAGGACGGGGCACTGGCAGTGGCCATGGCTCACGTGATTCTCGTGGAGGGCCTGTGGAGCAAGGAGTTCGTAGGGGCCTTCGAAGAGGGCCAGAACCTGTTCGTAGCGGGCGAGACGGTCGCGGAGGCCGCCTTCACCGAGAAGCATACACACGGTGTCGTCAAGTGGTGGAACCTCGAGCTGAAGGACCGAACGCCGGAGTGGGCCGAGGCGCAATGCGGGATACCAGCGGCTCAGATTCGACGGGTGGCCAAGGCCTTCGCCAAGGCGGCACCTCGGGCCATCAGCTGGGTCTCTCCCGGGGCCTCCATGCAAGCTCGGGGGGGCTACGCTGCCATGGCCGCGCACGCCCTCAACGGTCTGGTCGGAGGCGCCGACAACCTGGGAGGTTGCGTCCAGAAGACCAAAGTCCCGGCATCTAGCATTCCCGACCTGTCCGGCTATCAGGACGAGCTCGCCAAGAAGCACGCCAAGTTTCCCAAGATGGACCAGCGAGGCACGCTGGCTTTCCCCTCCCTGAAGAAGGGGAAGAGCGGTGGTGGCGTCGTCACCAACAACGCGGCGGATGCGATTCTCTCGGAGGACCCGTACGAGATCAAGGTAGCGATCGCCTACTGGGCGAACTTCGCGTTCTCCTGCTCCGACTCCGACCGTTGGGAGCGGGCCCTGACCAAGCTCCCCTTCCTGGCACACGTTACGACGCACGCGAGTGAGATGACGCACTTCGCGGACGTGGTCTTGCCCGCAGCGCACCACATGTTCGAGAAGTGGGGTTTCGTGAAGTCGAAGCAGAACCTGCATGGCTACGCGAGCCTGAATCAACGCGTCCTCGAGCCGATGTGGGACGTCCGCCAGGACGAGACCGAGGTGCCGTGGATGCTCGCGGAGAAGCTCGCTGAGGGTGGTTGGGACAACCTCCTGCGCTACTACAGCGAGGCCTTCGCGGACCCCGAGTCGGGCGAGTCACCCTCCACCCCGGCGGAGTTCTCCCTCGCAGCCCTGAAAATGTTCACCAGAGCCTGTTGGGACAAGAGCCACGCAGACTACGGCAAGTATGGCGACGAGCTGGCCGGCTGGGAGGACTTCGTATCCAAGGGCGTATGGAATTCCAAGCGCTTCGAGCCCGGGCACTACAAGGGTGCCTTCAAGACCCAGACCAAGCAGTTCGAGTTCTACAGCGAGACACTCAAGAAAGCCCTGGAAGGTCACGCCGAGAAGCACGGAGTGACCGTCGACGAGGTCATGAAGGCGACCAACTACCTCGCCCGAGGAGAGCTGGCCTTCATCCCACACTTCGAGCCTGCGCTCAGGTGGGGTGACGAGGGCGAATACCCGTTCATCTTCTTCGAGCACAGGAGCCGACTGAACCGCGAGGGCCGGTCCGCCAATTGCTCTTGGTATCAGGAGCACAAGAACGCCGATCCAGGTGATGAGAACTGGGACGACGTTCTGAAGATGAACCCAGAGGACGCGAAACGACTTGGGTTCAAGACCGGCGATCTGGTGAAGGTCACCTCTCCCATCGGGGAGATCACCGTCAGTCTGAAGGCCTGGCCCGGGGTGCGCCCTGGAACCGTGGCGAAGTGCTTCGGGCAAGGACACTGGGCCTATGGTCGGGTGGCGTGCCTGGACTACGACAAGCGGACTCCCCGCGGGGGCAACAACAACGTGATTCTCCCCGCGGAGTTCGAACGGTTGAGTGGGTCGACCGCCCGGCACGGCGGCGTAACGCGCGTCAAGATAACCCGAGCCTAGGTTCGAGGAGGGCACGAGAATGACCAAGAAGAACTACGGGATGGTGATCGACCTCCATCGCTGTGTTGGCTGTGCGGCCTGTGACATCTCCTGCAAGAACGAGAACAACGTTCCTACGGGATTCCACTGGTCGAACCACATCATTGAGACGCGAGGCAGCTTCCCGGACATCCGGTACCGCTACCTGCCCACTCTCTGCAATCATTGTGACAACGCGCCGTGCGTGGCGAACTGCCCGACAACTGCGATGCACAAGAGCGCTAATGGGCTCACCCTGCACGATGCGGGTCTCTGCATCGGCTGTCGAGCGTGCCAGGTGAGCTGTCCGTACGGAGTGATCTATTACAACGATGAGGAGCCGCACTCGGAGTACAGCGACGACGAACGGCAGCTGATCCCAGGCTGCACGTCCAGCGGGACAGAGATCGTGGAGAGGACCATGCAGGCGGTTCCCTACTACAACCCCGACCGGGAACTCACCTATAGGGGGGTCCGGCCGAAGGGAATCGTCGAGAAATGCACGATGTGCGACCACAGGGTCGAGCTCGGCGAACTCCCGTGGTGCGTAATCAGTTGCCCCGCCGATGCGCGCATCTTCGGCGACATGAACGACTCGACCAGCCCGCCCAGGAGGGCCCTCGCGAAGCACACTCCACGCGTTCTCCAGAAGGACATGGGAACGCACCCGACGGTCTTCTACATCCGGGAGTTCTAATGGGCGGGCTGGATCGTCTTGAGGCGAGCGGGGTCTGCGACCCCGCCAGCGTGAACCGTGCCAACGCCTATCACTTGTTGTCGCAGGCACTGAAGCGGCCCGACGAGATGAGCGAGGCACTGCCGGGACTCCTGTGCGAGCAGTTCCAACCATTCGGTGGTCAGATCGCCGAGTCCGCTGTGCGAGCCGCGAAGGAGCTACAGGATCAACTCGCGCAGCCCGAGGCGCTTTCGGTCGCCTACGCGAAGCTCTTCATGGGGCCGTTCGAGATCAAGGCGCCTCCGTACGCATCGTGGTACCTGGAGCCCGAGGGGCGACTGATGGGCCCCGTGAGCGACTTCGTGGCACACGCCTACGCGGAGGTTGGACTCCGACTGGCCCCCGGCCCGAGAGAGGCCTCCGACCACATCGTCCTCGAGCTGGAGTACTTCTACTTCCTGGTCTTCCAGGAGGTGCAGACCGACGATCTGGCCTGGGGAGTACGCCAGCGGAGTTTCTGGAACGACCACCTCGGCCTCTGGCTCCCAAGGCTGGCGCAGGCCATCTCGGCCGCGAACATTCACCCCTACTACTCGGCGCTGGCGGACCTGCTGCACGCCTTCGCTGGGTCCGAGGACTCCGTCCTGGCTTCGTAGCAGTCCCTCTCCGCCAACAACTGGCGATGCTGTGATGGTGGACTCCACTCCTCCTCTGACGCGGTCTGTTCTCCTCGCCGCGACTCGAGCCCTCACCGAGGTCTTGTCCGATTCTGCCCCGAATCCGGCACTCGTGCGCAGTGTGCTCTGCGTCGTGGCCTTGGCCACGACGGCGCACACGTACGCGCAGGAGACTCCGCCAGCGGATGGCGGCCTCCAGCAGCGAGTCGGGGCGCTGGAGCAGGCGCTACTCGAGATGGCGCGCTCACCAGTCTCCGAAGAGCCGATGTTCGACGTCGGCGGCCAATGGCGGATCATGTTCAACGCCAATAACCTGGGCTTTCACCCACCGGAAATCACCGATGCGCAGGAGTCCAGCACCTTCGTCAATCAGCGCTTCCGAACCTGGTTGACGGTCCGCCCGGAGCAGTGCACCTGGGGGTACCTCGAGGTGGAGATGGGGCACATCGCGTGGGGCGACGACTACGAGTTCACGAAGACCTACGCAGGCCCACGCTTCCCCGCCTCCACCGATCCAGCTGGTGACCGGGTGGGCGTGGAGGTTCGGCGCGCGTACCTGGCTCACGAGAGTTCCGGACTCGGGAGCTTCCGGGCGGGAATCCAGGACTGGCAGGACTCCTTCGGTCAGACTCTCGCGAGCTCGGACTGGGACTTCAACGTCGGAGGCGTGCAGTTCAAAAGCGAACCGGCGATGGATGGAGGCCTCGACCTGCGCGCGGGGATCCACAGCCTCTGGGAGGGAGACGCGGCCGATGCCGACGACACCTACCTGACGACCTTCGACCTCACATACAGCACTCAGGCAGGAGACGCGCTGGGAGTCGGGGTCTACTTCCTGCAGGATCGGGGAGGCTACTCCTATCCGCTGAGCGCCGGGTACGACGACTCCTGGGACCTCTGGGCCGGCGTCCGTTGGGATGCTCGGATCGGCGCCATGCCCTTCGGCGCGTTCCTGATCTTCAATCATGGCCAGCGGGACGACGGTGGCGGTTCACCAGAGGTCGAGCATCAGGGGTGGGCAGCGAAGCTCGCGTCCGAGGGGAACGATGTGGGGGCCGGCACGCTCGACGCGCAGGTCCTCTACTCCACCGGTGAGGGGGACCCCGGAGCGACCTCCTCGGACTCGTTCCGCACGATCGCGCAGAGCGCGAGGGATGGTTTCGGGTCGCAGGGCTACTGGAGCTACTTGCCGCTCAGTTCACCGCACGGGCCGTCGGACGTCACCGATCTGGGCGTGAGCCTACAGAACCGAGGACTCGGTCTCGTCACCGCGCAGGCCCGCTACTCGCACACAGTGAGCGCGGGGCTTACCAACTCGGTGATCATGGGCTGGATGCGGTCGGACCAGCCGAACCCGGCAACGGGATCTTCCTCGATGGGTGTGGAGCTGGCGGACGTCGTCACGATCCCTGTCTCGAGCAGTCTGACGATCGACATCGGAGCCGCCTACCTGTTCACCGGTCGCTTCTTCGCCGATGCCGCTCCCGGGGCGTCGGAGCCCGACGATTTGTGGGAGGTCTTTGCCCGGATCCAGTTCAGCTTCTGACGCGGGCATCGTCCGCGGACAGGTCAGTCCAGGGCGCCTACTCCGGCCCCACGAACTCCACCTCCAACCCCCCCATCTCGCTGCGCCGCAGGTCGAGGCGCAGCCCGTGGCGCAGCGCCACCTCGCGCGAGATGGCGAGCCCCAACCCCGAGCCGTCTGGGTGGCGGGAGCGCGCCGCGTCGCCGCGCCAGCGGCGGTCGGTCAGGCGTTCGAGTTGCTCGAGGGGAATGCCCGGGCCGTCGTCGATGACGCGCAGGGAGAAGCCCTCGCCCTGCGCCTTGAGCAGGAGCAGGACGCGTCCGTCGCGGCGACCGTAGCGCACCGCGTTGTGCACCACGTTGCCCAGCGCCTGCTCGAGCAGGGTCACGTCGCCGGGGAGCTCGAGGGGCTCGCCCGGGAGCACCGGCTCGATCGCGATCCCCTTCTGCTCCGCCACCGGCCGGTGGCGGGCGACGACGCGCTCGGCCAGGGCGACCAGGTCCACGGAATCGCGACGCAGCTCCGGCTCCTGCGCCTCCAGCCGTGCCGCAGTCCCCAGGTTCTGGACCAAGGAGGCCATGTAGTGCGACTCCTCGAGGGCGTCGTGCACGAGCGGAGCCTCTTCGGACCCCTCGGCGGCACAACCGCGCAGGGCGACCAGGTGACCCTGCAGCACGGTGAGCGGCAACATCACGTCGTGGGTGGTGTTGGCCACGAAGTCGCGCAGGGAGCGCTCGCGCCGCTCCAGGGCCAAGGAGTGCTCGCGCAGCTCCGCGGCGGCCGCGTTGAAGGCGTCCCCCAGCTCGGTCACCTCGTCCTTGCCGTCCAGCTCCACGGGGCTCTCGTAGCCGTCCGCCGCGGCGAGGCGCACGTCGCGCGCCAGGCGCCGGATGCGGTGCACCAGGGGTCCCGCCGCGAGCAGCACGGCCCCCAGGGTCGTGACCAGGACCACCGCCGCGCCCATCAGGAATTCACGCGCCAGGCTGGGCGGCCCCGAATCCCTACGCCGGGCGAGGACGATGGCGCAGGGGCTCTCGTCGTCGGCCCAGGGCATGCGCACCGCGACCTGCAGGGCGCCGGGCTGGACCCGCGGCGAAGCGTCGCGCCAAGGGGCGCCGGCGCTGGACCGCTCTGCCTCGAGGCCCGCGATCAAGTCGGGGTGCAGGGAAGGAGCGTCCGGGTTGGCGCTCCCGTAGTCGGCGCGGTAGGCGAAGAACTCGATTCGTCCTTCGGGGGCGCGGGGATCGACCGGGCGCGGGGGGCGCTCGGCGGAGTCACGCGGCGGGCGGCGGGGGCCGGCGCGCGCAGGCAGCGGCCGGCCGTCGGGGTGGGCGGGCCAGGTCTCGGGGAAGCGCTCGCACTGCTCCCGCCCGCCGTTCTGCATGCGGTGCAGAGCGATCTGCGCCAGGGAGTCGACGGCGTGGCGGTGCTCGATGCGCGTGCGGGCCCAGGCGATGCCCGCCACGCCGGGGGCGGCCGCCGCCAGCATGGTGAGGGTCAGGCGTAGGCGCAGCTTCACCGCTCCGGCACCTCCAGCCGGTAGCCCACCCCCCACACCGTGCGCACGTAGCCCGCGTGCTCGCCGAGCTTCTTGCGCAAGCGCGAGACGTGGACATCGAGGGTGCGCTCGGTCCCTTCCCGCTCGGGGTCGAGCACCGCGTCCGCGAGCCACCCGCGCTCGACCGCCGCGCCGGGCTTGCGCGCCAGGGCCATCAGGAAGTCGAACTCGGCGCGGGTCAGACCGAGGGGGCGCCCGTCGGCGAAGGCGCAGCGCCCATCGGGGTCGAGGGTCAGGGCTCCCAGCTCGATCTTCCCCTCCCGCCGGGCGATCGGACGGCGCAGGCGGGCCTTGACGCGCGCCATCAGCTCCTCGGGCCAGAAGGGCTTGGTCAGGTAGTCGTCGGCGCCCAGCTCGAGGGCGCGCACCTTGACCGTGGTCTCGCTCTTGGCGGAGAGCACCAGCACCGGAACGTCGGAACGCTCGCGAAGGGAGCGTAGGACGTCCAGGCCGTAGGTCCCGGGGAGCATCAGGTCGAGCACCACCAGCGCGTAGCGGTCGGGGTCGGCGATCAGCGCGGAGGTGCCGTCGCGGCGCCAGTCGACGCGCAGGCCGGCCTGCTCGAGATGGCCCAGCACCTGGCGCCCGAGCTTCTCGTCGTCCTCGACGAGCAGGATCGATTCCTTCTCCACAACCGAGTCCTCGCCCGGGAATCTTGCGCTTTGCTGAAGCGGTTGGGAATCGTGGAATCGACGGCCCGCTCCAGGGGCGCGCAAGCAACTCCGGTTCAGGCTCTCAACTCGGGATGATGGGGTGGTCGGTCCCCTCGTCCTCCTCGCGGATCAGCTCCTCGAGCAGGTTGTTGACGGTCTGCTCGAGGAGGCTCTCCACCGTCACGTTGCGGCGCTCGGCCTCCCGTTGGTAGCCGCGGTAGATCTCCTCGGCCAGCTCGATGCAGATCTGGACCTTGGTCATCGCGACCGCCGCGAGGTCAGTCGACGGGCACGGCCTTGTGCCCGTAGCACAACACTCCGCCGTGGTCCTCCTTGCGGATCAGACGGAACTCCAGGGAGACCTCCATCCCCGCCTTGACCTCGGCCGGGTCGCAGTCGGCGACCTGGACCATCAGGCGCGCCCCCTCGGGGGTCTCCACCAGGGCCATGGCGTAGGGGGACTCCATCAGGAAGTCGTCGGGGGACACGCGCACCACGGTCGAGGTGACCACCTTCCCACCACGGGTGATGTTGGTGGGCTCGGCGTCCTCCGACCGGCACGCCGGGCAGATCACGCGGGGGGGATAGGAGACCTTGCCGCAGCCGCGGCAGCGGGAACCCTCGAGGCGGTGGCGGCTGGGGACGGCGCGGTCGTAGCTCTGACTGGTCATGCTCAGGCCCTCTCGAAGACGTGGACCACGGAGCTCGCCCCGGATCCGCCCATGTTCTGGGTGAGGCCGATGCGGGCGTCCGCAACCTGCCGCTCACCCGATTCGCCACGCAACTGCTCGAAGATCTCGATCGCCTGGGCGACGCCCGTCGCCCCCACCGGGTGGCCCTTCGACTTCAGGCCGCCCGAGGTGTTGACCGGCACCCGCCCGCCGAGGGAGGTCTCCCCCTCGCGGGTGGCGCGCCCGCCGAGTCCGCGCTCCACCAGGCCCAAGCCCTCGACGCAGCAGATCTCCGCGATCGAGAAGCAATCGTGCACCTCGGCCACGTCGATGTCCCCGGGGCCTACGCCGGCCATCTCGTAGGCGCGCTCCGCGGAGAGCTGCACCGAGTCGAGGACGGCGGGGTCGGCGCGGTCCGCCAGCGCGAGGGAGGAGGTGGCCAGGCCGGTGCCGCGGATCTTGACCGGCTTGTCGGTGTACTGCGCGGCCTTGTCCAGGGGGCAGAGCAAGAGCGCCGCCGCGCCGTCGGTCACCGGCGAGCAGTGCAAGAGGCGCAGCGGATCGGCGACGAGGGTCGAGTTCATCACCTCCTCCAACTCCACCAGGCGCGGGAACTGGGCCCTGGGATTCTTGTAGCCGTGGCGGTGGTTCTTGACCGCCACGGCGGCCAGATCCTCTTCGGTCGTGCCGAAGGTCGCCATGTGCGCCCGCGCGATCATCGCGTAGAGCCCCGGGAAGGTGATCCCGTGGAAGCCCTCCGTCTCCTGATCGGCGGCGGTGGCCAGGATGGCGGTCGTGTCTCCGCCGTCGTTCATCTTCTCGACGCCCGCGGCCAGCACCAGGTCACTGGCGCCGGAGGCGACCTCGAAGAAGGCGGTCCGCAGGGCCACGCCCCCGGAGGCGCAGGCGGACTCGACCCGCGTCGCGGGGGTGCCGGCCAAACCGGCGTGATCCGCGAAGAGCGGGCCCAAGTGCTCTTGGCCCACGAACTGTCCAGCCGACATGTTGCCCGCGTAGATCGAGTCCACGCGGTCCACGCCGGCGTTCTTCATCGCCTCGCTGGCGGCATCTCGGAACAGGTCGCGCAGACTGGATTCCCAGAGCTCGCCGAACCGTGTCATACCCGCCGCGACTATTGCCACGTCTCGCATGCCTTGTACCTCTTTCTGGGAACCGGTCAGTCGTTGATCAGGATCTTCTCGCGGTACTTCGCGTACTCGCCGTACGTCAGATAGTGGCGCGGCCCATCCAGCATGGAGCGCACCGTGACCGCCCGCTCGCGTCGTTCGGGGAGCAGCTCGGTGGCTTCGAAGACGAAGGAGTCGCTGCCGGCCCCCGACCCGAAGGAGGTCATCAGGATCTTGTCCCCCGGGTTGGCGACGTCGAGGATGGCCGCCAGGCCGGTGGGCGAGGAGCCGGAGTAGGTGTTGCCCATCGTGTTCACCACCCACCCGGTCTCGAGCTGCTCCGGCTTGAAGCCGAGCTTCTTGCCCGCCGAGAGGGGGAACTTGCCGTTGGGCATGTGCAGCACGGCGTAACGGAAGTCGGAGGGCTTCAGGCCGGTGCGCTCCAGGATGCCCCGCGCCGAGCCCAGGACGTGCTTGAAGTAGGCCGGCTCGCCGGTGAAGCGCCCCGCGTGGCGCGGGTAGAAGCGGCCTTCGCGGCGCCAGAAGTCGGGGGTGTCCGAGGTGTAGCTGTAGGTGTCGATCACGTTCACCAACAGCTCGTCCTTGCCGAACAGGAAGGCGCTGCCCCCCGCCGAGGCCGAGAACTCCAGGGCGTCGTTGGGAGCACCCTGGGAGGTGTCGGCACCGATGCCCATGGCGTACTCGACGCGCCCCGACTCGACCAGCCCGAGGGCCACGAACATCGCCTCGCTGCCCGCCTTGCAGGCGAACTCGAAGTCGGCCACGTGCAGCTCGGGCCCCATGCCGAGGGCGTCCCCCACCACGGTGCCGCTGGGCTTGACCGCGTAGGGGTGGGACTCCGACCCGATGTACAGGGCGCCCACCTTCTGGGGATCGACACCGGCCCGCTCCAGGGCGTCGCGCCCGGCCGCCACCGAGATCGTGATGGTGTCCTCGTCGATGCCGGGCACCGACTTCTCCTCCAAGAGCAGCCCGCGTTGGATGGAGACGGGGTCCTTGCCCCACTGCTTGGCGATCACTTCGGATCGAATCCTGTTGCGCGGGATGTACGCGCCGTAGCCCACGATGCCCGGCATGCTTGCCTCCGATGAGCGGACTGAGGAGAAGGTGAGTAGTAGAGCGGCGTTGATACTCGGAGTCCCGGCACCCAGTCAAGATCGACCAGCGCTGCGCGAGCGGAGAATGGACCTTCCGCGGGGTATGCGCCGCCCGAGACGCGCCCCCCGACCCGCGGGTGCCTGGGAATGGGTCCGGCGATCACCCCCGGCCCCGACCTCGGTGCGGTCGCGCTCGACTTAGACCTCGGAGCCAGGCTCCTCCCGGAGACACCCCTCCGGTCGCTACGCCATTCTCATCCCGACCTATACGTCGTAGTTACTCAGGCGTCGGGCTACCAGGGTCCCGCGTAGCGGCCGGTGTATCCCTGGGCGTCGCGCTCGGCGAGGGCCAGCAGTCGGGCGGCGATCTGGCGCAGGTGCAGGGCGTCGTGGGCCGCCCAACTGAGCAGCAGGTCGCCGGCGCGCAGAGCGCCGATCACGGGGTGCTCGTGGGCGCACTCCCACGAGGGGGACTCGAGGCCGCGCAGCCAGGCGACCGACTCCGCGCGCTCCAGCATCAGGTTGGCCAGGGACTGGGTCAGGTCGCGCTCCTGATAGCCGCGAGCGGCGGGGGCCCCCTCCGGATCGATCGGGGGCCAGGGGGTGGAGGGATCCTCGAGCGTGAGTCGCAGGCGCTGGCGGAAGTCCTCCCGCTCCTCGTCGACCAGGTGCTCGACGATCTCGATCAGGGACCATTGGCCACCGGGCGGGCGCCAGCGCGCATCCTCCGGAGAAGTGCCGTGCAGGAGGGTGGTCACGGCGCCGGGGAAGCGCTCCATGCGCTCGAGGATCGGTTCTAGGTTCACGTCGGACTCCGTGGGGCCTGGGCAGTGGGGGCGGGCCGGCCAGTATCCCCTTCACGGGTCGTGGCGGGTCGGGCGAATACCGGCCTTCCGCTGCCGTAGGGATGGACTCCACCCGCCGCCGGGCCCATCATTGACGTCCCCGGACCGCCATCGGGGAAGCCCTTGCAGAACTTCGCCGTCCTCCTTCGCACCGTGCTGTTGGTCGCCCTGGTCGGCCTGGGGGGCTGGTGGACGCTCTTCCTGCGCAACCAGTTCCTCAGCCACGAGCGCGAGCTCGGAGAGCGCGACTCCAAGATCGAGGGACTGACCGACGACCTCAAGGCCCGGGAGCAGCGCATCGACCAGCTGGACGACCAGGTCGAGTCCCAGGCGCTGGAGATCACACGCCTGGAGGCGGATCTGGAGAACGCCAGGGCGCGCATACGGGAATTGGAGCTCGCGATGTGGCTCCTGAAGGTGCACCACCGGGTGGCGCGCGTCGACGTGCTGGATCAGGGCCCGTCGGACACCGACCCGAACCAGATCATCACCAAGGTGCGCTTCGTGGAGCTGGGCCACGCGGGGGAAGAGGCGGGCCCGGTGCGCGAGATCGAGATCCAGGGCAAGGTGCTCTACCTCGAGGGCCTGGTGATCAAGTTCGAGGACGACTACGTCGAGGGGGCGGACGCCCTGCGGGGAAGCTCGGTGGCGATCTTCAAACGCGTCTTCTCGGAGAACCAAGCCCCGAGCGAGGGGACCGCGATCGACCGTCCGCGCATGCACCCCCTGCCCTACCGGGACGACGACGTCGGGGATCCCTTCTACGAGGACCTCTGGGAGCGCTTCTGGGACTACGCCAACGACCCCGACCTGGCCGCCAGCAAGGGGGTGCGTGCCATGCACGGCGAGGCCCCCAGCATCGAGCTCAGGCCTGGGAAAAGCTACCGCGTCGAGCTGCGCGCCTCAGGGGGCCTCTCGATCCAGGCGGAGGACTGAGAAACACGTTTCGGAGGGGGGGGATTGAGAGTTCGCCCACCTCCGCCGAGGATGGTGGAGTGCATCCCCAAAGCTCGAGCAGAGACCTCCAATGGACGATGTAGCAGGTATCAGCCTCCGATCGGTCAAGGCGCGCGACGTCATGCAGACGGACGTGGTCACGTTGCCCGCCGACGCTCCCATTTCCGAGGCGATCCGTACCCTCGAGGAGTACCACATCACCGGAGCGCCCGTGGTCGACGCGGTGGGCCGGGCCATCGGCGTGCTCTCCGTGGCCGACATCGCAAGGGGTGATCACATCCAGGCCGGCCGGCTGGCATCGGATCGCCACGAGTACTACCTGGCCAATCCGCTCGAGGAGGAGCTGGACGACATGCGCTTCGGCGACGAGGAGATCTTCGCCAAGGACGACTACAGCGGCGAAGTGGCCGGGGAGCAGCGCGTCGAGGATTGGATGACCCCGCGGGTCATCTCGGTGGATCCCGACTCGAGCCTGAAGGTCGTGTGCGAGATCATGGCCAAGGAGAGCATCCACCGCGTGCTGGTCACCGAGGAGGACAACGTCCTCGGCATCCTCTCGACCTTCGACATCGTGCGCTATTTGGCGGAGAACGGCTGAGCTCACGGCCCCGGCACAGGATCGCCCCATGCGATGCGCCCACTGCACTGCAGCCCTCGTGCTGCTCACCGGTCTCGTGGCCTGCGCGGCTCCCAGGCACGTGGACGCGGTCTCTTCCCCGACGCGCAAGACCCTGTGGGCCCAGAAGTCGGAGCACAAGCTGGCCCTGCGCTGGGGTGACGAGCTCTTCACCGAGCTGCGCCACGAGGAGGGTTCGATCCCCGGCCTCTTCCCCCTCTTCGCTCCGGGCGGCATCCCGGTGTCCCCGGTCCAGGGCCCGCCGCAGGAGGGCGAACCCGCCCCGCGGGCGCTGTGGCTGGCGCACGGAGACGTCGACGGAGTCGACTTCTGGAACGTCGACGCCGAAGGGGCGGGGGTCATCGTCCACCCCGGACGCCTGGAGGAGATCCTGCACCGCGGCAAGACCCTGCGCGTCACCTACGACTTCGAGTGGCGCGGGAGCGACGGTACCCCGCTCTTGGCCGAGCGGCGTCGCATGCTCTTCGGCGGCGAGGAGCGGGAGCGCTGGATCGACCTCGAGCTGACCTTCACCCCCTTGGCGGAGGAGGTGCGCTTCGGCGACACCGGCGCGGGCACCCTGGCCCTGCTCTTGCACCCCGACCTGCGCGCTGCGCGCGACACCTCGCAAGAGGCCGGCGGGGAGGACGGAGTCGGGGACGACTCGAGCGCTGCGGAGCAGGAGGAGCAGGTGGACACCGCCACCCCCCAGGGGCGCGCGGCCTGGATGCACCGCCAGGGTGAGGTGCAGGGGAGTGAGGTCGGAATCGCGCTCTTCGAGCACCCCACCAACTTCCGCCACCCGACCTGGTGGCAGGTGAGCGACGAGGGCCTGCTGGCCGCCAACCCCTTCGGGGTCCACGACACCGAGAACCTACGGCCGGGGGCCGGGAACCACGTCTTGGCCTCCGGGGAGGAGCTGGTCCTGCGCTACCGGGTGTGGATCCACCTCGACCCGAAGACCCCCGACGAAGTCGCGGGGGCCTTCCGGGTCTACCTGGCGCACGTGCCGGCCAAGTAGGGGCCCTTCAGGCGGGGTTTCGGGCGCGGGGCTACTGGTCGCTCTCCGCGGAGACCTCGCTCTCGAGCTCGCCGAGCAGATCGTCGGCGTTCTCCTCGGACACCGCGTCGGCGGCGTCCGTGGCTTCGCTGGCGATCTCGTCGACCTCCGCCTCGCTGGGCAGGGTCACGGGGGTCTCGGTGGCGGAGCTCTCCTCCTCGCTGCACTCGCAGGTGCAGGCGCAGCAGAGGGCCAGGAGCGCGCTCGCGATGAGGGGTGTGGTGAGTCGCATCGTCACTTCTCCTCCACCCGCAACCGGCGGGTCAGGTTGGCGAAGGTCTCCGGACCGAGCACCTTCTCGTAGCGCTTCATGATGGCCGCGAAGTTCGCGTTCTCCTTCTCGCGCAGGGCCTGCACGCGCTCGACCTTCTGGCGTTCGCCGCGGGCCGCGAAGATGTCCTCGAGCCGCTTCATCTCCGCCAGGCGCACCCGGTGGGCTCGCACGCGGCGCGTGACCTCGCTGACGAGGCGCCCCCGCTCGGCAGCCGTGGCGCGGGCCTTCGCGGCGCGCTCGGCCTCCCGCTTGGCGCTGTCGGCGTCCCGGGCTTCCCGGACGCGACCGTCCTGCGCGCGGGCCTTCTCGGCGCGTTCAGCCTCCCGCTTGGCGCTGTCGGCCTCGCGGGCTTCCCTGATGCGGCCGTCCTGAGCACGGGCCTTCTCGGCGCGTTCGGCCTCCCGCTTGGCGCTGTCGGCCTCGCGGGCTTCCCTGATGCGGCCGTCCTGGGCGCGAGCCTTCTCGGCGCGTTCGGCGTCGCTCTGGCCGGTGCCGGCGGCCTTCTGATCGGCGGTGCGCTGCTTGGAGACGCGATCGCCTCCGATCCGGACCGCCTTGCCCGCGCCCTCGCGGGCCTTCTCGGCGCGCTTGGCCGCCTCTTCCTTCTTCTTGGCGCGCGCGTCCTGGGCGCGCTCGGCCGCCTCTTTCTTCGCCTTGCGCACTTCCTCGGCGCGCTTGGCATCCTGCTTCTTCTTCGCCTCCCGCGCAGCATCCTGGCGAGCGGTGTCGCTCCTGGCGGAGTCTGTACCGCGGTCCTGAAGCGAGACCGGTGCCGCGAGGGCAACTCCACCGAGCAGGGCTGCGACGAGAAAAGTGTGGGTGAACTGCATCGAAATCGACCTCATCGGAGTGGGCCACCGGGCTCTCGTCCGGCTACGTTCTGGGGAGCCTCTTTACCAAAGGCCCGCCGCGAGCTGGCCGAAAAAGGGCCCTCTCCGGGTATCACCCACCGGCTCGACCCCCCGGAGCCGCCCGCCAGCCCCCTTCCCCCACCCCACGCACTCCCGAAACGCTCCCGAATGATCGCAGCCAAGCTGATTCGCAAGCTCCACCGCTGGGGCGCGTTGATCACCTTCCTGCCGGTGATGGTCATCTTCCTCACCGGGGTGTTCCTGCAGCTCAAGAAGGACTGGGCCTGGGTGCAGCCCCCGACGCAGGCGGGAACCCCCTACGAGCTGGAGCTCACCTGGGAGGAGCTCCTCGCCGCGGCGCAGGGGGCGGCGGAGGCGGAGATCGCCTCCTGGGAGGACGTCGATCGCCTCGACGTGCGCCCCGACAAGGGGGTGGTCAAGGTGCGCGCCAAGAACCGCTGGGAAGTGCAGATCGATCTGGGATCGGGGGAGGTCTTGAGCTCGACCTACCGGCGCTCCGATCTGATCGAGGACCTGCACGACGGCTCCTGGTTCCACGACCAGGCCAAGTCCTGGATCTGGCTCCCCACGGCGATCATCCTGTGTGGGATCCTGGCCACGGGCGCCTACCTGTGGATCCTGCCCCACTCCGTCAGGCGCCGACGCAGGAAGGCAGCCACCTGATGACCGACAGCCCCTGGCTCGAGCACTACGATCCCGGGGTTCCGGCTCAGATCGAGGTCCAGGAGGTGACCGTTCCGGCCATGCTGGAGCGGGCGGCCGCCGCCTACCCCGACCGCGTGGCGCTAATCTTCCAGAGCGCGCGCCTCCCCTACCGCCAGCTGGCGCGCGACGTCGGGCGCCTGGCGACCGCCTTCGCGCGCTTGGGGGTGGTGGAGGGGACGCGGGTCGCGGTGCACCTACCGAACGTCCCCCAGACTGTGATCGCCTACTTCGCGGCCCTGAAGGCCGGGGCCGAGGTGGTGCTGACCAACCCCATGTACACGGCGCGGGAGATCGAGCACCAGTGGGGGGACGCGGGCTGCGAGCTGGCGGTCACGGCCGACTACCTCTTCGAGCGCGTGCTGCAGGGAATCCGCGGCTCGCTCCCAGTGCGCGAGTACGTGGTGGCGTCGATCCCCGAGTACCTGCGCTTCCCCCTCAACCGCCTGGCTCCCGTGATGCTGGCGCGGCGGGACCCGCCCCTGTGGGCGCGCGTCAGCGAGGGAGAGGGAGTGCACCGCTTTCGCACGCTCGTACGCCGGACCCCGGCGCGCCCCGCGTCCGAGCTGGACTTCCAGCGCACCGCCGCCCTGCAGTACACGGGAGGCACCACCGGCCGCTCCAAGGGCGCGATCCTGACCCACCGCAACCTCTCCGCCAACGTCCAGCAGATCGACGCCTGGTTCCACGAGGTGGAAGAGGGGAGCGAGGTGATGCTCGCCTGCCTGCCCCTCTTCCACGTCTTCGGCATGACGGTGGCGATGAACTGGGCCCTGTCGAAGGGGATGACGGTCGTACTGGTCCCCGACCCCCGCGACGGCGATGCCCTCTTGGGCACCATCGAGCGCCACCGCGTGACCCTCTTCCCGGGGGTCCCCGCCATGTACGCCACCCTGAACGGCCACCCGCGGGCGGGGAGTGGATCCCTCTCCAGCGTCAAGGTGTGCGTCTCCGGCTCGGCCCCCCTGCCGGGGAAGGTCAAACGGCGCTTCGAGGAGCTGACCGGAGCGACGATCGTGGAGGGCTTCGGCCTGAGCGAGACCTCGCCGGTCACCCACTGTGGCCCCCTGCGCGGCGAGCGCAGGCCGGGCTCGATCGGGCTGCCCCTCAGCTCGACGGACGCCAAGGTGATGGACACCGACGATCCCACACGCCAACTGCCACCGGGGGAGGCGGGGGAGCTCTACCTGCGCGGTCCCCAGGTGATGGCGGGCTACTGGAACCGTCCGCAGGAGACCGCCGCGGTCCTGCGCGAGGGCTGGTTCGCCTCCGGCGATCTGGCGACGATGAGCGAGGAGGGCTACTTCCGCATCGTCGGCCGCAAGAAGGACATGATCAACTGCTCGGGCTTCAAGGTCTACCCGGACGAGGTGGACGAGGTGCTGCTGGCCCACGAGTCGATTGCGGAAGCGGCCACGATCGGGGTCCCCGATCCAGAGCGCGGTGAAACGGTGTGTTCCTACGTGGTGCTCGAGGAGGGGGCGCAGCTCGCCGCGGACGACGTGCGCGCCTGGTGTCGCGCGCGGTTGGCGGCCTTCAAGGTGCCGCGCGACGTGGAGTTCGTCGACGCACTGCCCAGGAGCGCGGTCCAGAAGATCCTGCGCCACGAGCTCCGCGAGCAGGCGCAGCGAGATCAAGGGGAGTGAGATGGCCCGTCTCGGACGTATCTGTGTGTACTGCGGATCGAGCCCGGGGGTGCGCGAGGAGTACCGCCGAACGGCGTCGGCCCTGGGCACCATCCTGGTCGAGCGCGGGATGGGGTTGGTCTACGGCGGCTCGAACCGCGGTTTGATGGGAACGCTCGCCGACGCGGTGCTCGGGGCGGGCGGAGAGGTGATCGGCGTCATCCCCTACGGGCTGGTGCATCTGGAGGCGGCGCACCGGAACCTGACCGAGCTCCACCGGGTGGAGACGCTGCACCAGCGCAAGTCGCAGATGCTCTCCCTGTGCGACGGACTGATCACCCTGCCCGGCGGTTTTGGGTCCCACGACGAGCTCTTCGAAGCGCTCTCCTGGTTGCAGCTCGGCATCCACGACAAGCCGGTCGGCCTGCTCAACGTCGGGGGCTACTTCGACGGCCTGCTCGACCACCTCGACCGCGCCTCCGCCGAGGGCTTCATCGCCCCAGCGCACCGCTCGATGCTGCTCGTCGACGAGGACCCCCAAGCCCTGCTCGACCGCTTCGAACACTTCGAGCCTCCGGAGCGCCCCCCCTGGCGCAGTGGCGCTTGAGGGGCGGCGACCAGCGCCGAGGTCACTCCCCCAGGCCGTACGGGTCGTAGCCCTCGATCTCGAAGATCGGAATCTCCCAGGAGCTCAGGCCGGCGTCGAAGAAAGGCGAGGTGATCGCCTCCTTCACGCGCGTCCCATCGGTCGAGTCGGCATCGAAGGTGACGCGCGCCCGCGCGAAGCCGGGACCCGGCCACGCTTCCAGCTTCAGGTAGCCGTCGATGGCGAACTCGTCCTCGCGCTCGAGGAGCGACCACAGCGTGCTCGTCTTGCCTCGACAGGTCATGTTCAGGATCCCGAGCTCCACCTGCTCGGTGTTGACGACAGCCGCCTCGCGCTCGCGCACGAAGGAAGGCAGCGGCCAGGCGAAGGAGCTGCCGACCGCCATGGCCACCAGGAGCAGCATCACCCCGATCACCTGCACCTGGGACCAGGGGCGCGAACCCGCCCTGGGTGACTCGAGGGTGAGGGAGCCCTTGGCGTTGGGTGGACAGGCCTCGATGCAGTCGTAGCAGGCGTAGCAGCGGGCATGCTTGACCTGCGACACCTCGGCCACCGGAATGGCCATGAGGCAAGCGCGGTTGCAGAGCTTGCAGTCGGTGCACGCCTTCTCGTGTCGCTTGATGCGCGTCCAGCCGAGGCGCGAGAAGGGATTCAACACCGCCGCCAGAGGGCAGAGCCACCGGCAGAAGGGAACCACGACCACGAGGGAAGCGAGCACGATCGCCCCGCTGATGACGTAGGCCCAGAGGGTGATGTCCTTGCCGTGGCGACTGATCAGGACGTAGCAGGGGTCGTAGCCCCGAAAGACCAGCTCGGCGGTGGTCCAGCTGAAGTAGAGGATGACAGCCAGGACCGGGTACTTCAGCAGGGAGAGCCCGCGGTCGACCCCGGGTCGAACCGCCCTCGGCTTGATCCCCAGGCGCCCCGCTCCGCTGCTCAAGAGCTCGGAGACCGTGCCGATGGGGCACATGTACCCGCAGAAGGCCCGCCGCATCACGAGGGCCATCACCAGCAGCGCTCCCAGGATGTAGAAGTTGCTCACCCCCAGGGAGCAGAGCATGCTGCCGTTCTGGACGTACTCGTAGATCGCCTCGATCCCGCCGAAGGGGCACCACAGCTCTGCGTTGGCCCCGACGGCGAAGACGGCGTAGACGGTCAGGGCCAGGAAGGCCGCCTGGACCACGCGGCGAGTGGCCCTCCTCGGGCGAGCCTTGGTCTTCATGGAGGTTCAGCGCCTGGACGGGCTGGACGTCCTACTTGTCCTCGGCGCAGTCGCCGCCTCCGGACTTGTCCATGTCGCAGGCGCCCGCACCACTGCTGCAGCCGCTACCCGCGCTGGTGCAGCCCCCGCAGCCCGCCTTGACCCTCGAGGCGACCTTCCAGACCCCCGCGAACTTCTCGCCCCTCAGGCTCGCCAGGTCCGCGCGACGCTTGGAGTATTCCTTCAGGCGCGGGAGCAGGTCGGCGGGGGTCCGTTCGAAGACGGAAATCAGCTGACCCGCCGCGACCTGTGGGTCACCGACCAGGGCGTTCAGGCAAGCCGCATCGAACAGCAACCGGGAGTCCATGTCGTTGGGACGGCCATGCTTGCTGGCCAGTCGCTTGGCCCGCTCCGTCTCCCCGGTGCGCGCCAAGCCGATACCCAGGAGCAGCTGCGAGCGCGGCGTGACCCGCGGTGCTTCGAGCACGGAGAGCACCTTCACCGCCTCGGAGTTCTCGTTCAGCTCCAAGTAGCTGTCGGCCAGGTCGACAGCCGTGGCGCCGGTGCCGAGCTTGGCGTGCCGCAGCTTGTCGAGGGCCAGCGCTTCCCCGTAGACCTCGAACTGCACGTAGAAGGCGCGCAGGGACTGCGCGATCTGATCCCACTGGACCTTCTCGGCGGTGGCATCGAGGCGCCCGCGCACCTGTCGCACGCGGTGCAAGAGGGCCACGTGCTTGCGGTAGACCTGATTCTCAGGGTCGGCCTTCGCGGCCCGCATGAAGTCCTTCAATGCGCCGTCGAGGTCACCCTTGGAGAGCACCGCGAGGCCTCGATCGAAGAACTCGGCGGGCTTCTCCTCGCCTTTGAGGGCCGCAGCGGTCGAGGAGAGGCCGAGGCAGAGGGCCAACAGGGTGATCGTCTTCCTGAGGTTCATGGCTGTCTGATTGCGTTCTTGGGGTGCGTGCGGCTCACAGTATCCCTTCGACCAGGGCTCCTGGGAAGCTGTCCCTCGATTGGTCTCCAATCGAAACCTGAGCAGTCCCCTGGGAATCACGGGGTCCGAGACGAGGTCAGGCGCCCCCGGAGACCGGCGGGGACCGCGGCTAGCATCAGGACGAGTGCGAACTACCACTCGAAGGCGGGCTAACCTACGAGGTACTCGGCGCGGTGGGTCCTCAGAACTGAGCCAACAGCCGCCGACGCAGATCGCCGGGGAGCTCCCCCTCCCCGAACTCCAGGCACAGGTCGTGGGCCAGGTCCAGCTCGTCGAAGACGATCCGGCAGCGCTCGCAGATGATCTCGGAGGCGTTGGGGAAGTCGCCCCCTCCGTCGATGGCGTTCTGCTTGGCGAGCAGCAGGTCCAGGCAGACCTGCCGGTCGTAGGACGCGGGGGGCACCTGGCGCTGGGGCAGCGCGTCGTCGATCGCCCGGCGCAGGCGCATCCGGCCGCGGTGCACGCGCGTCTTCACCGTGGCGGTCTTGAGGCCCAGGATGCCGGCGACCTCCTCGAGGGAGAAGCCGATCACCTCCTTGAGAACCAGCGGCAGGCGGAACTCCTCCGGCAGCGCCGCCAGCGACGCTCCCAGGCTCTCCTGCGCGTCCCGTCGCACGCGCTCTCGCTCGGCGGCCTCCACGTCGCGCGGCAGGGTGCCCAGGGTCGGCACCTCGAAGGGGGAGGGCTCGTCCAGGGAGGCGACCTGCGGCGGCTCCCCCGCCCGTCGCCGCTGCTGGCGCTGGCAGACGCGGGCGGCGATCGTGAAGAGCCAGCTCTTCGGCTCGGCGCGGCCTTCGAACTGGTGCCAATCGCGGAAGGCGCGCAGGAAGGTCTCCTGCACCATGTCCTCCGCGTCGGTCCCGCACCCGCACAAGCGCCGGCCGAGGCCGTAGAGCGCGCCGCCGTAGAGGTCGACGAGCCGTGGCAGGGCCTGCTCGGCGGGTTGGTCCCAGTCCTTCTCGGCCGCGGATCGCACGCGGACAGCATAGGGCGGCGCGCCTCGGGTCGTGAGAGGGTGCGGGCGATCAGGTACGGTGGCGCCATGCGTGCCGCCGCCATCCTCCTGCTCTGCACGGCGCTCCAGGCCTGTGCCCAGCTTCCCGGCTCCCGAACCGCGCCGGATCCGCGTCCCAACATCCTGTTCCTCTTCGCCGACGACCAACGCCCCGACGCCGTGGGCGCCTTCGGCAACGAGCACCTGCGCACCCCCCACATCGACTCGATCGCGGGGCGCGGGTTCCGCTTCGCCTCGAACTACTGCATGGGCTCGATCCACGGGGCGGTCTGCCAGCCGAGCCGGGCGATGCTGATGACCGGACGCACCCTCTACCGGGTGCCGATGGACCTGGCCGGCGTGCCGACGCTCCCGGAGCTCTTGGGTGAGGCGGGTTACGCCACCTTCGGCACCGGCAAGTGGCACAACGGAGGCGAGTCCTTCCTGCGCAGTTTCCAGCGTGGCCGGGCGGTGATGCTGGGCGGCATGTCGGACCACACGCAGGTGCCGATCGTCGACGTCACCGACGACCACCAGCTCAGCGAGAAGCGCACCGGCGAGGGTTTCTCGAGCGAGCTCTTCGCCGACGCGGCGATCGAGTTCCTCGAGGGGCACGACGGGTCGCGGCCCTTCTTCCTGTACGTCTCCTTCACCGCGCCCCACGACCCCCGCCAACCCCCGCTCGCCTACCGCGAGCACTACTACCGCCACCGGCCCCCGCTGCCGGCCAACTTCATGCCGCAGCACCCCTTCCACAACGGCTGGATGGTGGGGCGCGACGAGGCGCTGGCGGCTTGGCCGCGCAGCGAGGAGGTGATCGCGGACCAGCTCGCGGAGTACTACGGCCTGATCACCCACATGGACGACCAGATCGGTCGGGTGCTGGCGGCGCTCGAGCGCACGGGACAGGCGCAGAACACGGTGCTGGTCTTCTCCGCGGACCACGGCCTGGCGCTCGGCAGCCACGGACTGCTCGGCAAGCAGAGCGTCTACGAGCACTCGATGGGCTGTCCGCTGCTCTTCGCCGGGCCGGGCATCCCGCGCGGCGAGAGCGCCGCGCTGACCTACCTGTACGACATCTTCCCGACCCTGTGCGGGTTGGCGGGCGTGGACCTGCCCGCGCTGGTCGAAGGGCGGAACCTGGCTCCGATCTGGCGCAGGGAGAGCGCGGGCGTCCGCGACACCCTGTTCCTGACCTACGAGGACAAGATGCGCGCGGTACGCGACAAACGCTTCAAGCTGATCCGCTACCCACGCATCGACCACACCCAGTTGTTCGACCTGGCCGAGGATCCCCACGAGCTCCACGACCTGGCGGCGGACCCGGCCCACGCGGCGCGGGTCGGGGCCATGAGCGTGCTGCTGGCGGAGTGGCAGGTGCGGGTGGACGACCCGCACCCGCTGACGGTCCCGGAGCCGGAGCCGATGGAGATCGACCTCTCCGGCCGTGCGCGGCAGCCGGACCGTTGGCAGCCGGCGTGGATCGTGGAGAAGTACTTCGGGGAGGAGTGAGGGACGCGGCTCCCCCGAAGATGCCCCAGTCGCCCCCCCGAAGCCGACGGATCCTGAAGCGCCTCCTCCTGGCGGCGGCGGTCCTGGTGGCCGCCGATCAGCTGCTCCTGTACACGGCTCTCTCGTCGGACCACCTGGCGGGACGCTACCTGGCCCCCTTCGATCCGCCCCTCTTCACCCCCGTCCAGCGGGAGCGCCTGAGGGCCTACCGCGCCCTGATCGAGGAGGACTCCCTCCTCCCGGGTCTCACCGCCTTCGACGGCGAGCTGGGTTGGTGCCCCAGGCCCGACCACTCCCGGGGGAACTACTCCTACGACGCGCACGGTTGTCGCCTGGGCGGCTCGCCCCTCACCACGCCCAAGCCCGCCGGAGTGCGCCGCATCGTCACGTTGGGGTGCAGCTTCACGCACGGGGACGAAGTGCGGGGCGAGGAGACCTGGGCGGCCCAGCTCGACCGCCTGCGCCCCGACCTCGAAGTCGCCAACCTGGGTGTCGGTGGTTACGGCATCGACCAGGCCTGGCTGCGCTGGCGGCGCGATGCGGAGGCCCTCGAACCCGACGAGGTGTGGTTGGGGTTGTGCCCTGCGACCTCGTGGCGGGTGGTGACCTGCTACGCGCCGGCCTGCCGTCACTGGACGCAGATGGTCTTCTTCAAGCCGCGCTTCCTCCTGGGGGAGGGCGATGCGCTCGAGCTCCAACGCTCCCCCGCGCCCGATCTCGACACGCTGGTCCACCTGCTGAGCGACCAGGAAGCCTTCCTGGCCGAGACGGGGGAGAGCGACTGGTGGGTGCGCCGCGCGCCGCGGGCCTACGCCCCCCGCGGCACCTCGATCCTGCACTGGAGCGCCCTCGGGCGACTGGGCCTGACCGCCGCGGAGGCGAGGGGCCGCGAGCCCGCTCGATGGCTCCGGGACCCGCAGAGTGAGCTTCACCGGGTGACGCGCGCGGTGATCCTCGCCGCCCGGGAGGAGGCTGCCCTGCGCGGCGTACCCTTCCGGCTCCTGGTGCTGCCCTCCCGCGGCGGCCTGCGCTCTCTCTCTGCGGGGCGGCCGGCGTACTGGGGACCGCTGGTGGAGGCGCTGCGCGGTGAAGGGGTCGTGGTCCACGACCTCACGACGGCCCTACTCGATGCCGGCCTGGACGAGGACCCGCGGGGGTGGCAGCCGCAGGGTCACTACTCCCCTCGGGCCAATCGGATGGTGGCCGAGACGTTGAGCTCGCTATTCTGAGCCTCCCACTACCCTGAGCGATCGACCATGCCCTGGGGCAAACAGAACTACCAGCGCTTCTTCCCGACCCTGACCTACCAGTGCGATCCGCGCATCGCCGCGGTCCTGCGCGAGGTGCCCGCCGGGGGACGCGTCGTCGATCTCGGCGCCGGAGGGCGCAAGATCTCGCCCCAGACGATCTGTGTCGACTACCTCTTGACCGACAACACCGACCTGCGCGCGGACGTGCAGGCGCTGCCCCTGCGCAGCGCCAGCGTCGACCTGATCGTCGCCACGGGCCTCTTCGAGCACGTCGAGGACATCGCACGCCTCTGCGCGGAGATCGCCAGGGTGGTGAAGCCGGGGGGCGTGGTCCACGTCGAGATGCCCTTCCTGCAGCAGTACCACGAGGACCCGATCGACTGCCGCCGCTACACGGTGCCGGACCTGGAGCGCGTCATGGACCGCTTCGGCTTCGACACCATCGAGAAGGGGGTGCACATCGGCCCCACGGTGACGGTGATCACCCTCTGGACCTACTGGGCGGCGATGGTCTTCGAGGGGCGGAGCAAGTTCTTCAAGGCCCTCTCGACCCTGGTCTTCCTCTTCTTCTCGATCGTGCTCTGGCCCCTGAAGTTCCTCGACCGCTGGCTGGTGCGCAAACCCAGCGCTTCCCGACTGGCCTTCGGGATCTACTTCACCGGCCGCAGGCGGGTCGCTGGGGCGTAGGCGCGCGGCAGTAGCCACGAAAAACCGGCGCTTCGGCGCCGCGCTCGGGGGGAGGGTGGCGTCATCAGGTCCCATCCCGGATCCTCGGAGGAGCCCATGCCGTCGGTCTCGACCCTCACCCCCAAGACCCTTCTCGCCCACGAGCCCTTCGTGAAGGCCGTCGTACGCGGGCTGCTCGTGGACGACGGCCAGGTGCAGGACGTCGTACAGGAGACCTGGATCGCGGCCCTGCGCCGTCCGCCCCGCTCGGTGGCGAGCCTGCGGAGCTGGCTGTCGAGCGTCGCTCGCAGCAAGGCAATGTCCCTGAGGCGTAGCTCGCAGCGGCGCGCCGCCCGCGAACGGGCCTGTGCACGCCCCGAAGCGGTGGAATCGGCTGCTGAGAGCCACGCGCGTCTCGAAGCGCACCGCGCGGTGGTGGACGCGGTGCTGGCGCTGCGCGCGCCGTATCGCGAGGTCGTCCTGCTGCGCTACTACCAGGAGCTGTCCCCCGCGGAGATCGCTCGCCGCACGCAACTCAGCTCGGCGACGGTCCGCTCGCAGCTGCATCGGGCGCACGCTCTGCTGCGGGAACGGCTGGACGAGCGCGAGGGTCGGGCGGCTTGGGCCGTCCTGGTCGCCCCCGGACTGCGCCTCGGCGCTCCCGCTGGATGGGCCGCGGTCGGCGGCGTGGTCGCCGTGGTCGGGCTGTCGGTGCTCCTGTACCAGAGCGTCGCGCCGGCGACGACGAGCCCGGCGAGCATCCGGCCGGGCGTGGTAGGTCACCAGGCCCGGCCCTTCGAGGCTCCGGCAGCCATCGATGTGGGAGCGGGCTCGGCACGGCGCCCCGGCGTCGTGGCCGTTGGCCAGCAGACCGCACTCGGAGACCTCATCGACGAGCTGAAAGCCGACAGCGTGCCCGAGCTGCTCGAGGTAGCGGTCTGGACTCAGCGCGAGTTGCAGAAAAGGCTCCTCACCCCTTCCCCCAAGCTAGTCGCCAGCCAAGCGAGCCTCCTGGCCCTGCCCGGGACCGGTGTGGCGCGACTGCTGCGCGGCAACGGGGCCGAGTCCGACTGGGCCCACGCCATACTGAAGCGCGGAGGCGGGTCGTACTACTCCTTCGCCACGCGGGATCACAGCTACGACCGGGAACCGGACATCTCCTTCCACCGCGGGATGTTCGATACCGACTTCATCGGAGGTCAGATCGGGCTGTTGATGTGGATTGGAGAGCGTTCTCTCATGGATCTACCGAATCATCCGGGCGCTCCACCGGCGTGGCTGCCCAAAGGACGGCATGCGGACTGGGGACACCTCTGGAGTGTCATCACCCTTGAGAACAAAGCCCGGCTCCATGATGAGACGAGACACATGAGGCGCAGCTTGGCACCCTCCGGCGTCGGCGACGCGTTCCTGGTGCGGTTGCACAGCCCCAGTGAGCACGACCACCTCGTGGCCCTGCGCGTGCTCGACCTGGACGAACGCGGTTGCACCATCGCCTGGCGCATCCTCAACCGCTGGCCCCTGGAGCGCAGATCCGAGCAGCAGTCGAAAGACCGCCATCGGGAGGTCCGCGAGGCTCCGGAAGCGGTCGCCGAGGCTCTCGAAGGTGCGTCGGAACGTGGGCTGTTCGCGCTCCTCGAAGAGGTCCGGCGGCGAGCACATCCACTCTTGTTCGAGATTCCCGAAAGCTTGCGCGAGGAGTACTCGGCAGCCCTCGGCGGTCGAACGAGCTTCGCCCAGCGCTCTGGCTTCGGGCGCATTCTGCGGCGCGGCACCTGTGACGCATTGGTGAAGCTGCATCGTGGCGGGAGCTACTACTCGTTCGCGAAGAACAGCAACGAGTACGGGGGGCATTCGGACCTTGCCTTGAGGATGGGCGAGTTCGTATCAGGGTTTGCGGGCGGGGACGACGGATGGCTCTTGGATCTCGGTGGGTTGGACTTCGAGAACCTGAGGGTCGCCGTGTCGGGACGATGCCCTGCCGTCGACGACCACGTGCGAGCCGTCTGGGAGTTCATGTGGAGCGTCCGACCGGTCGTGGAGAATCGCCGGCGCCAGCTCTCCGAGGAGGACGACGCCCGCAGGCAGGAGCTCGGCCTCACCTGTTTCACCCCGGCACAGATAGGCCACACCTACCTCCTGCGCACTGCGCTCTACGACGACCGTGACCAACTCATCGTCTTCACGGTGCTCGACGGGGACGACTACGGCCTCACCCTGGCCTGGAGGCTCCTGAAGAGCTCTCCGGTCCGAGCCGGTCGTTAGACGAGCACCCGCACCCGCTCCCAGAGGCCCGGCGGCAGCCGCTCGCGCAGGAGGTTCACCACCTCCTCACGCCCGTAGCGCGACGAGAAGTGGCACAGGAGCACCGCCTCCACCTCCCCCAGGAGCTCCGCCTTCTCCACCAGCTCGTCCAGGTGCAGGTGGCCCTTCTCCCGGGCGGAGGCGACGTCCACCCGCTCGTCGAGGAAGGTGCATTCGAGGACCAGCCGCCGGGCGCGGCGGACGACGGGGACCTCCTCGAGCACCTCGATCTGCGTGTCGCCGGTGAAGACCAGCTCGGGGGAGCGCAGGGTGCGGGTCACCTCCACCCCGTCGGCGCGCAGGCGCGCGATCTCCTCGCCGGCCAGGCCCGCGTAGCGCTCGCGGAGCTTCTTGCGCTCCTCCCACACCACGTAGCCGTTGCTCGGGGTGCGGTGCTGGGAGCGGAAGGCCTCCACGACCAGGTCACGGCGCAGGCGCAGCTCCTCACCGGGTGCCAGGGCGACCACGTCGCACGGCAGTCGCGACCGCTCGAGGCGCCGCCAGGCTTCGAGCAGCGCCTCGAAGTCGGCCTGGCACTCGGGGGGCACCACGTAGGTCGGAGGGGCCATCCCCTTCAGATCCCGCTGCGCCACGTGCAAGGCGACCGCCCCCGTGTGGTCCACGTGGGCGTGGGTGAAGAACACCCTGGGACAACTCACCGTGCGGGGCGAGCAACGACCCAGGTCGAAGGCGATGCGCCAGGCGGGGACCTCGACGCAGGTCTCCGTCCCGCCGGTCGAAACGCCCTCGATCTCCAGACCCGCCAGATCCAGCTTCACGCCCGTTCCTTCGGCCGCGGACGGTCGTCCAGGGCCCTGAGCAGCCACTCGCAGGGCCCGCGCTCCCAGCGCAGTCGCCAGTGGTGGCTGAAGAGGGCGGCCAGGTAGCAGAAGAGCGCCCAGAGGGCGAAGACCTGGCCCAGGCTCAGGCAGTGCACCTGGTAGAGCTCGTCGAAGGGCCCGATGCCGAGCACCACATGGGCCAGGTAAGCGGTCAGCGCGAGCTGGCCGGTGTGGGTCAGCACGCGCACCAGGAGCGCCTGGGGCCAGCGCCGAACGGCGGCCGTCGCCAGTCCGATCACCGCCGTGGCGAGCGCCGCCGCGGCGATCACGTAGAGCACCCCAGGCGGCATGGAGACGGTCGAGACCAGCGGCGCCACCTCGCGCGCGGCGCTCTCCTCGAGGGAGCTCACCAGGAACCAGGAGAGCCCCTCCGCCGCCAACGCGACCGCCGCGGCGCGCCACAGGATGCGGCGCGCGAAGTCGGGATCCGCCCTGAGCCTGCGCCCGAGCCACTGGCCGTACCAGATGAAGGCCATCCAGGGCACGAGGGGGTGGAAGCCGTTGAAGAACAGGTGTCGCAGGTGGCCGCGCCAGGTCCAGAGGTCTCCGTACTCGAGCTGGTCGTCCCCCAGCCACCCCCACTCGAAGTCCAGCCCGCCCAAGAGCAGCAACGGTGCCGCGAGGGTGACCCCGCAGGCGAGTAGCAGGAGCACGCGATCCGCCCAGGCGATGGTGAGCGCGCCGATGAGGAAGTAGAAGCCGTAGAAGTGCAGGATGTCCCCGTCCCAGAGCACCAGGAAGGGGTAGCCGATGGCGAGCAGGACGAGCCCCCTGCGCGCCAGACGCTCGCGGGCGCGGACGCCATCGCCCCTCCCCAAGAGCGTCATCCCCACTCCGGCCAGCACGACGAAGAGCGCGCTCGCGCGACCGCGGGGGAGTTGCAGGGCGCGCTCCAACCAGGCCGGCCCGAGCTGGTTGGAGAGCACCAGCTCGAAGTTGACGGCCACCATCCCGAAGACCGCCAGGGCCCGCGCCACGTCGAGGCCGGCGATGCGTCCCCGCTCCTCGCCGGTCATCGCGCTCCCCTCCGACTCGCCACTCCGCCGAGGGCGACGGCCAAACGTCCGGGTGTGGGGGTGCAGTGGTCCATGGCGGGCGCGGGGCATGCGCGCCCGCAGCGAGATATTTACCAGGGCCGCAGGCGGTCGCGCGCTCTGCCCCGGGGATTCCCTCCCGGGCGTCCGGTTTTGGGTTCGCTCGCCGTGGGGGGCGACCTAGAATCCCGACCGTCGATGTTCTTCCGCCGCAAGAAGAAGCGCAAGCAGGGCTCCGCCGAGTACCGGCGTCACTACCGCAGGAGGCCGGGCAAGAAGCACCAGCTCGCCGTGAGGCTCTGCGTCGAGGGCGGTACGCCCGTGCCGAGCGAGCTCATCGACGTCAGCGCCGGCGGTGCTGGGCTGGGAATCCCCGCCGAGCGCGACCCTGGCCTCGAAGAGGAGCAGATCGTGGTCCTGACCTTCTCCTCCCTCGGCCACGGTAGGACGATCACGGCCGCGGCGGCGGTCAGCACCGTCGCGGTGCACGAAGGGTCGACACGCTACGGCCTCGCCTTCCAGGACCAGAGTGCCCTCTTCTCGCAGCTCGACGCCCACTTCCTGAAGTACTTCAACCGACGCCGAGCCGTCCGCGTCCAACCTGCGCTCGACACCACGCTCACCGGCGTGCTCACCTTCGGTCCGGGATCGATGGATGTGCGCATCCACGACCTGTCGGTCGACGGTTTCGGTGTGCTGTTGGACGCTGAGAACGCGCAGCTCTTGTCCGGGGTCGGCGAGCTCCAGGCCTCCTTCGAGATCCCGGGGAGCACCAGGGAGATCTCATGGGGAGCTCACGGCGTTCACCTGACCCAGCTCTCCCAAGGGGTCCTCTTCGGAGCCGCCTTCGCCGCCGGGCAGGCGCTGGCCCAGCCGGCCGAGCGGGACGCGCTGCTGGAGTACACCCGAGCGCGCGAAGCGGACATGGCGCGCTGGGACACGGCCTACGACTGACGCCCGATCATCCCGCCCTGGAGGTGGGAGGGAAGTCCAAGGGCTTCGGCGACTCCGCGATATCGGGCTCGGCCACGCGCACTTCCAGCCCACCGCCGGGACCCTGCATCTCGTTCGCCACTTGCAGTGTCGCCAGACGCTGCCGTTCCAGCGCGCCCTGCAACACCGACTCTTCGATCAACCCCATCTGGATCAGGACCTCGCCCAGCCGCTTGCGACAGACCTGCTGCAGCCCCAAGGCCTGGGTGAGTTGGGCGGCGGTCAGGGCCCCCATCTTGACCATGATCTCGCCCAGTCGGGTCTCGTCGACGCGGTCCACGGAGATCCTGATCGACTGCCCGAGGCGCTCGTACTCCTCTTGGGGCTTGGGGGTCGAACCGTGGATGATCTTGGCTTCGCTGATGCCCGGCGCGGGACGCTCGATCACGGAGCCCACGAAGGCCAGGAGCTCGGAGGCCAGGGTGATCGCGTCGGCCTCGGTCAGTCCGCCGTGACGTAGGACGTTCCCGAGCACCTCCTGCACCGCCTCGCAGACGGGGCTCGCGTAGGACCAGTTGCTGGCTTCGATCCAGTCCACGAGATCTCGGAGGACGTCCCGGGACTCGAAGAGCCGGTCCCGATCGCCGGCGGTGAAGGCGGAGAGCGCCTCCTGGAGGGAATGCAGCGTCTCTTGAACGCGGTAGACCTGGTCGTGCATGGCGCGGGGGGGGCGGAACCTGTTGGGGAATGCCCGGCTGTGGGGCGCTATCGGCTGGAAGGGCCCGCCGACTCCAGGGCAGGCGCGAATACGCGGCGCGGCCCCGATCCCCCTTGGACGGTCGTCCCGAAGAGAGACGGGATCAATCCGATCGGGCGAGCAGCCGGCGCTGCAGCTCGAGGACGTACCCCACCAGGGCGGTGCTCTGCTCCTCGAACTCGGCGGTCGCCCCGGGGTCGTACTCCAGGCCCAGCACCTCGGCCTCGGGGGTCGTCGTCCGGTGGACCAGGGTCACGGCCAGGTCCAGGGCTCTGGGGAGGGCGGGCAGCTCGAAGCGCGCGGCGAGCTCGGCCCCCTCCGGCAAGATCAGCCGCTGCCCAGGAGAGAGGCGCAGCCCCAGGCCGAGCGCCGTCAAATCCTGGAGCAAGACCCCGTGCACCCCCCGACCCACCGAGAGGGAGACCTCCACCCGCGTGCCCGGCGCCTTCAGCGGGGTGACGCGGTACGCTCGGCGGCGGTTGAAGAAGACCCAGGTGCGGGCCGTGAGCTGGGAGTAGAGCCCGGCCAGATCCAGGAACTCCACCCCCACGCTCACCCGACCGCCTAGCTGCTGGAGCCTGTGGAGGGTCGCCAGGGTCGCCACGGCGTGGCCTTGTCCGGAAGCCGTGAAACGCAGATCGAGCACCCCCCCCTCTTCCCAATCTCGGGCATCCCGCCGGGCGACCAGGAAGCCGCAACCCGTGGAGCTGATGTCGGTCAGCTCACAGGCCACCAACCGGTCCTCGCCGACGACGCTGACGTTGATCGGGGCTCCGCGCTGCACGTCGACGCGGTAGCGAGCCCGCTTGTTGCGCCCAGAGTCCTCGTCCGCCGGTTCCATGGTGTCCGGCGGCGACTCTAGCCCCGTCCCCTCACCGGCGTCGAGCGGGAATTACCCCAGGTCGCCCAGGCGGGAAACCGGTCCAGACTGAACTGCCTCCCTTGCGTGGGCATCCAGGTGAGTCGATGGCTGGGCACCCGCGACTGCACCCTCCCCCAGGCCGCGCTACGACGCATGTCCGCTCAGCGCCGATCGGTCACCGAGCTGCGGGACCTCCGCCAGGGGGTGAACGCTCCAAGCATCTGGTAGCAGCAGGGTTGCGGAGAGGCGCTCGGCTCGAAGCCCACCGAAGGGAGGCAGTTCAGTTCAGAAACGCACACGGAGGCCGAAGGAGACCCAGGCCATCTCCACCTCCCCCAGCGAGTCGAAGACCGGCTCGTCCTGGTAGCGGCTGGCGGCCACCCCCCCCTGGAGGGAGACGCCCGGACCGATCGGCTGCCCGTAGTTGATGCGCATCACGGTGTCGGAGAAGCCCCGCGGTCCCTCCGGCAGGAGATCGGTGCTCGGGGGACTGTCGTCGTAGGGCGCCTCGCCGGCTCCCAGGTCGAAAGTGAGACCCTCGAAGCCCGCGCCGTCGAGCGCGGGGGGCGGGGGGAGGGGGGCGGGGGTGAAGCGGACCGGGAGGACCGGCACCTCCAGGACCGGGGCGGGGCGATCGCTCGCTGCGCGGCGGGGCGCCTGCCTCGTTTCGACGGGCTTGGAGGCGACCTCGGCCACGGCGTCCGCGGGGGGTCCCGAAGTGAGACCGGCGGAGGACCTCCGCGGGGGCACCGTCGAGCACGCACACAGTGCGAAGACCCCGACTACGAGCATCCGGTTCGGCCCCAACGCCATGCACCCTCCCCAGCTACGACCCGACCTGAACTAGTGGATCGACCAGCGAGGAGCCGCCAGTGGAGGGAAACGCCCAATTGCGTCTTCTTAGAGGTGGTGGAGGCCGGGCGTCGCCCCGCGCCAGGCATACAGTCCCGATAAAGGTCGCTTGAGGCCCAATAGATAGCATCCTAGATATAACAAGACCGTCTTGATATGATGAGGGACCGCACTGGGGCGTTCGAATCCATCAGAGAGGGGTCCACCGGAGCTGAGGCCCGCTGGAGCGAGCCACGGAGCTCCGCCATATGACGTACTTCCTCCCCCGTAGACCGATCAGCACCCTTCGGAGCGTGCCGGATGGCGCTCCGGAGAGGTTCCGGGTCTACACCGAGCGCCACCTGGGGGAGATCCCACAGCTCGCCGCCCTGCCCGCCGAACAGCGCTTCGCCATGCGGGTCGTCTCCTCGGTCCTGCCCTTCCGCGTCAACGACCACGTCCTGCAGGAGCTGATCGAGTGGGACCGGGTCCCCAACGACCCGATCTTCCAGCTCGTCTTCCCCCAGCGGAGGATGCTCTCGGAGGAGCACTTCGCGCGCGTGGCGGCCCTGGTGCGTCGCAGCTCCGGGAAGGAGGAGCTGGGGGCGGTGGTGGACGAGGTCCGGGAGGAGCTGAATCCCCACCCGGCCGGCCAGCAGGAGCACAACGTCCCCCTCTTCCGTGGCCGCCCCCTGGCCGGGGTCCAGCACAAGTACCGGGAGACGGTGCTCTTCTTCCCCAGCCAGGGGCAGACCTGCCACGCCTACTGCAGCTTCTGCTTCCGCTGGGCCCAGTTCGTGGGGGCCAAGGGCCAGCGCTTCTCAGAGACGGACGCCTCGCAGCTGCACGACTACCTGGCCGAGGCCCCCGAAGTGACCGACCTGCTCGTCACCGGCGGCGATCCGATGATCATGAAGGCCAAGGTGCTGCAGCGCTACCTGGCCCCTCTGCTCGAGCCCCGCCTGGAGCACGTGCAGTCGATCCGCATCGGCAGCAAGGCCCTCTCCTTCTGGCCCCAGCGTTTCGTCACGGACGAGGACGCCGACCAGCTCCTGCGCCTCTTCGAGCGGCTGGTGGCTGCCGGCAAGCACCTGGCCTTCATGGCCCACTTCGACCACTGGCGGGAGTTCGACAACGACATCTGCCACCGCGCCATCGGCAGACTGCAGGACGCGGGGGTCGTGATCCGCGCTCAAGCTCCCCTCCTGGCCCACATCAACGACGGCGCGGACATCTGGGCCACCATGTGGCGCAACCAGGTGCGTCTGGGGATCGTGCCCTACTACATGTTCGTCGAGCGCGACACGGGGGCCCGGGCGCACTTCGAGGTGCCCCTGGCACGCGCCTACGAGATCTACTCCAGCGCGATGAGGCGCCTCTCAGGCCTGGCCCGCACGGCTCGCGGCCCGTCGATGAGCGCCGGGCCCGGCAAGGTCGAGGTCCAGGGAGTGACCGAGGTCGACGGCGAGAAGGTCTTCGTGCTGCGCTTCATTCAGGCGCGTAATCCCGATTGGGTACAGCGCCCCTTCTTCGCCCGCTACGACGAACGAGCGACCTGGCTCGACCAGTTGCGTCCCACCGGCGGAGAGCAGGAGTTCTTCTTCGAGGAGCACTACCGTCAGATCTGCCACCGGCGCGAGGAAGCTCACGACGTGGCGCAGTAGGCCTCGCTGGGAGCGGCCCTCTCGACCTGATCGCAATACGCAGGGAGTTGCAGGATCTGGGTCGTGCCCTGGAAGTTCCCTTTGCTGGCGATCTGCAGGAAACCGCCCATCTCCCGAGCGGAGTTGGCGGCCACGTGCAGTCCCAACCCGCGGGCGCCCTCCTTGGTGGTGAAACCGCTCTCGAAGACGCGCTCGAGCAGATCGGAGGCGATGCCGATCCCCGAGTCCACCACCTCGACGGCGACCATGCCCCTCTCGGCGACGTAGACGCGCAGGATGATGCGGCGCGACGGTTTGGGCCGCGATTCCAGCGCCTCGAAGGCATTCTGCAGCATGTTCAGCAGGACGCCGTGCAGGCGGTGTCGGTCGACCTGCACCGCGTAGGCAGGCTCGAAGTGACGCTCGACGGTCACCTCGCAGGTGGGGTCATGGGTCTGCTGGCTGATCAAGAACACCTGGTTCAGGTCATCACACGGGTCGAGGACCTCCGCCAGGTTGGAGCCGATGATGTAGCGCTCTTGGGTCTGCATCAACTCCGCGATCTCCCGTACTCCCTGGTCGACGCTGGCCAACTCGGTGACGATCGTCTGCTGCACTTCGTCCAGGCAGTGCGCCATGGCGGTCAGGAAGGGCAGCACGAAGCGCCCCTGCCGGTCTTGGGTCAGGTAGCTCGCCAGGTCGTCGACGTTGCGCTTGAGCTCACCGATCAGGAGGTGCACGTCCTTGACACTCAGGCGCCGCACCTCGCGGTCGATCTGCCCCACGGAGGTGAGCACGCCGTTCATCGTGTTCCCGACCCCGTGCAGGAGCGCGCTCGACACGTCGGACATGCCGGTCAGACGTGCGCAGCGGACGATGTCCCTGCGGCTGGCCTCCACGCGCTCGAGGGCCTCCTCGATGACGGTGCCGAGATCCGTGGGACGCCGCTCGTCGGCTCCCCTCTCTCCCGCGATCGGGGCGACCTCGTCCACGCGCGCGACCACCGTTCGCAGGGGTCGCACCACGCGGGACTCCACCAGACGCACCGCGGACCACCCGACGAGCAGGGCGGTGCACGCGACCGTGGCGAGCACTTCGACCGCGTTCGGCTGCCACCCCTCCCCCAGCGCGTAGGCCAGAGAGCCACTGACGAGGGCGCTCGTGAGGAGCACCGTCAGACCCAGTCGCCAGCGAATGGCCTTGGGAGAGAGGGAAGCAGGCACGCCGTCTCTCCCAGCGCTACTCGGCCAGGAACTCCACCGCCCAGCCGGTCGTCCCGCCTGGCATGGCGTGGACGCGGACGACGCGCCCGGACCACGTCCGGCCCTCCACCTCGACCTCGACGTGCACGTCCGAGTCTGTCAGGAGGAGCACCCCGGTGTCCGAGATGTTCTCGCCGGTGGCTTCGAAGCGCTCGGTTTCGAATTCGACGCTGGCGGTGGGAGGCTCCATCTGGCGGCGCTGGGCGGCCCTGCGCTCACCGGTGCGGCTCGATGCGGGCTGATTGGGCTCCATGGGGACGTTCTCCAGGTGATTGGATCGGTCGAGCTACACCCGCAGCCGGGGCCGGAATCCCGAAAACCGCCCTAGGAGGCTCCAGCCGCCCCTCTGAGGGCTTCAGGGGTGCTGGACGTCCGGTTCGCGACGCAGCCGCCAGCCGATCTGGCGCAGGATCTGGTGCGCCACGCGCGGTGGTTCGAGGCCGGCGGGGAGGCGCACGAAGGGCCGTCCATTCTCCTTGCACAGCCGTTTGAACTCGGCGTACTCCTCCACGGGCAGCCGCGTGGCGAGCAGAACCAGGCCATCTTCTTGTGCGCCCAACACCTCGGCCAGCCGGGCGCCGTGGTCCTCTTCGTCAGACATCGACGCCCAGGAGAGCTCCCGGAGCCGCAGCGCGTCGCGCAGTTCGTCCACCCCGGTGGGACGCACCCCCTTGCCCAGGAGGACCGCCCGGCGGCCGGCGAGCAGCTCCGCAGCTTGGGAGATCGTCTCGGGGGGAGGGGACTGGGGAGCGGCGTCGGCGGATTGGGGGTCCGGATTCCCTCCCAGGATGAGGGACATCTCTGCGGTGGGCTCGCGCCCGGCACCGTGCTCGGTCACGAAGGTCCGCACCAGCGTCGCGAACTCGGTCTGTTCCAAGCTCAGCCCGAGTCGACCCCATTCGCCACAAGCGGCCTGTACGGCTGACCAGTCGTGCTCCGCCGCGGGGCCCCCCTCCGCCGCCTTGCGCAGGTGGTAGCGGACCTTGTTCATGAGCTGCACGCGGGAGCGCCGCGCGAGGTTGGCCTGCGACAACTGGCGCGCCAGCATGCGCAGGCGCTTGCGCAGGCTCTCCGATCCGGCGCTGTCGGCGGGATCGTCGAGTCGCATGTGGCGGTCGACGTAGATGCGGTGGCGCGTGGTCTGGTCCTTGAGCCAGAGGAACAGGTCCCGCTGGTCGTTGTCGCCCCGCAGCTCACAGCGGTGCAGCCCCGAGAGCAGGGCCGATTGGGCCTCGGCCAGGAGGTGCAGGAGGTCGGCGGGGGGCTTGGGATCGAACAACCCCTGCTCCTCCAGTTCCAGGGCCGTTCGAGCGGCCAGGGCGACCGTGTCGTAGCAGTCCGCCACGTCGAGCAGCAGCCCGTCATTGGGCAGGGGGCGCGGGGAGTCCAGCATCCAAGCCCAGCAGTCCTCCAACGTGGAGCGCTGCTGCCTGAGCTCCTCCTCCGCCTTCTGCAACCGCTGGGCCTCCTCCTTGGACCCACGGGTGCGGCGGCGGTCCACCGCCAGCCTGCAGGCGGCCGCCTTCCAGCCCGCCCGTCGGACGATCGTCTCGAGGGAGACCTTGCGCTGCTGACGCACCGACGCAGGGGGCTCCCGGCGCTCCAGGGGGGAGGACTCAGGTGGCGCCGAAGGGGTGATCACCTTGTCCACCAACGCCTGGGCTTCCCCGGCGGGCTGAATGGGGACTCCGGTCTCGCCCTCCGGCTGGCGACCCTGGCTCCAGCGCAGGACGACACCCAGGGCCTCGCGAACGTCTTCTCGCTCCTCGGCCAGCTCGACCAGCGCTCGGGCGATCAGGGCACTGGCATCGCCGAGGGTGGGTTGTCCCGGGTGGTCCATCGTCGACTCCGGGGATTGGGGCCATTCAGCCCGATGGGAGGGAGACACGGCTACGGCGGTGTCTTCGTCAGAGTATAAGCGCCCACGGTCGCGATCCGCAAAAACACAAACGGAGGCGTCTGCGCGGGGCGGTTGATCCCGACCTCCAACCGGGTCCGTAGAATGCGGGGTGATGAAGGACCCCTTCGCCGCCCGTAAGCGCCTGCGCCTGAAGCCCCTGCAGGTTCCAGGCTTCGAACAGCCGATCGATCTGATCGAGGGTCGGTTGACGATCGGGCGCTCTCCCGACAACGACCTCACCCTCCCTGGCGACGTCTTCCCCTCGGTTTCGACCCACCACGCCCTGCTGGAGGTGATCGAGCCGGGTCGCCTGCGCCTCCAGGACCTGGGGTCTCGCAACGGGACGCTGGTGAACGGCGAGGCGGTGCAGGAGGCGCAGCTGGTCCTGGGAGACGTCCTGCAGCTGGGGGCGATCGGGCCGCGCTTCGTGGTGATCTCGTCGGCTCCCCTCTCGGAGACGATGTTCGTCGACCCCTCCGCTGCGGGAGTGGGTGAGAAGATCTCCGAGGAGCGAGTGCGGGAGATGGTCACGCGCCGCACGCGCCGCACGTCGGGCCTGCTCGTCGCCCTGGGGGTGGTGGCGATCGGGGCCCTGGTCTGGTGGGGCCTCGACATCGCCGCGCAGGACAAGGATCGCGCGGCCGGGCTCGCGGAGACCCTCGCCCGGCAGGAAGTGGCCCAGGTGGCCGAGGTCACGCGGGCCCTCGAGCTGACCGAGGAGCTGCGTCGGGAGAGCGCCGCGCGGGAGCTGCGCTGGGCGGAGCTCGAGCGCGAGCGCACGCTGCACGTGGAGAACCTGCAGGCCTCGATCACCGCCGGTGAGGCGGCGGCCAAGGGCCTGCGCGAGCGGCTCGCCCAGCTCGAGGAGAGCGGGGCCGCCTCCTCCGAGGTCGAGCGGCTCGAGGCCTCCCTGGCCAGGACCCGCGAAGAGCTCGAGACGGCCCGCGACCAGTTCTCGCGCTTCGACCCGGTGAACCTCGAGGCGGCGCGCCTCTCCGACATCTCGCGCGTGCGCGAGGCGGTGGTCCTGATCGAATCCTCGCTGGCGCTCGTCAACGAGGACGGTGTGGAGCTGCACGTGGACCCGGTGCTGGGACCGAACTTCGACGGCGAGGGGGTGCCTTGGCTGATGGAATCCACCGGCTCCGGCTTCTGCGTCTCGCCGGAGGGGTGGATCGTGACCAACGCCCACGTCGTGCAGCCGGGGGAGGATGTACGACTGATCCCCGCCGGACGCTTGAGCAGCATCGAGACGCGCTTGGAGCTGAATGCTGTCTTCACGGGCTCGGCGGAGCGGCGCTCCCTGACGGTGGTGCGCACGGCGGAAGACGGGGTCGACCTGGCGTTGGCCAGGGTCGAGCCCTTCGAGGGGATGCCCTACGTGCGGGACTTCTCCACCGTGGCCCCCGTCGTCGATCCGGGCAGTGACGTCTTCCTGTTCGGCTTCCCCCTGGGCAATTTTGCCCTGCAGGAGGGGCGCACGGTCATCGCGTCCACCTTCCGCGGGATCCTCTCGCGCGTGGTCGGCGGGCACCTACAGGTCGACGCGGGCGTACACCCCGGCAACAGCGGCGGGCCGATCACGGATCTGCGCGGCCGGGTGATCGGGGTGGTGTTCAGCGTGCAGGCGACCCCGGACCGCCAAGCGGTCTACACCATCGGCTACGGGATCCCGATCAGCGCGGCTCAGGCGGTTTGGCCTCCGCCGGCGGACTGGAGCCCGGAGGAGGAGGAGGAGAGCTCCGAGACCGAAGGCGCCGCCGCGGAGGACGGGGACGACAGCACACCAGAGTGACCACGACCACCAAGGCGAAGCCGATGTAGACCTTGTCGAGGGTCGTCTGGGGCACGTCCACGAAGAGCAGGTCGTGCATCAGTCGGCCGACGAAGGTCCCCTCCTGCCCCTCTTGACCGCCGCGCCGGCGCAGCTCGAACTCCCAGGTGGTCAGGGGACAGATCTCGCCCAGACCCGCCTGGACCGCGACCCACAGCACGAGCAGGAGGTGGCTCAGGCGGAACCAGAAGCCGCGCACCCAGGCCCAGCGCAGCGCCCAGCCGGCCAGGATCAGGAGCTGACCCACGAGCACGTAGAGCACGATCCCCAGGTGCACGCCTGCGATCAGATCGGCGAGGAGGAGCTCCATGGTGCCCACGATAGCGCGCTAGTGGTGTGATTCACCCTGTTGGGGCATTCTGGCCGGCCCCTGCGCGTTCGCTGCAAGGCGCCGCGACGAGGCGACTCCGCTGTGAGTCTCGGAGGAGCGGCAATGGGCAAGCCCCGGTCCGCCGCAGGCGGATCGAGACGCCCCGGTGGGGCGTCTCGAAGGGGATCCAGCGGGCGCGCGGGAACCGGCCAGAATGCCCCAACAGGGTGAATCACACACTAATCTCTGCGGCGTGACCCGCATCCATCACGGTGCAACCGACTCGACCAACGAACGCGCCCTGGGCGCCGTGGCGGCGGGGACGGCTCGGCACCTGGACTTGCACGTCGCCCACGCGCAGAGCGCCGGGCGGGGGCGACGCGGTCGGGCTTGGGACTCCCAGGCGGCGGCGGGGCTCTACGCCAGCCTGGTCTGGGCCCCCTCCGAGCCCGCCGCTCCAGCGGCACTGACGGTGGCCGGGGGGCTGGCGGTCCTCGACGGCGTGCGCGCCCTGGGTGCGGCGGCTGCTCGGCTCGAGTGGCCCAACGACGTGGTGGTGCGGGGCGCCAAGCTGGCCGGCATCCTGGTGGAGACCCGCGGCTTGGACCTGGCCCACCCCGTCTACGTGATCGGGGTGGGGCTGAACGTGGCCCAGCGGAACTTCCCGGAGGAGCTCGTCGCCGAGCGGCAAGTGACCAGCCTGGCCCTGGAGGGGGTGCGGGTCGCGGTCACCCAGGCCGAGGCGGCAGTCGTCCCGCGGCTGGTTGCCCGGTTGACGGAGGTCGGCGAAGACCCCGAGCGGCTGGAGCGGGACTACCTGGCGGCCGCAGGGCTGGGGG